>DAOUFR010000059.1:0-5986 GCA_034429715.1 Dehalococcoidia bacterium
CAGCGGTCACAACCATTTACTTGAATTGTTGCAGAAAGACAATGTCACATATGTAATCTGCGGCGCCTTTGGCGGTTTGCCAGACCCCGAGAGGTCATATATCTCTCCGGCTAGCATCTGGTATAAGGGAAATCAACACGCCTTTGTGGACGTTACCATATCGCAGGACGAGGCAGTTCTGAAGTTTCGCGATCCTGAATACAATGAATTAAAATCTTTCACGGTATCACGCTGAAGTGCATAGTTGAAAGTGAGACGGGATAGACCTGGGATATCTGCATTAAGGAGGGATGGATTATCATTATGGGCTGGAAGGTAGATAGCAAGCAACCGATCGACGAAGGCCTGAAGCAACGTATGCTGGAGAGGGTTGAGGGTGGTGCCTTCAGCTTGAAGGACCTTCAGGATTACTTAACGCTTTTCACACAGGTCGCCAACAGCATCGACGAAACCAAAGACGAGGTGAGGGGATTCAACCGCAGGTTCCAGTTCAGGCTATTAGATTACCCGGATTTTTGGTTGAGCATCCAGGGCGGGAGTTTCGAGATGGGCGAGGGCGACATTGATGCGCCCGATATAATTCTGGAGATGGATGCTCAGCTGGGCGCAGGCGTTTTCACGGGCCAGGTTGATGCTACCGTGGCATACATGAATGGGGAATTGAAGGTGGACGGGAGCCTGCCCGACGCGATCAAGTTTCGCACGCTGGTCGATATGATACGAGAGGAGCTGGACCTGGAGCCGGGCCAGGCACCCGCCTCAGTAGGTAGCGCCTCTCAGGAATCTCAAAAAAAACCGGCCTCCCAGCGTAAAGCGGGCAAAGATACGAAAGGCAAATACGTCAAGTTCGGGATCATCGGAGCTGGATCGGTTTGGGACTTTCACAGGTCCGCCTGCGAGGATTCACCGTATCTGAAGTTTGTAGCGGTATATGATAAAAACCAGAAGCATGCCGAAAAGGTGGCCAGACGGTACAGGGCCAACAAGATGCAGGCTTTCGGCGATCTGGACCAGTTCCTCAAGAGCGATATTGACTCTGTCCTGATCATGGTGCCGCATATCCACCATGCCGACCTTGTAGCGAAGGCTGCCGCTGCCGGCAAGCATATTCTGTGCGAGAAGCCCATGGCCACTACGACCGAAGACTGCGACCGCATGATAAAGGTTGCCAGGGAAGCAGGGGTGAAGTTTATGATCGCCGAGAACCATCGCTTTTTGCCGGCGCACCAGTATATACACGACGCCATTCAGCAGGATTTGATCGGCGATGTCCATCTGGTGCGGGCCTACGAGGGGGTCAGCGAAATAGAAGGAATGACACAGCCTAATTCCTGGAAGGGAGACCCGATCAAATCCGGTGGCGGGTCTTTTATGGATATGGGGGCGCATAAATTCGCCACCCTGGAATGGATCCTCGGTGATCAAGTGGAATCTGTCTATGTGACGCTTTCCAAACAGGCTACTAATCTGCCCGAGAAAGCGGAGGACAACGCTATGGCTGTAGTCCGTTTCGGCAATGGTGTCGTGGGCGAAGTGGTGGTGAGCTTCACACAGGTTACACCCGCTTTCAACAGCCTGGAGATCTACGGGAGCAAAGGCACAATACTTGAAAACCATATGTGGGATAAGGCGGTGCGCATCTACTCCAGCCATGAGGCTATGGGGGAGAATAAAAACCAGTGGTACGAGCCCGATATCGAGCATGGCCCATTTCCTTCGTATTACAACATATCCATGCGCTGCGAGGACGAATATTTTGCGCAGTGCATACTGGAGAACAGGGAGCCGGAATTCAAACCGGAGCAGGCAAAAAGCGCCATCGCCGCAGTGTTGATGGGATACCTATCGGCACAGACCGGCAAGGCAGTGACCCGTGCGGACCTGGCCGCCGTCGAGAAGTCCGCCGGAACGGAGAGTATTTTACATAATCTCGCGGAGCATGTGCCTATTAGGAAGAGTCTGCCGGAGGTGAAACGTGTGAAAGCTGTTGGTTTCAATAAGAAGCGGATGGAGCAAATACTTCACAAGCATGACCTGGAACTGATGATCGTCACCTCACCTGTTAACGTTTTTTATACCAGCGGTATGCCCATTTTGCATGCCAGCCCAAATCCTATCCTGTTTGCGCTGAGCAACCAGTATCCCAATGTGGTTATGGTCAACCGTGACGGTGGGTCCGCTCTGTTCAACTGGGACCTCTTTCAGAGCGTGGACAAGTTCTCATGGATAGCGGACCATAAGGGCACGATAGGGCAGAAGGAGACCTCCCGCGCCATCATGTCCAAGATTAAAAAATGGGGGTTGGAAGGTAAACGCATAGGGGTTGAATCATATGCTCCCAAGTATCTGCTTGACCATCTGGCCCAGAAAAATCCCGCCGCCGAAGTCGTGACTGCGGACGACGTCCTGCTGGAGATGCGTTTGATCAAGAGCGATGAGGAGATCAAGCTGATCGAAAAAGCCACGCAGATCACGGAGAAGGCTGTTACCGCCTGTATCAAGGCGACCAGGGAAGGCATGACAGATAACGATTTCCTGCTGCTGGCGAGGAAGACCATTATCGAGGAAGGCGCCGAGGCCTGGGACCATCTGACTCATAGCATCGGTGAGTCGGACCCCGAGGCGCCCGGCATCGGCACTGTCGTGAGGAAGGGCGATATCTGCCGCTACGATTTCGGAGCGGCTTACAGGGGATATGTCTCCGACGTCAACCGTCACGCCGTCATCGGCCCTGTGCCGGACGAAGCGAAGGAGATCATTGATCGCCTTATCGTGCTGCAGGAATACTATGAGAAGCACGCCAAGCCCGGCGTGAATATCAGGCAATTGAATGCGGAGGCGGATGCTTTCTATAAGAAGCTGAAGCCCGAGGGATTGACCATGGCCATAGGGCACAGCATCGGGCTGGAGTGCGAGGAACAGCACCTCTTCGGTCCCCTGCAGGTGCTGGACAGGCCGTTTGAGAAGAACATGGTGTTTGAGATCGAGGCCTGGGAGTCCTTCGGCAAGATCCTGATCGGTGTGGAGGACTGTTACGTGGTCACCGAGACGGGTCTGCGCAAGATAACGACGCTGGACAAGCATATCGTGAGTCTGTAACCCGTAGAAGGAATGTAAGGTACATGGCATAAGGAGAGAAAATTATGGATCCGCTTATCATAGTTGCCACACCGAATACCTGCTGGCTCAAGCCCTCGGTGAACTATCCCCGGACCCCGCAGGCCATAGCGCGGGAGGCTAAACTCTGCCTGGAAAAGGGCGCCTCCGTACTGCATACGCATGCCGAGGGACAGTGGACCGAGGTCATCCGCGCTGTGCGTGCTTCCTGCGACATCATAATTCAGAGCGGCATGTCCAGCCTCGAGATAAAAGACCGCCTTGATTGCTTCAGGCAGAAATCCGATATGCTCTCCATCATACTCAATCACCATGACGAGGCCTTCGCCGAGGTCGACTGCCTCAAGCTGCATTCCAAGCAGGAGTTGGAGAAATATGCCAGGCTCTGTAAAAAAAATCATGTCGCCCCCGAGTTCGAAGTGTGGCATGCGGGATCCATCTGGAACCTGAACTACCTGATCAATAAAAAGCTGCTCAGCATCCCATATATCACCACACTCTTTTTCGGCTGGCCGGGAGGCACCTGGTCGCCGCCCACCGTCGAGGAATATCTCTACCGCCGCAGGCTGCTTCCGCCGGGCTGCGCGGTCGTAGTAAGTATCATGCACCAGGACCAGATGAAGATACTGGCGGCAGCCATCCTGGAGGGGGACCACGTGCGAGTGGGTACCGAAGACTATTGTTATACGAGGTCGGGGAAACTGGCCAGCACGCACGAGCTGGTGGAAGAAATAGCCTCCATCTCACGGTCGCTGGGACGGCCTGTCGCCAGCGTGAAGCAGGCACGCAAAATATTGGGGCTCAACAGGAGATAATGCGATGGGCAAATCAAAAAAACAGGTTGTGGTTGTGACGGGCGCCGCCAACGGGATAGGCGAGGCAGTTGCGCGTTTATTCTCCCGCAAGGGCTACATAGTAGTCATGCTGGATGTATCCGAGCGAGGTAAACAGGTCAGTGCTGAGATTAAAGCCGGCGGAGGTGACTGCATTTTCTGGAGATGCGATGTCGCAAACGAAAAAGACGTTGCCTCCTCCGTAAAAAAAATAGTCAAGCTGTACGGCCGCATAGATGTGCTTAACAACAACGCCGGCATTGTGCTGGTACGTCCCCTGGAGAAGATCCGCTGGGAGGAATATCAGCGCGTCGTAGATGTCAATCTTGGCGGCATCTTCCTCTTCTGTAAATACGTAATCCCCGTTATGAAGAAGCAGGAGAAAGGCTCCATCGTGAATATGGGCTCAGTCTCAGGACACGTGGGCCAGATCGACCATTCTCTCTATGGCGCCACCAAGGGCGCCATAATAGCGCTGACCCGGGCGCTGGCCTGGGAGCTGGCCCCCTGGAATATACGTGTGAACTCCGTCAGCCCCGGCTCGGTGGACACTCCCATGCTGAGGAGCGATATCAAGATAGAATCGGCCAAAACAGGGAAATCTTACATAGAGGTCAAAAAGTTGAGGGAGGGCGAGCAGGCTTTCAAACGCTGGGCCGATCCATCAGAGATCGCCGAATCGATATATTTCCTGGCCGGAGACGCAGCATCGTTTATAACCGGCTCGGACCTGCTGGTCGACTGCGGCTGGGTGGCGAAATGAAACAACGGTTCCTGGTCACGGGAGCTACCGGATGCATTGGCGCATGGACGGTGCGTAACCTGGTACAGCAGGGAGTCTACACCTGCGCACTGGTCAGGTCGGGCTCGCTGCATCGTCTGAAGCTGATAATGAGCGAAAAGGAGCTGTCCGGCGTCGAATTCGTGGGCGGCGATATCACCGATCTGGAGGCTATTGAGATCATACTGAAGGGGCATAAAATCACGCACATCATACACTTGGCAGCCATGCAATTCCCCTTCTGCAAGGCCGATCCGTCGCTGGGCGCCGCGGTGAACGTTGGGGGAACGGTCAATGTTTTCGAGGCGGCTGCACGATGCGGCATCCGTAGCCTGGTTTATGCCAGCAGCACGGCCGTGTACGGCACGACTGACGAATATCCCGATGGACCGCTGTTTCACGATGCTCCGCTTCGCCCGAGGTCGCACTACGGTGTTTATAAGCAGGCCAACGAGGGGACGGCGCGCGTTTACTGGATGGATAGCGGCATTTCCAGTATAGGAATTCGCCCCTATGTAGTCTATGGGCCGGGCAGGGACCAGGGGATGACGTCTACGCCTACCAAAGCCATGCTGGCGGCGGCGATGGGCAAGCCTTACCGCATTTCATACGGGGGACGCTTCGGATTCCAGTATGCCGGCGATACGGCCAGGGCTTATATCAACGCAGCGCGTGTGGACTTCAAGGGGGCAGAGGTGTTCAACCTGGGTGGGGAAACGGTCTGTATGCAGGCTGTAATAGATGCCATAGAGGTGGCCGAGCCTTCATCAAAGGGCAATATTACGTACGACGACATACCACTGCCCTTTCCTGCCGAGATCGACAATGCGCCCCTTGTCAGGATTCTGGGTTCCCTGCACGTAACTCCGCTGGGCGAGGGTGTGGCGGAGTCTATCAGGATATTCAAGCGGGCCATTGCGCAGGGAGTAATCAGCCCTGAACAGACATAGCCTTTTGTAGATCAACCAGCATGCAGGAAAATGATTAGAGAGCGGCTTCCGCCGAATCTTTCTGCGAGATGGCGGCCTGGGCGGCGACCAGCTTGGCGATAGGCACCCTGAACGGGCTGCAGCTCACGTAATCCACGTTGATGGCGTGGAAGAATTTAATTGAGGTCGGCTCGCCCGCCTGCTCCCCACAAACGCCGATGGGAATATCCTTCTTGGCGCGGCGTGCCCAGAAAATAGCGGTCTCCATCAGCCGCCCGACGCCCTTGATATCGATAATCTCGAAGGGATTGTCTTCGAGTATGCCG
>DAOUFR010000060.1:0-11601 GCA_034429715.1 Dehalococcoidia bacterium
TTAAAAAGGGTTGAAATGATAGAAGATATTTTGCCGGGCCTCTACAAAATCGAGTTGCCGCTGCCGAAAAATCCACTCAAGTCGGTCAACTGCTATGTCATCAGGGGGGCCGACAGAAACCTGATTATCGATACGGGCATGAACCGCCCGGAATGCAAGGAAGTGATGATGCCGGCCATACAAAAGCTGGGTATCGATCTTAACAGGACGGACCTGTTTGTTACCCACCTGCACGCGGACCATTTCGGCCTCACGGGCGACCTGGCCACCGACAGCTCGCTCTGCTATTTCGGGCGCGCCGAGACCAAGATAGTCAAAGGTCCGCGCCACTGGGCGGACCTGCTGGATTATTACACGGTCAACGGATTCCCCCTCCAGGTGCTCAAAGAATCGATGGCGAAGCATCCGGGCTACCTCTACAGCCCCAGCCGCCTGGTGGATATCACAGAGGTTGACGACGGGCAGGTCATAGAGATCGGCGGCTATGCCCTCAGGTGCGTGGAGACGCCCGGCCATTCGCCGGGACATATGTGCCTTTATGACGAAAGCAAAAAGATCCTGTTCTCGGGAGATCACATTCTCTTCGATATCACGCCCAATATCGCACACTGGCCGGAGATGGGCGATGCGCTGGGAGACTATTTAAACAGCCTTGATAAGGCCGCTACCCTGGATGCCCGGCTGGTGCTGCCGGCGCACCGCAGATCCTGGCACGAGCACAAGCAGCGTATTCAAGAGCTGAAGGAGCATCACAGGGTGAGGCTGGAAGAGGCCGTGGCCGCCCTCAAGCAGGGTGACAAGACCGCATATCAGGTCGCGCCGTATATCACGTGGAAAATCGAGGCCAAAGAGTGGAAAGATTTTCCTATAGTGCAACAATGGTTCGCCATGGGGGAGACCATCGCGCACCTGATCTACCTGCTGGAACGGGGAAAAGTCAAGAATTATAATGAGGACGGGCTGACCTACTACACGCTGGCCTGATGCCGATTCTCGGGCCGGTCGTGATAAACTTAAATAAAGACTATTTTTAACAGGATGAGGAAAAATGTCTACTGTCAGTTATAGGACGCGTGAAGGCGAACTGATCCCCGTAATCGTAATCATAATCCTCAATGTGCTTGTTTACCTCGCTGTAAACATCGCCGCTTTCAGCGGCGGCAATATTATCCCCTACCTCGGGCTGTATGGTTCGTGGAGCGGCCTGATGGAGCGGCCGTGGACACTCGTCACGTACATGTTCACGCAGGCGGATTTCTGGCATCTGCTGACTAATATGCTGACGCTGTATTTTTTCGGCAGCTTCCTTAACCGCATCGCGGGCATGCGCAATTTCCTCATTGTTTACTTTGCCGGCGGCATTGTCGGGGGTCTCTTTGTCCTGTGCCTGTCAGCACCCTACGCAGCGACCATCGGCGCCTCCGGGGCGGTCTTTGCCCTGGGCGGCGCGCTGGCTATAGTTGCGCCGAAGGTGAGCGTGTTCATCTTTCCCATACCGGTGCCCATGCCGCTGTGGATCGCTGTGGTCATCGGCTTCCTCATCCTGCTACCGTTCTCATTCATATCCTGGCAGGGGCATCTGGGTGGGCTGCTCTTCGGCCTGCTGGCAGGTCTTTACCTCAGGCACAGGCTTAAAATCGCCGTATAAGACCACCTTTGTGAGACGGCAGGGAGAGAACCATGTTGAACTGGCTGATTGCACTATACCTCATCAATGCCACATTGCTGATTGTACATGAGATCGATTCCGCGTACTGGCAGGAGTGGAAGCTTTTCAAACTGCCGGGCGGGCCGGCGTTATTCGTCTTCCTTCACGTCCCTCTGGTCCTGATCGTGCTACTGGGCCTTGTGCTCCTGGTATGGGGCACGTTTGCAGGACTGGTCATATCGGCCATACTGGGCGCAGGCGGTATTTTCGCTTTCGTAATCCATATGACGTTCATTGCGCGGGGCAGGGATGAGTTTAAAACAACGTCATCTATAGCTGTGCTAATCGCCACGCTGGTCTTCTCGCTGGCGCAGCTGGCGATGACCGTTTGGGCGATCGCGACCGGGATATCTGCCTGACGCAGGTCTAACAGTCTGACTATTGCCAGGCGGCGGCCACGGTGCCGTCCTGTGACCGCCAGTAGGGCAGCCAGGCCAGTCCGACAAGCTTAACCACGATGTCCTTTTTAGCCGGCCGAAGGGATATCTTCTGCAGCTCTTCAGTGGCCGGATCGGTCTTAGCAGCGAGTTCGTCCATCTCGGCCTTGAACTCAGCTTCCAACTCTTCCAGCGTTTGCTGATGCGTTGCCACGCTGTCCCTGGCGCGGTTCACGTCATCCTTCTCCTTGAAAATGCGGCCCGCGCTTTTGGCGGTGGTGGCCGCCCTGCCTACGGTGCCGGTGCCGAAGCCCTTGCCCAGGAACGCTCCCAGCAGCGTGGAGCCAACATTGATTACGGTCTGCATCTGTTGTTGCTTCTGCTGCTCGGCTTCGCGGTCCACAGCCTGCTGCGCTTTACGGATCCTCTCTTCCAGCGTGTTTATCTTGGCCTGGTATTTCTGCTTGAGCTTTTCAATCATGTCGTCGCGCTGTTCCCTGGCGCTCTGGCCGAGCCTTATCCTGAAGTCCCTCTCCGACTCTCCGGGCCTGGAAACCTGTTTGTAGGTCGGGCTCTTAAATAGCTCGTATTTCTTGCTGCCGTAAAGCCAGGTAGTGAACTCCTTGCTCCAGTTGTCGTAGCTGCGCGCCTTGCCCGCTACTGCCGGCAGAGTTCCGAACTGGGCCCCCTCGCGGGGCGCTTTCTCCAGGTCGGAGATGCTGAAACCGGCATCCCGGGCGTTGTCCCAATTGACCGGTATGGGATCATCTGTGATATCAGTGGTTGCGGCGGTATCATCAGTCATATCCACTCCGGACTTGGCATCTATGAAATGCACCTGTGCCACGCCGAGTACGGACGGCCTGTATAAAAGCGTGTTTCCGGACTGGCTGCCCCTGGCCGGTACGAAGTACTGTGATACGTCGGGGGGGATTACGGGACGTCCCGACGGCACAGCAGCCTGCCTTGCCGGCGCTGCTGCACCTGATGCCTGTCCCGCTGTCGGTGTTGTGAATGCGGGCGACTGAGAGGTTGTTGCCTGTACGGTTGGCGCAGGCGCTTTAGGCATCTGGGCCTTTAGCGGGTCCATCAGCGTCTTAATCTGTGTGCGGGTGAGTGGGCCCCTCAGGTATGACATAGCCCAGCGGGTCTCGAATATCGTTGCCTCGTCGTCGTGGACGTTGTTCATGAGGAAGACGCGGTTGCCCAGGCCGGCCAGTGTCTGCTCCATGGCCTGGCGGTCGAATTTTGCCCCCTGACTTGCTGACGCGCCCTCGAGTCCTTCCAGCACACGTGCCTTATCGCGCTCGGTCTGCAGCCGACCCAGCAGCCATGTTCCCGTGTTGGAAAGCCCTTTGTAGTCGAGGTCTACCGGGTTCTGAGTGGCCAGCAGTATCCCCACGCCGAAGGCGCGTGCCTGTTTGAGCAGTGTCAGCAGGGGTTGTTTGGAAGGCGGATTGGCCACCGGGGGGAAATAGCCGAAGATTTCGTCCATGTAGACCATGGCGCGCAGGCTGGTGGTGCCCGGCTGCTGGCGCATCCAGGCCAGTATCTGGTTGAGCAGCAGGGAGACGAAGAACATGCGCTCGGCGTCGCTGAGATGCGCGATGGAGAATATCGACATGCGCGGCTTGCCCGACGGACCGTAGAGCATCTGCCCGATATCGAGCGCCTCGCCCTCCAGCCAGGCGTTGAAGCCGGGCGCAGCCAGCAGGTTATTGATCAGCATGGCCAGTTCAAACCTGTCTTTAGCAGGGTAGAACGAGTCGAGATCGATGACGCCGATCCTGCTGACGGGAGGTGTCTGCACCTGCTGGATGAGAGCGGCCAAATCGAGGTCGATGCCCTGTTTCCAGGCGCTATCCAGTATGGTCGAAATCAATATATGTTCCCTGCTCTTGATGGGGTCCGCATCCTTGCCCACCAGCCCCAGAAGGCTGGTGACAGTGGAATTAATCCTGTCCCTCAGCAGTTCGTTATCCTCGATCAGGGCTGCCGGAGGTGCGGCAAACGATTTCAATATGGAGACGGGGATACCCGCAGTGCTGCCGGGCGTGTAAATCACGAAGTCAGCCGCCTGCTTGAGCCTGGCAATGCGATCACCGCTCTCGCCCCAGGAGGCCAGCCCGTTCTTCCACAGATCGGCCTGTTTGGCCGCGAAATCCTGCGGCGTAAGGCCCTTGCGGCGGGCATCGTCCTCGTTGATCCAGGGCAGAAAGTCCTCGGATCTCAACTGGGGGAAGGTTAACATCATGTTGGGCATATCACCTTTGGGGTCAATGATGATGGCGGGTATGCCGTCCAGGGCAGCCTCCTCCAGTATGGAGATACAAAGCCCCGTCTTGCCGCTGCCGGTCATGCCTACGCAAACACCGTGTGTTACGAGGTCCTTGGAATCGTAAAGTACCAGGTTTTCGCCCGATTTCTTTTGGGCCATGTCATATTCTTTGCCGATGTAGAACACTCCCAGTTTCTCAAAGTCTTCCATCCTTATACCCCCCTGCCTTTATTTGCTATGCCTTGCCCTCATCTGAGATATCGCCTCCGCTGCTCTGCTCCCGGCGCTGTCTCTGCTGCTCCTGTTCCAGATATTCCATGGCGAATTCGCTGAATTTGATTACCCTGCCGTTCCTGACGCGTTTCTCCGGCTGCTCGATGTAGATGTTGAACATCTCGTCCAGGTCGATATCCACGCACAGGTCCAGCACCACTTTCTTGCCCCACTCAAAACCTTCGCGGAAAGGATTCTTGTCGTGATATTCGGGCTTGTGTATTTCGGTAAACAGTATTTTAACTTTTCTCATGGCTTCCTAATATCTTCATTACGAGTTTGCAGGGGCGGGTCTTCAAACCCGCCCGGATTGCCCGCTTCGGGCGCACCTGAAGGTACGCCCCTACTTGTAATAATAAGGTGTCGCCGTTCAACTGCGCAAGCCCGCCGCGGGGCTCTAAATCAGAGGGATGGTGGTGCCGGTGGCTGTGGCGATAAGCTGTCCCTCCCGGTTCATAACTTTGATTTCGGAGATACATACCCGCTTGCCGCTCTTCATAACGCGGCACTCTGCCGTCAGCTCGTCCTCCACGCCGACCGCGGCTATGAAATGGATATTAAATTGCGATGCAACGTTGGGATTGATCACCGAGTTAGTGGCGTAGGCGAAAGCCTGGTCCGCCACCGAGGAGATAATGCCGCCGAAGATCATACCGTTGAAATTGATATATTCGGGCTTCATCGGCATGGATACGCGGGCATACCCCGGGGACAGCTCCAGCAACCTCATTCCAAGAAACCCCGCAACCGGCTCATTTTTACCCTGCTCAAGCAGGCGTTTCAATCTATCCGGCATAGCTTTAACACATCCTTAATAATTTTATGCACAAAACATCGGCTTGTGCTATTATAGTACACGTTTTGTTCGGTTGGTGGAACCGGAGATTGGCCAATCATATATGAATAAATCACATCCTCACAGGCCGGTCATAATCTGTATACTGGCTGCAGTTGTAACGCTGCTGCCGTCAGGTCTTTTGAATCCATATCGGTCGGATGCTGATCCCGGCGTAATGCGCTGGGATACTGTCAGTACGCCTAATTCGGTCGCCAATAGAAATGATATCCTGAACCCAACTTTCGATCTGGGCGATACTTTCACGGGGAGCGAGATACGCGACATTGCTGTCGCCGATGACGGCAAGACGCTGCTGGCTGCAGTCACGGTGGATAACAGGACGGTCAATGCTGCCAATACCCCCGGTCCGCTGGGCGTTCTCTATAATACGGCCAACAGCGGCATCTCCTGGACCACTGCAGCATATAGAATGCTGGCGGGCAACGCAGCATGGTCCGCAGATAAACATGTTTACCAGGTAGCTGTCGCGCCCGACGATGCCAAGATCTGGGCGGTTACAGCCGGCACACAGGCCACCGGACCGGTCGAGCTCTGGGTAACCACCGACGGCGGGGCGGCATGGAACAATGCCGGCGCCCCGGCTATGGCGGCTGCCGGCGAAGCCATCGGGGCCATCGATATCTCCATGGATTACGGGACCGGCCGAGACTACGCGGTCGGCACTCGCAGCGGAGCAGGGGACGGCAGGCTGTTCATCATGAAGGGCCAGGGCTTCGGCTCGTGGATGCCGCAACAGGCCCCTGAAGCCAACATCGATTATTTCGCCATAAAATTCTCGCCGACTTACAACGGGGACAATGCTGTTGTCATGATCTATGCCGATGTTAACCGTACCAATTACAATATCGGTTTACGTGATATGAGCAGCAACTCCATACTGTCCTACGTTTTTCCTGGAGCGGGCGTGGAAGTCGCAACAACGGCTAACGTCTCCCCTTCTTACGATAACCTGGGTGTAGCTGACCTGAGCCTCCCCTCCGATTATAGCGGCATGTCGCCCTCGCTCAGACGCGCCTTCGTCAGCCTCTATGCCCCCTTTCCCAATGCGGCCAATGTAACAGGTGTATTCAGGATCGATAATGAGACTCCGGCAGCTGTTTACACTTCCACTGTAGCCAGTCGTCAGGTATACAGCATCGCCTTTTTTGGGACCTACGCAAGCGGTAAACTTCTGGCGGGTTTCGCCTTCGGGTCACCCTGCAATGCAATGGTGCCCACTCTGTTTATGGATACGCCCTGCGCGTGCGCCGGCTCATGCGGTTATGTGTCTCTCAAGCCGCCCACCGGCGCCGGCAACCAGGGCAACTGCGGCAGCGATGATGACACGGTGTGCAGCGATAACCTGACGGGCGTTGGCGCCGCCTTGGTGGCCTGGAATCCCAATGGATCGCTGGCCTATGCCGCAACGGGGTCGGGTATTATCGCAGATAACGCTACCTGGTGGGATTCCCCGGATGTGGTTCCTCCGTTAGGAGCTCCCGCCCCCTGGATCTCCACCCGGATACCCAATGACGAGTCGGCTTTCTCCATCAGCCGCAACAACGGTGATACCTGGAACCAGCTCTCGCTGATCGATACCACCATCGACTGGTTTAACGATGTGGCCGTATCGGCCGACTGTACAACGATATATTTGGCCTCTGTGCACAGAGATGCGGGCGTCGGCTGCAATGAATTCGACAGCGTATGGCGATCAACCGTCAGCCCGGGCGTGGCCGCCCCTCTTCCAGCCGTGGCGCCCCTGGGCACCTACTGGGAAAGGGTCTTCCTGCATACCACTTCGGTCTGCTGCCGTGTGCCGCAGACAGACCTGCCTCTCCTGCGCACGGTACAATCCTGCACAGACTCGTCCGACGGAGGTGTGGTGGCCTGGGCCGCAAGGTTCGCGCCATCTTCGACTTCGGGATCGGGGGTGATGGCCTGGTCACCCGATTATGGGGACTACTGGGCTGCCGTTGCTCCCCGGTATTTAGTGGAGGACTTTACATTCGAATCCAGCAGGGTGATATATGTTGCCGGAGTCAACGGCATGGTGCAGAAACTGGTGTATACCGGCACCGCCTGGTCCACCAACCTGCCCGGAGCCAATACTTACGTGACACCGCATACTATCGTAGCGCGGGATGGTAAAGTGCTGGTGGGGGCCAACTGGGTTTCCACACTTATCGGAACATCTTTGTCCTACTCCGCCGACAGCGGTGTGAATTTCTACAGATACCTGGATGACATGCCCGTCAAAGGCAATGTCCATGCCATATTCGATACTGATTTTCAGAATAACCACTTTGTCTACGCCGCAGTGGGCGATAACGTGACGGGCACCGTCTATCGCAATACCGCCCCCGCTTTCACGCGCTGGAGCGACAATGATATGATGGACCCGACCAACGGCGCGGATGGTCCCAATTGGTGGGGTGGGGCAGCGGTTCCGGGCGACCCGCCGCACCTGGTGGGTTACTACGGTATCGTGATGGCCTTCACGGGCAATCCGCAACCGGCCCTTTACGCAGTCCACGATAACATCTCGACTTCGCTGGCGCCGGCGACCGGCGGTTTGCCCTCCAACAGCGGAGTATGCCGTACACTGGAGCCGCGCAACGGCATGCCCAAACCGGGGATTTACTGGGACTGCCTGGACATCTTTCAGCCCTCTTCACAGTGCTATGTGCATTTCACGCTGGAGCCGAGCGCTCTCAAAGCCTGCGGCTGCTGCTCACCCAATACCAATACATCCCTGTGGGCGATCGATAACCAGTCCGGATTCAGCCTGGATAATACAGTGATCCCTTTCACAGGTGATATAAACGCCTTTATCGCCGCCCTGTCTGCACTGCTCAAGGGCCGCTATATGCAGGACCCCGGTTACGATCCTGGAAACAGGCGGGGCATGTTGTGGGTATATACAGATTGTCTGGCCAAGAAGGGGCCTGCACTGCGCGCGCCTGCCGATGGCGCGCTGGTGGGGGCCGATCCGGTGACGGGGCGCAACCAGCAGATCGACCTGTCCTGGGAACAGCTTTGCCTTTCCACGGTTTACGAGCTGCAGGTCGCTAAAGATAGTCAGTTTACATTGAGAATCGATCCGGCCATATCCAACGCCCGAAATATCGAGGCGGTCACGGGCTCGATCCGGGCCACCATGGATGAGTCCAACATGACCAGTCCGGGCATCTGGCTTGCGCCGGCGGCATTGCCCGAGGCCGGTGCGATTTATTACTGGAGGGTACGTTCCTACCGCTCGGCCACCAGGCAGATCGCAGTCAGCCCCTGGTCGGATGTGCGCAGCTTCACTGTTAAACCCGGATTCATTGTTAATTCGCCTTACTATGGTGTACAGTTGCTGGCGCCCGACAACGGATGCATGGCCTGCAAGGTCAGGCCTTTATCTTTCTCCTGGTCGCCCTGGAAGGAGGCCACCCGCTATGAATTCCAGCTGTCGTCAGATTCCGAATTCACGCAGGTCATAAAACAGGTCAGCACTTCTTCGACAGGATATGAATATAGCGGGACGCTGGACTACGACACCAATTACTTCTGGAGAGTGAGGGCAACCGAGGTCAACGGCCAGCCGATTACCAGTGATTGGAGTGCAACCTTCAGCTTCCGCACCGAAGAGGCGCCTCCCGTGCCCGATACGGTAACAACGGGACAGGAGACACCGCTATGGGTCTGGATCGTTATCGGGATCGGCGCCTTACTGGTCATCGTAACCCTGATTCTTATCCTCAGGACTCGCAAGCAGTTCTGAGTATGTATTTCAATTTCGGGCGGGTTTGAAAACCCGCCCCTACATTTATCACCTGTAGGGGCGTACCTTCAGGTGCGCCCGCAATAGCGATAATAGTTATGAAAGTATCCACGGAATGCCATGACTGTCTGATAAAGCTGGCCCACCAGGCGTCCGGCTTTGCCACCGACCATGCCGGCCTGCGGGAGGATTCGAAACTGGCTGCCGAGAAACTGATCAGGGACAAATTGAAGCCCGGCATCGTATCTATCGAAGTTGCCGCCCCGTTACACCACCTGATCAAGCAGATAACGGGAAACCAAGATCCTTATAGAAAGTTCAAGGACATCGAGATCAGTGAGGCCCGCAAACTGTTTGCGCTGGTGAAGGGCAGTTACAAAGAAGATTTCGTGGAATATCTCAAGCTGGCGGCGCAGGGCAACGCCATGGATTTCTTCAGGCCGATCGGGGAATTGGAGAAAGAGGTCAGGGAAAACAGGTTGCAGTTCGCGATCGACGATTCTGCGCTGCTGGAAGGCCGGGTCAGGAGCTCAGGCCTTGTGTTGTACCTGGCTGATAACAGCGGTGAAGCGTTTTTTGACATGCCCTTACTCCGTTTAATGCGCAGATACGCAAGGACCATATATGTGGTGAAGGAATTGCCTGTGCAAAACGATGTCACCATTGCCGATATCCGCAAGGCAGGCCTGGAGAAAGAGGCCGGGGAGGTGATGACCACGGGAACTGCTACGCCGGGAGTTCTGTTCGACCTGGCCTCAGAAGAGTTTAATCAGGCTTTCGCCGCGGCCGATTTTGTTTTCGCCAAGGGCATGGGTTATTATGAAACACTTGACGAGCTGGCTCCGCAGGGTAAAAATTTCTTCTGTCTTAAGGCCAAGTGCGGCCCTGTAGCCAGGTCGCTGGGTGTGCCGCTCAACAGCTACGTGGCGAAATTACACTGATATATGACCGGGATCAAGATATGAGATTTGAAAGGCCGGAGATCATCAGACCTCCCAGCGAGCATGCCAGCTACTACCTGCCCCTCACGTCAGGCTGCTCCAATAATACCTGCGCTTTCTGCGCATTTTCCTTCACCAATCTTGGTATACGCGACCTGCAGGATGTTAAAAGCGAGATCGACGCCATGTCCCTCTATATGAACTCTCGTATGGCGCTGCCGGGCCAGCCCGACATCGTCTATGCCATCCTGCGCCGCTGGGACGGCAAGCGCGTTTTTCTGCAGGACGGGGACGCGCTGGTCTATCCCTACCCGGGGCTGGTTGAAGCTCTGCAATACCTGAACGGTAAATTCCCTTCCCTCGAACGTATAGCCAGCTATGCCACGCCCCAGGATGTGCTGAGGCGCAGCGTGGCAGAGTTGAAGGCACTGGAAGAGCTCAAGCTGGGCATGCTCTATATGGGTGTGGAAAGCGGCGACGATGAAGTGTTGAGCGGGATCAAAAAGGGGGCAACACATGCCGAGATGGTTGAGGCGGCGGCAAAGGTCAGGGAAGCGGGGATACTTCTCTCGGTGACGGTGATACTCGGCCTGGGCGGCGTGCAGGGCAGCCGGCGGCACGCCATGGAGACGGCGCGCATATTAACGGAGATGGATCCCGATTACGCGGGCGCGCTCACTCTGACGTTGATACCCGGCACACCGCTTTACCTTGAGTGGGAGAAAGGAAATTTCGAGCTTATCACGCCCTTCGATTCACTGAAGGAGTTGAGGACTATAGTCGAGTATGCCGGGTTCTCGGACTGCTTCTTCAGCTCCATGCATGCCTCCAATTACCTCGCCATACGCGGGAGCATGCCCGGGGACAAACAAAAAATGCTGGCCCAGCTCGATTCGATCCTTGCGAAAAAGGACCCCGCGCTGCTGCGGCCGGAGTATTTAAGGGGCCTGTGAAAAGCGGTTTATATATGATCCAGCACGCGGGAAAGGTCGGAGATCACAATACAATCGTATGAAGTAAGGCCGTTGCGGTTGATCAGTATGGGTTTCATGCCCACTCCCCTGGCGCCCACGATATCCTGTTCATAGACATCACCGATAAAGACGGACTCATCTGATCTGACACCTGCCCTGTCCAGCGCCAGCTGGAAGATCTCCGGCCTTGGCTTGTCGAAGCCGACCTCGAAAGAGGTGACCTTGTAATCGAGATAGGGCTCAAATCCAAGCTCTCGGCAGTATGAGTCGATCTCCTGTCCGACATTGGAGATAAGGCCGGTTATCAGCTTTTTCTGCTTGACCAGCTTGAGCGCCGGCACAGCATCCGGGAACGATTTAAAAATCCAGCCTTTACTGAATGCCGTGGCCAGCATCTGCAACGCCTGGTCCGGCGTCGCGCCCGTCCCGGCCAGTATCCTCGA
>DAOUFR010000061.1:0-89895 GCA_034429715.1 Dehalococcoidia bacterium
ATTCATAGAGTGCGCCTCCTTTGCGCTTTAATTTATAAGGACATTCTATAGCCGGATTGTGAATTTATAATGAATGGCCGGGGAGGTTTGGATGAAGGTTGCCGGGCCGGATTACGCTGAATCCCGCCGGCCACCACTGCGGCGACGGTAATAGCTGTAAGCGCGGACCAGGGCGGTGGCAGCCCGGGTGACGGTGGGGAACGCGGCGAAACCCGCATCGAGCAACCTCTGGAATGATTTCTCGGGAAGGCCGTCATCGCCGGGCACGGTATTGACGTTCATGGCCATCACAACGGGCTTGGGCGCGACCTCACCCCAACCCACGAGGGCGTCCGTATGTAGCTTGAACTGAAAGTCGCGCGGCACAAAGGGGTCCTGCTCGGGCGTGGAATGCAACAGAATCAGGTCCACCCCATCCCAGCTACCCACGGCAGTGAGGGCCTCCCTGGCCTTATCGACGCCCCAGTAAGGATTTATGTCAAGGGGATTCTTAAAGATGTTGCCTGCATCGAACTTGTATATATTCATCAGGGCCTGCCGGTATTCCGGCGGCAGCAGGGGCATAGTGAGGCCGGCCCGGCAACTGTCATCGGAAGCCTGCACGCACGAGCCTCCCCCGTGGCCGACGACCAGCGTCCTCAAACCGGTGATCTCAGGGCAGCGCTGCAGCACTGTGACCACATCGAACATCTCCTGGACGTTGTACACCCTGATGGCGCCTGTCTGGCGCAGCAGCGCATCCCATGTCAGGCTGGACCCGGCGATGGCGCTGGTGTGGGACACTGCCGCCTGCGAGCCGCCTCCCGTGTCCGCACATTTAAATACGATGACAGGTTTGGTGTCGGCGGCCCTTCGCAAAGCCCTGAGCAGGCGTGGTCCCTGGTTGGTGCCCTCGATGTAAGCGGTGATTATATGCGTAGCGGGGTCATCCGTTAAATACTCCAGCAGGTCGCACTCGTTGATATCACAGGCATTGCCGTAGCTGACCACCTTGCTGAAATCGATGCCGCGCCGGTTGGCTTCCCTGACGCCGATGATGCACTGTCCTCCGCTCTGCGCCAGGTATCCCACACTGCCGGGCTTTTTTGAGAAACACGTACCGAAGGCCAGGCCGGCCTCCGGGCAGTAGATGCCCATGCAGTTTGGACCGATAATACGAATTCCGTACCGGCGGGCGATGCCCACCATCTGTTCCTGCAGCTCCAGACCTGACTTGTCCTCGATCTCGCCAAAACCCGAGGTGAAGAAGTGCATCACCCGGACGCCTTTTCTGCCGCACTCCTCAACGAGCTGAAGGACATACTTGCTCTGGATGGCGGCAATCACATAGTCGACCGGGCCGGGTATGTCACCGATGCTCTGATAAACCTTGAGGCCGCAAACATCCCCCTCACCCTCTCCGACCGGGTACAACGGATCCCTGTACCCGAACTCGAGCAGCATCCTGATGAACTGGTTGCCCAGCTTGAATTTGCTGAGCGCATCGGGGACGGTGCCGACCACCGCTGTGGAGCGCGGATGAAAGATATAGTCAAGCGCAGGGCGATTTGTATTCTGAGACAACTCGTCAGTCCTTTTTAAAACGCTATATTCTAATCTAAGAGGAGGCCAAAAATCCAGCTTCACACGCGTTAATTCAGGCCGCATCCGGTGTGCATAATAAAATAATAGCGGGCGGCCTGACGGCCGCCCGCTCGTTTAAGCGTTGAAACAGGTCGTTACAGGCCAAGCTGCACAGCCACGTTCTCCCGGTGGTAGTCCGCATCGCCGTAGACTATTTCGCCGGCCTTGGCCCTGCGGAAATAAAGGTGCATGTCATGGTCCATGGTGAAGCCGATGGCGCCGAATATCTGGTGAGCCAGCACGGCCACCCGCTTGAAGGCATCGCTGGTCCATGCCTTGGCCATGGAGACCTCCATATCGGCGGGCAGTCCCTCGCTCTCGGTCCAGGCCGCCTTGTAGGTTATGAAACGCGAGCCGTCCACGTCGGTGACCATATTCGCGCAGTAATGCTGAATGGCCTGGAAGGCGCCGATGGGACGGTTGAACTGGACCCTCTCCTTGGCATAGTTGACCGCCATATCCAGCGAGGCCTGGGCGCCCCCTACCATCTCGGCGCACTTGCAAACGGTGGCCTTTCTCAGTATGGACTTGATGACCGGCCAGCCGCCGTTCAGCTTTCCCACAAGGTTCTCGGCGGGCACTTTAACATCTTTAATAGTTACCTCGCACAGCTTGTCGCGTCCCAGCGTTTTAAGCAGTGTGACCTTCAGGCCGGCGCTCCTGGCGTCCACCAGGAAGATGCTCACGCCGTCCTCCGGACCGGAGCTCTTTTTGGTGCGCGCGACCACCAGCAGGTGATCGGCCGTGTTGGCATCCGGCACGAACATCTTGGTCCCATTCAATATATAGCCGCCGCCTGCTGCCTTCGCTTCCACATCGAGCGAGGCCGGGGAATACGTCCCCTCCACCCCGGTCAGCGCCAGCGTCATGATCGTGTCGCCGGAACATATCTTGCTCAGATACGTTTCCTTCTGTTTTTCATTTCCCGCCGCGAGCAGCGTGAAGCCCGACAGGACGACGGTTGAGAAGAAGGGCCCGGGCACTATGTTGTAGCCCATCTCGTCCAGCAGGACGGTGAGGTCGAGCAGGCTGCCGCCGTTTCCGCCGTATTTCTCGGGGAAGGGCAAACCCATCCAACCCAGCTCGGCCATTTTTTTCCAGAGGTCCTGCGAGAGTCCGCTTTCACTTTCATCCAGCTCCCGCACGAGCTTCTTGGGACATTCCTTGCTCAGGAATTCGCGCGCCGATTTCTTTAACATCTCCTGTTCTTCGTTCAATCCCAGATCCATGTTTGTCCCTCCCGGTTTTAATTAATAATAATCCGCTGTCTATTTACGCTTGAGGCCGAGCCCGCGCTGGGCCAGTATATTTCTCTGTATCTCGGAGGTGCCCGCGCCGATCACGGCCGATAAGGAATCCAGATATCCCAGCGAGAACCTGCCTTTGAGAGGCGCGTGACGGGAGCCGGGCCAGAGCTGCCCGTAGGGCCCCATTATCTCCAGGCCGACATCGGCCAGCTTCCTGCTGAGGATGGTGGTCACCAGCTTGATCTCGGAGGCCTCGATATTGGGGAAGAGGTTGTTGTCCATCATCCAGGCGGTGCGGTAGTACAGCACATAGGCTATTTCGATCTCGATGGCGAGCTCCGCCAGCTTCGCCCTGATCCTCGCATCCCGTCTCAGCGATACGCCGTTGCGCCTGGTTTCCCCGACATATTTGAGCAGGTCTTCGAAACGCCTGCGGAAACCTCCCATGGATATGACCAGCCTCTCGAAATCCAGAGCCACCATGAGGTAGTAGAAGCCCATGTTCATTTCGCCCACCACGTTTTTCTTGGGCACGCGGACGTTATCGAAGAACACCTCGTTGAACGAGTGGAAGCCGTCGATATTGATGATGGGCCTGATGGTGATGCCCGGCGTCTTGTTGTCCACGATAAACAGCGTGGTCCCTTTGTAGGGCTGGGCATCCATATCCGTTCGTGCCACCATCCAGCCGCAGTCCGATACGTGCGCCCCGCTGCCCCAGATCTTCTGTCCGTTGACCACCAGGTAATCCCCGTCTTCGACCGCCCTGGTCTGTATAGCGGCGAGGTCCGAGCCCGCGTTGGGCTCGCTGTAGGCCAGCCAGAACTTGAGGTCGCCCTGGACTATTTTAGGGATCCACTCCTGCTTCAACTGTTCGCTGCCGAAGCGCAGGATGGTGGGGCCTGATATGAGCGTGGAGATATCCATACCGGGAGCGCCATAGTAGCTGACGATATCAAAAAATATGGCCTGTTCCACAAACGAGCGGCCGCCTCCCCCGTATTCCTTTGGCCAGGCCATGGTGAGCCACCCGCGCTCACCCATCTTGCGTCTGAATACCTCCACTTCCGGATCTCTGATCTCAAATTCACCGATGGCGCCGTAACCGCCCGGCCAATACAAATCCCTCTCCGCATAGCCCTGCGGCATCTCGGCGAGAATGAACTTCTCGACTTCCTGCCTGAATTTGTTTTCAGCTTCGCTTAAGCGAAAATCCATAGGCCTGAGCACACCTCATTTCATTCCGGTACAGCTATTTACGCGGAAGGCCGAGCCCGCGCATGGCAATGATGTTGCGCTGGATCTCGTTGGTGCCTCCGCCCACGCCGATGGACAGCGATGCCAGGTAAGCCCTGTACATCTCCGCCGTACCGATCGCCCTGGATGAGCCGAAGGCAAGCTGCCCGTACTGGCCCATCACCCTCATGCCGGCGTCCGATATCCTGCGCAGCAGCTCGCTGCCGAATACCATGGCCTGAGACGACTCGTAGTTGGAATGCCCGCCCTTGCTGTAGATCCATGCTATGCGATAGCAGAGCATGCGCGCCACCTCGATCTCGATGGCCATCTCCGCCATCAGGCTGCGCATGATGGGATCTTCCGATATCAACCTTCCATTTCTCTTATTGGTCCTGGCATATTTGACCATCTGGTCGAGTATCAGCTTATTGGTTGCAGCGGTCCCCACGCCGGAGCGCTCGAAGTCCAGCGCCATGGCAAGCTGGAACCATCCGTTGTTCTTCTGGCCCACCAGACCGTCCTTGGGGATACGAACATCATCGAAAAATACCTCGTTGAAGGAATGACAGCCGATAACATTGATCAGCGGGCGGATGGTGATGCCCGGGCTCTTCATATCGATCACGAACATGCTCATATTGCGGTGCTTGGGCAACTCGGGATCGGTGACGGCCCCCAGCCAGCAGTAGTCGGCGTAGTGGGCATAGCTGCACCATATCTTCTGGCCGTTGATGATATAGTTGTCGCCCTGCTCGGTAGCGCGGGTCTGCAAAGACGCCAGATCGGAGCCCGCGTTGGGCTCGCTGTATCCCAGGCAGAATATTATGTCGCCTTTTGCTATACGCGGTATATAGTCCTTTTGCTGTTCCTCGCTGCCGAAATGCTGCAGGGCCATACCCACCCAGTTGACCGTGATCTCGGCCTCGATGCTGATGGGAGCGTCATGGTAAACGAGCTCCTCGGCCAGTATAAGGCGCTTGATGTGGCCCAGTCCCGCGCCGCCCAGCTCAACGGGATAAGCCGGCGCCAACCACCCTTTGGATCCGAGCTTCTTCTGAAACTGCCGCGATATTTTCCACGACTCCTCCGTCTCCTGCCAGAGACCTGTGGGCAGCTCCCGCCAGCGCTGCGGTATTTCCGTTTTCAACCAGCCCTTTACTTCATCGCGAAACGCTTCTTCTTCAGCACTGAACTTGAAGTCCATGGCGTTATCCTCCTGATCTTCACATATCCGGCTTTTCCATGCCCTCTCATCGGCCGGGACATCAACTTGCCGGGCTGTCCGACATTTTATCAAAAGGTATACCCTTAATCAATATTAACTAATCGGTTAATCAATAAATTTTGTCAATCGCAATATACGTTCAAAAATTTTTATGAAATTGCGAGTGATATCTTGTTTACATGGTTTCATAATTGTTATAAAATAGGCGGAAATCTCCAGGGGGTAGGAGCATCATGAAATATTTCGAGGATTTCAAGCTCGGAGAGAAAGAGGTATCCAGGGGACGCACCATTACGGAGGCTGATGTCACCATGTTCGCCGCCCTGAGCGGCGATTGGTATCCCCTCCATGTCAACGAGGAGGTTGCCAAAAAGACCATATTCGGCGGGCGTATCGCACACGGCTTTCTGGTGCTTTCTGTAGCGTCCGGCTTTGTTACTCCTTACGAGACTGCATTAATAGCCTTCTACGGCATGGACAAGGTGCGGTTTACGGGTCCCACCAGGCTGGGCGATACCATTCACCTGGAAACAGAGGTCGCCGAAGTCAAGGATAAGGGAGATTTCGGCGTGGTATCCAGCCAGTGGCACGTCAAGAACCAGCGCAACGAGGATGTGGCCATATGTCTGATCAAGGTGGCCGTGTCCAAAAAGCCCAAAAAGTAGTCTGTTAACAATTAATACTTGACGCAGCAGGAAGAGGATTAGTGATGCAGAGGCCAGTTCCAACCTCCACGGACGGTGAAGACGGGTTACATTCGCATGGTAACCCCGAATACGATAACTGACTAAAAACAACCGCTCTGAATTCTATGGAATCTAAATATTAAAGGAGGCATACAACAATGGCTGGCAGAGTTGGAATAGTGGCGGCCTCCTCGACAAAGTTCGAAGCCGCCAAACCCTACGCTCACCTGATGGACCTCGTTGTGGAGGTCACGGACAAGGTCGTCGAGGCCGCGGGTATCAACCTCAAAAACGACGTCGAAGCCGTCGTAAGCTGTTCCCAGGACTTCTGGGACGGGAGGACGATCTCATCCATGCCCATACCCGACGCCGTATGCTCGCACCTCAAGGACGAATCCAAGGTGGCTGGCGACGGCGCCTATGCGGTGCTTTACGGCGCCATGCACATACTTTCGGGCGATAACAACCTGATACTGGTGGTGAGCCACTGCGAGGAATCGATCACCGACGGCGCCATGATAGAAAACTGGTCGATCGACCACGTCTACCACCGCTGGCTGGGCCTCGATTACACCATGGGCGCGGCCATGCAGGCCAGGCGCTATATGGACAAATACAAGGTCACGCCCGAGCAGTTCGCCAAGGTCGTGGTGAAAAACAAGGGCAACGCGCTGAAGAATAAACTGGCGCAGGATGCCAGGACATTGACGGTCGACCAGGTGCTCAAGTCGAAGATGCTGGCCGAACCCATCACCGAGCTGCAAAAGAAACCCATCTCCGACGGCGCCTGCGCCATGATCCTGGCCAGCGAAGAAGTCGCCAAGAAATTGACGCCCAACCCGGTGTGGATAACGGGAGTCGGCAATTTTTACGAGCATCACAACCTGGGAGACAGGGACCTGGCGGAATGCGATGCACTGATTAAGTCCACTAAAAGAGCCTATAAGATGGCGGGCATCAGTAATCCCGTCAAGGACCTCGACCTGGTTGAGCTTTCCGAGTACTATGCGCCCCAGGAGCTGCTGTGGATGGAGGGGCTGGGCCTGTGCGGACGCGGAGAGGGCGGCAAGCTGATCGACAGCGGCAAGACGCAGCTTAAGGGCGAAATTCCCGTCAACCCATCGGGCGGTCTGCTTTCAGGCGCGCCGGTAATTGTGGCGGGTATGACCAGGGTAGCTGAAGCCGTCTGGCAGCTGCAGGGAAAAGCAGGAGAGCACCAGGTGCAGGGCGCCAAACGCGCTGTGGCCCACGGCTGCGACGGACTGAGCGGCCAGATGCACTGTGTACTCGTTCTCGAAAAGGGAGGTAAATAGAATGGCAAACAGGGTTGCTATTGTTGGAATCGGCCAGACCACACACAGCGGCCGAAGGCCATACGTCAATGACGGCGAGCTGATTTACGACGCCGTAACCAGGGCACTGGAGGATGCCGGCCTGACCATTAACGATATGGAAGCAGTAATGGCTGGTAACATGGACATGTTCGAGGGGCATCACCTGAACGATGCCATGTTGAACCTCTACAGTGGGGCGGCAGGCAGGCCGGGATTCAAAATGAACACCGGCGGCACGGTCGGGACCATGACGGCCATACAGGGCTGGTATCACGTCGCATCGGGATTGTACGACCTCGTGCTGGTAATAGGCTGGGAAAAGCACGATGAGGGTCTGGTAACACCGGCCATCTCCACCATCACCGATCCCGCGGTGGACCGGCATTTCCTGGTGGGCGCCATCGGAGGACTGGCAACGGTCTCGGTGGCCTACATGCAGAGGAGCGGATGCAAGCTGGAGCACGCCGCCATGGTGCGCGCCAATTCATCCCAGGCCGCACACAGGAATCCCAACGCCCATATGCGAGAGATATACTCCGTGGAAGATGTTATGAGCGCAAGGATGGTGATGTACCCGTTGAACCTGCTGATGTGCTGTCCCACCAGCCTGGGCGCCACCGCGATGGTGCTTGCCAGCGAGAGCAAGGCCAAGAAGATATGCAAGAAACCGGTCTGGATGAAGGACCACGTGACGGTCCATGTGGAATACGGCGGCGCCCAATTCGGGATCGGCGAGAAACGCTGGACTTCCCATATGGAAGCCGGCGCAAAGCTATTTAAACGCAACCATATCACCAAGCCGATGGTTGAGACACAGGTCTTCGAGATGTACGACCCCTTCGCCTTCGCTATACCCATGTGGCTTGAGGACTTTCTGGTCTGCGAGCCCAACGAAGGATGGAAGCTGGTTGAAAAAGGCGCTCTCAAGCTGGAGGGAGAATACCCGGTCAGCCCGTCCGGCGGCGTGCTCTGCACCAACTCCATCGGCGACTCCGCCATACTGAGGATAGCCGAAGCTGCCCTGCAGGTCAGGGGAGATGGAGGCGAGCACCAGGTGACCAGGGAGGTCAAGCAGGCACTGGCCAGCGGTTTCGGCGGCTCATACTGGTCCGACCTGCTGCTCCTCAGCAAGACCATGGATTAACTGGAGGGAATGATAGATATGAAGCAGAAACCACAGGAAGAGTTAATTTACATCAATAAGACAATGAAGATCCCCTATAAATGGAGGACCGGCGAAGTCTGGGGTGAGTTTTTCAGGGAATTAAAGGAAAACGGCATTATCTATGCCAACCAGTGCCCCACCTGCGGCCGCCAGTTCTGCCTGCCCAAGTCGGTCTGCACGAGGGACCACACGGTGTGTACCGACAGATCGAAATGGATACCGGTCGGGCCGAAAGGAACAGTCGTGTCCTATTTCATGGCGGAGCAATCGTTCCTGCTTCCGACATCAGGGGAGATGCTCAAGATCCCCTTCGCGGTGGGCATCATTCTGCTGGACGGCGCAACCGTCATTATGCAGCACCAGCTCGAGGAGACGGATGAGAGCAAGATTAAAATTTTCATGCGGGTCGAGGCGGTAATCAAGCCCAAGGCGGAGCGCAAGGGCAATATCTTCGACATAGTCCACTTCAAGACGATTACCGAGTGATTAAAGGAGAGATAGGAAGGAAATAACTATGGAAGCAGTAAAAAAAGAACCCGTCATTTTTGAAGGCTTCGTCATCATGCCCTACAAGTACTCCGTGGGCTCCATGGCCAGCAAGTTTTTTATCAAGATCAGGGACAACAAAGTAATCAGCGGCGCCAAATGCCCCAAATGCGGCTTCGTCAATGTCCCGCCCAGGTCCGTCTGCCCCAAATGCTTCAGCAAGGTGGAAGAGCTGATCGATCTGAGCGGCAAAGGTACACTGGAAACATTCACTATCGTGCACTACGAATCAGCGGTGCAGGCCATCAAGCCGCCCTATGCCATAGGAGTGATCAAGCTGGACGGCGCCGATACAGGCATGACGCATTTCATCGGGGACGTCGATGCAAAATCCATTAAATCCGGGATGAAGCTGGAACCGGTATTCAAGGACAAGCGTGAAGCCACCATCTTCGATATCGAGTATTTCCGGCCGGTCAAATAGTCGCATATTAAAACGATGAATTCATAATAGAGGAGGCAAGTATGGAAGACAAAGTAATTATTACAGCAGCTCTGGCAGGGTCGGCCACGTTCAAGAACAACAACCCTGCGACACCTTATACACCCAAGGAATACGCCGAAGAAGCAGAGAAGGCCTTCAAGGCCGGCGCCAGCATGGTGCATATCCACGGCCGCGATGAAAAAATGGGCGGGTACCATACCTCGGATGTGGAAATGGTAAAGGCCACTTACGACGCCATCAGGCAGCGCTGCCCCGACCTGATCATCCAGGTCACATCATCGGTGGGCTTCCCCTGTCAGGTCGGACCCTTCCCCGAGTCGGATTGCACGAATATGATCAACAATCTGATCAAGCTCAACATGGAGTCAAGGATTCGGTCGATCAAGGCCATCAAGCCGGAGAGCGCCTCACTCAATACCAACACCATGAATTTCAGCGTACTGGACCGCAAGACCGGCCAGATCCTGATCGATAACGTCTTCGTTAACTCCTTCGGCATGCTGCAGGACTTCGGCAAATTAATGGAAGAGATCGGGTGCCGGCCGGAAGCCGAGCTGTACGATGTCGGCGGCCTCGATAACTGGATTCTCATAGCCAAACAGGGTATCTTCCGCAAACCCTATAATTTCAACTTCGTCTGGGGCGTAGCTGGAGGCCAGAAATTCAGGCCCGAGGTATTTGTGGCATTTGTTAATGCGCTGCCGCCCGACTCCAACTTCACCACCTGTGCCGTAGGCACGGAGCAGGTCCCCGCCATCATGCAGTCATGCATGATGGGAGGGCACATGAGGGTGGGCCTGGAGGACAACACCAGGATGCCTGACGGCGAGCTTGCCAAGGGCAGCTATGAACAGGTAGAATTGGCCGTTAAAATAGCCGCCATGCTGGGAAGGGAGCCGGCTACTCCGGCCGAGGCGCGCAAGATCCTCGGTATCACAAAAAAATAGAAAGCGTATTTCCCGTATAATTTAATAGTTAACTTTAACTTGCCGGTAAGCTGTGAGCAGTACAGCTTCCCGGCAAGTTGACTGATATCTTAAATCGACTGAAGGAGCTGCAAATGGAAGTTATACAGGAAGGCAAAGGACAACTGGTCGGATGGCACGATCCGGACGAGAACCGGGAGTACGTCCTGCACAACAAATCCCGCGCTCTCAAGGACAAGACCATGACCGCGAGCGATGCGGTGAGCAAATTCGTCAAGGACGGCGACTTCATCGCCAGCGGCGGGTTCGGACACATACGTGTCTCCATGAATATAATCTACGAGATTATTCGCCAGCGCAGGCGCAACTTGATCATGGCCGGCAAGACTGCCGTGCATGACCTGGACATGCTGGTGGGCAACGGCTGTGTGGACAGGGTGGAAGTAGCCTATAGCTTCGCACATGAGGTCCGTGGTCTCTCACCTGCCAGCAGGCGCATGGTGGAGTCAGGCAGGTGCAAGGTCATCGCCGAGATCAGCAACTCCGGCTACCAGTGGAGGTTCCTGGCAGGCATGATGGGCCTGCCCTTTATACCCAGCCGCAACCTGCTCGGCACGGATACCGGCGCCTACAGCTCCAGCAAGGTGGTGAAAGATCCTTTTAGCGGCAAGCCCATCAACCTGATACCCGCAGCCTATCCCGACGTGGCTTTCATCCACGTGCACCGCTGCGACATCTACGGCAACTGCCAGATCGACGGCATCATGGTGGAGGATTTCGAGCTTGCCCGCTGCGCACGCAAGCTCATTATAACCACTGAAGAAATCGTTGATAATGAGATAATGCGCAGGGAGCCATGGCATACGGCTATACCATTTTACGTGGTGGACGCCGTGGTTGAACAACCATACGGATCACACCCCTGCGAGATGGCCGGCAAGTATTTCTTCGACGAAGAGCACATCGCTGAATGGCTGGCTCTTTCCAAGACCGACGAGGGGGTCAAGCAGTACTCGGACAAATACATTTTCGGCGTAAAGGATTTCGATGAATACCTGGAGATCTGCGGCGGGCTGAAAAAGATTGAATTCCTTAAGAAGCGCGAAGATATGAGGGTGCCCCTGGTAACACCCTGGCGCAAATAAAAGCTGCTCTTGACGGACCAGATTATAAGGGAGAATGAATGACAGATGGCCAACAATCAAAACGGCAGATATAACATGCGCGAATTCCTGGCGTTCACAGGCTCGAGCATACTGGAGGACGGCAAGTCAGTCTTTGTCGGCACAGGCCTGCCCATGATAGCCGGTATGCTGGCACAAAAAACGCACGCCCCGAACCTGCTGATCATATTTGAAGCCGGGGGCGTCGGGCCCATACTGCCCGAACTGCCAATATCTGTAGGGCAGGCGTTGACCTGCTACCGTGGCATTGCCGCCACCAGCATGCACGATGTGATGTCGTCCTGTCAGGCGGGATTCATCGATTACGGCTTCCTGGGAGCCGCCCAGGTCGACATGTACGGAAATATCAATACAACGTGCATAGGCGACCATGACCACCCCAAGACTCGGTTGCCAGGCAGCGGCGGCGCCAATGATATCGCTTCCTTCGCCCACAAGACCATCATCATTGTGGGAGGGCAATCCAAACGCACGTTCGTCAACAAGGTCGATTTCCTCACCACCCCCGGCTTCCTGAGCGGGCCGGGCGCAAGGGAAAAGGCCGGCCTGCCCGCCAATACCGGACCCTTCAGGATGATCACACAGCTGGCAGTCTACGGCTTCGATGATAAGACCAAACGTATGAAGCTGATATCGCTCCACCCGGGCGTCACCGTAGAGGAGGTGCGCGATAATTCAAGCTTCGATCTCATTATCCCCGACAAATACGCGGTAAGCCCCGAACCGACGGACCGCGATCTCGAAATACTGCGCAAGGATATCGATCCCACAGGCATGTTAATCGGCAAATAATCTGCAGGAGACTGAGTAATTATGGACTTCGAGCTTACTGAGAGCCAGCGAATGATCACCAACGCCGCCAGGGAGATCGCGACTGAGTTCGGCCCCGAATACTGGCGCAAAAAGGAAGAGAAGCACGAATTCGGCAGCGAATTCTGGAAAGCCATATGTGATGCCGGTTTTCTCGGCATAGTCATACCGGAGGAATACGGGGGCTCGGGCAACGGCGCGACGGAGCTTTTCATCGCCATGGAGAATCTGTCCGGGTACGGTTGCGGCATGGCGGGCGCCTGGTACCTGATTCTGTCAGAGGTCTTCGGCGGCCTGAGCATTTTGAAACACGGTACGGCAGAGCAGAAAAAGAAATACCTGCCGGCGCTGGCCAAGGGCGATATCGAATTCTGCATGGCGCTCACAGAGCCCAACGCAGGCACCAATACCCTCAATATCAGCACCACCGCCAGGAAAGAGGGGAAAAACTGGATCATCAACGGCAATAAGACGTTCATCAGCGGCGCCGACCGCGCCCAGGGTATGCTGATCATAGCCCGCACCTCCCCCAGTGGAAGCAAAGGCAGCAAGACCTCGGGACTGAGCCTGTTTTTAGCCGACCTGCCCAACAAGGCCGTAGAGATAGAACCCATCGCAAAACACGCCATCAACTACTCCCATTCCTGCACCGTTGCATTCAACGACCTCAAGCTCCCCGAGAGCGCGCTGATGCCTCCGCTGGACGGCGGATGGCACAATGTCCTGGATACGCTGAATCCCGAGCGCATGAGCTTCTCCGCGCTCGGCGTGGGTATAGCCAACCTGGCCATACGCAAAGCCGTGGAGTACGCGCGCGAACGCAAGGTTTTCAATAACGTGCCCATCGGCAGCTACCAGGCGCTGCAGTTCCCCCTGGCCGAGTCGTACTCCTGCCTTGAGGCGGCACGCCTTCTCAATTTGCGGGCATCGGTCGCCTATGATGCCGGCAAGCCGTCGGCGGAGGTAGGCGCGGCCGCTAATATGGCCAAGGCCGTCGTGGTTGAACACGCCATTAAGGCGGTTTACTGGGCGATGCAGGTCTTCGGCGGCTACGGCTACGCTGTTGAATACGACGTCGAGAGATGGTGGCGAGAGATCAATTTAATCAGGCTGGCGCCCGTCTCCCAGCAGATGACACTGGCTTATATCGGTGAAAGGGTGCTGGGCCTGCCCAAGAGCTACCAGGCTTAGAATCGCCCGTCCGTACGCAGCAAATATGCTTCAGACTATAGCTTCTGCAACGCTGCCTTGAGGCGCGCCATGCAGCGGTCCCTGCCCAGCACTTCCATCGTCTCAAAGAGGGGCGGGGATGCGGTGCGGCCGGTGACGGCCACGCGCAAGACACCGAAAAAGGGGCCGGCCTTGAGCCCGAGCCCTTCCGCCAGCGGCCTTACCTCAGCCTCCATATCACCGGCACGCCATTCGCGGATGTTTTCCAGCGCGTGAATCGTCCTGTTGAGCACTTCGCCCGCCTGCCCTTTCTCCAGCTTGCCCTGCAGCAGGTTGGTTTCATACTCCAGCTCATCTGTAAAGAAAAAATCCACCAGGGAAGGCACTTCTGATAATATTTTGGCCCTTTCCTGAACGAGAGGGGCGATTTGCTTCAGATACTCCGCATCTATGGGCCTTTTCACTTCGGGAGGAAGCGCCGCTTCGACAAAGGGCCTGCACCTGTCGCTGAACTCCTGCGGGCTGAGGTTGCGTATATAGACACCATTCATCCATTCCAGCTTGGCCAGGTTAAAGACCGCGGCGGTTTTGCTGACCCGCTCGATGGCGAAGTTCTTAACGATCTCCTGGCAGGTCATTATCTCCGTTTTATCGTCCAGCGACCATCCCAGCAGCGAGAGGAAGTTTATCATGGCCTCCGGAAGATATCCTTTGTCCCTGTATTCATCGATGGACGTGGCGCCGTGACGTTTGCTCAGCTTGGACTTGTCCGGACCAAGTATCATGGGAAGGTGCGCAAAGCGGGGAGGCTGCCATCCAAACGCGGTATAGAGGAGCACGTGCCTGGGAGTGCTGGACAGCCACTCCTCAGCCCGCATGACATGTGAGATCTGCATCTGGTGATCGTCCACTATATTGGCCAGGTGATATGTGGGATAACCGTCGGACTTAAGCAGCACAAAGTCATCCAGGGTGCTGTTTTCAAAAACCACTTCACCCCTGATCAGGTCGGTTATCACCGTCTTTCCCTCCAGGGGTGACTTGAAGCGTATCACCGGGGCAACAGCGGAGTCACCCGCCGAGGTTTTCCCGTGGCCGAGGTCGCGGCAATGTCTGTCGTAGCCGGGCGGTTGCTTGAGCTTGATCTGCTCCTGCCGCATGGCATCGAGCCTCTCTGAAGAGCAGTAACAATAGTATGCCTTGCCCTCGCTCACCAGCTTATCCCCGTACTCCCGGTACATATCCAGGCGCTGGGACTGATAAAACGGGCCTTCGTCCCAGTCCATCCCCATCCACTGCAGGCTGTCAAGAATGACCTCCACGGCGCCCTCCACTTTGCGCGCCTGGTCCGTATCCTCGATGCGAAGGATGAAGGTCCCGCCGGTATGACGGGCGAAGAGCCAGTTGAAAAGCGCTGTCCTGATATTGCCCAGATGCGGATATCCGGTGGGACTGGGCGCAAAGCGCACCCTTACCGGTGCTTCCACCTTACCTGATACCTCCGCGCGCCAGTGACTGGTTGTAAACAACCTGTTTGACCGGCAGCTTTACCACATAAGTGTCGGCCATTTTATCGTGCATGCCCTGTTTATGGCTGTCGAAAGCGATAACGATGAAGCCAATGCCCAGTGTTGCCACGCAGAGCATGCCACCGAGAAAGCGTATGAACGAGTAGCGCAGGTCCAGCGAAGAGCTGTCCGTGCGGATTATTTTAATGCCCAGGCTGAGCTTGCCCACCGTCTGGCCCGAGGCCGCAGCGCAGGCCACGAAATAGACGGTGTTGGCCACCAGCAGAGCCAGCAGCAGGGTGGCAGAAAGCCATATCGCGCCCGTCGACAGCGGCGCGCCGGCAGCGATGTTTCCGAAAGTCGCGATAACGCCCGGCACGTTGGGAAATATCCAGAAAAAGGATTGGGATATGACGCAGTACAAAATATATAAACCCGCAATTAATATCAAGAAATCTATCAGCGCAGCGGCCAGCCTGATCCAGAAACCTGCGTACTCGAGGGCATAATCTTTGGGCTTCTCTTTCAACGCTGACTCCTATCGGGGACTATCTTTCTCAGCAGAAAACCGGTAACCGGAACCCTGTCACCTGCCGGCATCTGAGGCCGGACCAGATCAAGCGGCGCGCCTTATCTTTAATCTTACTTCTCTTTAGGCTTGCCCTTGGTGAGGGTTTTATACATTTCCTCGTATTCCCGCAGGTTCTGGCGCAGGCGCTCGACCAGCTGTTCGGCCTGTCTGAGCTTGCCACGGGTTTCCTCTATCTGGGTGGTGATATTGAAGAGCAGCTCGTTGCGCCTGTTGGCGGCATCAACTTCAAAGGTAGTGAAGTCCTCAGCGCCGGCCGCTGGCGGTGTGCTTGCGATCTGGCTGTACACGTCGCCCTGCCCGCTGTAAGGATCCTTTCTTGACTGCCCGAATTTATCCTGTGGTCTCATTTTGAAACCTCGCTTTTGAGTTTAATTTAACATACCATCCGGCTAAATAGCAACACGTTTCAAACCTTCCCCTTATCCAGGGACTTGAGTACCTGCTCCAGGTCAGCCGGCAGGGAAGAGGTGAATGAGCGTATCTGCCCGCTGCCGGGCAGCCTGATCTCGAGATGGCAGGCATGCAGGAACTGGCGGGGCGCCGGGATGGAAGACCTCCCGTATTTTTTATCCCCTGCCACAGGATGGCCTATGGCGGACATATGCACCCTGATCTGATGCGTCCGTCCCGTCTGGATACGTACCTCAGCCAGCGTGCAGCTCTTCAGATAACGTAACACGCGATAATCGGTCCTGGCCGCCCTGCCGTCGGTTACTACCGCCATCCTCTTGCGGTCCGCAGGGTCCCTGCCGATAGGCGCCTCAATGGCCCCCCGTTCCGGCTCAAGCTTCCCCTGCACCAGAACTAAATAGACTTTTTTTATTGACCGCGATTTGAACTGGTCGACCAGGTCCAGCCGAGCCTTCTCGTTCCTGGCTACAACGATCAGTCCGGAAGTATCCTTGTCCAGGCGGTGCACGATGCCGGGACGCGCCGTATCCCCGAAGCAGTCAAGGTCGGGAAAGCGCTGCAGAAGAGCGTTGACCAGCGTATGGCCGGCATGCCCCGGGGCAGGATAGACGGTCAGGCCGGCCGGTTTATTGATGACCGCTATTTCAGGATCCTCATAAATGACGTCAAGGTCGATATCCTCGGGCTCGAGTTTGGATATCGGGGGCGGGGGGATTGAGATATCGACGATGTCAGAGGATTTAAGACGGCGCGCCGGGCTGGCCTGGCATCCATTAATGGTGACATGACCCGACTTGATCAGCTTTTGTATATGCGAACGCGTAAGATCAGGCAGGGCTGCGGCAAGGAACCTGTCCAGCCGGACATCGTCGATACCGGCCTCAAACGTCCTTTTTTGCGTTTCCCGGCTTTGGCTCATGTTTCTTCCCCAGAGTGAACAGGGCGACGAAGGCTAGCAGGATGGCACCGACCGATATGGCTGAGTCCGCGACATTAAATGCAGGCCAGTATACATTGTCCCAGAGCCTGACGTAGATGAAATCCGTTACACGGCCGAACCTCAGCCTGTCAATGAGATTGCCCAGCGCCCCGGCAAAGATGAGGCTCAGCGCCAGGCCCCCCATGAAACCGAGCTCACCCAGGTATCTGAAGAAGAGCAGCACCACCACCAGGCCAGCTATAGCGACGATACTGAGCAGAAAAGCCTGGTTGGTGAACAGGCCGAAAGCCGACCCGGTATTCTGCACATTTACGATGGTCAACCGCCCGATCTCGGGGAATGATCCTCCCGGCGGCAGGCTGGCGCGGATCCATTCCTTGGTGAGGACATCAAGTATCAGTATTGCAGCAATAATAGCGATGAAGATAAGGGCGTACCACCATTTGATGCGTTTTTGCGAAACGGTATTCTGCTGCAATTATTCTCCAGTTACAGAAGCTATGATTCAGTGAGTGCTCAGGGTCCAAATCCGTACAAAGAACTATTCTATATTACAAAAATTTATATGACAAGCCGGTCGAGCATCGAGCGGACCTGCCTGATAGTATCCACGGCCTGAGCGCGCCAGTGATTATTGGCAAATATAAAGGTGTTTTCAGCTTTGCTGCTGATCATCTGAATCCTGGGGAGCCACTGCTCCAGCTCGCCGGAGCTGTAGGTATAATCATAGCGCTCCCAGGCCTGGTCGTGGTGCCACCACCTGGCAGCGTTCCTGCCGTGGAACCTGATATATCCTGTCCTGCCGGTCACCTCGGCCACCGGCGGCATCAGCCGGGGCAACTCCGGCTCGTCCACGCAGCAGAATCCTATATCGCGGGCCGTCAGCCAGCTGCGAGTCTCGTTATTAAGCCAGGCGGAATTGCGGAATTCTATGACGAGCGGATACCCCTGCAGCCAGTCGCCCAGCCTCTGCAGATAATCGCGGTTGGCGGGATTGTAGCCGAAGCTGTAGGGAAACTGCGCCAGCACACATCCCAGCTTGCCGGCGACCACCAGCGGCTGTAGTATGCGTACAAAAGCGCGGCTTGCCTCTTCCCCGCTTTGACGCACATGCGTCATCTCCTGGTTTGCCTTGACGGAGAAAAGGAAGCCCTCGCCGGTTTTGGCGGCCAAGGATTCCATGGCAGCAAGGCTCGGCAGAGCATAATATGTGGAGTTCAGCTCCAGCGAATTGAACTCTTGAGAGTAATAGCTCAACCAGCTCTTTGAGGGCAGACCCTCGGGATAATAAACTCCCACCCAGTCTTTATAGCTGAAGCCGCAGGTGCCGCAGTAAAACACTACTCACCTCCCACATCTGAATCCAGATGTTAACCGGGCTGAGGGAATGCTATTCGGCCAATCTATGTTTATGGTATTAGCGATCTACCAGCGCCAGTATGCCCCAAACGATAAGAAAGATACCGATAATCCAGCGCGCCATATCGAACCAGAATATGCATAAAACACCGGCAATAATCGCGAGAACGGCTTTAGCTACGGTGCTCATCGTGAAATGCTTGCTCGCCATCAGGTGTAAACCTCCTGTATCAATAATGTTCCACATATTATAAGCTTTTGCCCTGGAGTGTCAATTCAACGCAAAGTTATATCACAATCGGCAATAAAAAAAGGCGGCGGATATTTCTATCCGCCGCCTTTTATAATCAAGCGTTTATACTTCCCGGAATTCACCTTCCACTGTGCCCTCATCCCCGGGGGGGGGAGGAGGAGGTGAACCGGCATCCTGCGCGCCTTCCTGTCCGCCAGGGCCTCCGCCGGGCGGCGGCGACGTCTTCTGATATACGGCCGCTCCGATCTTCTGCATGGACTCGTTGAGCGCCTGCAGGGAGCTCTTGATGTAGCTGATATCGGTGCCCTGCAATGCTGACCTGGTGGCCGCTATCTTGCCTTCGACCTCGCTCTTGAGGTCGGCGGGTATTTTATCGCTGTATTCGCGTAAGGTCTTCTCGGCGGAGTACATGGTGGCTTCAGCCACGTTCTTGGTCTCAACCTCTTCCTTCTTACGCGTATCGTCGGCAGCATGAGCCTCGGCCTCGCGGCGCATTTTTTCCACTTCATCCTTGCTCAGCCCGCTGGAAGCTGTAATGGTGATCTTCTGCTCCTTGCCGGTGCCCTTGTCCTGTGCGCGGACATTGAGGATGCCGTTGGCATCGAGGTCAAAGGTTACCTCTACCTGAGGCACCCCGCGGGGTGCAGGCAGGATACCGTCCAGGATGAACCTGCCGAGGGTTTTGTTGTCGCCCGCCATGGGACGTTCACCCTGCAGGACGTGAATCTCCACGCTCGGCTGATTATCGGCGGCCGTGCTGAACACCTGGCTCTTGGAAGTGGGTATGGTGGTGTTCCTGGGGATGAGAGGGGTCATCACGCCACCCAGCGTCTCAATACCAAGTGTGAGCGGGGTTACGTCGAGCAGCAGGATGTCCTTGACGTCTCCTTTGAGGACGCCGCCCTGTATGGCTGCGCCCAGCGCCACAGCTTCGTCCGGATTGATACCCTTGATGGGCTCCTTGCCGAAGAACTGGCGCACGATCTCCTGTACCCTGGGCATCCTGGTCTGGCCGCCCACCAGGATGACATCTGTAACCTGCGCGGCCGTGAGGCCAGCATCCGAAAGGGCTTTCTTGCACGGCTCGATGCTTCTCTCCAGCAGGTCGGCGGCCAGCTGTTCCAGCTTGGCGCGGGTCAGTGTGATATTGAGGTGCTTGGGCCCTGACGCGTCGGCGGTGATAAAGGGAAGGTTGATCTCGGTTTGCCCGGTGGTTGAGAGCTCCCTCTTGGCTTTTTCCGCAGCGTCCTTTAAACGTTGCAGGGCCATCCTGTCCTGACGGAGATCGATGCCCTGCTCCTTTTTAAACTCGTCGGTCAGCCAATCCATCACCTTCAGATCGATATCATCGCCGCCGAGGTGTGTATCGCCATTGGTGGATTTAACCTGGAAGGTACCGTCGCCCAGCTCCAGAATGGATATATCGAAGGTTCCTCCACCGAGGTCGTAAACCGCGATCATCTCCTCTTTCTTCTTGTCAAGACCGTAAGCCAGCGCCGACGCCGTCGGCTCATTAACTATACGGATGACGTTAAGGCCGGCGATAGTGCCGGCATCCTTGGTAGCCTGCCTCTGGCTGTCGTTGAAGTAAGCCGGGACCGTGATAACGGCATCGGTCACTTTGTCGCCGAGGAAAGCTTCGGCGTCCATCTTCAGCTTCTGCAGGATCATAGCCGATATCTCTGCGGGGCTATATTCCTTGCCGCCCATAATTACTTTAGCGTCGCCATTGCTCCCCTCAACGATCTTATAGGGCAGTCGTTTGATATCGTTTTGGACCTCGGCATCCTTGAACTTGCGGCCCATCAAACGTTTGATACTGAAGATGGTATTCTCCGGATTGGTAATCGCCTGCCGCTTGGCAAGCAAACCTACCAGCCTTTCGCCTTTTTTGTCCACCGCTACCACCGACGGTGTCAAACGTTCACCCTCGCGGTTGGCGATGATTACCGGCTCGCCGCCCTCCATCGTCGCCACAAGGCTGAACGTTGTTCCAAGATCTATGCCAACTGTTCTTCCCATTTTATCCTCCTGATTTTCAGTATTTTATTTACTGATACTCCTTTTTTTCATTTTTATTCATTGTCGGGGCATTTTTTATCAGCGCCCGCCCCGGTATTATTCCCTTTGCCGACAGATACCTGCGAGGCCCTGAGCACCTTGTCTTTGATAGTATAGCCCTTCCGGTGCTCGGAAACGACAATTCCCTCATCTCCATCTTCATAGGCAACCGCTTCATGAAAGTTGGGGTCGAAGGCCTGGCCCACGCAGTCGATCACCGTGCAGCCGTGCGTACGCAGGATATCCTGAAGATTACGCTGAATGATCCTGAAGCCTTCAACCCAGGTTGAGTCTTTAAACTTGGGATCAACCATATTAAAAGCGCGTTCCATATCGTCTGCAACAGGCAGCAATTGTTTCATTATCTCGGCATTAGCCCGCGATTGATATTCCTGTTTCTCCTGTTCCGTCCTTTTCTTTAGGTTCTGATAGTCGGCGCGTTCCCTCTGGGCATCGGCCAGGTAGGTATTGGCCTTTTCCTCTGCCTCTGCAAGGGCTTTTTTCAGTTCACCGATAGTATCCTGCTCCTGTGAAACGGATTCCTCTGCCAAAATAACCTCCTGATTCAATTACCGGCTTTCATCGCGGCAGACTCTGGCAACCAGCTCGCTCAGCAGACCTGAAATATAATTTACAGTGGAGATGGCCTTTGAGTAGTCCATTCTCTTGGGGCCGATAATTCCCACCGCCCCCTGCACCTGGTCAGGCACGCCGTAATTGCTGAATACAAGGCTGAGGTCGCGCAGAGCGGATTCGCGATTTTCTTCGCCTATAATTACCTTAACTCCCTCATCCGTGACCTGCCAGTCGATTACGTTTCTCAACCAGCCCTTGGCTTCCATCAGCTCAAGCACGCCCAGCATTCGCTCACGCTGCACAAACTCCGGTTGTTCCAGCATCAGCCGCAATCCTTCAAAATATGGTGTCTCATATTCAATGGCATCTTCACTGGCCATAACTTCTTTGATGGCATCGGAGATCTTCTTCTCCAGGGGAGTCATCTCCAGCTTCCTGGCCGCGATCTGGCCGCGCGTCCGTCCTGCGTATTCCCGGTTAAACTTTACGGCTGCTTCGCTCAACTGAGCCTGTTCAACAGTGTCTGAAAATTTAATGGTCTGCCGCCTCAACACGGCGTTGCCCAGTATCAGCACCATCATGGCGATATATTGCTGCATGGAGATCAGCTCGATATGTTTATACCGGCATTCGGCTGATTTGGGGAAGGTGACAATAGCAGCATTCCCCACCAGGCGCGACATCACGCCGGCAGCTACCTTGAGCAACCTGTCATACTCGTCGACGGCCGCATCCAGCAGACGCCTGATGCGTTTCTGCTCTTCACTGGAAAGGTCTATGTGGCCTGATATATTTTCAACGTAAAACCTGTAGCCTTTGTCCAGAGGAACGCTGCCCGCAGACGTATAAGGCCTCGTTATGTATCCATCATCTTCAAGCGAGGCCATATCATTCCTGATTGTGGCCGGGCTCACGCCAAGGCTGTGATGGCGCAGAATAGCTTCCGATGCAACCGGTGTGGCCGTTGCAATATACTCACTGACTATTATTTTTAAAACAGCGTCTCGTCTTTTATAAGCAGCCTTGCTCATTTTTAGCACTCTCCACTTTAGACTGCTAATTTACTATATACTGTAGCACTGGATTAAAAACAAGTCAAAATTGGGAAAAGAGGGCGGCCCCGAGGCCGCCCTGATATGTTCTTTATATATCCGGGGGAGCTTATTTGGGTGCAGCGATAACCTCCAATACAGCATCCGACCACTGAATATACTGCGCAACGTTGTTGCCGTTAAAGGAACGCTTCATAAAAGCGGCTTCGGCCTGGAACCTTTCAAGCCTGTTGTCCACCGCAGTGATAAGCTCCGGCGTTACATCCACTTCCACTATCGGTTTGTTCAAGTAAGCTTCCGATCGCTGGAAAGGTGAGCCGTCAACGGTGCCAAACTTGGGCAACGTAGTGCCGTATGAAATGCGCATGACCTGGAATCCACCCACCCCGGTCACCGGATCGAATGGATCATCACCCACCACCCTGCCGTCAATAAACTTAAGCTTGGCCTGTTTTATCTCCATGCCTAAGAGCGGGAAAATATTGTAACTGAAGAACGCGCGGTAACCTATGTTCTTCTCATCGTCTCCCGCCTTATATATGCTGTTGTCCCTGTCGCCCTCGGATGTGACAGTGCCGCTCTCTTTGGGTATCAGGGTGAAGGTCTGCACGCTGCTGGGAGCCGCCACCGGTATCACGATCTCCTGCCTGGTCTCGGCGCCCTTTCCATCGCTGACCACCACGAAAACGCTGTAATTACCCGATTTACCGGGCGCAATCCAGGATACCTTATTGCCGATGCCGCTCAGGGTGCCTTCTCTGGCCTCCCATTTGTACTGGACCGCATCTCCGTCCTGATCGCTGGCGATACAGGTGAGAGTGGTTGTAGCTGCCGGCAGAAGCGCGGCTGGATCAGCTGTAAGTCCTGTGATAGAAGGGGCATGGTTGGCGCTCACAGTAATGGGCACCGTTGCCTGTGCCGATCCACCTTTGCCGTCGTCGACCGTCAATTTGATCTCGTAAGTGCCGTAACCCTTGGGAGCGCGCCAGGCGGTGTTGGCCCTGCCGTTCTCAACAAATTCACCGCCGGTGGCCGTCCAATTGAAATTGATCATATCGCCATTAGGATCGGATACCACGCTCTGTACGTTGACCGTGCCCCCGGGATAAGTCTGGTTTTGCGCGGCAGTAAGGCTGGCTACGACCGGTGGCATATTGCCCACAGGCGTCTCCTGTGCGGGTGTGGCGGCCGGCTGTGCGCAGGCTGCGACCGCCGTCAACGTGATAATCGCCATGAGTACCAGTGCATAAACAATCCTGTTGTTCCTCATATATAACCTCCCGATTTATCGATCTCTGTTACGGAGCAAAAGTGATAAGCAGGCTAACCTCCGGCCATTCGATATAGTCTATGGAATTATTACCGTTGCTCGCCCTGTAGAAAAGGGCTTCCAGTTGCAACCTGTCGGCGCCTGCGGCAACCAGGCTTCTGACTTCATTGGTAACGTCTATCTCGTTGGGTGCTGATGTCAAAAGGGCGCCGGCCGAAAAGAAATTCTCCCCTGTTATATTATAGCCGGGCAATCCTTCGCCATAGTTGACTTTCCACAGGCGCAAGCCTCCCAACGCATTGAAGGGATCGCCAACTACCATTCCCGGTCCGAATTTCAGTTTGGCCTGCCTGACATTGGTCTTGTTGAGACCGAAGATATCGAAGCTGAAAAACGCCCGGTAGGTCAGATTCGCCGCATCATCGCCCGCCCTGTACCTGGTGGTATCCTTGTCACCGGTGGAAGAGACAGTCCCACTTTCCTGTCTGACCTGTTTGATGGTGATATCACTGGTCGACGGCGAGACATTGACTAAAATCGTCTGCTTGGATTCGGCGCCTTTTCCGTCGCTGACCGTACATGTGATGCTGATATCGCCGTTCTTATTGGGCGATATCCAGGTTACTCTGTTGCCCGTGCCTGAGATCGAGCCGTCACCGGCGCTCCAGCTATAACGGACAATGTCCCCGTCAGGATCATTGGCCACGCACGTAATAACGGTGCTTCCGCCCGGCATCACGTTAACGGGGTTTGCGGACAGGCTGGTGATTGCCGGCGCCTTATTGCTCGACACTGTAATCGAGGTCTTGGATTGAGCGTAGCCTCCTTTGCCATCTTCGACAACCAGAGTTATCTCGTATACACCAACCTGCGACGGCGCCTGCCAGATATTGTTCTGACCCGATCCCCCGAATCCACCGCCGCTGGCCGACCACTTGTAAGTGAGCGAGCTGTTGGAGGGATTGATCACAGAGCTCTCTATAACTGCAGTTCCGCCTGGAAGGACCTCATTTTGAACGGGAGTCAAACTCTGGATAGTCAGCTGTTGACCCGCCGAGGGCGATGCCGCCTGTGAGCATGATAACATTCCTGTTGGGATCAGAAATACACAGGATACCAGCAGTAACACATAACCGAAGTTCTTCATTTCGCTCTCAAACCTCCGCTCTTAGCAGTACCAGAATTATAGCAACCGCTATGTCTAAAGCAAAGTTCCGTCAGCGGTTTGTGCCGCTGATATCGTAGCTGCGCGCCTTCCATGCGTCCGGCGCAGTCAGTTGAACAGTGAAACTCCACACTTCCCCGGGCTCCATGAACTGCCTGTAGGCTGAAGAAACGCCGATTAAATTCTTGTCGGCATCGAAGTAGCGGACGTTAATATTGCAGTCCGATAGTGGGGCGCTGCTAATATTTTTCGCAGAGCCGGTGACAACCGCCATGCTTTTAATCGTGTTGAGATCACCCGTAAACTGTCTGACCGTGAGATCGTGACTGATGATCTGCAGCCCGCTGCTCCCGGAACAGCCGCCGGATATGACGGCCAGCAAGACAACCATCCAGATGAGCCGGCGAAGATTCCTGGTCACACTTCCATTCTCATTACACAACGGCTCGTACTCTCTTCAGTTACACACCGAAATATCATATCGTGCCACCTTCCAGGCATCGCCGCCTGTGAGGACCGCACTGAAATTCCAAACCTGCCCCGGCTCCAACCGCTCTATGCTATCCGAGAATATCCCCAGGCTGTTGCCCGCGTAATCGTAAAAGGTCACGCAAATTTTGCAGTTGTCCAGCGGCCACATAAATGTATTCTGCGCCTGGCCTCCGACGGTGGCTGTGCTTTGCGATACATCTGCCGTAAATTCGGCGACGACTATTTCATGCTTTATTATTTTTACGGCAGTAACAGGGCTGCAGGCCGGCAAGCAGATAAACAGGATCAATAATACAGGTAACAGATGATTGTTTAAACGCATATTGCCCCTCATCTGCAGCACTTGGTAGGATCGCGCACAATTACAGTCACTTTCACCGTCTGGCTGGCCTTGTTGCCCTGGCCGTCATCCACGGTAGCCATTATATGAAAATCACCATAGGTCCTGGGCGCCTCGTAGGTGATAGACGGACCGCTGCCTGTGATGGTGCCGTCAGTGCAAACCCAATTGTAGTTCAACGGTAAACCATGCGGGCTGGCGGCAGAACATGTGATCTTTGTATTACCCAGCGGATACAGATTGGTATGTTCAGCTACCAGCGATGAAATCAACGGCGCATTGGGATTTGCAGCTTCTGCTGCAGCACATGCTCCGCCTATAATCAGAAAGGCAAGCAAAGGTAAAAGCGCCGAATAAACAATAGCCTTATGTGTCTTCAATTCTTCTTCTCCGGTCATGCAGATGATGCAAACGTATATATGATAGATTTGCCGGCATGTTTTCGCAAATTGAGTTTGTTAAATACTGATCGCTTCATGTATGCTTTATACAAATATCCACCGAGGTATAACATGTCTGATTTTCAAGGCAAGATAGAGAAGCTTGTAAAAAGAACGGTCGACAACAACCTGTGGCGACAGCGGGAATGTATTAACCTTATACCCTCCGAATCATCACCGAGCCTGCTGGTAAAGCTCTGCGAGATATCCGATCCTGTCGGGCGGTACGCCGAGCACAGGACTATGAAAGGCAGGGAGATATATTTTTACCAGGCCACGGACTTCATCAGGGATGTTGAAGAGGAGCTGAGAAAAGAGCTGCAGCAGTATTTCGGCTGCACTAACATTGAACTGCGTCCTGTCAGCGGTAACATGGCCAACGAGGTGGTTTTTAAAGGAATAGTTAAATTCCTCAACCGGGATAAGCCGGCCAGCCAGCCGCTGAGAAAAATGCGCGCTGTCATCAACAACGATCTGAACAAGGGGGGACACCTCAGCGCCCAGCCGATGGGCGCTCTGTTTAATTTCGTAGCTGACAACCCTGAGACGGGCAAGGAGAACGTATACCATTTTCCGGTTCTCAAAGATAATCCCTATAAAGCTGACACCTCTAAACTGGCCGACATGATTGATTCGATCAAACCGGAGCTGATCATCTTCGGTAAGAGTATGTTTATATACAGGGAGCCGGTTAAATTTGTATCCGAAATCGTCAGCCGCATGAATCCGCGCCCTATCCTGATGTTCGATATGGCCCATGTGCTGGGCCTTTACGGCGCATTCCAGACTCCCTTCAACGAAGGAGCGGACGTTGTTACGGGAAGCACGCATAAAACCTTTTTCGGCCCGCAGCGCGGCGTAGTCGCTGGAAACATGGCCGCCGGGACCGGCCTGGAGAAGCTCTGGATTGAGATCAAGAGCAGGGCCTTCCCCGGCTCGACCAGCAACCACCACCTCGGCACACTGCTCGGCCTGCTGATGGCGACCTACGAAATGAACCAGTTCAAACATGACTATCAGACACAGGTGATCAAGAACGCCCGTGCTTTCGCCAAAGCACTGAATTCACGTGGAATATCAGTTGAAGGCGATGCGAAAGAGGGATTCACGGAGACTCACCAGGTGCTGATACGTGTCAGGAAATACGGTGTGGGAGAGGACATAGCCCGCAGACTCGAGGACAACAATATTATTACCAATTACCAGGCCCTGCCGGACGACGACAGTTTTATAGAGTCAAGCGGCATAAGAATGGGAGTGCAGGAGATGACGCGCTTCGGCATGAAGGAAGCGGACTTTGAGCAGCTCGCTGAGTACATGAGCGAATGTGTTCAATCGAATACGCCGGTGAAGGATAAAGTCAAGAAGCTCCGCCAGCGTTTTCTGACCATGCACTATTGCCTGCCTGAGGCGCAGTCGCTTTCACTGGCGGCCCGAGTGCTTTCTTCCATACTGCCCGCCGATGGATACTTGAATAAGTTCGCCGACAACTTAAAATCATTAACCTGAATTCAGCGGATATTTTAATCCTTTATTCAAGTCCGACTTTGTCGCCAGCTAATTTAATTTCATCCTCGCTGTGCTCGGGCTTATAATTGTATGCGGCCATCACGATGAAACAAGTTTACGCCATCGAAACATTTGCGCTGACCAAGAGGTACGGTAAAATCCTGGCGCTGGACAGCCTCGACCTGAAAATCGAACCGGGGGAGGTGTTCGGCCTGCTGGGCCCAAACGGCGCGGGCAAAACTACGGCCATATCCATGCTGTGTACCGTTAACTCTCCCACATCGGGAACGGCGCTGGTCAATGGTTTCGATATCCGCAGACAGGCGGGCAAGGTGCGGCGCAGCATCGGCATCGTTTTTCAGGATCCCAGCATCGACGACCGTCTGACAGGCCGTGAGAATATGATGCTGCATGCCACGCTTTATGACATCGGCACGGTGCTTGCCAGGAAAAAGATAAACGAGCTACTGGGCCTGGTGGGGCTTCAAGACCGCGCCGATTCACCCATGAAAACATATTCGGGAGGCATGCGGCGCAGGCTTGAGCTGGCACGGGGACTTCTGCACAGTCCCAGGGTACTTTTTCTCGATGAGCCAACGCTTGGACTGGATCCACAGACACGCCAGCATCTCTGGTCACACATCGAGGAGCTTGCCAGACAATCTAACATAACAGTGATACTGACCACACATTATATGGAGGAAGCGGAACGCCTCTGCAGCAGGGTAGGTATAATCGATTCCGGCAGGATCAAGGTAGTGGATACTCCCGCTAACCTGATCGGTGCGCTGGAAGGCGATGTCGTGACAATCATAACCAGCAGACCGGCCGATTTCCTGGAGCGTGTTAAAGAACTCAGTTTCACCCGTAATGCCGAGGTGGTCGACAGCACCGTGCGCCTTCACCTGTCCGACGCCGAGAAAAAAGTGCCGGTAATCGTGGAACTGGCATCGGCCGCCGGCATCGAACTTAAATCCGTCTCTATACATAAGCCGACGTTGAATGACGTTTTCCTGTATTACACCGGCAAGGATATTCGCTCTGAAGAAGCGGAAAATGAGTTGAGAAAAGCAATGCGAGTGATAAGCAGGCGGAGATGAGCGAGCTGAGAAAAATAGGCGCCCTGTGGTACCGTGAAGTGCTGCGATACTGGAGAGAGAAGTCGCGCATCGTGTCTTCGCTGATCCTGCCCGTGCTGTGGCTGCTGGTCTTCGGCAGCGGTATGCGGAATGTGGCGCTGCCGGGTGTGGACAACTACCAGGTATTCATCTTTCCCGGTATACTGGGCATGACGCTGCTCTTCACCTCTGTATGGTCGGGGGTCTCGATTATCTGGGACAGGGAATTCGGCTTCCTCAAGGAGATCATGGTAGCACCTGTTTCCCGCACTTCCATTGTCATAGGCAAAGCCCTGGGAAGCGGCACCAGCGCGTTGATACAGGGATTCATTCTGCTGCCCCTCTCGTTTCTGATAGGGATCAGGTTGACTCCTGAATCGATATTCCTGTTGATCCCCATCATGATACTGCTGGCGATCGGGCTGGTCTGCGTCGGGCTGTTGCTTGCGTCGCTCATGAACAGCATGGAGGGCTTCAACTTCATAATGAGCCTGGTCATCATGCCGATGTTCTTCACCAGCGGCGCGCTTTTCCCCATTTCCTCAGCACCCGGCTGGCTGCAGATATTCAGCTACTTTAACCCGCTGACATATGGAGTGGACCTGCTGCGCTGGGCAACGTCACCGAGCACAGCAACAACTTTGCCGATCATAATAGAAATTATTCTGCTGCTGGGATTCGCAGCGGCGATGATTGCGGCCTGCTCTTATACTTTCAATATTAAGAAGTGAGCGTGCTACTGCACTTTCACATTCAGCTTGAAGGTCTGCACGTTTTTCTCGCCACCCTCCCAGGGCCTGCTGTAAGAGAACGAGGCTGTGCCGGCGCCTGCCGCTAATGCCTCGAATGTCCATACTTGTGTACCAGGTGCACCTGGCATACTGGTTGTGCCAGCTACCGTTTTATGAGAAGTCTGCTTTAAAACCTCTTTATTGCTGATCTCGGCCTGTTCGCCCCAGGAAAACCCGGTGGAAGGATTTGAGCAGAGGGTGATTGTGATAAGAGCGCCGGGGGCGACTGTTACATCCTGTACGATGTGGGCATTCTGTGAGAACTGGTCGCAGGTCACCGTTACACTGACCGGCTCAGGAACCGGCGGTGGGACAGGCGCCGTAGTAGCCGGTGCGCAGGCGAGAAACGAGATAATCAGGACAGAAACGGCTACCAATAAGGTTATCCGGTATTTGTTCATGATTGCTATCCTCCTCAAATATAACTTGCCTCTGGTAAATCATTTTAGACCGAAGTCGAACCGATTTCAAGCAAGCTACGCATGCACGGTATCTTGACAACGACATATGTCAAGCATACAATTTGCCGATAGTTGTTCCTGAACATAACTGAAAAGTGAAAATTAACTGGCAGGTTAAACCGGGCGATAAATTCGGACGCCCTCAACGGCTCAAAATCAGACCGCTCAGGCGTGTCCTCCGCACTACACATCTCTTCAGCATTGCCTACGGAGATGTCGGCTCCTCCATCTATTACGCTCTCGGTGTTGTCGTCCTGGCTGCCGCCGGCGCCACCCCGCTTGCCCTGGGCCTGGCCGGCATAGTTTTTGTCTTCACCGCCCTTTCCTACGCCGAGGGAACTGCCATGTACCCCGAATCGGGCGGATCCGCCAGCTTCGCGCGGCATGGGTTCAACGATTTTGCAGGATTTATAGCAGGATGGGGCCTGATGTTCGGGTATATCGTCACAATAGCCATCTCTTCAATCGCCATCCCATCGTACCTGGGTTTTTTCTGGGCTCCTCTTAAGACATCGCCGGCGGTGATGACCAGCTGCGCCATGATGATCGTGCTATTTCTTATGACGATCAATGTTATCGGTGTCAAGGAATCATCCATTCTGAATATTGCGCTTGCCATTATGGACCTGGCAGTGCAGGCGCTTTTAATTACCCTGGCCCTGATGTTTTTCTTTAATCCTCAGCTTATTTTCGAGAGGATTGTGAACTACTGGCCCTCGCCCCAGGATTTTCTATTCGGAATAGCCATTGCCGCCATCGCCTTCACCGGCCTGGAAACGATATCGCAAATGGCCGAAGAAACAAAACGTCCCGAGGTGCGTGCGCCCAGGGCGCTGGTAATCATGACCGTCGTGGTACTGGTGATTTATGCCGGCATCTCGGTGTCGGCCTTCAGCACCATGACCCCGACCGAGCTGGCAACAAACTGGGCCACTGACCCCATTGCCGGGATAGCCAGCAAACTATCCCAGGGTATGAATCCCACTGAACTTGCCGCCCAGCTCTTCACTGTGGAAGGTTATCAGGTTGTATTCACCTGGGCGCTGAGCCGCCTTCAGGCCATACTCCCGGTGCTGGTGGCGGTGCTGGCGGCAACAATCCTGCTCATAGCTACCAACGCGGGATTACTGGGTATATCGAGGCTATCGTTCTCGCTCAGCCGCTTTAAACTCGTGCCGGCCATACTTGGCAAAGTGCACCCCAGGTTCAAGACCCCCTATTTATCTATCATACTTTTCTCGGGACTGGCAATTCTTCTACAAGCGCCGGGCTTTTTTGTCCCTGACATGTACTCCAATCTGGGTGGCCTTTACGCCTTCGGCTCAATGATGTCCTTTGCCATTGCTCACGCCTCGATTCTGGCATTGCGCATCAAGCAGCCTTATGCCGAGCGACCTTTCCGCCTGGGACTAAACATACCGGTCATGGACCGCGATTTGCCCCTCACAGCGATCCTTGGCCTGATTGGAACTGTGGCTATCTGGATCGTGGTAGTTATAATGCAGCCATATAGCCGCTGGGTTGGATTTGCCTGGATAGCCATCGGGCTGGTGATATACTGGTATACCATCAGGCGTAAAAAATCAGAGGCCAACGGTGCCGACAAGAAGATCACGGCGGCAGCAAATTGATGCTGATTGGATTAAGAGCAACGGCAACATTATAATGATAGCTGTTCAACAGACTAATGATTAGGCAAGGCTGAGAATAATTCGATGGAATTTGCCAGGATTTTAGTAGCTGCCAGGGGAAACGGCGTGGACCAGGTGGCAGTGGAGTTGGCCTGTAAAATCGGCAAGAAATCCAAGGCCAAGATATTTATTGTTTACGTCCTGGAAGTTAACCGGAGCTTACCGATCGATGCTATAATTAAGCCCGATGTTGAGGCGGCAGAGAAGGTGCTTCTCGAGGCCGAAGAATATGCGCAGGATAACGATTTCGATGTCGAGACCGAAATAATACAGGCACGCGATGTCGGGCCGGCAATTATCGAGGTGGCCCGGCAAAACAACGTTGATTTGATTGTAATGGGTTTGACCTATAAAAAAAGATTTGGCTCTTTCACAATGGGGAATGCAGTACCGCATGTCCTCGAAGAGGCGCCCTGCCGAGTACTTATATGCCGGGAACGGAAACCTTAAAACAGAACAGGAAGATGATCGTCATCATGGGATGTGGCCGCGTGGGTGGCAAATTGGCCGCTATGTTTGACGCAGCCGGCCACAAGGTCACAGTGCTCGACCTGGACGCATACAGTTTCAGGCGGCTCCCTCCTACATTCAGCGGCACAGCGCTCATCGGCAACGGCACCGATGAAGAGATGCTGCGCAAGGCAGGTATCGAGGACGCCAGCGCTTTCATTGCCCTCACACAGGGCGATAACCGCAACGTTATGGCGGCGCAGATAGCCAAACACATCTTTAAAGTGCCGCGTGTTATCTGCCGCATTTATGACCCCCTGCGCAAAGACATCTATGAGCAGCTCGGCCTGGAATCCATCAGCCCGACAGAGGTATTTGCAGACCTCCTGTTCAACAGGCTGGAGAAGATCTGAACGTTATGAAATCGCTTTATATCGTGATCGTCGGCGGAGGCAATATAGGTTATTACCTCAGCAAAGCGTTGCTGAATCAGGGACACGAGGTACTGATTATTGAACGCGACGTGAGGAAATGCGAGAAACTGGAGGATGAGCTGGGCAGCTGCTGCATGCGCGGCGACGGCTGTGAAACCGTGGTGCTTAATGAGGCCGGCCTCAGCCGGGCCGATGCGCTGATAGCCACCACCAGCCAGGACGAAGATAACCTCGTATCCTGCCAGGTGGCAAAACACCGTTTTAAAGTACCCCGCACCATTGCGCTAGTCAACAATCCCAACAACGATGCTATTTTTAGAAAACTCGGTATAGATGCGACCATCTCTGTGACCAACACGATCCTCGAGCACGTGGAACAGGAGATACCGGCGCATCCACTGATACACCTTCTTACAATGAGCGGACATATGGAAGAGGTCGTCGAGTTGCTGATCACCAAAGAATCGCCGGCCGTGGGTAAGTCCATAGGTCAGTTGAAGCTGCCCCAGGATACCACTATCGCGCTCATTATGCGTGAGGGAGAACGTCCCAAGATCCCCTCTCCCGATGCCGTCTTTAAAGAGAACGACCGGATTATCGCACTGACTACTCTGGACAGCGAGAAGATCCTGGAAAAAATCCTGCTCAGTTAAGGCCGGCTCAGTCGGATATGTGGGCCAGGCCTTCCTTAAGCTTCATATATGTTGTCGCCAGGCCCTCGGAAAGAACTCGAGTATCTGCAACCACACTCATATAATTGTTGTCTCCGTTCCACCTGGGCACAATATGCATGTGAATATGTCCTTCCAACCCGGCGCCTGCTACTCTACCGATGTTCATCCCGATATTGAAACCATCGGGTTTGATGGTCTGTGTCAGCAGTTTCACGCAGAGTTGAATCAGCTCAAAGAGCCCTTTTGCCTCCCTGGCGTTCGCCTCGGTAATATTCGCAATATGCCGGTAAGGGGCCACCATCAAATGTCCGGGGGTATAGGGATAAGCGTTCAGTATGATAAAACCATATTTCCCTCGGTGGAGTATATAATTTTTCTTATCTGTTTTTTCAGCGGGCTTATCGCACAATATGCATCCGCCGCTTTTGTGTCCTCCCAGTATGTACTGCATACGCCACGGCGCCCATATTCGTTTCATTCGGTATATACCTCAAAAGTTAGTTTCAACATTGTAGCACGATTATTGACTTTACTGCGCAAGATTGATATCTTTGTTTTATCCGGCTATGGCATCGATCGACCTCAGCTATTTTTCGCGGGGAGACGTCTCAAGCAGTTTCAAGAAAGAAGTCTCCCAAGTCCTCAATGACTGCTACGGACGCTTTGCTGAAAAAGTCCCTTACAAAATCGAGATATATGCATTCGACAAGGAGGACAACCTCTCCAGCTTCCTGCGCGAAGAAAAATTCAAGCTCGGCCTATCTTTCAATACTGTGGATGACGCTTCCGCCTGTACTCACGAAGTGTTGCGAGGTTATCCCCGACTATTGCTCTGCCAGGAAAGGCTGCTGAAATACAGCAAGCAGGCCAGGGCAGGGGCGATGAGACACGAAGCGGCACATACAATACTGCACGGTGCGCTGGAGTACAGTATTTTCCAGATTCCTGAGGATTGCCGCCATACGGCTACGATAAAAGGTATCGAAAACGAGAAACTTGAAGAGGTTTTTTTTCAATTATCGCTGGGTATCAAAGACTTCGAGGCGACCAGGTTCCTGATCCAGCATGATTTTATCAATTGCCAGTTCCACTACGCCATGGAGTGGATAAAACCTGCTGAGGACGATAAAACAGCCTGGACCATCTCGCGGACGAACAGGCAAACAAAGTTCGTCTATGAGAGCGCATTGATGAGGCCGATACTTTTTACGGACCCACTCCTTTCACTGCCGAAAACAAAGAAAGTGCCGGCAGAAATGCAATTACAGCTTAGTGTAAGGATGGAGCAGATGATCGCTCTGCTGGGTGAAGCCGAGGAAAACAAGGTGCTAAAAGTAGCCGGCTCGATTATTGAAACGCTGAGCGAGGATACGCACAATAACATTGATGCAGCTTTTCATCAACTTATGGGCTTGATCTAAAAAGCATATATCTTCTTAATAAGCAGGTGGTTATGCAGTATCACAAATCAGTCAGACTTCTGGACAATTTATACTGTTATGTTTGGTCCGGTATGGGCAATAACTGTAACACATGCGTTTTAACCGGCGTTCTCAACGGAGACAAACCGCACGTGATCATCGATCCCGGGCACATAAGCAACGAGGCCGACGAGGACTGCCTGGGCAGCCTGAACCAATCCTTGAAGGCGGACCATATTCAACTGAAGGATATAGGTCTGATCATCAACACTCACAGCCACCCCGACCACTGTCAATCCAACGAGGAGATAATAAATATCAGCGGCGCAGCTGTGACCATGTCAGAGGAGGAAAACGCATTTAGAACAACCGCCGGGGATCGGATGTACACTATGTTCGGCATGAGAGCCCCCAAATTTGATCCACTCTTTTTCCTGAAGGAGGGAGATGTCAAGCTGGGCAAAGATGATTTCAATATGCAGGTACTTCTATGCCCCGGCCATTCGCCCGGATCGGTCTGCCTCTATCTACCTGACAGCAAAGTACTCATCACCGGCGATGTCGTCTTCTACATGAGTGTGGGCAGGACCGACTTCCCCGGCGGGAGCACCAGATTGTTGCAAAAGAGCATAGAACGGCTATCAAAACTTGATGCGGAATTCCTGGTTCCGGGGCACAACACTGAGCCGAACGGGGTGATGCGGGGCAGGGATATGATAAAGCGTAATTTCCAGGCGGTTAAAATGTTCTTCGAATAGCTTGGATGACTATGGAAGCTGACGAGAAAATAAGATCGGCTATTGAGAACACCCTGGTCCTGCGTCCGCCCAGACAGCAGCTGGCTACTTTCGGGATTACCAACGTCTATTATTACATGATCACCGAACTCATGCATGAGGTAAACGTAGTCAGGGAAGGGAGAGTAATAGCAGCAAGGCCCAAAATAGTTACACCCACTTACCTCATCAATGTTGAAGGCTTCAGCGGACCTGCCAGGCGTTTTATACAGATGGCTGCAGAGCAGAATCCGCATGAACCGGGCATTCTGTATTCGTATAAAAATGAAACGGGTGAGATGAATATCGTCTCAGAGCCGCTGGGTAATATCCTTGATAATATCAACAGGCGTATCGATAACCGCAACGATCCGCTCAGCGCGATCATCAAAGGGGTCGAGGAGTTGTGGGATGTTTCACTCATGAAATTTACATTTGAGCTCACGAGGACCTCGGCCTACCGCAATTTATCCGAGTTCTACGGCCGGGGCAGACTGGCGGCAGATAACCAGGGGGTCCCGCGGGATGCGCGCGAGAACATCGAAGAGCTTTTCGAGATGGCCGGAAAAGATCCCTCCTACGCGCCTGAGCTGGTTAGCGAGCTTCATCGCTGGAACCTGTGGAGCGCATACCAGGACCGCTTTCTCAATCTCTTCAAGAGATCCTGAGATCCTATGTAGCCCCGGGCGCCGGTAACATTGTTCCTGTTGACAATATTCAGAAAGCGTTATATATTACTCGAGCTTACATAAAATATGAATGAGAACACAGCCAGGCCGGCAAATGAATCAACGGCGGTCTAACATTGAAATAATCAGCGAAATGCTGAGGATTGGTGCTGAGGGGGCAGGCAAAACCGAGATCATGTACAGCGCCAATATGAGCTACAGGCAGTTGCAGAAATATCTTAAATTCATGATGGCACAGGGCCTGATAGATCAGATCGAGGTTGGCAACCCATCGATTACCTTCATCGTTACCGAAAAAGGCCACGGCCTGCGGCGCAGTATTGAGACCGTTTTAGAGGTCCTGAAATTCAACATAACGGAAGAAAAATAAGATCGGAGGAGATGCGTATGACGGAAAAAAGGATGCTGATATTGGATGCGGCTACGGTCAGGAAAATCGATGAGAACCGAGGTGACATGAGCGTCTCCGAGTTCATCAATATTCTTATCGACAGCCACCTGGACGAGCCCGCTGCCAGCCAGCAAAGCGACCTGGTCACCAAAGAGGAGTTTCACCATTTCGAGGAAGGGATCAGAGACCTCCTGCGGAGCTTCCTCGAGTTCTTCCTCAGCTATGGCCTCGAACTGGGTAAACAGCCTACCGACGGGGAATTGGATAAGTTAAGCTTCAAACTCCAGGGTTTGACCAAGTCCAGCAAGACCAAGAAACTGTAATACAAGACGCGCGCAAGCAAGCCGGTCATTTAACCCCCCATTTATTCATCAAACTTCGTACGTGATGGAACTCTTTTCTAGAACATAATCTCTTCCAAATTCACTTTAATCGTGCCATAGTGTACCTGTTCATACATGACGGAGGTGAACTATGCCTACGATTAAAGAGTTATTGCGCACGGGCCGCAGAGAGGAACTGTGGCAGATGTGCTGCGGTTTTCTTGACCTCAACATAGAGCAATTTATGTCAATCCAGAGAAGGCTGCTGCTTGAGCAGATCGAGCTTCTCAACCAGTCCAACCTCGGCAAGAAAATAATGGGCGGCCTTGTCCCACAAGACATGGATGAATTCAGGAAGAGGGTGCCTCTTACGACTTATAAAGATTACTGTCCCGAGCTATCTGAAAAACAGGAAGACCAGCTTCCGGTAAAACCACTTCTCTGGCAGCATACTTCAGGCAGGGCGGTAGAATATCCATTTAAATGGGAAAGTATTAAGTGGGTCCCCATAACTCCTGCGTATTGCCGAGAACTGGCTACGCTCGGCACTGCATGTGCCATTTTTGCCAGCTGCAAAGGCAAAGGCGACGTCTCAGCCATGAAGAAAAATCTGAAATACATTTATGCAGTTGCTCCAAGACCCTATACTTCCGGAACTTTTGCATATTTAGCTTCTACCGAGGTTGAAGGTATCAGTCTGCCTCCTCTCGAACTGGCAGAGAAACTCTCCTTTGAGGAACGCATTGCCCTAAGCTTCAAACAAGCTCTATCTCAGGGATTTGATTTCTACTTTGGCGTGTCGGTAGCCCTGGTCGCCATCGGAGAAAGGATGGGACAACAGCTCGACAAAGTTGATGTCAAAGCTCTATTGAAGCAACCAAAAGCACTGATGCGCCTATCCAAGGGTTTAATTAAGAGCAAGCTTGCGGGTCGCAAGTTACAGCCAAAAGACCTGTGGAACGTGAAAGGAATAATGGGTAGCGGTACCGATGGTACTATTTTTAAGGATCTTATTAAAGATACCTGGGGTAAATATCCGCTCAATACCTATGTCAGCACTGAAGCAGGAATAGTCGCTACTCAAACCTGGGATTATGGGAGCATGACTTTTACTCCAAGTCTCAATTTCCTGGAGTTCATTCCGGAGGCTGAGTATTCCAGATGGCAAACAGATAAGTCGTACATACCAAAATGTGTGTTATTCGATGAATTGAAAGCGGGAGAAAAATACGAACTCGTAATCTCGAATTTCCATGGAGGACCTCTTATTCGCTATCGCACAGGCGACGTTATTAAAATAACCTCTATGAAAAACAGCAGTTTGAATATCAGCTTACCGCAAATGGAGTTCGAGGGTAGGGTTGATGATATCATGGATATTGGCGGTTTTATCCGGCTCACAGAAAAAGTGATCTGGCAGGCCGTAAGCGATGCAGGCGTACCCTACGTCGATTGGGCGGCACGCAGGGAGATGAGAAACAATCTTCCGATATTGCATCTATATGTCGAACTGAAAGATCAGGAATATGCAGATGGACAGAGTATTGCGAAAAGCGTCTATGCACAGTTGAAAAAAATGGATGAGGATTTCATGTATGGGAACGTTGAAGGCGTTTTAAACACCATGCCGATAGAGGTTACTCTGCTTCCAAGGGGGGCTTTTGATAACTACCTTTCTCTGCGCAAGGCAGAGGGAGCTGATCTGGCGCATTTGAAGCCCAAACATATCAATCCACCTGATAGGGAACTCGCAATTCTTACGAAGCAGCCGGCGGTCCCCCATGTCAGTAAGGTCACGGTTGGGGCACCATCTGCAAGCTAACAAGTAATACACTGACCAAAAGGGCAGCCTCAAGAAGGCTGCCCTTCTTTTTTACCTCCCACTATCTACACCAGGCTGAGCATTGATAATACAAACATCTTGACATTTTAAGTATGCACATTCATAATGAATCTATTCGTATTTACGAAATACTATATGAATGTTCATTCTTTAATTCCTCTGCTGGCATCAATCGCATACATACCCCTCCTGATTTTGCTTTGTGCCAATCGGCCGTGGGACAAGCGAAAAAAGACGTTTGCGCTATTCCTTCTCTTCATAATGTTCTGGTGCTTCGGCGGCTTCCTGTTCCGAAGCGACTTTTTGGCCGATGAAAAAATTTATATAGCCAGAGCAGTCATGTGTTTTCTCACGTTGGGTGTCACTTCAATGCACTATTTCTTAAGGACCTACTATGAAACCAAACCTGTAGGATTTCCTGTGGCATGGTTGTTGACAGGGCTCTCACTTATCTTGATACTCGCATTTATTCCTGAGAATGTTATTAAAGACGTAAGTTATAAACCTGTATACGGTGTCTGGATCATCCCGCTTACAATATATGGATTTGGTCTGTTGTCCAGGGATATTTATTTACTAACGAAGAAGCTTCAATCAATTATCGATCCGGTTTTTCGCAATCAGATTTTCTACCTCATATTGGGAATGTCAATTTCAATAATTTTTGTTTGTTTTTCCTTCATAGAAATAGGGCAGGAAATCCCTATTACACAAATTGGTAATTTCCTGACCGCTCTGATTCTAACTTACGCAGTAATTCGACACCAGTTAATGGACCTGCGTCTGGTATTACGTCGTGGATTAATCGCACTGTCCATGGTGGCAATTAGCGCAGGTGTTTATCTGTTGCTATATCTGGCAAGCCAATTTCTATTTCATATTGAAATTGTTAGCACAAGTTTTATTTTCGGCCTGGTTGTTGCGCTCACCATAGCTTTCATAGTTTTCAATTTAAGGCATGTAATAGAAAGTAGAATAGATAAGCTGTTCTACGGCGATAGCTATAGTTACCGTCAGTCACTAAATGATTTTGTCCGAAATCGCATAAAGGGAGTTATAAATCTGGATGATCTGGGCAATGACCTCCTCGCATTATTGTGTGGCGCGTTCGCGTGCAGGCAATCCTTACTATTGCTCCCACAAGAGGACTCAAAGGATTTCTATATTAAGTATTGCTCACCCTATACAAATGACATTCCCCCATTGGTTATTAGTAGTGATAGTCCTATTATCACTTTACTGAAAAGAGATAATACATATTTACCCAAAGAAAAACTCGATACGTTACCCGAATTAAAGGGACTCTGGAAAGAGGAACGGGATAATATCCTGAATATTAATGCACAATTATTCCTTCCAATAAATAGCCGCGGGACGGTTGTCGGAATACTCGTACTAAGCGAAAAACTAAATAAACGAAGATATACGCTGGAAGATATCAACCTCGCTGAAAGAATAGTCAGGGATATCGCTACCAGTCTGGAAAAAGAATACCTGCAGGACCAGTTGCGCAAGCGCGAGCAGGAGTTATCTCTCGTCAACCAATTGTCAGCGGTGATCTCATCCAGCCTCAATATACAGGATGTCTACGACGCTTTTGCAGATGAACTGCAGGAAGTGGTTGAGGCAGACTACACTGCGATCTGCCTGATTGAGGAAAACGAGATATATTTTGCCGCAGTATCGTCCGATGTCGGCTCTGCATGGAACACGGGGCAAAAAATACCCCTGCCCGGCACCACTGCTGAATGGGTCTTCCTCAACAAGCGTTCATTCTATGAACGCGACCTTTCCCAGAGCAGCAGATTCTGGACCGGAGAAGACCACGCCAAACGCGGGATCAAATCGATACTTTATCTGCCTCTCGTAAATAAGGGAGTGGTGATAGGAGTTTTGCTGGTCGGAAGCAAGAAGGCTGCGGCTTATAGCCCCGAGCAGACGATCTTGCTCGAGCACCTTGCATCACAGATTGCAGCTCCCATTGAAAACAGCCGCCTCTTTACCAAATCGGAGGAGATTGCGCGCATCGACGGTATCACCGAGCTTTTCAACCGCCGCCATTTCGACGAAAGGATGCGCGAGGAGATAGACCGCCACTCGAGATACGGTGATATCCTCTCGATATTGCTGATCGATCTGGATAACTTCAAGAAATACAACGATACATTCGGACACCTTGCCGGCGATCGACTCCTGGTCCAGGCAGCCGGAATAATAAAAAGCTCCATAAGGTCATCGGACCAGGCTTTCAGGTATGGAGGAGATGAATTTGCGGTGATACTCCCTAACTCTTCCACCATGGACTCCTTCAGCGTTGCCGAGCGCATGCGCGAGAGGATAGCTGAAGCAATGGCAGCGCGGCAGCTCGATATATCGGTCAGCATCGGGGTCGCATCCTGGCCTGGCGACGGGAGTACACTTGATGAGCTTTGTTACGCGGCCGATATGGCGCTCTACTATGCCAAGCGTACAGGGCAGAATAGGACGTCTATAGCATCGCGCACTCTTTTCTCACTTAATGAGCCCAGCGTCAGCGTAAATTCGGAAGCAGAAGTACTGAGCACCATATATGCGCTGGCGGCGACACTGGAGGCGAGGGATAAATTTACCTACGGTCATTCACGCCGTGTAAGCCGTTATGCTGTTGCCGTAGCAGAAAAACTGAACCTGGCGCCGGAACAGGTGACACTGGTCAGCGCGGCAGCGCTCCTGCACGATATCGGGAAAGTGGGCATACCGGACAGCGTGCTCAACAAAAGCGAGAAACTGCTGGATGAGGAGTGGGAATTGCTAAAGCAGCACCCCCGACTATCAGCTACTATTGTGGGGCACGTCCCGAGCCTGAGCGCCTGCCTGGCTGCCGTAAAGCACCACCATGAGCGATGGGACGGCAAGGGTTACCCGGCAGGACTGAAAGGAGAGACGATCCCCATTGAAGCGCGCATACTGTGCGTTACCGATGCATTCGAGGCCATGATATCGGAGCGGCCTTATCGCTCGGCACTTACTTTCAAGCAGGCCATCGCCGAAATGGAAAAATGCGCCGGCACGCAATTCGATCCTAATATCGTCAGGATCTTTATACCGATAGTGCTTTCAACAGCGCCCGATGATATCGAGCTCGAGATGCAACGGGTCCGCCAGGAGACCGATTAATCCCGCTTAACCAGGACGCATATATTGCGTGAAAAGCATTTAAAAGGTAATCTGTAATAGCTTTCCGGCCGCGCTGCCAGCACTTTGAATCCAGCACTGCTGAGCGCCTTCGCGATTTCAAAATAAGTGAATAGATAGTAGTATCTGTGGATTACCTGATCTCCGGTCTTCCAGGGCACGCGGACCTCTTTGCCTTTACCCAGAAAAATCCTCTGCCACCGGTTCCACACGGTGATAAAGGCTTCCCCTCCGGGTTTGAGCACGCGCTTCAGCTCCCGGAAGGCAATATCCCGGCTCTGCCTGCCGGGGATGTGATGATAGGTTGCCACAGCTAATGCATAATCGAAAACGCCATCGCAAAAGGGCAATCGAACCGCATCCGCTATTAATAACCGGGGGCTGATGTTATGTTTTTCCGCATATTTGACGGCCATCTTGATCATCTGTCCCGATGAATCGAGGCCCCACATCTCAAATTTACCCCTGAAAGGGAGGAAATCCGGGCCGTGGGCACAGCCGATATTCAACAGCCTTCCCTGCGCCCAACGATCAGCCAGGGATCGTAGTTCAGTCTCAAAGCGGGTCCGGTGCCGGAGGCGGTACCAGCTCTCCGCTATGTTGTCGTAAGTATTTGAAATATGACTGTCCTTGGTGGATTTTTACTTGATTTGCTAAACTTGAACCGCAACCTAAATATATCATAACTGTACATTTGCATCCCACCATGCGAAAAAGTTCAAGGACCATCTCGGGAGTCACGCCCGTAGCGGTAATGGCCAGGCCTATGCCATGTCCCGGCTCCTGCGTATTTTGCCCCTCATTCGACGGCTCGCCCAAGAGTTATACACCGGAATCTCCCGCAGTATTACGAGCCCTGTCATGCGAATACGATCCGACCAGGCAGGTGGAGTTCCGCCTCGATATATTCTCTAAAATGGGACATCCCATCGACAAAGTGGAGTTAATCATAATGGGCGGTACTTTCCTGGCTTCCCCGCCCGAATACCAGTACACCTTCGTACTTTCTTGCTACAACGCACTTAACGGGCATCCTTCACAAAACCTGGAGGATGCCCAGCGGTTAAACGAGACTGCCAGGTACAGGTGTGTCGGGCTCTGCATCGAAACCCGGCCGGACTGGTGCAGTGAAACTGATGTGAAGCGCATGCTCGAGTACGGCACCACGCGCGTGGAGCTGGGGGTGCAAACGCTGGACGACGACATATACCGGTTGGTCCGGCGCGGTCACTGTTCGAAAGACGTGATCGAGGCCACAGCCCTGTTGAAAAGATACGGCCTGAAGGTTTACTACCACTGGATGCCCGGCCTGCCCGGATCGACTCCCCCGCATGACCTGGCGCAGACAAAGCTGCTTTTCAATGATGCCAGGTATAAACCCGATGGAATCAAGATCTATCCTACTCTGGTTGTGACCGGCACCGAGCTCGAGCAATGGTACCGCCAGGGTAAATACACTCCTTACTCCATGGGCGAAATGACGGGTCTAATAGCCGATATCAAGGATGTCGTACCGGGATATGTCCGTATTCCGCGCGTGATGCGCGATATCCCTACCCGGTTTATTGTGGCGGGTTGCCGAGACCTTTCCTTACGCTCAGAAGTGAAAGAAGTTATGAAAAAGAGAGAGGCGCAATGCCAGTGTACGCGCTGTCGTGAATACGGCCACCGCCGGCGGGAAGGCTGGAAGATAGGTACGCCGACCTTACACAGATACGATTATGAGGCATCAGGTGGCAGGGAAGTATTCCTGTCCTTCGAAGACGATGCCGGCACACTCTTCGGTTTGCTGCGGCTCCGTATCGGCCCGCGTGATAATTATCCCGCCCTGATAAGGGAGGTCCACATTTTTGGATCGGAGGTGCCGATCGGCGAGCAGGACGACCTGGCTGCACAACACAAGGGGCTGGGATCCGCGCTGATCAAAGAAGCGGAGCGAATCGCTCGTGAGGAATTCGCAGCAGACAGCATTGCCGTGATCAGCGGCGTGGGGGCCCGTGACTATTTCCGCCGCGGCTTCGGCTATGAACTCGAAGGCCACTATATGTGCAAGAAGCTCAGATCAGGTATACAGATGGCATGACACCAGATGTCCGGGTGCGATTTGATGGAGTTCCGGCTCGATCTGAGAACACACGGACATCACGCGACGGCACCTTGTATGGAAGCGACAACCGGAAGGGGGACTGAGAGGAGACGGAACATCACCCGTCAGAAGTATCCTCGCCCCGCCTTCGGGACGCAGGCTGGCTATAGCCGATAATAAAGCCTCTGTGTAAGGGTGCAGCGGATTTCGAAAGAACTCTATTTTATCCGCCATCTCCACAATCTTGCCCAGATACATGACTGCTACACGATCAGACAAGTACTTGACCACCGAAAGATCGTGACTTACAAAAATATAAGCCAGTCCATCCCTGTCTCTAATATCCATCATGAGATTAAGTATCTGCGCCTGCACCGAGACGTCCAGTGCACTTACCGGCTCGTCGGCTATAATCAACTGTGGATCCATTGCCAGCGCCCTGGCAATGCCAACGCGCTGCTTCTGACCGCCGCTGAACTCATGCGGATATCTCTCCGTAGAATCCGCCTCCAGCCCGACCTTCTCCAGTAAGCGGGCCACGCGGTCCTCCAGGTCCGCAGTGTCGCTGATACCATGAACAATGAGCGCCTCTGCTATTGAACCGCCGATAGTCATTCTTGGATCCAGCGATGAATCCGGATCCTGAAAGACTATCTGCATTTTCCCCCTCAGTTCCCTGAGGCTTCGCCTGTTAAGACTGACCACATCTATACCATTGAATTTAATCTCACCTGACGTCGGCTCTTCCAATCTTAAAATGGTCTTGCCCAACGTCGATTTCCCGCATCCTGATTCCCCCACCAAACCCAGCACTTCGCCCGTGTTGACGGTCAAAGAAACACCATCCACTGCCCGAATCTCCCCGATCGAACGCGATATCAGCCCGCCTGTAATCCTGTAGTACTTTTTAAGGTTATTAACCTCCAACATAGCTCCGCCTATCATCGCCCTCCGCCTCCATTTTTATCCCCAAATAAATGGCAGGATACCTTGTGAACATCGGTGATCTTCACGGATGCAGGCATTTTCGATCTGCAAATATCCATTACCTTTGAACAGCGGGGGTGAAAAGGGCAACCGGGCGGCATTTCCAGGGGATTGGGAGTATTGCCCGGAATGGAGGGCAGCCTTTTAGCCTGAGACGACACATCCGGCAGACAATCGATGAGTCCGATCGTATAAGGGTGTGCCGGGCCTTTCAATATATCTTCAACGGCAGCAACTTCGACCACCCTGCCTCCGTACACTACGGCAGCCCGATCTCCTATCTCCTTTACCAGAGACAGGTCATGTGTGATGAAAATGATGGACATCTCCCTGCGGGTTTTCAGTTCCTGCAGAATTTGTACTATTTGTGCTCTGATAGTCACATCTACCGCCGTAGTCGGCTCATCCGCGATCAATATCTGCGGGCTGCAGGAAAGGCTCATGGCAATCATGGCCCTCTGTTTCATCCCTCCCGACATCTGGTGCGGATACATATTGAGGGCGCGTCCCGGCTGAGGGATATTCATCTCCTCCAACAGCGTCCGGGCCCTGTCCAGCGCTTTAGCCCGGCTGACCCGCTCATGTGCCATCACCTGTTCTGCGATCTGGTCACCGATGGTAAAAACTGGATTCAACGAGGACTGCGCGTTCTGAAAAACCATAGCGATATCCCCGCCCCTGATCCCTCTCAGGTACGGTATCGGGCAGGTAGCAAGATCGACGCCTTTGTAAATAATCCGGCCCTCGACAATCCTGCCTGGCGGGTTATCGAAAAGGCGCAGAATCGAGAGAGCGGTCACCGTCTTCCCACAGCCGGACTCACCCACCAGGCAAAGGCATTCTCCCTTCTTTAGAACGAAATCCACGCCGTTTACGGCTTTAACCGTACCGCGGCGCGTGAAGAACCATGTCTTCAGGTCCTTAACTTCCAGAACTGTTTCAGACTTCAATCAATGACTATCCTTTTATGTTATTTCATATACTGGCTCTGGGATCAAAGGCGTCTCTCAAGCCATCTCCAAAGAAATTGAAGGAAAGAACCGTGAGAAAGAGCATAATACCCGGCTCTACAGCCACCCACCAGGCGGTGTCCAGGCTATGCTGGCCGGTATTAAGGATAGTTCCCCAGCTGGTGCTCATGGGATCTCCCAGTCCGATGAAGCTCAACGCCGCTTCAGCCATGATCACACCGGGGATGGACAGCGTGGCCATCACGATAATAAGGCTGCTGACATTGGGAATAAGATGGTGGAACATTATCCTGGCATCGCTGGCCCCCAGCGCCTTGGATGCGGTGACGAAGTCCCTGGTCCTGACGGACAGGGTCTCGCTCCGTATAAGCCTTGCAGCCCCTGTCCAACCCGTAAGGCCTATGACCAGCACTATAATGGCCAGGCTCGGCCCGAAAATAAACACGATCATCACCAGCAGCAAAAAGAAAGGAAAGGTCATCATTATGTCGGTGAAACGCATCAAAACGTTGTCCACCCATCCTCCCGAGAAAGCCGATAGAACGCCGATAAACGTACCCAGAAAAATGGCTATACCGGTAGCCAGCAGCCCGACCAGCAGCGATATCCTGGCCCCTGAAATCAGCATGGCAAGCATGTCCCGCCCCTTGCTGTCGGTGCCCAGCGGGTGATCCGGCCTACCCCATACAACCGTGCTTGTCGATTCCCCGGTCGATATTTCGTAGACTGACTCTTCTATTGAAAATCCCAGCGGTGGGAGGTTCTTAATCATAAAATCTGTTTTTTGCGGGTCCGGCGCAAAGACCGGGCCGAATATACCGACCAGGGACAGCAACACGACAAAACCCAAACCTACGATGGACAGCCGGTTTTTACACAACCTTTCCCAGTAGTAATCCATCAGCCGCTTGCCGGAGCGTGCCGGCTTATGGTCATTCATATCTAATCCTCGGGTCGAGATACGTATAAATCAGGTCTGTCGCAAGGTTGATGAAAAGGACAAGGAAGGTGCCGATCAAGGTAACCGCCACCACTACAGCGTAGTCGTTGGCGAAAATAGCATTGAACGATACCTGCCCCAGCCCGGGAATCCCAAAAACTATTTCCGTAAGGTATGCGCCGCCGAAAACAACGCTTCCCAGATCGAACATGATAATTGTAACCAGCGGCAGCACAGCGTTACGCAAAACGTGTTTACCGATGACCGTCTTCTCAGGTAATCCCTTGGCGCGCGCTGTCGTTACGAAATCCTTGCGCAGGTTATCCAGCATAGCGGACCTTGTATAACGCAGATATCCGGCCAGTTCACCTATACCCAGCGCCAGCACGGGCAGCAGGAGCTGTTTGATGTTTTCCAGCGACCAAATCGGATAACTGGTATCGTAATATGTTTTAAACCATCCCAGGTAAACAGCAAATACCATTATCAGCATCAGTCCCAGCCAGAATCCCGGTATCGAAATACCGATGAATGAGAAGATGGATGCAGCGTAATCTATTTTGGTATTCTGCTTGACCGCTGCCAGCATGCCGAGCCCGACCCCGATAACGATGGCGAAAATAGTGGCCAGCAGTATGAGCTGGAAGGAATATATCCAGTGCGAGGCTATCAGATCGACAACCGTCTGCGACGTGCTGAAAGACCATCCCCAATTGCCCTGCAGCAGATTACTTATATAAGTAAGATACTGCTCGATAATGGGCTTATCCAGTCCATAGCGTGCCTCGATGGCCTGGCGAACTGATTCGACATCCTGTCCCCTGGCAGCAATATTGAGAATATACCTGTCCACGGGAGAGGTGGGACCCAGGCGCAGCAGAATGAAAGTGACGGTCATGATGCCCCAGGCGATGACGACGCTGTAGATAAGACGCTTGATAATATAGCTGCGCATCTATATGTGCCTGGTGCAGCGCTCGGGAAGCTATTGCTATGGTCTTTTATTCAAAGCGCCACAGGTAGTAATTATAACCCATATTGATGCCCGGCTCGATGCCCTTGACATTACTCTGAAATCCCCGGTTGGCGCGCGTATATGTGACAAAGTCCACCGGCTGCTCCTCCGATATCACACGTGCCAGTTCCCCATACATCAGTGAGCGGTCGTCTTTATTCATCCCCTCTTCAGAGCGTATTTTCTGGAAAAGCTGATCTACCCGGTCATTGAAAAAACCGAATGAATTGAGCCCGCCGTCCGATGCAAAGAAAACGCGGCTGCCGGAAGGCGCAAGAGGATCGGTATTGTGCCCCATGAGCGTCATATCCCAGGCTTCATCGCTTACGGCACGCGGGCCGTTATTATATCTCGGCTCCTGATCCGTGCCGGGCTCCCTGTTCATCATATACTGCCTAAGAAGTGTAGGCCACTGTACCCATTTGACCTCGACGTCGATACCGATGGCCGCCAGCTCTTGTTTGATCAGCAGGGACATGGATTCCACCACGTCGCTGCCGGGCGTGGTCACCATGAGCAATTTTACCGGCTTTCCGTCTTCGCCCAGCAGAATGTCGCGGTCGCCGTTCTTTGTATATTCATATCCGGCTGCCTTGAGCAACTGCATGGCCTGTTGCTTATCATTGAGCGGGGCCACGCCCAGCTTCATGACCGTGTTATCGCTGTACCAGGGTGAGCTGGACGGGATGAAGCTGTATGCCGGCTCGGCAAAGCCCAGAAATATCTTTTTAGTAATTGTCTCTTTATCTATGGCCATGGACAGCGCCTGCCGCACCTCTTTCTTACGCAATCCTTCCCAGCCGTTGGCCCTCTGGTTATAAGCGATAATGTTATAGCCCCGGGTCGGCACCGTATATACGTCGATGTCCGGCATTTTCTTGAATTTAGCCACATTCTGCGGTTCGATTCCGCAATAGGTTATATCGCCGGCCTCCAGAGCTGCCTGCATCACCGCCGAGGTTCCAAACATTTTGATTATATATTCATCGAAAAACGGTGCGCCGTTATCCTTGCCCAGGAAATACTGCGGGTTGCGGGAAAGGACGTACTTATCGTTTTTCAACCATTGCTTGAATTTGTACGGACCGAGGTTGCCCGTATAAGAGAGGTCATTGAACTCCTCGGCCCGTGTAAATGCATCTACATCCCCCTCATATTTCAAAGCAATATATTTGGGATAGGGTATCAGGTTATATAACGTGTAAATGAATTCAGGTTGTACACTTTGCCGTGTTATCGTGAAAGTCGTGTCATCAACCACAGCGGGAGTGACGAAAACCTTCTTCCCGCCAACATCTTCCTGCCAGTCATCCTTGTAATTATAGTTCAGCCAGTCCGAAAACATCAGGTTTTTTAAAGTATAGACGTAATCCTCCGCAGTGACCTGTGAGCCGTCACTCCATCTGAGGTCGTCACGAATGGTTAAGGTATAGACCAGGCCGTCCGGCGATATTTCGATATCCTTTGCCAGGCAGCGAAGCACGATGTCGAACTTGTTGTCGTAATTCGCCAGCGATTCCAGTGTGAACCCTACATAACCGAAAGAAGAAGCATCGGCAGCCAGGATCCAGTTAAGAGTCTCGGCCTCACCACCCGACACGTCGCCCTCGATAAAACTACCCCTGGTAGCAGGCGCAGCACAGGCCGACAGCGAGATAGCCAGAAGCAACGCCAGAGTAATCGCAGCGAAACCGCTCTTTACGACTGTATTATTCAATTTCTCCCGCACCTGTTATCCGCGCGGCCTGATTTACTCCGTATACCACAGCTGGTAGTTATAGAACATGTTAATCCCGGGTTCAATTCCCTTTATCTTGTCGGCACATGCAAAGTTATCCTTGTAATAGACGATGAAATCTACAGGCTGCGCATCTGATACGGCCTGCGAAAGTTCATCATATATCTTCTGCCGGTTGACCGGGTCAACAGCCTCAGCGGAGGATGCTCTTTTATAAAGGTCATCTATTTTATCATCGAAAAAGCCGAAGATATTTAACCTGCCTTTGGTTGAAAAGAAAATCTCACTGCGGCCTATGGTCAGGGCATCGCCGAAGGACGAAAGAATTACCAGATCCCACGGCTGGTTGCTCACTGCCCCCGGGCCACCATTGTATTCCGGATTCCTGTCGACGCCGGGCACCTTGTTCATGTAAATCTCGCGTGCAACAAAATCCTGCACCTGGTACTTGGGTTCGACCTCAAATCCGATACTATTCAGATTCTGGCCAACGATGTAAGCTGCGGCTTTCTGAACTTCGCTGTCTATGGCAACGGGCAGTACCAGTTTAATTGCTTTACCGTCCTTATCCACGAAGCGCTGCTTGCCGTCGATGTCCTTCATCTCGTAGCCAGCGCTTTTTATCAGCGCGATGGCCTTCTGTACATCAGCGGCGGCGTTCATGCCGAATTTCTGAGTCGCATTCTCGCTATACCAGGGCGAATAGGATGGGATGATTCCATATGCAGGCTCGGCATACCCGCCGAAGATATCGTTGATGATGGCCGGCTTGTCGATTGACATCGATATGGCCTGCCTGACTCTGGGATCTTTCAGGCCGATCCAACCGTTGTCGCGCTGGTTGTAGGCAAGCATCAGGAATTGCCCTGATGGGATGGTTACAACTTTCAGGTCCTTGTTACCACGAAACGTATTGGCGTCCTGCGGTTCGATAAATGCGTAAGATATCTTCCCCTGGTTCAGACCCTCGTTTATGGCATCCTGCAGGCCGGGTTGATTGATGACATATCCCTCAAAATAAGGAGCGCCGTTATCTTTGCCCAGGTAGTAATAGGGGTTTCGCTCCATCACCAGGCCCTCGGTTGACGTCCACTCAATGGGCCTGTAGGGTCCCAGGTTGCCGCAGTAGCTCATATTGTTAAACTCCGGCGAAGCCATGAATTCGTCGGCCATGTTTTCATAATGGCGTGCAATATTACTGGGATAGGGCATCAGATCGTATATGGCATATTCGAAATTAGGGTCGGCGGTTTTCCTGACAATCTTGAAAACAGTGCCGCTCACCGCTTCCGCTTTAACCGGCACCAAATTTCCTGCGACCTCCTCCTGCCAACGCGACTTGTCCGCAGTTTCCAGCCAGTCCGCCAGCATGATGTTGTTAATCGTGTACACATAATCATCCGCCGATACTGCGGTCCCGTCGCTCCATTGCAGGTCATCCCTGATAGTGACCGTGTAAGTCAGCCCATCCGGAGCCACCTCCAGAGCCCTGGCCATGCATCGCGGCTGCAGTTTATACTGGTTATCGAAAACGGCCAGCGGCTCCACCATAAAACTGGCGTACCTTCTTGAGGTCCCTCCATCGGTTGCAATTATCCAATTAAGTGTTTGCGCGCTTTCACCAAGTTGTGATTCGATAAATGTACCCTTAACCGGGTGAAGTTGCGGTCGTGTTGCCGTGCACGCGGGTAAAAGCATGATAAAAATAGTTATGATCGTTGCTAATACTAATATCCTCTTCATATCTCTCCTTTGACTTCCTGATTTTATAACGCGGCAACCGTCAATTGGTTGCAGATTTTCACTGTGCGATTTTCTGGAAATTCCCGGTACAGTCCCGGCTGACCGGGGAGAACATACTAACATAATTATACGTTTAAATGAAGTGCTTTTTCATGCCGTCGATCAGTTCGTCCACCTGCTCAGCAGTCTCAACGCCCACGCGACGCATGGCCGTATCGATCTTCTCGTACCTGGTGGCGTCGAAGATATCGTTGAGCTTTTCGTAAAGCCCGGCCCGTCTGCCCACGCGGTAATTGAGCCTCTCCCTGAGAGGCATTTCGAGATAACGCTCTATAGTGTCGAGGCACGCCTGTTTGGCCTGCGGAAATTTCCCCTCCAGCTCGGGCAGGAGATTTACTATGTGGTCGCTCTTCAATTCTCCAGTGAAATCCAGTTTCGAGATAAAATCGCCTGTTTCCTTTACGATCTCATCCTCGTCCAGAACATCATATTCGCCGGATTTGACCCTCGCCCAGAGGGGCAGCGTCTCCCCCACCATCAATGTCCTCAGCCTTATGAAATCCGGATTAATACGGTTGAGCACTGCCGCCGATTGCGCGGCATGCTCCTTTGACCATTGCCTGCCCCCCAGCCCGGGCATGTAATATTCGGACAGCTCTATACCGGCTTCTTTTATATTGAGGCCCCCTCTGGCATGGTCATCCGCGGTCATGCCCTTGTCCATGAATTTAAGTACCTCATCCGAGCCGCTCTCCATGCCAATATGGATACGCGACAGGCCGGCCTCCCTCAGCTCTGTCAGCTCACGTACGGTTTTCTTGGCGGCCGTCTTTGAGCGGCAATAGGACGTGATGCGATCGAGGTCGGTAAAATTATCCTTGAGAGCTGATAGAACTCGCAGCAGATCTGCGTGACGCATAATGATGCTGTTTGCATCTTGCAGGAATGCCGACCTCCCGCCGGCCCACAGCCACAATGCCACCTGCCTGACCGAGTCGTTATTGGTTACCAGGCTGTGTATATAGGCGGCCACTTCGCGCGGCTGAATGCCGAAGCCGTTCTTCCACCCGAACTCCCTGATGCCCTGCGCTATGGCCCGGGCTGTCTCAATATCTTTTATCACGTCCTCAGCAGGTCGCAATTCGAATTTACATCCCCTGTAGGTGTGGCAGAATGCGCATTTATTCCAGGGGCAATTGCGCGTAGCGCGGATTAGAAGCGAGTAAGCCTCGCTGGGAGGCCGTATCGGTCCGGTCTCGAAGTAATACTGATTCAGCTTTTCCAGGTCCATGTTGCCATTTATTTTATCGCGTAAGTTATCTCGGTGGAAATTCCACTCTGCCAGGGCGCAACAGCGATCAAAGTGCTAAAATCTGTTGTCATGAGTAAAAAAGATAACGGCATCGCCGTGGTTTCTTTCGATGTGGAAGGCACCCTGGTAACCACTGATTTCAGCAGCGCGATCTGGTTCGAAATGATACCGGAGCGCTATTCCAGGAGACACGGGTTAAATTTTGAAGAAGCGACCATGAAGGTCAGACAGGCCTATGACAGCATCGGTGATCAGCGCCTGGAATGGTATGATGTCCAGTACTGGTTCACCCGCTTCGACCTGGGCGACGCGGATATCGCCATGGAGGAACTGCAGCCCAGGGTGCAGTACTACCCGGATACCAAGGATGTACTTAAACAACTTAATAAAAAATACGTGCTGAGCGTAGCGTCGGGATCGCCCAGGCCTTTCTTAAAGCATCTGCTGCGGGACATCGCGCACAATTTCCGCGCCGTCTATTCATCGACCTCCGATTATCAACAGGTCAAGACCGCCGATTTCTGGGCCGCCATGTGCCGTGATCTGGGTGTGGACCCCGGGCAGATTATTCATATTGGAGATCATGTGCAGTTCGATTTCATTGAGCCCGCCAGCATAGGTATAAAGGCGTTCCACCTCGACCGCAATCGGGAGGCCGGTATGGAGGCATCACTGCAAAGCCTGAACGAACTGGTCCCAATTCTAAAAAACATATAGAAATTGCAAAGATGGAGCGGGATGATGTCGATAGGTGTAATCCCGCCGGTTAAAGCGGCAGCCTCTCTACGCTTATAAGGGGCAGCAGCAGCTCCACGTCACGTTTATGACACAGCTCGGTGCCGGGTGTCAATGTGGCCGCTGTCCCGGCTGCGACAGCGAACCGTGAGGCCTCTTCCAGACTGCCTCCACCGCTCAGCTTGAAGATCAGTCCCGCCACTGCGGAATCCCCGGCGCCCACGGTGCTCATAACTTCCACAGCCGGCGGCACTACCCTGTAAATGGCATCCTTATCGCCGATAATCATGCCTTCCCTGCCGCACGAAATCGCTGCTATGCCGATGCCGTTGCCGATCAGGGTCCTTACAGCGCGTATGATATCCTCCTGACTGGCGAGATCAACGCCCATAGCGGTCTGCGCCTCCCGTACGTTGGGTTTGACCACATCAGGCCTGGCCTTGATACCCTCCTGCAGCCAGAGATCGGCCGAGTCGAGTACAGTAGTGATGCCCCGCGCCTTCATCTCATGAATGAGGTCTCTGTAAATATAAAAAGGCACACCCGGCGGCACGCTGCCGGCCATAACTATATATTTGGGCCTGGGCTTGAGTGATACGACCTTGGCGATTAGCTTCTTAAGCTCGCCGTCTGAGACTTTAGGGCCGGGCGCGGAGATCCTGGTCTGACAGTGTGTCTTGAGATCGGTGATGATAAAGTTGCTCCTGATCTCAGTCTTGATCGGCGTGAAATCATAAGGGACGCCCTGTTGCTTTAGAATTGCCCTGAGTGTCCTGCCGGCGAATCCGCCTACGAAGCCGTATGCAGTGGTCTTGCCACCCAACTCCTTTACCACCCTGGAAACATTGATGCCTTTCCCACCCGGCTCCCGTTTGTAGGTAAGCCAGCGATTGGTATCGTCCAGTATAAGATCCTCCACCGCGACATGCCTGTCCAGCGATGGATTAAGTGTTACAGTCGCAATCAATCAGATCTTCTCAACTTTGAGCATGTTGGTCGTGCCGGATTTACCCATGGGCACTCCGGCGGTCACCACCACCAGGTCTCCCTCGGAGCAGAGGCCGCATTTGCGCCCGGCATCGGCGGCCTCTGTAAACATATTCACCACCAGTTTAGGCTCACGAATTTTGAGGGCTGTCACGCCCCATGAAAGTGATAACTGTCTGCGTATGGAGTCAATAGCGGTAACAGCCAGTATCGGCGTGCGCGGACGGTACTTCGATACCCGCCTGGCGGTGCTGCCCGAAGCCGTATAGGCGATAATGGCCCTGGCTCCCAACTGGTGTGCCGTGTGGCAGGCAGCATAGCTGATGGCATCATCCGTCAGCGGTTGTAGGTACTTGCCTCGATTGGCCATATTTTCATCGTAGGGCAGCGCGTTTTCGGCTTCAAGGGCTATCAGGGACATCATTTTCACAGTCTCAACGGGATACTGCCCGATAGCCGTCTCCTCGGACAGCATAATGGCATCCGTGCCGTCAAAGATAGCGTTGGCTACATCGGTGGCTTCGGCGCGCGTGGGCATGGGTGAATCAACCATCGACTCCAGCATCTGGGTTGCTACAATGACGGGTTTACCCGCGTAGTTGCATTTTCGAATAAGCTCCTTTTGGACAATCGGCACGCGCTGTATGGGTATCTGCACGCCAAGATCGCCGCGCGCCACCATGACGCCGTCGGCGGCTTCAAGTATCGAGTCGAAATTATTCAGCCCCTCGAGACGTTCGATTTTGGCGATTATCTTGACTGTCGATCCCCTCTCCACCAGGAATTCCCGCACCTTTATCACATCTTCGGCGTTGCGCACGAAGGACAGCCCCACAAAGTCGATATCATGAGCAACGGCAAAATCCAGATGCTGCCAGTCCTCTTCGGTCACGGCGTCAATGTCCCAGGTGACTCCGGGCACGGTAACCCCCTTGTTATCGAACAGCCTACCGCCTGTGATTACTCTACACTTGACGGAGTCGGAGGTGATCGATTCAACTTCCAGGCTGATCAATCCATCATCCAGTAGAATGGTCTGACCGAGCTTTACATGGTGCGGTAAGTCGGGCAGGTCGACCGAGACCTGCGATTCATCTCCGAGCACGTCCCGCGTGGTCAGAATAAAATCGGCTCCCTCTCTGAGCCTGATACCTCCCTTCCTGACCTTGCCGGTACGGTCCTTCGGGCCGGGCAGGTCAAGCAGCATGGCCGGAGACACCTTCAATTTGGTCGCTTCCCGTCGCAGCAGTCCCAGATACTCGGCATGCTCTTCAATGGTGCCATGCGAGGCATTAATGCGGGCAACGTTCATCCCGGCCTCCAGTAGTTGTCTGATCACAGAGGGCGCTATGCTGCTGGGGCCGATAGTGCAAACGATTTTGGTTTTTCGCAGGGTCAGATCCTGCTGTGGCAATTTGGCCATCTCCAAACCTAATACCTGCGGTACCAGCCCGCGTCCGTATCTGCCAGTTTTTCCGCGCTCAGACCAAACTTACCGTACCAGGGTCGGGCATAGCGCCCGGCTATCTCAACCAGCTCCTGCATCCTTTTGGCAGCAGTCCCCGATAAGAAGTTGATCCTGTTATCTCTTGATTCCATCTCAGTTGCTTCCTGCCATATAGCACGTCCGCCTAAAAACCCGGAGGCGCCGGCCTGGCAGGCAATGGTCACCTGCTGTTTAAAGGTATCATAGTCCACGCCTGCGCTGAGAATAACCCAGGGAACGGACGATGCCCCGTCAAGCTGCCGGCAATACCCGGCCAGCTTGCCCGTGTCTTGCTCATATTTCAAATCCGCCGGGAACTCGGCCTTCAGCACATCGATCGGCAGGGCGGTGATCTGCCGTGCCGTCTCGATCACCATCTGCGGCAGATTGCGGGCAAATTCGGCGGAATCCATGGTCTCACCCTCGACCCGGTAGGTCTTGGGCTCGACCAGCAGCGGAATGTCGTATTTGATACAGTCTGCTGCGACCCTCTCAATGATTTTGAGCTGTTTCTTTGCCAGTTTGGTAATATCAGGCCTGTAGTAGACCAGTATCTTTACCGCCGATGCGCCCATGCGCTTGATCTTCTCCACGCCCCAGTCCTTGAGCAACGCGGTAAGTCGTCCGGTGGGGTCCTTCTGGTATCCGGTGGCCTCGATGCTGACCAGCAGACCGGTCTGCCCCCGCAAGGCGCCGCCGGCTATACACTGAGCAGCCCCGTATTCCGGATCGAGCAATATTCCGCTGGAGTGCGGCCCCAGCGCCGAGCACAGGTCCAGCTTCATTTGAACGATCTCAGCATAATCCGGGGCTTCATGGTGCGAGCCCTCCATCATCGAGACAAGCCCGGAGCGATGGTCCATGGCACACATGACCAGCAGCCCCGACGGCGTCGCTATCTGTTGCAGCCCCCGGATTTTCCCCATCGATATCTGTTTGTTCTTTCCGCTCATCATGTTAATCAATATAGCCGTTTATAATTCCGATTACAAGTCAGCTCTACCATATAGCCTGTAATAAAAATCGCAGAAGATTTATAATAACAAGTTGTCGCCTGCAAAACGGGCAACAGTAAAATCGTGCGGCAAAGCAATGCAGACTACAGCTTCGACAGATTCATACAATATCAATTCGGTCTGCTGTAACGGTAAGCTGACCTGGTATTACATTGAACAGGCCTCGGAACGCGAGGTCCAGTACCTGTCCGACAATTTCCATTTCCACACTCTGGCGCTGGACGACGTGCTCAGCCGGGTGCAGCGCCCTAAAATTGATGACTATGAATCCTATCTGTTTGTCGTCCTGCACTTCCCCGTTTTCGATAAGACCAACCGCGTAACCACACCCAGCGAACTTGATATCTTCATAGGTGAGAACTTCGTGGTCACCAGTCACAAAGGTGATCTCAAGCCGCTCTCCAAGCTGTTTAACGAGTGCCTGATCGATGAAGACATACGACAAAAATACATGGGACGGAGCGCAAGCTTCCTTTTCTACCAGTTGCTTGACCGCCTGGTTAACTACTGCTTCCCTATCCTGGACAGGATCGAGGATAACATAGATAAGATCGAGGACCTTATATTCTCCCGCGCCGTTCCCGAGACGGTGAGAGAGATCTCCATGATACGCCGTGACCTGATCTCATTTCGCCGCATTGTTCACCCTCAGATATCAGTGGTGGAAGAGCTGGAAAAGGAGAAATACCCGTTCTTTAAAGAAGACCAGGATGTGTATTTCGGCGACATAGCCGACCATATCCGTAAGATCTGGGACGGACTGGAAGACTGCAAGGAGGTTGTGGACGGGCTGGCGGATACCAGCAACTGGCTCACCTCGCATCGCATCCAGGAGGTGATGCGGGTGCTGACCATCGTCATGGCGATGATGGCGCCGGCCACCCTGATTGCCAGCATCTACGGGATGAATGTTCACCTGCCGGGCGGAAACGGCGGCGGCGATCCGCTGACTTTCATCCTTGTCATAGTTTTCATGCTGGTTACCGCCGGTGGGATGCTATGGTACTTCCATCGCAAGAACTGGATTTAGGTGCAGGCGCATGGCAGTAACCAAAGGATTATTTTACTCGTACAGGTTCGTTTTCATCACAGCGCTCTTCATCACATGTCTTCTGGCTTCCAATATTCTGATCGTTAAGCAGATCGAGCTTTTCGGCCTCACCCTCCCGGCTGCCATTGTAATCTTCCCTCTCAGCTACATCTTCGGGGATGTGTTGACCGAGGTATACGGCTACAGCCAGGCCAGGCGCGTTATCTGGCTGGGCTTTTTCTGTAACCTGCTGATGGTCATCGCAATCTGGCTGGTGGGCATCCTGCCTGCCTCATCGGTATTCGATGCGCAGGCCGCCTATGAACGGATACTGGGCAATACCCCCCGTTTCCTGATTGCCTCTTTTATCGCTTACCTGGCCGGGGAGTTTGTGAATTCCTACGTTATGGCCCGCATGAAGATTTTAACCAGGGGGAGATGGCTGTGGACGCGCACCATTGCATCAACCGTAGCCGGGGAGGCCGTGGATACGGCCATTGTGCTCCTCGTCGGCTTCTGGGGAGTGCTGCCGCCCGCGTTCATTTTCTCTATGATACTCTGGCACTGGCTGTTTAAAATCTGCTATGAAGTCCTGGCCACGCCGTTAACCTATACACTGGTCGGGTATCTTAAGAAAGCCGAGAACCTCGATACTTACGACTATGGTACCGATTTCAATCCCTTGCGGGCGGATTGATTAGGCCCTAAAATTTAATTGGAACGTGGAACAGCGGTTTATCGTGGATGCCAATGCGGGCAAGCTCGCCAGATGGCTGCGTATGATGGGCTACGACACAATCTTCTTCAACGGGCCTGACGATGGGAGCATGGTTAAACTGGCGCTGGCGCAGGGCAGGACCGTTATCACCCGCGACACCGAGTTCATGAAAAGGCGGGCTGTCGCCGGCGGCCGCGTAAGGGCTTTGCTGGTATCGGGAGATAACCCTTTAGCACAGATGCGTACAGCCATTTCAGCGCTGAACATCGACCGGGACTACAGGCCTTTTACACGCTGCCTGGAATGCAACGCCGAGCTTACCAGCAGAGATAAAAGCGAGGTGACAGGATCGGTGCCGGCGAGGGTTTACGACCTGCAGGAGCAGTATATGCAATGCCCTTCCTGCGGACGCATCTACTGGCGAGGGACGCACTGGGCCGCTATGAACAGGAAGATGGCTGAGTTCGGCGCGGAGGAACGGCCGCCGGCGCAAGGAGTAATCAGATGAAGATCGTAACTTCTGATCAGATGAAGACTATCGACCGCAGGGCGGCCGAGGCCGGTATCGCTACATCGTTCCTCATGGAGAACGCCGGTCGGGCTGTGGCCGAGGAGACACGCGGTTTCGTGGATTATATAGCGGGGAGGATCGTCCTCGTGCTGGCCGGGCCGGGCAACAACGGAGGCGACGCCCTGGTCGCGGCAAGGCACCTTCACGAGTGGGGCGCTGATGTAAGCATCTATTTATTGAGCGAAAGATCGCCCGAAGATAAAAACCTGGGCCTGGCCAAGCAACACGGCATACCTCTGGCTTTTATGCATAAGGATATCAGGTACGCAAAGCTGAAAAACGTCCTGTCCAGGGCGGAGGTGGTGGTCGACGGCATACTGGGCACGGGACGCGCCCGGCCGCTCGAAGGCAGGTTCAAAGAAACTCTTGACATGATCAACCTTGAAAAGCAGCGGCGGCCACAGCTTATAACAGTTGCCATCGATATACCAACGGGTATGAATGCAGATAGCGGCACCGTGGATCGGAGCTGTCTGAAATCAGACCTTACAGTAACGCTGGGACTGCCCAAGCCCGGTTTGTATAGCTTCCCGGGCGCAGGCATGACCGGTAAGGTGGTAGTCGCCGACATCGGCATACCCGAGAGGTTGAGCCGGAATATCAAAACGGAGCTGATCACCACAGAATGGGCCCGGCCTGCCCTACCGGCGCGACCGGCCAGCGCCAACAAGGGCACTTTCGGCAGGGTGCTGGCCGTGGTGGGATCGGAGAACTACATTGGAGCCGCCTACCTGGCCTGCATGGGCGCCGCCCGCGTCGGTGCGGGCGTGGTCACACTGTCAACCGCCAGAAGCCTGCAGCCGATACTGGCTTCCAAGCTCACCGAGGTCACCTACGCGCCACTGCCGGAAACTACAAATGGAACACTCTCGCCAAAAGCTTCGTCGGCTATTTTAAGCATACTGCCGTATTACAGGGTGCTGCTGATGGGCTGCGGCCTGGGACAACATCCGCATACCAGGAATTTCGTACGAAATGTACTGGCAGGCCTGCCGGAAAATCCGCCCGTGCTGATACTTGACGCCGATGCGCTCAATATCGTTGCGGGCATAGATGGATGGTGGAAGCAGCTTCCCGCCGGCGCGATCGTCACACCCCATGCCGGCGAAATGTCCAGGCTGATGGGACTGTCCATAGAGAAGCTGCAGGGGAACAGGCTGGAGATGTGCCGCAAAGCCGCAGCGCACTGGGGCAAGATCGTCGTGCTCAAAGGGGCCTACACCATCATCGCGGATCCCGCGGGCAGCGTACGCATAAGCGACTATGCCAGCGCAGGACTGGCCACGGCAGGCACAGGCGACGTACTGGCCGGCGCCATCGCCGGACTGGCCGGCCAGGGCATGCCGCCATTCGATGCGGCCGTTCTGGGAGTTTACCTGCACGCAGCGGCAGGTGAGATGGTGAGAGCTGAACTGGGTGACGCGGGCATGCTGGCTACAGATCTGCTGCCGGCCCTGCCGAAGGCAATCAGGGAACTGAAAGAAAAGCGTGATTAAGCGCTCGCAATGACAGGCTCATTTATGTCATAATGAGTTACTATGCTGCTGGCGATCGATATAGGCAATACCAATGTTACGTTCGGCGTCTTTGACGGAGATAAGATCAAGACGACCTGGCGTGTCTCCACCGCCATCCACCGCACATCGGACGAATACGCTCATCTGATGCTGTCCCTGATGGAACGGCGGGGAGTGACAGGGTCGCAGATCAAGGATGTGGTCATATGCAGTGTGGTCCCTCCCATGCTGATCGTCTTCGAGCAGGTGTGCAAGAGCTTCCTCAAGAAGGCTCCCCTCATAGTGGAGGCCGGCGTCAAGACGGGTGTCCGCATCGATATGGACAATCCACGCGAGGTAGGGCCCGACCGCATCGTCAATGCGGTCGCAGCCCATAATCTGTATGGAGGGCCTGTCATCGTAATCGACATGGGCACCGCCACCACGTTCGACGTCGTCTCCAAGGACGGCCGCTACATCGGCGGCGCCATCGCGCCCGGCATAGCCATCGCCACCGAGGCCTTGTTCACCCGCACGGCGGTACTGCCCAGGATCGAGCTGGCCATCCCCAAGAAGGCCATCGGCCGCAACTCAGTGGCCGCCATGCAATCGGGCATAGTGTTCGGATATATAGGCCTGATCGAAGGACTGGTGCAGCGCATACAGGCCGAACTGGAGGTGAAAGCCAGGGTGGTTGCCACCGGCGGCTTCGCCACCATGGCGCCGCAGGCCTCAAGCGTCATAGATGCCGTTAATCCGGACCTTACCCTCATCGGCCTCCGCCTGATTTATAATATGAACCGGGATTAATCATAAGTATAAAAGTGGGGGCGTACCCTCAGGTGCGCCCGGGAAAGAAACATGGCAAATAAAATAAAAACCGTCGTGCTGGGAGTGACCGGCAGCATCGCCGCATATAAGGCGGCTGAGCTTGCCAGCCGTTTCACCGCTGAGGGCTTCCGCGTCGACGTCATTATGACGGAATCGGCGCAGCAATTTATCTCACCCCTTACATTCCGCAATATCACAGGGCGGCCGGTGGTCACCACCATGTGGGACCTTGCCTCCGAGTTCAGTGTGGAGCATGTCGCGCTGGCCGAGGCGGCCGATGTCGTCCTGATAGCGCCGGCGACTGCCAATATCATAGCCAAAATCGCCTGCGGCATGGCCGACGATATGCTCTCCTGTACCGTGCTGGCCACCAAGGCGCCCATCGTCATCGCACCGGCCATGAATGATAACATGTGGTCCAACGCGATCACACGGGAAAACGTGGCCAGGCTGATGAAGCGCGGCTTCATCTTCGTCGGCCCGGCGCGCGGGAGGCTGGCTTCGGGCAAGATGGGTCTGGGGCGCCTCACCTCGCTGGACGAGATATACGGCATTACCCTGCAGGTGCTCGGCAGGAAGGGCGACCTGGCGGGCAGACATATAGTGGTCACTGCAGGGGGTACGCAGGAGCCGGTAGATCCCGTCCGCTGCCTGACCAACCACTCCTCGGGCAAGATGGGCTACGCAGTAGCTGAAGCGGCGCGCAATCGCGGAGCGGAGGTAACCCTTATCAGCGCACCCACCGCACTTGCCACTCCTCCCGGCGTCAAGGTCATAGCCGTCAGGACGGCTGAAGAGATGTTGAAAGCTGTTCAGGACTCGGCGAAAAAGACCGATGCGCTTATCATGGCAGCCGCCGTGGCCGACTTCCGACCGGTCAAGGCCGCCTCCCATAAGATCAAGCGACAGGACCTGAGCAAGCTGACGGTTGAACTGGAGAAAACCCCCGATATACTGGCCCAGGTCACGGGCAATTTCGTACGCGTCGGTTTCGCCGCCGAGAGCCGCGATGTGATCGCCAACGCCAGAGAAAAGGTTAAAAGGAAGGGCCTGGATTTTATTGTGGCCAATGATATCACCGAGAAGGACTGCGGCTTCGGCACAGAGACCAACCGTGTTACCATTATCGATAGTAAGGGCAAGGTCGATGAATTGCCCCTCATGCCCAAGGATGAGGTGGCGGACAGGGTACTTGATAAACTGCGCGGAGTTTTGAAATAGAGGCCGTCAGTACCTGTAAGGATTCAGGAAAACCTCGTGCTTAGATAACCTGACCATGGAATCGAATGAAAGGATTTCCCCGGACCACGAAAAAATCCTCGGCCGTCTGCTTTCCTTAAGCGACGGTATATTCGCATTCGCCATAACCCTGCTTATACTGAATATCGTGCTGCCTTACGGCACCTCCAGGGCAGAGGTGCCGCAGGCCCTGCTGGCGTTGTGGCCCAAGTACCTGGCTTTCCTGATCAGCTTCGTTGTCATCGGGCTTTACTGGATCGTCCACGTGCGCCAGTTCCGCGTTATCCGCAAGTACGATACCGGATTGCTCTGGCTCAACCTCCTCTTCCTCATGTTCATCGTGCTGATCCCCTTCTCCACCAGCGTTTTGAGCGATTTCGAGGAGACAGCCAGCGTCGTTCTCTATGCCACGAACATGGCCTGCGCCGGCTTCACGGCCACCGGGCTATGGATATACGCGACCCACCGCAAGCTGGTTGATGCAAAGCTTGGCCCGGCATGGGTCAGACGCGGTATAATAACGAACCTGATTGCGCCGGGCTGGTTCGCCCTTTCGATCGGGCTGGCTTTCATCAATCCTAACCTTGCAGTCTACTCGTGGCTGCTGATAGGTGTCGCCCACAGGGTTGTCGACTGGATATTTAAACTGCCGAAAGCCGACGAGGATATTTAATAAACGCGGGGTTAAACATGCCTGATATACCTAAAGCCTATGAACCTAAAGACGTGGAGCAGATCCGCTACAAATTCTGGCTGGACGGCGGCTATTTCAAGCCGAAGATCGACCCGAAGAAAAAGCCCTTCACCATCATCATGCCTCCACCCAACGTCACCGGCGAACTGCATGTCGGGCACGCCCTGACAGCAGCCCTGGAAGACATCATGACGCGCTGGCACAGAATGAAGGGCGATCCATCGCTCTGGCTGCCCGGCGTGGACCATGCCGGCATCGCCACGCAGGTGGTGGTTGAGAAGGAACTGGCTAAAGAGGGCCTGGACCGCCATGAGATAGGGCGCGAAAAATTTATGGAGCGCACCTGGGCCTGGGCCAACAAATCGCGCAGCGCCATCACGCACCAACACGAGAGGCTGGGCGCATCCTGCGACTGGTCACGCGAACGTTTCACACTCGACGACGGCCCGGTCAAGGCGGTCAAGACCGCCTTCGTGCGCCTGTACGACAAAGGGCTGATCTACCGCGGCGAGCGCATTATCAACTGGTGCCCCAGGTGCAGGACGGCCCTCTCGGACCTCGAGGTGCAGAGCAAGGACCTGGTCAGCAACATGTGGCATATGAAGTATCCCTATGCCGATGGCAGCGGCCATATCACGGTGGCCACCACCCGCCCCGAGACCTATCTGGGCGACTCCGCCGTAGCCGTCAATCCCCAGGACGGGCGCTACACCTCGCTGGTCGGCAAAAAAGTCATCCTGCCCTTCATCAAGCGCGAGATCCCCATCATAGCCGACGATGCTATAGACAGGGAGTTCGGCACCGGCATGGTCAAAGTTACCCCTGCCCACGATCCTGTGGACTTCGATATCTCACAGCGGCACGGCCTGCCCGTCATCCATATTCTCAATCCGGACGCCAGCATGAACGATAACGCCGGCCCTTATGCCGGTCTGGACAGGTTCGAGGCGCGTAAAAAAATAGTGGAAGATTTCGAGAAGGCCGGCCTGATGGAGAAGATCGAGCCTTACTCGCATGCCATTCCCCACTGCTTCCGCTGCTCAACGGTGATCGAGCCCGAGGTCAGCAAGCAGTGGTTCGTGAAGATCGCCCCCCTGGCCGTACCCGCCATCGAAGCTGTAAGGGACGGCCGCATCAAGATCATCCCGGATCGCTTCATTAAAATCTATCTCAACTGGATGGAGAATATACGGGACTGGTGTATCAGCCGCCAGCTGTGGTGGGGACACCGCATACCCGTCTGGTACTGCCACAAATGCGGAGAGATGACGGTTGCCGTGGATACACCCGATAAATGCGGCAAATGCGGCAGCAGCGACATCGAGCAGGACCCCGATGTGCTGGATACCTGGTTCAGCTCCGGCCTCTGGCCGCATTCCACGCTGGGATGGCCGGACCAGACCGGGGACCTCAAGTATTTCTATCCCACCTCTGTCATGGAGACGGGCTACGATATCCTCTTTTTCTGGGTGGCGCGCATGATCATGATGGGCATCGAGGACGCGGGGGATGTGCCCTTCCGTACGGTTTACCTGCACGGCCTGATACGCGATGAGAAGGGCGAGAAGATGAGCAAGATGAAAGGCAATGTACTGAACCCGCTGACCGCCATCGACCAGTACGGCTGCGATGCGTTGCGTTTCGCGCTGACCACGGGAACCGCTCCCGGCAACGACCTCAACATGGGGCAGCACCGCCTCGAGGCCGGGCGCAATTTCGCCAATAAGCTGTGGAACGCCGGCCGTTTCGTGCTGAAGGCGCTTGAGGCTGAGCCGGTCACTAAAAAGGCCTTCGCCGACGCTGAAGTGAAAAAGCAGAAGGAACTCGAGGACCGCTGGATAGTATCAAGATTGAACCGGTTGATAGGTGAGGTAGACCGGTTGATGCTTGATTTCCAGTTCGGAGAGGCCGAGAAGGAGATACATGACTTCCTGTGGGGCGAGTTCTGCGACTGGTATATCGAGATAGCCAAACAGCGCTTGGGCGGAAAAGATTCTCCCATAGCCGTGCTGGCCTTCGTGCTGGAAACGTCGCTGCGCCTGCTGCATCCTTTCATGCCATTTATCACGGAGGAGCTCTGGCAGAACATGAAACAGCGGCTGCCCGGCGGAACACTCGATTCGCCCGCACTTATCATCGCGCCTTACCCTCGGGCCGATACAAAACTGTGCGATTCGGGATCAGAGCAGGTCATGGAGATGGTGATGGAGGTGGTGCGCACCATTCGCAACGCGCGCGCTGAATACAAGGTTGATATCGGCAAGTGGGTCGAGTCCAGCGTATATGCAGAAGGACATCTGGCCGACCTCAAGGGCAAGGCCTCCGTTATCGAGGCTCTGGCCAAAACACGGCCCCTCAATATCCTCTCGCGCGATAAACGTCCGGCCAAAACGGAAAAGGCCATGGTCTATGTGCTCAAGCATGCCGATGTAGTTATCCCGCTGGAGGGGATGGTGGACATAGAAGCAGAGAAAGTCCGGCTTTCTAAAGAGATGGCCGTGCTGGAGCGCGAGATTACGCGCCTGACGCAGAGGCTGGAGGACGCCCAGTTCACCTCCAAAGCTCCGGCAGCGGTGATAGAGAAAGAGAGAGAGCGTTTAAGGGAGTACACGGACAAACTTGCGCGCATGAAGGGCGAGCTTCAGCAGCTCGGCTAAAGCTTGCGATTGGACATCCTGCGGTACATCAGCAGCAGCGCTTTCTTGGTGTCGCTGGCCACCCTCGATTTCTCGCTGGTGTTTACCCTGTAGCGGAAGAGCCAGTAGGTAAACTCCTTGAGCTCGGTCAGCGTCAGAGATTTGCGGTGGGGATACTTCATCTCTTTCTGGAACCTGCTCAACAGGTCGCTCAGCTCCGCCCCGTAGATCCTCCTGTATGCCCTGGCGGCTTCTTCTTCAGGACCGAGAGGGACGATGCTGGCCTTTCTCACCTCGTAGATAGTTGCCAGCAGCAAAGCCTGCTCTATCAGGACGCCGTAGAGGTAGTTCAGGTAGGCGCGATACTTGGCCGGCCCCAGCGCCGCCTTGAATTCCCGCTCGCTCATCTCAAAGGGGGGCCGGTCGAAGAAGAGCAGATTGTTCAGTTCGTCTTCGGGTATCGACCCGCTTATCTCACCGCAAAGCCGCTCGGCCAGGCGCAGCCAGTCGAAAGCCTCCCCACCCACCAGATAAAGGTAACGCTCTCCGTTATATACTTCTTCCGGGCTGCGCCACATGGCAATGGCCTCGAGCAAAACGGTATACCAGTTCCCGCCGGCCTTCAACTGGTCCTTGAAATGTTGTATGGCGCGCGCATCGCCCGCCAGCGCTGCCGCATTCTGGGCCTGGTCTTTATCCTGCTGCATCGACGTCACAATATTTTCCCTGTTTTTGTCATATCGGCCTAACCCCTGTGCAGAAAAGCCAGCACTTCGTTTAAAGGCCTGGTATTTAAAATATCGCCGGGGCTGCACCATGCCCGGCGGGCCACGCCGATGCCGAACTTCATGAAACCGAGATGGTACACGGCATGGGCGTCGGTGCCGATGGCCAGCGTCACCCCCAGCTCGCGCGCTCGATAGGCGTGAATATCCTTGAGGTCCAGCCGGTCGGGGATGGCGTTGATCTCCAGAGCTTTGCCGTGCTTTACGGCGGCGTTATAGACGGCCTCCAGGTCGACATCCACCGGCTCACGCTCGCTGATCTTGCGGCAGGTGGGATGGGCTATCATATCCACATGAGGATTCTCGATCGCGCCTATTATGCGACGCGTCATCACATCCCTGGCCTGCATGAAGGACGAATGCACCGAGGCTACTACGATATCCATCTCAGCCAGGACATCGTCGGGAAGGTCCAGGCTGCCGTCCGCCTTAATATCCACCTCGACGCCGTTGAGCAGGTACGGCCCGGCGGCTGAGGCGTTCAGCCTTTTTATCTCCGCTGTTTGCCTGGCGACGCGGTCCAGCTTCCTGTCGCTGCCGATATTGCGCCCGCTGGAGTGATCGGTGATGGCCAGGTACTGGTAACCCAGTTCCTTGGCCGCGGCCGCCATAGCCTCGATGGTATCTATGCCGTCGCTGCCGATAGTATGTGTGTGCATGTCTCCCTTTATATGTTTTTGCTCGATCAAGTCTGGAATGGCGTTTCTCTCGGCAAGGTCGATCTCACCCATATCCTCCCTGATCTCGGGAGGGATGTACTGCAATCCGAGGTAAGCATAAAATGAGTCTTCACGTGCAAACCTCTTCACGGCACCGGTCTTTATATCGGTGATACCGTACTCGCTGAGGCTGAGCCCCTTCTTCTGCGCCCAGGTGCGCAGTGTGACATTATGCTGCTTGCTGCCGGTGAAGTGCTGCAGAAGTGACCCGAAATCGGCGTGCTCTACCATGCGCAGGTCGGCCTGCAGCCCGCCCGGCAGGATCACACTGGCCTTGGTGGGCCCCTGTGACAGCACCTCCCTCACCTGAGGCAGCGCCACAAAAGCCCTGATAATCCTCTCGGGGTCGTCGGCGGTGCCCATCAGATCGATGTCGCCCACGGTCTCCTTAAATCTGCGCAGGCTGCCGGCAGGCGTGAGGTTGAGCACGCCCGGCACGGCCTGCAATGCACCTAATACCTCCTCAACCACCGGCAGGGCTTCTCCCAGGGGGATGCGCCTGTCCTTGCGTCTGAAGGCTTCGATGGCGCGCAGTATATTGGCGGCCGTCTTATCTCCCATCCTTTCCAGCCCGGCTACCCTGCCATCCTTGATGGCCGCCTCAAGCTGATCAACGGTACCTACACCCAGTTCGGTGGCCAGCTTATACGCGGTCTTGGGACCGATACCGGGTATGTCCATCAGGTTGATGATGCCCTCGGGCAGGCTGGCCTTCAGCTCCTCGTAAAACCTCAGCCGGCCTGTGGTGATAAGCTCCACCGACTTGGCTGCGATGGCGTCGCCGATGCCAGCGATGTCGCGGAAATCCTTGCCCTCCTCGTGCATCAATTCCATCTCCTCGGGCAGGTGCCTGATAGTCTCGGCGGCGCGCGCATAGGCGCGTATTTTGAATCTGTTTTCGCCCTTGAGCTCCAGCAGGTCGGCTATATTATCGAAAACCGTGGCTATCTCCGCGTTTTTCACAGCTATTATTTTACCACGTGTATCCCGTATTCATGGTATAATCCATGCCTGATTCAATCCCAAGCGGCAATAACATGACGAGGAGGTAAGCAGTGGCCGATTATCCCTGGTTAAAAAACTACGACAAAGGTGTAGCACACAGCCTGCAACCCTATCCCGATATCACGCTGCTCGAAGTCATCAAGGAGAACGCCAGGCAGAACCCGGACCACATGATGATCTGGTTCAAAGGCAATACCATATCCTACCGGCAGTTTGCGGAGTATGTTGATACACTGGCAAAGGCGCTGGCAGGCACAGGCGTAAAGAAGGGCGACCGTGTTGCGCTGATCATGCCCAACTGTCCACAGATAATCATCAGCCAGTTCGCTGTATGGAAGGCGGGTGGCATCACGACTCAGGTCAATCCGCTTTATTCCGAGGAAGAGCTGATACACGCACTGAAGGACAGCGGCGCCGAGACCGTGATCGTGCTGACGCCTTTCTACAGCCAGGTTAAGAAAGTCCAATCGAAAACAAACGTGAAAACGGTAATCGCTACTTCCATCAAGGAATACCTGAGCCCCTTCATGCGGGCCATGTTTACCCTGCTGATGGAGAAGAAGGGGGGGCACAGGATCCAGTTGCAGCCGGGTGACCTCTGGCTGCAGGAGATAATGCACAAATACGCCGGGTCGCCTCTGCCGGACGTTAAAGTCAAGCCGACTGATACCGCCCTGATACTTTTCAGCGGCGGAACGACCGGCGCTCCCAAAGGTGTGATGCATTCGCACGGCGGCGTCGTTATGAACGCCATGCAGATACGCGCCTGGTGTTCACCCATCCTGAAGGGCTGGGTCGATAAGGCTGTTTTATTGATGCCCATCTTCCACGGCGCCGGCAACTGGATACTCATCTCGACCATCGTGAATCCGCCGGTACCCATTGTGTTGATACCCAATCCGCGCGACATCAAGGACCTGCTGACAACCTTTAAAAAGACCAGGCCGACCTTCTTCCCGGGGGTTGCCACGCTCTTTATCGCCCTTATGAACCATCCCGATGTTAAATCGGGCAAAATAGATTTCAGCAATCTCAAGATGTGCATCACCGCCGCGGCGCCGCTGCTGGTGGATACCAAGAAAAGATGGGAGGCGCTGACCGGGGGCAAGATCGTAGAGGCCTACGGGCTGACCGAATCCGGCATACTTGTCATGGGTCCCGTCGTGGGAAAATGGAAGGAGGGCTCGGTGGGAATGCCCACGCCGGATGTGGAGATGAAGATCGTCGATATCGATACGGGCACGCAGGAACTCAAGACGGGTGAGGATGGCGAGATCATCGTGAAAGCCCCGCACCTGATGCAGGGTTACTGGAACCGTCCGGAAGCCACCGCCGAGATATTCCGCGGCGAATGGCAATTTACCGGGGACATCGGCCACCTGGATGAGGACGGATATCTCTTTATCACGTCCCGTAAAAAAGAGTTGATCAAACCCAGCGGCCACCAGGTGTACCCCGGCGAGGTGGAAGAGGTGATCACACAGCATCCGGCGGTGCTGGAGGTCAGCGTAGCCGGTGTCAGGGACGACGTGCAGGGCGAGGCCGTCAAAGCCTGGATAGTACTCAAGCCCGGCCAGCAATGCACGCCGCAGGAGATACAGGCATTCTGCAAAGAGCGTCTGACCGCCTATAAAGTGCCCAGGCACGTAGAGTTCAGGACCGAATTGCCCAAGTCGATGGTCGGCAAGATCATGCGCCGCATTTTACAGGAAGAAGAGGCAAAGAAAGCCAAAACGGGTTGAGGCCGACAGGCGGGCGTACCTGTGGGTACGTCCCTACGACAATGCTTATTTCCCGTGACAGTGTTTGTATTTCTTGCCTGAGCCGCAGGGGCAGGGATCGTTGCGGCCGACCTTCTGGCCGGGGACGGGGGAAGGCCGCCTGGCCGGCAGTTCCTTCTTCTCGATGCTGACCTTGAATATAGTATGCACGATATCGTGCTGTATGCCGGCCATCAGGCTGTCGAAATAAGCCCCTCCCTCTTTCTTGTAGACTACCAGCGGGTCGATCTGCCGGACCGACTGCAGCCCCACGCTCTGGCGCAGGTGATCCATGGCGGTCAGATGCTCCTTCCAGTGGTCGTCGATGACGCGAAGCATGACCAGACGCTCAAGTAATCTCATCTGCTCGGGCCCCTGGTCTTTCTCCCTCAGCTCGTACACCTGCCGGGTATAGTCGATCAGCCTCTCAGCAAGCTGTTTCTTGCCCAGCTTATCCAGCTGCATGTCGGCGCTGTTTTCCGGAAGCGGCAATATCTCCTTCACGTCCTGCAGTATGCCCTCCACGTCGGGCGCATCGTATCCGTGGCAATGCTCCTCCACAATCTGCTGCATCTGCTTCTCGACTATATCCAGGATATTGGCCTTGAGATCGGCCCCCGACAGTATCTTGTCGCGCTCGCCGTAGATGACTTCCCTGTGCCTGTTTACCACGTTGTCGTAGTCGACCAGATGCTTGCGGATGTCGAAGTGGAAGGCCTCAACCTTGACCTGCGAGTTCTCGATGGCCTTGCTGATCATGGGGTGCTCAATCGACGTATTCTCGTCCATGCCGGCCCATTCCATCACGCTTTTAACGCGGTCCCCGCCGAAGCGCTTGACGATATCGTCCTCAAGCGAGACAAAGAACTGCGAGGCACCGGGGTCGCCCTGGCGTCCGGCGCGGCCGCGCAGCTGGTTGTCGATGCGCCGGGCCTCGTGCCTCTCCGTGCCGATGACATGCAGTCCGCCGAGCTCCAGCACCTTTTCGTGTCCCAGCTTCCACTCATCATATTTCCGCTGGAACTCCTTCTCGTCCTGGAAATCCTCCGGCTGAGGCGGCTTGCCTCCCAGTATGATATCAACGCCGCGCCCCGCCATATTGGTTGCCACGGTCACGGCGCCCACCCTGCCGGCCTGCTTGATGATCTCGGCCTCGCGCTCGTGGTACTTGGCGTTGAGTATTTCGTGCCGCACACCCCTGCGCATCAGCAGATCATCTAAAAGCTCGGACTTCTCGATGGAGACGGTGCCAACCAGCACCGGTTTACCCTCTTTGCTAAGCTTCTCTATCTCGTTGGCGATGGCCTTGAACTTGGAGCCTTCGTCCTTGTAGATCAGGTCCTGGTGGTCCACCCGTACCATAGGCCTGTTGGTGGGCATTACCACCACATCGAGCTTATATATCTTGAAAAGCTCCTCGGCCTCGGTGGCCGCGGTGCCCGTCATGCCGGCCAGCTTGTTGTAAAGGCGGAAGTAGTTCTGGAAGGTGATGGTGGCCAGCGTGATGCTCTCCTTCTGTATCTTGACCTTCTCCTTGGCCTCGATGGCCTGGTGCAGCCCCTCCGAGTAGCGTCGGCCGAACATCAACCGGCCCGTGAACTCATCCACGATGATTACTTCGCCGTTCTTGAGCATATAATCTTTATCGCGCCTGAAAAGCACCTGCGCCTTGAGGGCGTTGTCCATGAAAGTGCTGAGGTGGTAGTTGGAAGGATCGTAGAGGCTGGGCGCCTTGAGCAATCCCTCACGGCGCAGCATCCCCTCCATGCGGTTGATGCCCGCTTCCGACAGGTAGACCTGCCGCTCCCGTTCCTCGATCTTATAGTCCTCGGGAGTCAGCTGCGATACCAGCCTTGCGAATGTATAGTATTTCTGTGTGGCCTCCTCGGCCTGCCCGCTGATGATGAGCGGTGTTCGCGCCTCGTCGATGAGTATGTTATCCACCTCGTCCACGATGGCATAGCTCAGCGGCCGCTGCACTTTCTGAGACATATCCAGCACCATGTTATCGCGCAGATAATCGAAGCCGAACTCGTTATTGGTGCCGTAGGTTATACCGGCCGCATATGCTTCCCGGCGGGCCACCGGACGGAAATGCGGCCAGCGGCTGTCCTTCTCGTCAACATATTCCGGATCGTAAATCAGCGCCGGCAGCTGTTCGCTTGCGCTCTGAACCGGGTAGACGCTGGCGACGGTGACTCCCAGGGCGCTGTAAACAGGGCTCATCCAGTATGCGTCGCGGCGGGCCAGGTAGTCGTTGACGGTTACCAGGTGGCAGCCCTTGCCCTCCAGCGCATTAAGATAAAGCGGCAGCGTAGCCACCAGCGTCTTGCCCTCGCCGGTCTTCATCTCGGCGATCTTGCCCTCGTGCAGCACGATGCCGCCCATAAGCTGAACATCGAAATGTCTCAATCCGATGGTGCGGAGAGAGGCCTCCCTCACTGCAGCGAAGGCCTCGGGCAGCAGGTCATCCAAGGTCTCCCCGTCCGCCAGTCTCTGTTTGAACCGGGCAGTCTTTCCCCTCAGCTCTTCATCGGAAAGGCCCTGGAATTGCGGCTCCAGATCGTTTATCTGCTTTACCAGGGGTTTGAGGCGGCTTATTTCTCTTTCGTTGGAATCGAACAGTTTGCCTAACCAGCTCGGCATAATCCTTCCTAATCTTCAAACATGGCGCCGACGGACATGCCCGTGTGTATGCGGTGTATGGCCTCGCCCAGCAGGGGCGCAATCGGCAGCACGGTGATTTTGCTTATCTTCTTCTTTCCATTTAAAGGGATCGTGTCGGCCACCACGACCTCCTTGACCTTGGAGTTGGAGATGCGTTCAATAGCCGGCCCGGAGAACACCGGGTGCGTGCAGCACGCGTAAACTTCTTTAGCGCCGGCCTTCAGCAGTGTATCCACAGCGCTGACCAGCGACCCGGCCGTATCGATCTCGTCGTCCACTGTAATGGCGCGCTTGCCTTCAACTTCACCTATGATGTTCAGCGTCTCGGTCGTATCGTCGTTGCCCATGCGTCTTTTCTCGATGATGGCCAGCGGAACATTGAGCTTCTCCGCCAGATCACGCGCCCGCTTGCTAATGCCGATGTCGGTGGCTACCACCACTACGTCCTTGAGCTTCTTGGTCCTCCAGTAATCGCTGACCAGGAAAAGGGCGGTCAGTTCGTCCACAGGGATGTTGAAGAAGCCCTGTATCTGTGCCGCATGCAGGTCAACCGTGAGGATGCGGTTGGCGCCGGCCGTGCAGAGCAGGTCCGCCACCAGGCGCGCGGTGATGGGGACACGCGGCTGGTCTTTTTTGTCCGTGCGCGAGTAGCCGTAGTAAGGCAGGACGGCTGTAATGCGATCGGCCGAGGCCCGTTTAAAAGCATCAATCATGATCAGTAGTTCCACCAGGTTCTTGTTGACCGGTGAGCATATCGGCTGGATAATGAATACATCGCGTTCGCGCACGTTCTCCAGGATCCGCACAAATGTATTCTCGTTGCTGAACTCGAAGACCTCGATCTTGCCCAGCGGTATGCCAAGGTAATCGCAGACCGAGCTGGCGAGCGCCGGGTGGGCGTTGCCGCAGAAAACCTTGATCTCGTCCTGGCCTGCAAATTGCCTCATATTATTACCTCCAAGCAGAATGCCTGATTATTATAGCATCAACTACTCAGCCGTCGATAATAGAGACGGGGCTATGAGCAGTGCCGCAAAGCGCATACGGCAACCGGAAACGGCTTCATATAGGGTATAATCTCTGGAAGAAAAGACCGCGGAGAAGCTTAGAATATGAATTTAGACGCAGCCGAACTGCTCAGCCGCTATTTAAGGCTGGACACGTCCAATCCACCGGGAAACGAACACCTCGCGGCAAATTTCCTGGCAGATATTTTCACCGGCGAGGGCATACCTTACAGGCTCTATGAGCCGCGTCCCCGCCGCGTATCCATACGGGCGGAGCTGAAGGGTTCGGGCCAGAGGGCTCCCCTCATACTTCTGCACCATACCGATGTGATCGCAGCGGATAAAAACGAATGGAGCTTCGATCCCTTCGGCGGCGAGATCATAGACGGGTATATCTGCGGCCGCGGCGCACTCGATACCAAGTCGCTGGGCATTATGCAGCTGCTGGCCTTCCTGGATATAAGGCATAATAAACTACAGCTCAGCCGTGATATTGTCTTCCTGGCCACAGCCGACGAGGAGTCCGGCGCCGACTGCGGCGTGGAATACCTGCTGAGGGAGCGCCCCGGCGAATTTGGCGCATCTCTGGTGCTCAACGAGGGCAGCTACGTGGTGGAGGGTATTGTGCCCGACCGGCTGCTGGCCATGATCTCCCCGGGGGAGAAAGGTCCCTGCTGGATGAGACTTAAAAGGAGGGGTTTACCCGGCCACGGCTCCACGCCCCACGGCCTCAATCCTCTGGAGCGATTGAGCGAGGCGGTCAACCGGCTGCTCGAGCACAAAAGCAAGCCCAGGGTGACGCCTATTGTGGCTGAGTATTTCCGGCGCATGTCGCAAGCCTGGGATTTCCTCAAGCCTTATATTGAGGACGGCAGCGACGAGACGCTTTTAAAGATCGTAGATGAGAACGACCTGCTGTCCGTTCCGCAGATCAACGCCATGCTGAGGAATACGGTAAGCCTGAACTCGTTGCACAGCGGCAATAAGGTCAACGTCATTCCCTCATATGCCGAGGCCGAGGTCGATACCAGGCTGCTGCCGGGCCAGAATATCGACGAGTGGATAACCTTCATAAAAAAACAGCTCGCCGACGATGAGATACAGATCGAATTCATCATGAAGGGTGAGGGCAATGCCTCGACAATGGACACGCAGGACTACACAACCATCGAAACGGCGCTGCTGGAGCACTATCCCGGCGCCATCGCAGCACCTTACCTGATGCTGGGCACCACCGACTCGCGCTTCTTCCGGGAGAAGGGGATCATCTCGTACGGCTTCTGCCCGGCCATCATACCCGGCGAACATTTAAAGTCGATACACGGGACCGACGAGAAGATCGGAATAAACAGCCTGCTCAAAGGGACGGAGGTCTATAAAGATATAGTCGCGAGACTGTGCACCGCTACAGATTAAATCGTAGGGGCGTACCTTCAGGTGAGCCCGGGGAATTGCGGGCGGGTTTTAAAACCCGCCCCTACGTTAAAAACGATATGGATAAAATCGAAAAAATACTGAAGCTTTTCATCTCAGCCTACGGAGACCGCGCACCCGAGCGCCGGCTGGGGCCGGTGGATGAGCTGATACTGACCATCCTGTCGCAGAATACATCGGACGTAAATTCGCGGCGCGCTTTCAAATCGCTGACTGCAGCCTTCGGCGGCTGGGACAGAGTCGCGCATGCGCCGGCTGCGCGCATTGCAGTGACTATTAAAACGGGAGGGTTGGCCGACGTGAAATCAGGATATATAAAGGGCGCGCTGCAGTACCTGGAGAAGAAGGCCCCGGACTATGACCTGCGCTTTCTCAGGGATATGGAGCTGGGAGCAGCTCGCGCATGGCTGATGCGCCTTCCCGGCGTGGGCATGAAGACGGCCAGCTGCGTCCTGCTCTTCTCGCTCGGCATGCCGGCCTTTCCCGTCGATACACATGTACTGCGCGTGGCCGTCAGGCTGGGCCTGCTGGCAACTAAAACCACGGCCGACGCCGCCCATATCGAGATGGAGCGCCTGGTGCGTCCGGCCGACATCTACCGCTGCCACGTACTGATGATCGAGCACGGACGCAGGACCTGTAAAGCGCAGCGCCCACTCTGCGGCAATTGCATTATCGGCAGTCGTTGTCCGAGCTATAATAAATTCAAGCCCTGATACCCGGAGGTACACATGCGCAAGGCCACCATGCACTATATACTCGACGCTATCGAAGGAATTATACTGCTCCTGCTGGTTGTGTCGGGGTTCATCCTGTGGTTCGCCCTTCCTGAAGGCACAGCGGCGGGCACAACCGTCCTCTTCGATCGACGCACCTGGATACAGGTCCACCAGTGGCTGGCCGTCGGGTTGCTGGTTTTCTTCAGCACACATATAATCACACACTGGACCTGGATCGTCTATATGACCAGGAGGTACTTTGGGCGCTTTAACCGATAATGAAGCCGAGATATTAATAGTTCACAGCTATAATATGGAATATGTGATATAATCTTACGATGCTTCGTATAAAATCATCCTTTACCCTGATACCAATCGCAATCCTGGTCCTGCTGGCCTCGTCCTGCGCGGGTACATCCACCCTATCTCCATCGATCTCTGAACTCACACTATGCACCCGCCTCACACCCGATTATCTCCCGCTTGACAACAGGAACGAATTCTACGTGGACAGCCCGCAGGTCAGCTGCTCGGCAAAGGTCACAGGTGTGAGTGAAAATACTTCTGTTAGGGCAGACTGGGTCTACATCAGGGGACAGATGCCCAAAGAGGCCGGGCCGCTTATATTACAGGACCATACCGTCTGCGGCACGGACTGCTATGCGGGATTCACGCTGCCGGCGCCTGCGGGGGGTTTTATGAGAGGCGATTACCGGGTAGATCTATATATCGACGGCCGGCCCGGCGCCAGCGCCGGCTTCTCCGTCCTGCGCGATGTTTCGCTGCCGCTGCCGCAAATAGCATCTTTCTCCGCCATCCCGTCCAGAACGATCGCCGGCCAGCCTGTACAGCTTGTCTGGAAGGTATCAAATGCGTCCAGGATCGATATCCGGCCTGCGCCTGGAGACGTGGATGCGGAGGGCAGCATGTCCGTCACTCCAGCCGAAGATACCGCCTACACGTTGTACGCCATGAACCGCGGCGGCGTTAGCTCCAGCAGATTGAATGTAAATGTCACGCCCGTAATCAAGGAGAAGCCGGACTTGCAGGTCACGGAGATATGGACCAGCGGCAATATCCTTGCTTATCGCGTGAAAAATACAGGCAACCTGGCCTCCTGTGCAACCGTAACCCGGCTCTATAAAAACGGCCTGGAGGTATCGCAGGATTATATGGCGCCGCTGGAGGCCGGTGAGGAGCGTGCGGAGGCTTTTCAGCAGTACCATTTCTCGCCTCGCTTCAACTATATCGGCGGCTATGGCGCCGCCAACGATCCGGTAACCATGCGTGTGTGCGTTAACAGCGAGGAATCCTGCATTGAAAGCGACATGTCAAATAACTGTTTTGATCGCATTTTCGGTGAATGTATAAAATAGAGAATTATAAGGTCGAGCCGGGAGATCCGGCCGATCGCAATTTCGAGCTCATCTTCAGAGTTGAGTCCGGCAAACTGTGGAGGAAGGGAAGTGAGGCGTGGATAAAACCGGCCCTCATCCGGGGAAAGTAAGTCCGGGGCACTGCTTCCGCGTTATTATCCTCGCTGCAGCCTTAGCGCTGATAACACCACTCTCTCAAACTCACCTGATTCAAGCGGCCACGCCGTCCTCCTGCGTCCTCAAATGGGGAAGCATCGATACGCCCGGCGGCTACCCCCAGCGCAACGACATACGATACCGCAGCGAGATAAATGCGCTGGCCGTCTCGCGCGGCGGCATGATCATTTATATGCTGGATATACCCAACTCCAGTTCGGGTCTGGTAACCAATGCGGGCATCTGGCGCAGCGAAGACGGCGGCATATCCTGGAGCCAGCGTCCCACGCAGTGGCTGGCCAGGACACCGGGTCCGCCCGCGCCTGTTTTCCCGGTGGCGGCACTGGCAGTTGCTCCCGATAATACCGACCTTGTGGCTGCCGTCTGCATGAATGCGGCTGGCGACCGCCGCAGGGAGATCTACTATAGCGAGGACGGCGGCACTGTATGGAACTACAGCGGGGCCGTCCCCTTTCTCTACGGCCCTGACGAGCAGATAGGCTGTATCACAATCACAGATTCCTACAATTACCGTGAGAAACAGGTACACGATATCATGGTGGGGAGCCGCAACCCCGCAGGCGCCCTTGCTCAGGGCGAGGTATACGCGCTGCGCTGCCCGGGCATGGCTGGCTGGCAGGCCCAGGGTTTCGCGGGCGGGGACATACTCTCCCTGCAGCCGTCACCCTCCTATGACATGGATGCTACGCTGGTCGTCACCGCCTGTACCACGCAGCGCACCTATATTAACCTGGGCCTGCGGGATACGGGCGCCAACGCATGCTTCTGGAACACGGCGCAGGGCTATCCCGTCGAGTTGTGCACATCAGACCAGGCCGGGGCCTCGTTCAGCGGCAAGGACAGGATTATAACCGGTAGTCTGGCGCTGCCGGACGACTTCAACGGCGGATCCGGCGGGAAACGCATCATATTCGCCGCCTGCGATTCCAATGGCGCCGCCACCGGCACATCGCGGCCGCTGGACGACGTCTATCGTATCAACGATACTATCGTCACCCGTCTCAATCTTCCGGCAGGGAAACCGCGCGTCAGCTCCATCGCCTACAGTGGCTCGACCGCATCCGGCAAGCTGCTGGCGGGATCCGTCGAATCCACCAGTATCACGGGGGAGGCACATGTCTGGTTCACGGCCGACCCGCTGGCGCAATGCAGCACCTGGGTCAAGCCGCTCAAGCCGCCCACGGGAGGTTACAACACAGGCTTCGGTAACGCGCAGGTCGCCTGGACGGGTGACGGCTCCATCGCCTTCGCCGGCACTGGCTCAGGGAACCGCAGCAGCCCCACCCAATGGGCCGATATCAACGGCGCTCCATGGGCTTCGTCTCCGCTGGACGAGACCGCCTTCTCGCTCAGCCAGGATGACGGCGTCTCCTGGAACCAGTTAAGCCTGATCGACACGCAGATCAACCGCTTCCGTGCGCTGGCCGTGGCTGAAGACGGTAAAACCGTTTACATATCGTCGGTCAACGACAACGGGCTGGGCGGTACATGGCGCAGCCGAACCCCCGTGATAGGGGAGGCCTGGCAAAGAATAGCCTGCCTGGACTTTAGCGCGCCGCTGCTCAGGCCGGCGCCGGACGAAGAGAATGGATCGGTTGTATTCCTGGGCAATCAGGGCAGCACGCGCATAATTCAATCGCGGGACGGCGGGCAGACCTGGCGCGATTGTCTGCCGGGAGTTTATTTACAGGACATGGCGGCAGGGAGCAGCGACGAGCTCTATGTGATCCAGGCCGATGCGCTTATCAGGCGGGGCAGGTACGAAACGGGAGGATGGGTCTGGGGCAAAATACGGGATACGGGCCTGCTGTCCGCCCACAATATCATCGTGCAGGACGGACGCGTTATGGCCGGCGCGGCGCTGGGCAGGCTATGTCCTGTATCGTACTCGCTGGACCACGGGGACAACTGGGAACTGATAACCGAGCCGGCCTACAGCAACGGCAACCGCCATGTGGCCTTCGACGAGGAGTTCCAGGACAACCACCTCATTTATCTGGCCGACGATGCGGGCGGACTGTACCGCTGGACCGTGGGCAACAGCAACCGCTGGGACGACATGGTACCGCCCGATAACAGCTATTATGGCCAGGCGGTGGCGGTACGGGGTATGTACTATGCCGCCTTCAGCCAGACGAACGATGCGACAGGGGTATCGAGGACCACCTACTCTCGCGGCGGCATACCCAAGGACGGTGTATTCTGGGACAGCCTGTCGACCGGCCTGTCTGCAGGCGTTGTCTTCCGGCTGGAGCCGGCCTCGCTGGTGTATGCAGACGACACCCTGTGGGCGTTCGATGCGCGCGATTACGATTACACTGTGGGCACAGGCCTGCTGTGGGCGTTCAGGGACACGCTGGCCAATCGTTCACCCTGGCTGATCTCACCCAAAGGCAACAGCCTGGTATATTGCGATCCCGTGACCGGCCGCAACGCACAGGTCGACCTCAGGTGGGAGCAGCTTTCGCTGGCCGACGCCTACCAGGTGGAGGTGGGCAAGGACAAATGGTTCGACCTGGTGGTTACGGAGGCGGAGCCGGCGACCAATCCCTTCTTCGTTCCCGAGAACTCGCTTTATCCGGCGTACTATATCAGGCCGGGCGTGCTGCCCGCCGCCGGGCAGGACTATTTCTGGCGTGTGAGGGTGAGGAGAGCGGCCACCGGCCAGGTCATACGCAGCCGCTGGTCACCAGCCCTCAGCTTCAGCGTCCGCCCCGGCTATCCGGTAGCGGCCTCGTCTTATCCGGGGATAGAATCGCTGCAGCCCTGCCACAACGCCTGCGAGGTACCGCCTTATCCGCTCAGCTTCTCCTGGTCTCCAACGCAAGGCGCCACCAGCTACCGCTTTGTGCTCGCCGGGGAACCGGACCTGGGCCGGCCCGTTATCGACCAGACAGTCGATACGGCGGCATTCAAGCTGCCATGGCGGCTGGAGTACGCGACGGCATATTTCTGGCAGGTCACACCGCTCAAGCCGGCGCCGGGCGACAGCAGCCCCGTGTTCTCGTTCAACACGGCAGCGGAGCCGACGGTTTCAACTTCAGTCATACCACCGGACAATACTACTAACGGCCTGCTGGTCGCGCTCGTTTTCACTATTCTCTTTGGCCTCTCCATACAGGTCATCATTTATCGGAATAGAAGGCGTTAAGAATCCATCATAGCGGGCATTTTTCTCCCCGTCATTGCGAGCCCTATTCTCCCCGTCATTGCGAGGAGCCGCAGGCGACGCGGCAATCTTCTGTTGTCGTGATTTCGAACACAAGATTGCCACGCTTCGCTCGCAATGACGTGGGTGAGAGAATGCTCCTCGCAATGACGTAAGCATGTTCCATCTGAACTGGTAAAAACCCCCCTCTTTACGCTATAATCTCTGCCATTGTGGTGAGTGTGGCCCAGAGGCCTAAGGCGCCAGGTTGTGGCCCTGGATATCGAGGGTTCGAATCCCTCCACTCACCCCATCCCTTTTTCATTTACCACATGACGTCACATCACAATCATTTTGGGCAGGAGGTTAGGTAATCATGGGTTTGATCAAACGTCCAGCAACCGTACTCGTGGCTGTTTTCGTCATAATCGGGATCATACTACCCGCATTTTCCGCCTGCGAGAAAGCCCCCGACAAAACTGCGACTCCAGCGATCTCTTTAGGGACACAGGCAGGAGCGTCGGAATGGACTATCAAAGCCAACGAGGAAGTAAAAAAACAGTTTGATTTCGCCGACCGGGAAGAGTTTGAAGACGCACAACGCGGATTCATCGCCACTGTGCCGGACCTTGTGATCAAAAACGCTGCCGGCGGCATAGCCTGGTCCATGCCTGACTATGATTTCGAGAAGCAAACAGAGACTCCTTCGACCGTTAATCCCCTGCTCTGGCGACATTCTCAGCTGAATTTGAACAACGGCCTTTATAAGGTGACGGACCGTATCTACCAGATAAGAGGGTTTGATATCACCAATATGACCATCGTCGAAGGCGACAGCAAGATCATTATTATAGATGTGGGAATGACCTCTGAGACTGCCAAAGCCATGCTTGACCTGTACTACCGGGAGCGTGGAGTAAAACCGGTGGCAGCCATCATCTATACGCACAGCCATATCGATCATTTTGCCGGTATCAAAGGCATTATATCTGATGAGGATGCAAAATCCGGCCGTGTCCAGGTTATAGCGCCTGAGGGTTTCCTCGATTATGCCATCAGTGAGAATATCCTGGCCGGCAATGCCATGAGCCGCCGTGCGCAGTACCAGTTCGGTGTTTATCTGCCCAGGAATGCCGGAGGACAGGTGGATATTGGAGGCAGCAAAGCCTTACCCGTTGGCACAATGGCGCTGATCGGACCCAACAAGGAAATTAAAGCTACGGGCGAGAAGCTGGTCATTGACGGAGTGGAAATGGAATTCCAGATAGTCTCAGGTACTGAGGCGCCCGCCGAGATGACCATATACTTTCCGCAGCTACGGGCGCTTGACACAGCCGAGATCGCAAGCCAGAGTAACCATAATTTGCTGACACCTCGAGGCGCGGAGGTTCGCGATGGCAATGCGTGGGCTAAAGCGATTAATGAGATGATCGAGCTGTATGGTGATAAGACCGATGTGATTTTTGCCTCACAAGAGTGGCCATGCTGGGGCAATGAAAAAATAGTCGGCTATCTCGAGCAGCAACGCGACCTGTATAAATATACTCATGATCAGACGCTCAGGCTGCTGAACCATGGCTATACGCCCAATGAAATATCCGAAATGATCAAACTGCCGGAAAGCCTGGCCGGGGGATGGGATGTTCGCGACTACTACGGGACGCTGAGTTTCAATGTAAGGGCCGTCTACCAGAAATATCTCGGTTTCTACGACGGCAACCCGGCAAACCTCAATCCGTTACCGCCGGTTGAGGCCGGCAAGAAATATGTCGAATACATGGGCGGCCCCCGGGCTGTCATAGACATGGCCAAAAAGGACTATGCAAAAGGGGATTACCGCTGGGTTGTGCAGGTGATGAACCAGGTTGTCTTCGCTTACCCCGATAATCAGGAGGCGCGTAACCTGGAGGCTGACGCGATGGAACAACTCGCTTACCAGGCTGAATCCACCGTATGGCGTAACTGTTATCTGGTGGGCGCCTCCGAACTGCGCACCGGGATGAGTAAAAGTATCGGGGCGGGCAGCGTCAGCCCCGACATGGTGAGAGGTATAACTCTGCCCCAGTATTTCGACTTGATGGGCAGCCGCCTTAACGGTCCCAAAGCCGAGGGTAAAAAGATTGTCATCAACTGGAATTTCACTGATACCGGCGATAAATATGTCCTTAACCTTGAAAACTCGGCGTTGACTTACACGTCGGGCCGACTATCGAATAAGGCCGATGCCACATTGAATCTGTCACGTGCTACATTGATCTCGGTACTGGCAGGTGAGACTACGTTTCCCAAGGAGATTTTGGCGGGAAAGGTAACCATTGAAGGAGATGCCTTAAAAATAGTCGATCTGATGGGAATGATGGACAGCTTCGATCCCATGTTCAATATAATCACCCCGTAGCTTACAGGATCTTGCTAAGGAGAAAATCATCCATGCGCGTTTTTAAGAGGCCGGGGCCGGTCAACACGGATGAAATCATTGAGATCGCCAGGTCGGTTTCGTCTAAATATGAATATCTGGTGGTGGCCTCAATTACCGGAGATTCTGCGCTTAAACTGGCAGCAAAGGTCGGCAGTAAAAAGGTGATCTGTGTCACCTGTCCCCAGGGTATGAACTGGGAAGTTGAGGGTATGGGCGAAGGGCCTTTTGTCGACATACCCGAATTGAAGCAGTTACGAACCAGGTGGATGAGACAGGGCTTGAAGAGAGTGCCCATGGCGATTTCTCCGGAGAACGGGGAGCGGCTGGAAAAGCTCAAAGTAAAGATGGTTCAGGGCACGATACCCTTTTTCGGTCCGACCTTCTCCATGCGTGTGCATCTGCATAAAGTCACCGGCCTTGATCTCGTTGCCAAAACCCTGGAATTGATATCCACCGGGACACTTGTCTGTCTTGAATGCGTTTTGATGTGTGTCGATGCCGGCGTAATTCCGGAGGGCAAGGATGTGCTGGCGTTGGCCGGGACCGAGCGAGGGCTTGATACCGCATGGGCTGTCAGAAGCAGCGCTTCGGCCAATCTGTTTCATCCTTCGAAAGGCGCAAGATTTATAGAGCTGCTGGCCAAGCCGGGCATCGCATTGATACCGGATGTCAACATAGAGTATCTGAGATAAAACTCAGTTCTCCAGTTCGGCGATGGACACCAGCCGCCACTCAGTGCCATGTAATCCTACGGTGGTCCAGAAGGCGGTTTTTATCACGGGCTTACCTATCGCATCGCTGATAAAAGTATATTCAGCCGAGCCGGTCCTCTGTGCGACCATCTTCTCACCCATCGCCACCAGTTCGGGATAAGCTTTATAACGCTGGTCTGTCAGCAGGTTCTTTCCGGTCTCAATTCCGTTGGAGCAGTAAATAGTCAGCCCGTCGGTCTGAGCGACGTTGACCTTCATGGCCCTCACCTCTGCGGCGGGAGCGATAGTGCCGTCCAGCAGGTCCCCCGGTTTGAACAGGGCACTGACCGTACCCAGCAGCTCACCATCCTCAGTAATCACAGGCCGGACCAGCACCACGGCATCGATATCCTCAACCGACCTGAAGACATTGCTCAGCATCGGCTTCCTGTTTTCAACGAAATCCGCAAAGAATTTCTTTGAGGCCTCCGTGGTGGCGGTCTCAGTCCCCTCGTAGCGGCGGTACGCCTCGGGCGCCACAGTGATCATCTTTCCCTGAGGATCTGAGGCAGAGCAGTCCGTCAGGTAGGGGTATTTCCTGCACAGCCCGTTCAATATTCCCCTCGTCTCTTCACCCTGCAGTCCGCTTTTCGCGATTTTTTCAGCCGCATCGGAAACGGCATTGTCCAGGTTCAACAGCCTGGACTGGATGATAGCCTGAAGGTTCTCTGTAGCCGACTTTATCTGTTTTAAATTCTTCACCGGCCCGGCGCAGCCGGCGGCCGTTATAGCTATGACTGCGGCTAATACAGAGGCAAGCAAGAAAGATAAGGCCTTTTTCATATGCGGTAAATACTTCCCTGATAGATACCCCGGATGTGCGTACTTCGTTTCATAATGTTATCGTAAGTCCGCCTGACAGGCAACGCCCGCAACGTGGTCAGCCCCTCAAAAGAAGCTTCCCCTGCTTCAAATTCAGCTTGAAAGATGATACACTTATTGGGAATTTTTTCAGGCAGCGGAACAGTAACGATACGTTTCGCGGCATATATTTACAGTTACATACATAAAGTAATTCTTTTATAGCTCGATTAGAAAGGACTTCTCTCATGCTTTTTGCTCAACGTGTTTTTTGCGGTCAATTGACTCCCGACGATGTGGGTCGTAAGGTGCTGCTGGCCGGCTGGGTGGATGCCTTCCGTGATCACGGCGGCCTGCTGTTTATCCATTTGCGCGACCGCAGCGGCATAATTCAAATAGTCTTCAGCCCTGATGTCGCTACGGCCGATGTCTGCCAGGCGGCGGCCGCTTTGCGCGCCGAATACTGCGTCGCGGTCAGCGGAGAGGTTAAGAAGCGTCTGGCGGGCACGGAGAATCCCAACATCGAAACAGGAAATATCGAGGTCATGGTCACGGAGCTGACCGTGCTTTCCGAATCGGACTCTCTGCCCTTCGCCATCTCCGAGAAGGCTATGATCACGGGCGCGGCATCCGCAGGCACAGACAACGTGGCCGAGGATTTACGTCTCCAGTACCGCTACCTGGACTTGCGCCGTCCCTCCATGCGGGACAACCTGATCGCGCGGCACCGCATCTTTCAGTGTGTCCGCGAATTTCTCGATTCGCGTGGCTTTGTGGAGATCGAAACGCCGGTATTGACGGCGAGCACTCCGGAAGGGGCGCGTGATTACCTGGTGCCCAGCCGCGTCCATCCTCAGAATTTCTATGCACTGCCCCAGTCGCCGCAGCTCTTCAAGCAGCTGCTTATGATCGGCGGCATGGAACGCTATTTCCAGCTGGCGCGCTGCTTCCGCGACGAGGACCTGCGTCCCAACCGGCAGCCGGAGTTCACGCAGCTCGATATCGAAGCGTCGTTTATCGACGAGGAATTCCTCTACGGGCTGGTCGAAGAGCTTACCGTCAAGATGTTCGACATAGGCGGAATCACGCTGCACCGGCCTTTCGCCCGTATGACCTATACTGAGGCCATGGACACGACCGGCTCGGACCGTCCAGACCTGCGCTTCGGCCTGCGCTTCGTCGATGTGACGGATGTATTTGCCCGGACGAATTATTCCATTTTCAAGCAGATACTCCAACGCGGCGGCTGCATCAAGGGCATCAATATTAAAAGCCAGTCCGACAAGCTCAGCAAAAATGTGCTGCAGAATGAATATGCTAAAGAGATAGTGCCCTCATTCGGCGCCAGGGGCATGACATGGATGCGCGCCGAACAGGGCAAACTCGAATCCAACATCGTCCAGTTTTTCAGCAGTAAGGAACTGGATGATCTGGGTAAAAGGTTCGACGTCGCCGACGGGGACGTCCTTATCATGATCGCCGATGCCTCGTATGCCGTTGTCACATCGGCGCTGGGACAGCTGCGCCTGCACCTGGCCAACCGTCTCGGCCTGATCCCCGCCGACAGCTTTTACCCTGTCTGGATAACGGAGTTCCCGCTGTTTGAGCCTACCGAGGAAGGGGGCGTCACCTCCAGCCACCATCCCTTCACCGCGCCGGACCGCACCGATTTCGATCCCGGGAATATCGGGGAACTGCTGGCGCTGCGCTCGCGTGCCTATGACCTGGTCGTGAACGGGGAGGAACTGGGCGGGGGCAGTATCCGCATCAGCGACCGCGATGTGCAGCGCAAGATATTTGCCGCGCTGGGTCTGACCGAAGAGGAAACGAAGGAAAAATTCGGCTTTTTCCTGCGGGCTTTCGATTTTGGCGCGCCGCCGCACGGCGGACTGGCGCTGGGAATGGACCGCACCGTGTCGATGATCCTGCAGACACCCTCCATACGCGAGGTGATCGCGTTCCCCAAAAATCGCAGTGCAGCCTGTCCCCTAACCGGCGCGCCCTCCACGGTCAAACGCGAACAACTGGCCGAGCTGGGGCTGTTAAACCTGGGCGGCCAGGGCGTTCTGCCCGGTACGGCCGAAAAAGAAGACCGCATCGATCACCTGTCCTGGGTATCTCGCATCGGCATCTCAGCCGCAGAGCGCCCCGTAATTGAGGATGTATTGAAGCAGTCCGACGACCTGGCTTCGCTGGCCCATCAAAAGGCCGGCACAGAGGAGCCGGTCTATGGGGTGGCCCCTGTCGCCAACCGCACGCGTCCGGGCACCGAAGAGAAACGCTCGGAGCTGTCGCAGACAGGCCGGTTGCTCAAGAGCGCACCCTCTGTCAAAGGTAATTTCTACAAGGTCTCCAGCATTCTGGAATAAAGGTAAACATCTTGAAGGATTCGGTTTTTGTGTATCGCAATCCCGGGGCCGCCGACGGGAGCGGCGCTTTGAAGGGATTGAGAGTTGCCATTCAGCCCAACGTATCGGCGGCAGGCTGGCCGACGGAGGCCGGCTCGAACGCTCTCATCAATTTTAAAGCCCTGGAAGACTCAACCATTGTTCAGCGGCTGCGCCAGGCCGGGGCCTTTATATGTGGCTCGACCCGCATGAGTGAATTCGGTTTCGGCCTGCAGGCCGGCAGCGCGGGTGAAGCGCTGGGGCAGAAGGAGGCCGACGCCGAGCTGGTTCTGGACCTGATGGGAGAGAGCCGCCTGGCCGCTCAGCGCGCGTCCGTTTTCGGGTTCAAACCCAGCTACGGACTGATATCCCGCCTGGGCCTTATCGGTCTGATCCCGTCCATGGAATGCTGCGGTGTGCTTTCCGGAAGCCTGAAAAATATCCGGGGAATTTTGAAAACCGTTGCGGGCCCGGACGAGTTGGATTTCTCGCTCCCCGCTGAAGAGACACCGGACTTTTCCCCTCAAAAGATCGACCCCAAAAAAACAACCATCGGCCTGATAACTGAATCGCTCGCTGATTTACCCGCTGTTCAGGAAAAGAAGTTCCGTGCAGCGGTCGACGAGCTGAAAAAGGCGGGCTTCTCCCTGCAGGAGCTGTCCCTGCCCGACTTCTCGCTTTTTACCCTGGTTCACAGGATCGTCGGCTCGGTGGAGGCCTCATCCTGCGCGGGACGTTATGACTCGGTGCGTTACGGCCAGCGCGCATCCGGCGCTAAAAACTGGAACGACATGTACCTGCTCTCGCGCGGCGCTGCCTTCGGCCTTCTGCTGAAGAGCTATTTAATACAGGGGGCGTTCTTTCAGTTTGAGCGCTACGGCGCGTATGAGGACGCCTGCCGCATACGCGCGCGCCTGCTCGATGATATGCAGCGTCTCACTTCGCAGGTAGGCTTCCTGGTTTTTCCGATGGCTGACTCTAATCCCGGCGGGACGCCTGCGTCGCTTGCAGACACTTACGCTCAATTCACGTCAACGATTTTTGCCAGTGTAACCGGCCAGCCCGTGCTTTACCTGCCGCCGATATCAGGCTCAGCGCACCCGGGGTTACAGCTTGCTGGGCCGAGGCTGAGTGACGGGCGTCTGCTGGCGCTGGGCGAGCATATTTTGAATATACGCCGGGGAGGCAAATAGCTTGGAATTCGAAGCGGTCATCGGATTGGAGATCCATGTCGAGCTCAATTGCACAACCAAGATGTTCTGCGATTGCCCCAACCGTCCCGGCGATGAGCCCAACGTAAACACCTGTCCGATCTGCCTGTGGTTTCCGGGCGCCATCCCGCGCTTCAGCCGGGAGGCGCTGGAGAAGGCGTCGCTTTTATGCCTGGGACTCGGGGCTGAGCTCCAGCCCAGGAGCGCCTTCGACCAGAAGGTATACTATTATCCCGACCTGCCCAAAGGATTCCAGTTATCTCAGGCCCACCTTCCCCTTTCACGCGGCGGCCGCATCGAGATAACGGATGAAAGCGGCAAACCCAAGCAGCTACGCATCCATCACATCCACATGGAGGAAGACGTCGCCAAGCTGGTGCATGAGATGGAAGGGCGGCTTCCCATCAGCCTGGTGGACTTCAACCGCGCAGGCTCGCCGCTGGTTGAGATCGTCACAGAGCCGGATTTCCGCACGCCCTATGAGGCGATGGAGTTTCTCAAGGCGCTGCGCACGCAGGTGCGTTCCGTGGGATCATCCGAGTGCAGCATGGATAACGGCACGATGCGCGTGGACGCCAACATCTCCATACGCCCGCGCGGCACAGACCAGATGAATACCAAGGTCGAAGTTAAAAACATGAATTCCGTCCGCCACGTTGGCGACGCTATCGCTTACGAGATCATCCGCCAGGGCGCAGCAGTGCAGGCGGGCGAAGCAGTGGTTCTGCATACGCGTCTGTGGGACCCCGAGAAAAAAGTCACGCTGCCCATGCGCGCCAAGTTTGAAGGCCCCTGCGTCCCCGATCCCGCAGTCCCGGTTATCGAATTATCGCCGGAATGGATCGAGAAGATGCGTTCGCGTCTTCCTGAAATGCCTGCCGTGAAGGCCGAGCGCTTTATGAAGCAGCACGGGATGACGAATGAAGAAGCCTTGTTTTTGAGTTCCGACGCGGAGGTGGCAGGCTATTTCGAGGAGCTGGTCGGACAGGGTATTGCGCCGCGCATAGCCATGCACTGGTTGACCACGCAACTGGTGCCCGCCGTCAGGGAGCGGAAGCTGGAGCTGTGCAGCTCGCCGGTGACTCCAGCACGCTTAGCCGTGCTGCTTAAAATGATCTCAAACAACGAGATCAACGCCAACGCGGCGCGCGAGGTTCTTGCGCACATGTTTGACAGCGACGAATCGCCGGTGACTATTGTCAGCGCCCGTGGATTCCGGCAGGTCTCCGATACGGCCACACTCGAAGCACTGATCGAGAAGGTTTTGGCCGAACAACCTGCCGCTGTGGCCGATCTGCGCAGCGGCCAGGGCAAAGCCATGGGCTTTCTGATCGGCCAGGTGATGCAGGCCTCGGGCGGCAAGGCCAATCCCAAGATAATACGTGAATTGCTCACTAAAAAACTGGGATAGAACTCGATGTGAGTTGGGGAGGGCATATGTCATACAAATACTTGCTGTACGAAAAGAAGGGAAGAATCGCATATGTCACTAT
>DAOUFR010000062.1:0-7268 GCA_034429715.1 Dehalococcoidia bacterium
TTGGCCTTTGCAGTATCGCTTCCGGCAAACGCCAGCTGTATGTTTCTGCCCCAGCCGTTCAAGAAATTAAGTCCCGAGTCCGGCAGGATTGCAGGAGTGGTGGCTTCCCCTATGGCTGTTATCTCCTCCCCGTCGGCCGAGGCCGGTACGGCTGAGACAAACATTGCCAGGGCGCAGACCATAACCAGGAATGCTGTTAAAAATTTAGACATATTACCCCCCTGTTACATAGTCTAATCATCATAAGAAACGTGTTTGGGGGGAGGAAGGTTTATTTAACCAGGCGGGCCGGATATGCTGCGCATGGGCGCACGACACCCTGCCTCCGACAAAGTCTGTTGATTTACCGGGCCTCGAGTAACACCTTTTCGCCCTCGCTGAGTCCTGAGATGATTTCGGTGAACATCTTGCCCTGTACTCCTATTTGGACAGGCCTTTTATCCGTAAGGTACGTGGCCGGGTCGGTGATGACTTCAACGTAATAATCTCCGGGCAGTCCTTTGACTGCTTTTATGGGCACCTGAAGGACGTTTTTATGATCGGCAACTATGATATCCGCGGTTGCCGTAAGTCCGCCCCTCAGATCGGTATAGTCTTCGGTAGAATCAAGGTATATTTCCACAGGGAAATTAACCACGCCGGACTTATTGATGCCGAAGGGGGAGACAAAAGTAACGCGTCCTTTGACCTCACGTCCCGGCAGGGCATCCACTGTGAGCAAGGCTTTCTGCCCGACTTTAACCAACGGGATATCTATTTCATCTATCGTGCCTGTCACCCTGATTGTCCTGGTGTCCACGAGTTGTATCGCAGTCTTTGAAGCATAGTCAAAAGTTGAGAACTGGTCGTTCTTCTTGATGGGAACATCGACAACAACACCGTCGAAAGGCGCGAAAATTTCAGTATTGAGCAAATCCTGCTTGGCTTTTTCCAGGTTGACCATTGCATTATCGATATTGAGGTTATAGGTACGCAAAGTCTGAGGATTCAGCCCTGCCCTGTAAATCGTCTCCCTATTGTCAAGGATCATGGAACTCATGAGTATATCGTGCTGCGCCATCTGTATTTTTTCGGCCATCTCTACCTTATCCAGGTCGTCCCTGTTCAGCATGTCTTTGAGTTCGGTGAGTGAAGTCAATACTTGCCCGGATACTGCAATCGAAGTGGAAATATCAGGGTAGGTGAACGCCCCGGGAAGCCGTGAGTTGCTTTTGACGATTGTATATGTCTCCTCGAGGGACATGAGCAGACTATTGATGGCCTGTAGTGTGGCTGCATACTCTCCGGATTCGAGTGATTTTTGAATTGTTGAAAGGTCTGCAATTCGCGCATCCAGGGCAGAAATCACCCGGGTATACTTGGGAAACGATGGAGATGGTTGAGCATTATAATCGATATATTGGGTTTCCAAAGTGTCGATCTTAGGGTTTGTATATACCGTACGTGCGGCATTCAGATCATATTGCGATAGTGACAGCGAGGAAGATGCGTCGTAGTATTTTTGTGCTGTGAGGTATTCCCTGGCTTCAAAGATTTCATCTTGCGCCTGCTCGAAACGCAGGAGCGCCGTTGCCATAGTGTAGAATGTCGGATATCGTGAGCCACAGGTAGCCTGAATGACATTATTAATAGCCAATTCAAGGTTATACTGGGCGGCTTCGACGTTGAGTTTCTGTGTCGTATCATCAAGCTTGCAAAGCAGAGCGCCTGCTTTTACAAAGTCCCCCTTTTTGACATAGATATTCTTGACCTTTCCGAATGTACCGAACTTCAAGTTCGCTTCATTAGGCATTTCCAGGTTTCCGTCGGAGGAGATGGTAATGATCAGGTCTCCGCGGGTGACTGTAGCCATCTGCGAGGGCGAAATCTCCTTCGCTTGCTGTGAACAGGAAGAAAATATCGTGGCAATTAAAATTACCAGCGATACGATGAGAATCAGTCTGTTTTCCATGTCTTCTATCTCCGACGAACGATTATATTAACGCTACCAAATCTATCCTGGTAACCTGGCCTATTGATCGCAGTCAATCTTCATTCACCCATATTACTGATGATTACTCGACCACACGGTAGGCGCTTTCTACGGCATTTTCTCTGGCGCTTCTATCAATGATCTCTTCTTTAACAAAGCGTCCGTCCCGTATCCAGATGACTCTATCTGTGAATTCCCTCTGTTCCGGTTCATGTGTGACCATTATGATAGTCCTGTGAAGCTCATTACATAATTGTCGCAACAGTCTTAAAACAATCCCCTTATTTTCTGTATCCAGATTGGCGCAGGGCTCATCGGCAAATATTATTTTTGATTTATTTATGAGTGCCCTTGCAATCGCAACCCGCTGTTGCTCGCCTCCTGATAGTTGGCTGATTAGATGGTGGAGCCTGTCACCCAGTCCCACTTTCCCCAACATCTCCTTGGCTGAATTAAGATATACACTCCTTCCTGACCCTAATAGCATCAACGGTAAAAAAGTATTTTCAATTGCGTTTAACTCGGGAATAAGGGCATACTCTTGAAAAACATAGCCGAGATTACGCAGCCGGAAAACAGTTTTCTTGCTATCAGAAAGTCTTGAGACATCGACATTATCCAGGGAAATGCTTCCCGAAGTGGGTGTATCTATCAGGGCCAGTTGATGGAGCAATGTAGATTTTCCAGATCCACTTGGCCCCATAATTGATACAAACTCGCCCTGTTGTATCTCAAAGCTGACGTCCTTGATCGCATGGACCGGTACCTGCCCTGGATATATTTTGTTAAGTTTTTCCACCTTTATCATGTCAGGATCAACCCCAGATAGCTTTTATTATGTTTTCCCTGGCAACACGCCACGAAGGTATGAATCCGGCTACTATGCTCACAATAATCATGCTGATAATACTCGTGACAAAGTCACTCTGGTTGATCTGAAGGCTGACGTCTCCCATCGGGAATTTAAAGGGATGGGCAATGAAGTAGGGTTTGATCCCGAATTCAATTATTAGGATACCCAACCCGATTCCGACAACAGCATAGAAAAGAGCCATAAACACATAGGATGCGATCAGTATTTGTTCCTTCATCCCGATTGCCTTCATGATTCCTATCTGTTTTCTGCGGCTGACTGTAGCGATGAAAATGACTATGAAAATGGTCACGCCTGCAACAATCAGACCTATTACTGCTATGATCCTTTTAATCATGTCGAAGCTCTGTGCGATCCCAAGGAACATGCCGATAAAATCAATCCAGGTCCTGATCTCCGGAAGTTCCACGCCGGCCTTTCGCAGTTCCTCTATGTAGAATTGTTCAGCGTGGCTGTCGTTTGTCTTTATCAGTATCTCTGAAGCTCTGTCATGCATACCCAGAACGGACTCCGCCTCTTTGTTGGTAATAAAGGCTGACATATCAGAAATAGGAAAGACAGTGGCGAAAATTCCTTTGATCGTATACTTACGCACCATCCCGTTGTGATAATATACTGTTACCTCGTCACCAACATTGGCGCCTTTGAGTGTTTGCACCTCCAGGTTTGCGCCGAATCCGCCTGAGATTTCTCTGCCCATGATAATCTGATCGCGATCAGACTCGTCCAGAAATTCACCCGCCACCATGTATTTGGAAATATTGGAGACTTCGATATTCTCGGCAGGGTCCATGGATTTTATGGGCCAGCTTATTGACCTGACATCTCTACCGGTCTTATCAGGATCATATTCTATGATCGCACCGACCGAATACCTTGAAGCGCAACCGATAACTCCCGGAATAGCACTGATCTTTCTTTTAAGTTGTGTAACCTGTTTTAAATACTGCTCATTATTGCCCCATCGGTCCTTGCCGGGTTGAATAACTATATTGGATACATAGTTGCTTTTGGATTGCTGGTAAATCAGGTTAACTGCGCCGCTGAGTATCCCCGAGATGATATTGATCTCCATAAAACCAAGGGTGGCTACTATTATTGTTAATATCAGTGTGCCCTTATTGCCGCGCGTAATATATTTTGAAACTAAGAAAAGGGATGATTTCAGGTCGTTCCAGATTTGGGTTATCATTTGCGATCAGGCCTTAGCTGTTCTTCAGCCCGTGGATGAACAGGCTGCTTAACTCATCCGCCAGCTCATTGACACGTGATTTCTTAAACGGGCTGTCCCTTCGCTCGAGCCTGTAAAGTATCATATTGCCTATTAACGCTCCCGCGATGGTGCGCGCAACCACCTTTTCATCCACCTTGCGGAAGTTGCCGTCCGTTACATGAGCCCGTATATATTTTTCGAGCATTTGAAGGAGTGGGGACACTACCTGGACAACGTATTGTCGACGAAGCTTAGCATCGCGCTGTATTTCGAAGAAAAGGAACAGCAATTTATGTGCGTTGCCGAGCCCAAACTCCAGTCGCTCTGCCATCGCCGATTTCAAAAACTCTTCATAATTCTTATCCGGTGCGTCTTTAATAAGTTGGACCAGTTCTTCGGAGATCAAATTTTCGGCTACCAGTGATATCAGCAGGTCGCGCTTGTCCTTGTAATAGTTGTAGATAGTGCCGATTCCAGTATGCGCCTCGGCCGCGATATCGGCGATGGTCGCCTCACCGAATCCCTTTTGAGAAAAAACCACCATGGCTGCATCCAGGATCTGCTTTTTCCGAGCTGCGGTGATCTGTTCGGTCCGTCTTTTTCTTGTAGTCATTTCTGTCATTTAATAGAATGAATATTCATTCAATATTTATATTAGTACAATAAGTAATTATTTGTCAACTATATGCCTGAATAAGATGTAATTTAATTGAGGCCGGATACATTGCAATGTATCCGGCCTCAATTCGGGTCGGCCTTTAAAGTTAATAGCCGTTTACTGTTTGTTGTAAACGTTCTCGGGGATGCACTGGCCCAGCAGTTCGCTGCTCAGCTGGGCTGTTGGTGAAGAATATTTCGGTGTAGACAGCTGATCGGCGGGATATATCTTCGTGTTATTTGGATACCAGGAGAAATCCGAGACTTTAGCGTGGCGCTGTTTGATGGTGTCCTTCGATACATTGACGACCAGCAGGTCAGTGGCGAAGGCGACCGGTCCCTGGTACCAGGTGCGGATGTCCTTCATGGCGGGTCCTACAGTATCGTCGTTGACCTGGAAGTGGGTTGCGATTCCCAGCCGGGGGTTGGTCTGGCTGAGGATATAGCCCAATGCCTTCTGCGGTGTGTGAGATGAATCCTGTACGGCCTGGGCATAGTTGAGCGCCTGCTGCCAGCCGGGGTCGCCCGGCTTCATTCCGGAGTTCTTGGATGCCCAGGTTTCAATCGGCACGACCATCTCATGAATGAGGACGTCCACACCTTTGGCCTGGTCGAGCATATAGTTGTTAGGCTTGGTATCGCCGGAAAATACCATCGACAGGCCGTTCCACTCAAGTTTGTAGCTGATGGAGCCGTTGCGCGTATGTACAGCGGGGAAATGGGTGATTTTAACGCCGTTCTTTTCGTAGGCAATGCCGCCTACCTTCATGTAGGGCAACTCGGTCGCAACGATGTCAAATCCATTTTCGCCGTTGCTGAGGCCGGTCGGCGTAAAACTGAAGCTCTCCTCATGCCATTTCATCAGCTTTTTCAGATTGTCCGCGAAAGCCGCTGTCCCCTCGTCAGGGGTGTCCGCGCTGGGCCCGAACAGCAGCAGTGGCGTTTTGCGGTCGAGGGTAGGCCCGAAACAGTAAAGAGTGATGATATCGCTGGTGTGGTCCCCGTGCAGGTGTGTCAGGAACAGCTTATCCATACGGGAATAGGGGATGCTCATGGCCACATATTTTGCTGAAACTCCCGAACCTATATCGAATATGAAGCTGTCGCCGTTGCCGAGTTCAACGAAAACGCTGTTGCACTCCTGTGCCAGGCGGGGGATAACGGATGTCCCCATAAAGGTAATACGCATCTCGTTGGCATTCAGCGGCTCTCCAGGGGTGAACGTGCCCGGCGTTGTGGCGGCTTCCAGAGGTTTTGGGGCCGGGGCAGCGCAGCCTGCGAGCAATGCTGTGGACACTATGACTCCAATAACTAATACTGAGAATAGTTTCCACGTGTTTCCTCGGATCAGGTACCTGCTCATAATATCCCTCCTTATGGCTAATATGGATGTACGGACCGTATCAATTTATAATATTATCACATGGCACGACCCGGCGCGCGGTTGAACAGCAGGCAACGCATCCATATAATTAAAGCCAACAGATGGAGGTGAGGTATATGGCAGAGTCAATTAGAATTGAGAAAGACGGCGAGGTTACCAGGCTGATACTGAACCGTCCGGCACATTACAACGCATTCAATTACGAAATGATCGACGGGCTGGCCTGTGCCCTTGTCGAGCTGGCTGTCGATAAAAGCGTGCGCGGTATTATTATAACCGGAGAGGGCAAAGCTTTCTGCGCCGGGGGTGACCTGAAGTGGGCCAGCGGGTTCGCGGGCGGCCTGTCGGCCGGGTTTCACAGGCTGGCAGCCAGCTATCACCTGGCCATGATGGAGATACGGCGCATGAACAAACCTGTGATAGCTGCTATCAACGGGATCGCCGCCGGAGGCGGCTTTTCGCTGGCGCTGGCCTGCGATTTCCGTGTGATGGAGCGGTCGGCGACGATGCGGCAGGCCTACACTTCCAACGGGCTGTGCGTTGACGGTGGGGGAACTTTCACGCTGCCCAGGATAGTGGGTATGGCGCGGGCGCTGGAGATCGTTGCCTTCGACGCCCCGATATCATCCGCCCAGGCGCTGTCGTGGGGGCTGGTGACTAAACTGGTCGATGACGGCACTTCGCTGGCAGAGGCGTCTAAGATGGCGCACACACTGGCCGGCAACTCGCTGATATCATACGGCTGCGTCAAGCAGCTTCTCAACGACTCGTTCTCAAACAGCTTTGAGACACACATCGAGCAGGAGAGGATGATGCTGTGCGCCTGCGCGGACGGCCCGGACGCAAAAGAGGGACTAAAGGCTTTCGTGGAGAAGAGGAAGCCTGTCTACAATGTTAAAAGCAGCAGCGGTTCATCCTCTTAAAGTAAGAAACCTGCTATGGAGGCGAGGTACGAGATGCGGAAGTTCGAAGATGTATCCAGGGAGGAGATCAGGGACCTGCTGGGCAAGGGCTGGCTGACCCACGACGGCATGTGGTTCTACACCGTAAGCCGTGAGCTGGGTGTAGACATGGCCAATAAATTGAACAAGGCCGCCATAAAGGGCATGGCCCCCTTTGAGGTTAACAGGTTGAAGAAGGTGACGGGACTGAGGGAAAACCAGCTGAC
>DAOUFR010000063.1:0-26358 GCA_034429715.1 Dehalococcoidia bacterium
TAGTCGACGATCTCGTTTTCGTAATCAGGCCTGGACCGATCCGAAAAGGGTCTGGAGATGCCGATGCGGACACGGTTGAAATCACGGCTGTCGATCTCGTGGATTATCGATTTTATCCCGCGGTGGCCGCCTGATCCGCCTCCCAGCCTGACCCGTATGCGCCCCGTGGGCAGGTCGAGGTCATCATGGATTACGATCAGGTCCGCAGGCGCGCAGCCGAAACGTTTGAGCAGGCCTGCCGCCGCGTTTCCGCTCAGGTTGACGAAGGTAGACGGTTTGGCCAGCACGACCTCCTCACCCTCTATCTGCCCTGTCCCGGTTTGGGACTGGCAGAGTTTATTTTTTAATTTAATGGAATGTCTTTCAGCAAGGCGGTCGAGGCAGTGGAAACCGACATTGTGCCGGTTGTGCTGGTATTGCCTGCCGGGATTGCCCAGCCCCAGGATGATCTTCATAGCAGCTTCACCTGCTTGGTTTCACCGCCGGTCAGACTATTAAGGAGTGCCAGAAACTCCTTCTCATTCAATACTTTTATGCCCAGCGACTGGGCGCGCGCCAGCTTGGAGCCGGGATCGCTGCCCGCTACCAGGTAGTTCGTCCGCCTGGTCACGTCGGAGGCGGCCTTTCCGCCCAGCGCCCTGATGCGCGCCTCCATCTCCTGCCTGCCGGACATCTCAAGCCTGCCCGTGATGACGAACTCCGTGCCCGACAGAGGGAGGTCCCCGGCCGGCTGCTCCGCCGACTCCATGGCCACACCCGCTGCGCGCAGCTTCTCGATTATGCGCACGTTCTGGGGCTGGCGGAAGAAGGCCAGTATGCCGTCGGAGATCTTGGGACCGATGGACGGTATATTCATCAACTCCTCCGCCCCGGCACTCCATAGACTATTGATGCCGGTGTACTGCCTGGCCAGTATGGCGGCCGTCTCCTCTCCCACGTTGGGTATGCCCAGTGCGAAATAGAGCTGCGCCAGAGGGCGCTTCTTGCTGGCCTCGAGGGACGCCAGCACCCGGGCCGCGCTCTTCTCCCCCATGCGATCTAATTTAATCAGCTGTTCTTTGCTCAGGTAATAGAGGTCGCCCGAGTCTTTGACCAGGCCCTGTTCGAAGAGCGTGTTGCACAGCTTTTCGCCCACGCCGTCGATGTCCATGGCGCCCTTGCTGGCAAAGTGCTTAATTGCTTCCAGCGCCTGCGCCGGGCAGGCGGTATTGGTGCAGCGGTGCATCGCTTCGCCCTCGGGCTTAATCACCTCCGCGCCACAGACCGGACAGGTCAGCGGCATGTGAAATACCTTCTCATCTCCCGTGCGGCGCGAGACGATCGGTTCCACGATCTCAGGTATCACCTCGCCCGCCCGCTGCACCAGCACCCAGTCCCCGATGCGCAGGTCCTTGCGGTGGATGTCCTCCTCGTTGTGGAGAGTGGCCTGCTTGATGGTCACTCCGCCTATGCTGACGGGCTCAAGTACGGCGTAGGGATTGAGGCTGCCGGTCCTGCCCACGTTGATGCCGATGTCGATCAGCCGTGTAGTTCCCTGCACGGCCGGGTACTTGAACGCGATGGCCCAGCGGGGGTCGTGCCCAACGGACCCCAGCTCCTCCTGCAGGGCGATGGAGTTCACCTTGATCACCACGCCGTCCACGTCGTAGGGTAATTCCTCCCGCCGGCCTCCCCAGTGGCGGCAATAGGCCTTGACCGCGTCCAGGTCCTTGCAGCGGGCTATGTTGCTGTTGATCTTGAATCCAAGGGCCTTGAGGTACTGCATGGTCTCCCAGTGCGTGGCCGGCATCTCCCTGCCCTCGGACCAGCCGAGCTGGTAAATAAAAATGTCCAGCGGACGCCCGGCCGTAACACGCGGGTCGAGCTGCCTGACCGAGCCGGCCGCCGCGTTGCGGGGATTGGCAAAGAGAGGGAGTTTCTCGGCCGCCCTCTCTTCGTTGATCTTTTTCAGGCCTTTTTTAGGCAGGTAAGCTTCACCCCTGACCTCGAAACGCTGCGGCGCCTGCGGGCCGACCGAGAGCGGTATGCTCCTGATGGTCTTGAGGTTTTGCGTGATGTTCTCGCCCTGGTAGCCGTTGCCGCGCGTGGCCCCCACGCTGAAAACGCGGTCCTGGTAGGTAAGGGCCACGGCCAGCCCATCGATCTTGAGCTCGCAGACGAAATCGATTTTCTGGCCCGGAACCAGCCCGCTCAGGCGTTTGTACCAGGCGTCCAGTTCTTCGTCCGAGAAGGCGTTGGCCAGGCTGAGCAGCGGACGAGGATGCGTCACGACACCGAAGGCGGCCACCGGCTGCGCTCCCACGCGCTGCGTGGGCGAATCGGGCGATATCAGGTCCGGGTGTCCCTGCTCGAGCTTTTTCAGCTCAAGCATAAGCGCGTCGTACTCCGCGTCGCTGATCTCCGGATCGTCGAGCACGTGGTAACGGTGATTGTGATAGACTATTTTATATCTGAGTTCGGCGATCCTTTGCTTAACGCTCTCAATGTCCGTCATCGCATAAAATCCACAGCCGTCTGATGAGGGGAATTATAGCATTTAGCCGAGGCCAAATATATGTCCGCTAAACTGTTATATAATATAGAATGACTATGATTTATTATCCGTATCTGATTGTCTTTCTGGGAGCGGTCGCGCTGACCCTCTTTCTGATAAACCGGGACCGCAACGGCAGTGTCAAGGCCCTGCTGTATAAAACACTTGCCAGCTTCCTGTTCATAGTGACGGCCTTCGTATCTTTCATGGTTAACCCGTGTCCCTGCGCGGCCGTATTCGCCGCGCTCATCGCGATGGGGCTTGTATGCGGCCTGATAGGAGACATACTGCTGGACCTCAAGATCATGTATAAAGGATCATCGGTACTCTACCAGCACGGCGGGATGGCGGCTTTCCTGGTCGGGCACCTGTTTTACCTGGCGGCATTAATCGCCTATTTCGGTTTCAACTGGATACCCCTGGTTATCGCAATTATCCTGGCGGCCGTAATTATCTGCGTCAGCAAGTTTTTATTCAAATTCAATTTCGCCGAGCACACCGTTGATACCTATGCCTATTCATTCGTATTAGCCTACATGATGACGCAGGCCTGCTATGCGGCGGTCAATCAGGGTTACACCGCCTGCACCGTTTTGCTGGCTGTGGGCGCTATATTGTTCCTGCTGTCGGACCTCGTCCTGAGCATGACTTATTACGACAACAAGGATTCCAGGCCGTATATCGCGGTTAACCATATCCTTTATTATGCCGCCCAGTTCAGCATTGCATTGAGCATTCTCTATTTTGCAATATAGTCATCGGCCATAACGTGAAAGGAGCGGTGAGATGACCAGGATTTACGATTTGAGCGTGCCCACCGAGGACAGCCCCAGCGAACCCCTGCCCGTCAGGGTGGAGCATAAGGCGCATGATGTAAGCCTGCCCATTATCGAGATGTTCCTGGGCGGCAAAAAGGAGGACCTGGCGGACGGGCTGGGGTGGGCGGACGACTCAGCCACGCTGGGCGCGCATGCCGGCACGCACGTCGACGCGCCCTGGCATTTCGCTCCCCTCTCGGAGGGCAGGGCGGCCAGGACCATCGACCAGATGCCGCTCGACTGGTTTTACCACGACGGCGTGGTGCTGGATATGCGGCACAAGCCGCAGGGAGCGGGCGTTACCGTGGCGGACCTGAAGGCTGCGCTCAAAAAGATAAACTACACCATCAAGCCCTGGGACATAGTCATGATACAGACGGACTCCGATAAGCTCTGGGGCAAGCCCGAGTACTTCTCGGCGGGATGCGGCATGACCGAGGAGTCCACCCTGTGGCTGATAGACCAGGGCAGCCGCGTGATGGGCATCGATACCTGGGGCTGGGACCGTCCCTTCGCGGCCATCAAAGAGGAGTTCGACAGGACACACGATAAGGGATTGATCTGGACCGCCCACAAGGCCGGCATCAAGAAAGAATATTGCCACATCGAGAAACTGGCCAACCTGGATAAGCTGCCGCGGCCCACGGGCTTTAAGGTGGCCTGCTTTCCGGTCAGGCTGACCGGCGGCAGCGCCGGCTGGGCACGTGTGGTGGCGATACTGGATGATTAGGATACGGCAGCCGGGGAACAGTTGAGAAAAAGAAAATCCGGCCGCTGGCATACCATCTATTCTCTGATCACTTCAAGTATCGAAGAGCTGGCTATAGCCGCTTTGCTGCTGTGGCTGCTGCCCGTCCTGGGCGTGCAGGTCCCGCCGTGGCTGACTGTAACCGTTTTGGCCGGATTCCCCGTCTTTTGCTATATCATGTACCGCATAGGCCACCCCACTGTCCTGTACGGGGACGTGACAGGCCCTGAAGCTTTAGTGGGAAGCATCGGGACCGTCGAAACGGTACTTCCGGAGGCCTTCATCAGGGTACAGGGAGAGCTGTGGAAGGCGTCCTGTCCCGATGGAGAGATGAAGGTGGGGGAGGAAGTCACGGTCACGGCCGTCGACGGCCTCTCTCTGACGGTGAGCAGGAAGCGCGCTTGAATCCCGGTTACCTTATGCCGGATCACCTTTCGAAGAAGGGTTTGCCGAGGTCGGCGTCGTTGGAGTAGCCGGCCCTCTCCCAGTAACCTTTGTAGTTCGGATCGTCCGACAGCTCGATTTCGGTTACCCATTTGATCCACTTGTATCCCCACTTATCTTCGGCCACCAGCTGGAAGGGGAATCCCCGCTCGGGCGGCAGCTCTACACCGTTGATTTTATAGGCCAGCAGGATGTTTTTATCCCTGACGTATGCCAGGGGGAGAGAGGTGGTGTAGCCGTCATGCGCGTGGAAAATGACGGTGTTGGCAGCGGGCAGTATTCCGGCCGGGGTGATGATATCGCCTACCAGCACCCCCTCCCACAGTATCTTGACCGCCCAGCCCTCCACGCAATCCAGCGTGACCAGTTTGGTGTAGCTCTTATGCCCGGACAGCACTTCGGCGTATGAATAAGTGAGTGGTTTCTCTACAAGTCCGGTGACCCGCAGCCGGTAGGAGCCGATATCCACACGCTGGGGGCCTTTGATCGAATTCTCATGGAAATCACCCAGGTCCGACAGCCTCTCGCCATGGTATTCCTTTATCTGCGCAGCGGAGAGGTCCCTGCCCTCGGATGCGCCGCCGCCGGCGCAGCCTGCCAGCAGCGTCAGCATCAGCGTGCTCCAGGCGGTCAGCGGTAATATCCGTTTGATATGCATGGCGGTCTTCCGTTTACAGCATGAAGTTGATGGCGAACACCGCGTGGACCATGACCGATACCAGGAAGAGCAGCCACAGGTAGCAATGGAATTTGTAAAACGCTGCATAATTCTTGTTCTGCATCAGGCCGCGCGCGAATTTGAATCCCGGCAGGCAGCGGCAGGTGAAAAAAACGAGCAGGCCCAGCACGATGTTGCATACCGCGAAGACCAGTATGATGTCCCTGGCTGCCTGAGAGTGAAAAAAGGCGTCCATAGGGCCTCCTTTACAGGTCGATCTCGCCCGACCCGCGCGCAGTATGTTTGAGGGTGAACTGCAGATCGCTACCGTAGGCCCAGATTATTTTGTGAGCGCCTTTTCCCAGCTGCTTATCGAATTTATCGCCCGTGTCCAGCCTGCGCTTGAACTCGATGGTTGTGAAGCCGCCGTCAGATCCGCCTGCCGCCGCCAGTATATCGTCCGTGCCGCCCTGCTGCGTGTCGGCGGGATGAGGCCCGAACTGGCCCGTGCTGTACTGGTCGGCAATCGAAAGCACCCCGTCCTTGATGAAGCCCTGGACTATATCGGCGTCTTTCATCTGTGATGAAGGATCGAAGCCCACGGCAACCCAGCCCGCTGTTTTGGCCTTCATCCCCATATAAAGGTAAAGGTCGTCGGTAGACCAGCTCAGCTCGAAGTCGCCGAAGGACTTGCTCTGGCTGTACTCGCCCGGCTTGAACACGCCGTCCGCGGCCCAGGTGACATTTTCAGTAACCGCTGGCTGACCTTCCGGCTGCGTGCTGACAGCCGGCGCAGGCAGCGAAGGCGGCAGGGTGGATTTGGATTCAGGCTGAGAGGACGCCTGGCATCCTGCCGCAGTAGATGCAAGCACCATTATCAGCGCCGGTATAACGGTCCGCAGGACGTAAAATCTAGACATAATGTCACCTGCCTTTATCTGATATTCTTCTATCCGTCGTGATGGTGTCAGCGCAGGCGCGCCTCGACGGCCTTCCAGTCGATGTTCTTGAGGAAGGCTTCGATATAGTCGGCCCGCTTGAGTCCGTAATCGGTTATAAAGGCGTGCTCGAAGACGTCCAACACGAGCAGCGGCTGGCAGCCAGCCGGGTGTCCGGCGTCGTGCTCGTTGATCCACTGGTTGAAAAGCCTGCCGCCGATAACGTCCTGGTAGAGAATGGTCCAGCCGATGCCGCGCATGGTCGCCGTGCCTTTGAGGTCCTGCAGCCAGGCGTCGTAGCTGCCGAAGCCGGCGGCCAGCAGCTTGCCCAGCTTGCCGTCTTTATTGAGCGCGGCTTTGCCGCCCAGGTTTTCGAAGTAGTACTCGTGCAGCCGCATGCCGTTGAATTCCCAGCCCATCCTTCTCTTTAGCTCGGCGTACTCCGGGGTTGCAGCCTTGCCGTCTTTAACCATGCCCGATAGGGCATCGAACAGTTTGTTGGTGTTGGCCACATACCCTTTGTAGAGTGTAAAGTGATTGTTCAGGAGGGTATCGCTGAATCCCTCCATTCCCAGTAGTTTCGCGTAATCCTTTGCCTCATATGCCATAACAGAACCTCCTTAATATTTTCAGAGCGACTTTTTCAGGTCGTTGAATACTTTGACGTGGTAGAGTTCGTGGTCGCGTATCCTGGTCAGCAGCTTCTTGACCTTCTTGTCGTCGATCTCTTTAGCCGCCTTGTCGTATGCGGCCGCGACCTCTTTCTCGATCTTGATATCGGCGTCCAGCATCTTGGAAGCCGTTTTAGGTTTTTCGATTTTTGTGTGTTCCAGGTGTGGATGGCCGCCCCTACCGACCATTTTCTCGGCCAGCCAGCCCATATGCTGCATCTCGTTGATGGCCTGGTCCTGCAGCTCTTTGCGCATCTCCTCGTTGGGCGCGGCGTAGGAATGCAGCAGGTACTGCAGTATAACGGTATACTCATGCTCGATGCCCCAGTCCAGCACACCGGTCAGCCTGTCTTTGCGCCCGCCGCGCAGGTCCTTCAGCTTCTCTGCCGCGACTTCTTTAACGAAGCCTGCGAAGTCGCCGTGGTGCGACATCTCGTCGGAGAGGATGCGCTCCAGCAGCCGCTTGATCTTGACATCTTTAATTAGGCGGATGTGGTCGCGGTACATCTTTATCGCGTCTTCCTCAGCCAGCACGTCGTTCTTCATCCAGGCGCTTACGGCCTTGCCGCCCTGGCGCATCTTGCCTCTGGTGAAGCTGGGCGTGCCTCCCAATTCGGTCACCGTCTCGGCCAGCCAGTCCAGATGGCGCATCTCCTCGCGCGCTATGGCCTCGATCTCACAGGCCAGCTCGCCCTCGCCCATGGCGTAAGCGTGGGCCAGGTATTGAATGATGGCGGCATGTTCCCCCTCGATGTCCTTGTTGAGCAGCTCGACGATGTCTGATTTTTTCAATACAACCTCCGTTTATGTACATGCGTCAACGATCTTTGGACGCATGTTACCAGAATTTTATTATCTCAGGATGTGACGTAGGTCATCATTCACTATTATACAAACTGGACCGACAGTCGTAACAGCCTCAGTTCAGCTCCTTTACCCCTATAAAGGGGCCATGCCAGAAGTGGTACCATACCTGACCTGTATAGCCGTTAACGCTGAGCATACCGTAAATTTTATTATCCTTGAAGATTTCAGTAGTGTAGTAGCCATAGAAACGGTCGGCGTCGCCAACTTTTAAACTGGGCAGATAACTATCGAGGTAATCCTGCGCATTCTTTTTAGCCTGCTCCTCGCTGACGGTCATGGGAAGAGCGGCATTACGGTTACCCCACATCATTCCGGTCATCATCCCATATTTAGCATTCCACATCATATTGGGCCCCGGCTCGGAATACATATCTCCGGTATAAGGGTCGATGAGGGCTTCAAAGGCATAATAGCCAGTGCTTTTTTCTTTGAAGCCTACATAGAAGTTGTTGGTGAATTCCAGTATTTCAGCGGCTTCCAGATCGGGATCGTTCCTCTCATTGAGATAGTTATTCACTATCTCCAGGGCTTTCTCCATAGTTATACGCTGCCCGCTGCTCACGTAAGGCCCACCCGGCCCTATCAGGCCGCTGCGACTCATCATGCCGCCCGGTCCGGTCATACCACCGGGACCCATCATACTGCCCGGTGGATAGCTGTAGGACGGGGCCTGAGCCGATTGGGAAGAGCAACCTGACACAAATGCGGAGCCCAGAAGTACTGATAATAAAAGGACCAGGGAACACCATCTCAACATTGTCCACCTCCTGACATACGTGTTCTCATTTTGATTATAGCACCGGCATCAGAAAATCATAGCCTGTAAGCCGGCCTGCTGCTTTATTCTTATAACCTGAGCAGCCTCGCATTAATCGACACGATTACCGTGCTGAGCGTCATCAAGATCGCGCCGGCTGCCGGTGTGAGCAGAATGCCCCATCCATACAGCGCGCCGGCAGCCAGGGGAATGGCGACTGCGTCATAAGCGGAGTGAACTGCCCAGGCCGGGCAAATCCACCGGTTTAAACCCTCGCAGCCTGAGGGAGTTGGATACAACCGTAACCGAGCTGGCGGCCATGGCCAGGGCGGCCAGCATGGGATTGAGGAATCCGTAGTGTCCGAAGATGAACTGCAATCCCGGCGGGACATTGCCCGCTGAGAAGAAGGGATACAATATGCCCGCTGCCACGGGTATGAGGATGACGTTGTAGGCGAAGGCCCAGAACAGGTTCTGCTTGATCGTGCTCATGGTGCGCCGGCTCAGCGAGATGGCTGTAACGATGCCGCCCAGGTCCCCCCTCATGAGAGTAATATCACCCGTTTCCATTGCCACGTCCGTTCCCGTGCCCATGGCGATGCCGATGTCGGCCTGGGCCAGCGCCGGAGCGTCGTTGATGCCGTCGCCCACCATCGCCACCACCTGGCCCGCCTGCTGTAATTTTAACACTGCGGACGATTTATTTTCCGGCAGCACGTCGGCGATCACGCCGTCTATGCCGGCCTGCCCCGCGATGTAACCGGCGGCACGCGCGTTGTCGCCCGTCAGCATCACGACGCGCAACCCCATGTTTTTTATGGCGGCCACAGCCGCCGCGGCTTCGGGCTTGAGCGTGTCCGAGAGGGCCAGCACTGCCGCTATCCTCCCGTCGATGCTGAGGAAGAGCACGGTTTTTCCCTGGTTCCACAATGTTTCGGCAGCGCTTTCGGCGGCGCTGATATCGATACCCCTGTCCCGCATCAGCGTGCTGTTGCCGATGGTAACCGTGCGGCCGTCCACGCCGGCGTCGACGCCCAGCCCGGGGAGCGCCCGGAAAGTCAGCGGGGAGGGTACTTCGATGCCGCGTTCCCGGGCGAATTTTACAATAGTCTGCGCCAGCGGATGCTCGGAGTTGCGCTCCGCCGCCGCCGCCAGCAGCAGGGCCTCGTCCTCCGCAAAAGGCGGGATGGCTATAATATCGGTCAGCAGGGGACGTCCACGGGTGAGCGTGCCGGTCTTATCCAGCATCACTGTGGTTATTTTGTGCGTGCGCTCCAGCGCCTCCCCGTTCTTGATGAGTATCCCGTACTGGGCGCCCTTGCCCGTGCCCACTATGATGGCGGTGGGCGTGGCCAGCCCCAGCGCGCAGGGGCAGGCGATGATCAGGACGGCCACGAAATTGAGCAGTGCGTAGACGAAGGAGGGCTGGGGCCCGATGATCAGCCAGATAAGAAAGGTGACGACGGCGATGGCGATGACCGCGGGCACGAAATAGCCGGCTATAATATCCGCCAGCCGCTGGATGGGCGCCTTGCTCCCCTGCGCCTCGTCGACCAGCCTGATGATCTGCGAGAGCACGGTATCCCGGCCCACCCTGGTGGCCCTGAACTTGAAGCTGCCCGTCAGGTTGAGCGTCGCCCCGGTAACATTGTCGCCCGCTTTCTTTTCCACGGGCATGCTCTCGCCGGTAAGCATGGACTCGTCCACCGCCGAATAGCCGTCGCTGACGGTGCCGTCCACCGGCACCTTCTCGCCCGGCTTTACCAGTAAAATTTCGCCCACCTCCACCTGCTCCACCGGCACCTCCACCTCTTTCCCTTCCCTGATAGCGGTGGCTGTATTGGGACGCAGGCCGATCAGCTTTTTAATGGCCTCGGAGGTCTGTCCTCTGGCGCGCGATTCCAGGAAGCGGCCCATCAGTATCAGCGCTATGATCATGGAGGAGGTGTCGAAGTACAGGCCGTGGCCGATCCCTACCGAAGCGAAGAAATGCGGGAAGAGCACCACGGCGACGCTGTACAGGTAGGCCGCCGATGTGCCCACGGCGATCAGCGTGTTCATATCCGCCGCGCCGTGCTTGACCGCGCCCCAGGCACCCCTGTAGAAGCGCAGGCCGGCCCAGAACTGAACGGGAGTGGCCAGCGCCCATAACAGATAAGGTTTCCAGTCGTAGTTGAGCAGGTCGGTCATGCTCAGCAGCATGACCACTGCTGCGATGCATAATGAAAATATGAACTGGGTGCGAAGCTGAGAGATCTCCCTCAGGGACGCCGCGTCCTCCCTGCCCTGCTCCGCCGTGACCATCTCTATCCCGTAGCCGGCGTCGGTTACGGCGCGCAGCATGGCGGCCGTATCGGCATTCCCCGTGTGCTCCACCACCGCGCGGTTGGAGGCCAGGTTGACCGCCACCGAGACAACGCCGGGCAGGTCACGCAGGGACTTCTCGACGCGGGAGACGCAGGACGCGCAGGACATCCCGCTTACGGAGAAAGTGGTTTTCACCGTTGCCGGATTATTAGCAGGCATTACAACTCCAGGTGTTGTTCCCAGACGCCGTGCTGGGTGCAGTAGCTGAAGGAGAAGAGGTGCTTGAACTCGGACGTGTCGATCTCGAAGGCATACACAGGCCGGCCCTTTTCAGGCTTGAAGACCTCTCTCCCCAGGTCGAGGACATGGCCGTCCTTTTTAACGCCGAAGGCCTGTATCCAGACTATATAATGGTCGGCCGTAATAGGATGGGGCGCCTCCCTGCCGACGACGATCTCCACCAGGTCCTTGCCCATCTTGCCCTGTCCCTTGATCAGCTCGATGCTCGGTATATGTTTCTCCTTGCCCTCCGAGGTGCTTCCTTTGGCCAGGTCGCTGAAGTGAACGATCTTGCCCGGTTTCTCCCGCTTGATCACGCGCTGGGCAACCAGCCTGGAATCCAGTGAACCCTGGCCGCCGCACTCGGGCGTATAGCAGGTGACGTCGCTGAAAGCGCATTTGACCAGGCAGCTGGGGCAGGGATCAGGCGGCCTGGGCGCCTCGATAACGAAGTTACATTTTTCGCACATCCAGTATGTCATAGCCGGTTCTCCTGTACGCTTTTATTTGTAGCCGTTCTCACGGTGTTTTTGCGCAATGCTGTCCGCCAGCGCGTCGAGGGCGGCGAAATCGTTCTCGGACGGGCTGCCCTTGATATAAACGGGTGGCAGTACCTCCGGTTTGATATTGGTCAGCATGCCGGTGATCTGTTCGATGGTCCGGCCGCCCCAGCCGAAGGAGCCGATGACGGTGGCGAATTTCAGGTTGGGTCGCAGCGCGTTGGCCAGGAAGGTGACGTTGGCCGCCAGCGGATGCGCTCCGCCCAGCACCGTGCAGGTCGCCAGCACCAGCGTCGCAGAGTCCACCAGGGCGATGGCGATCTTGCCGGGGTCCGCCACCGTCAGGTCGAACTGCCTGACGTTCACGCCGCGCGCGATCAGCGCCCACACCATATAGTCCACCATGTCTTTGGTGCTGCCGTGCATGGAGACGTAGGGCAGCAGCACCATATTGGCGGGCTCGTCGTACACCCAGTGCCTGTAGGCTTCCAGTATGAATTCCGGCCTGTCGTAGACCGGTCCGTGGCTGGGGGCGATGATATCGATAGCGTAGCCCTTGAGCCGCTCCATGTTCTTCTTGATGTTGGTCCTGAACGGCATCATGATCTCGCCGAAGTATCTCTTGGCGGACTCATATACCTGGCCTTCGTTCTGGACGTAGAGGGCGGACTGCGCCAGGTGGGAGCCGAAGAAGTCGCAGGAAAAAAGTACCCTGTCCTCGCGCAGGTAGGAGACCATGGTCTCCGGCCAGTGCACCCAGGGCGCATGGATGAACTCGAAGGTCTTATCTCCTAAAGATAGACTGTCGCCGTCGTTGACCGTCGTTATGACGCCCTCGTCGAGGTGTAAAAGGTCGATCAGCATGCCCTTGCATTTGGGCGTGCAGACAACCTTCGCCTCCGGGTAAAGGTCCAGGATAAGGGGGATACTGCCCGCATGGTCCTGCTCGGCGTGGTTGCAGATGACATAGTCGATCTGGTCGGCCTTGAGGTCGTCGAGGTTTCCTGTGAGCACGGTGTCCATAGCGGGATCGACCGTGTCCACCAGGGCGGTTTTCTGGCTGCCGCGCACCAGGTAGGAGTTGTAAGTTGTGCCGTCAGGCAGCGGTATGAGCGCATCGAACAGGCGGCGGTCCCAGTCTATGGCGCCCACCGGATCGATGCCGGGCTTGATCTGCGGCCTTTTCATGCTGACCTCCTCTTAAAGCTTTTTAAACTGGCTCTTCTCCGCTCCGCATACGGGACAGGTCCAATCGTCAGGGATATCTTCGAACCTGGTGCCGGGCTTAATGCCTCCGTCCGGATCGCCTTTCTCGGGATCGTAAATATACCCGCAAACGCTGCACTGATATTTGTCCATTATCGTTTTACCCTCCTTTTTATCCGCAATAAAGCTTGGCGCCGTTTTGGGGGTGGTGCCCCGTTTGACCTGCTGATAATATGCGTAGGTGATCGGCTCGCCTTCCTTGATTACATCCGCGTCTATGATCTGGCCCACGAAAATGGTATGTGTATGGACGTCGAGCTGCGATACCACCTTCGCCTCGATATAGGCCAGGGAGTTGTCCAGCACGACCGGCGCGCCGCTCTGCCCGGTTTTGTAGTTTATGCCGGAGAACTTGTCGACATCGCGGCCGCTTTTGAATCCGAATCCGCCGATGAAGTTGAGCGGCGTTTCCCTGGCGAGTATAGACGCCGTGAAAACCTTGCTGGCGGAGATGTATTCGTGCGTGAGGTTGCCGCGGTTGATCACGGCCTGTATGACCTGTGGTTCCGAACAAACCTGAATGACCGTGTTGGCGATCTGTCCGTTGATCTTGTCGCCCTTCATGGACGACACGACGAACAGTCCGTAGGTCAGAGAATAGAGGGCTTTAGAGTTCATGCTGTCTGTTTACCTCCCCGATATATAAAATGATTATGCGCCGTCCAGCAGATGGTGTTCCGTGCGTGTGAACCAGCCTGCGGGATCGCTGATATATTCCTTGTAATCGACCAGCGCCAGGTAATGTCCCTGCTCTTCGGCGGCAAGGTCCGTGAAAAATCCCTTTTCGTTCGGGGAAGAGGCTTTGTCCGCCCTCTCCCTGTAATAGTCGCGTGATTTGATCTCCATATCGATGGCTGTATCGGCCGAGCCTATCTCCGCTTTCGTCCCTGCAGGTTTGGCCGACTCCTTGATCAGGCGGGAAAAGAGCGTTCCCAGCTTTATCGGTTTGGGCGGCTTGATGCTTGAAGCGGGCCATCCCTTCTCGGACGTGATGGCTGCGAAGATCTCCTCGAAACGCTTGTAGTGGATATCCTCCTGCTCCGCCAGCCACGAGAAAAGGTCATTCCCCACCCTGTTAATGCTTTCCCGCGCCGCCAGCGTATAGTACTTTTTCCCGTCCAGCTCCATGCGAAGCGCGTATTTAAGCGCCTCTACGATGGTCTCATGGCCGTCTTTCATATGCATCCTCCTCTCTTCAGCCCATTATAGCAACTTTATTATATGCGAAAGTAATAAAAGTCACATTGGGCCGAAACGCTGCCGGAAATAAGGAAGGCCGGCCTTTTAAAGGCCGGCCTTGAGGTTTCTTGAGTGTTGACGGTTCAGCGTGCTATTTTTTCCAGCGCTTTGAGCTGTGTGTCCATACCCTTGCCGTGGAGCTTGATCCTGATGGGCTCGCCGTTTCCATATTTCTTGTAGACCCGGCAGACCTCGCAGATGCTGGTGTCCTTGCCGGTTGCCCCGCGGTCGTCCAGCTTGCAGTAAGTGCCCTCGATCTCCCAGCAGGGGAGGAACTGGTACATGGTGGACGGGCACTCCGCCTTTATCATCTCGGGACAATGGCACTTCTCCCAGCAGGGCTGCTTGTCAGCCCAGAAATTGAACCCCGCCACTCCCTGTGCCGTTTGAGTGTTCTGGACTTTTTCCATTGTTTCAGCCATTGTCGTGTCCTCCTTTGTTGTTTGTATCCCTTTTCTTTACGATACTAATTTAACATGCGCAAAACACACCGGCATCCGTCCTGACGCTTAATTTAAATTTGCGCACAAGCGCATATATGAATGAAAACAATTAAGTATAAATGCTTAGTCGCTACCTGCCGCGGATTTGGTCGGGCGGGGATTTTAAGGCACAATAACAACGGACCACAATAAAAGGTATATTGTAAGGATTAGCCCCGGGTGTTCAACCGCTCTGCTCTCCGTAAAAGTCCGCTGTACGCATCGCTCGTTGTGCTGATATTTATAACGGCGTGCCTGTCGTACGGCGCCGGCGACACGGGATCCGGGATACGCCGCGCCGCCGCGCCTTATGCGCTGAACGTGCCGGCCTGGGAGCTGCGTAATTCTCTGTCCCCCGTCGAATCCGGTACGGAGGCTGTCACGCACACGCTGGACGCGGACATAGAGCGCGCGTTGGCGCAGCAGGGGATAGCGGCCGTGCCCCCGGTCAGGTCCAGGCTCGAGCAGCCCCCTCTCCTGCTGGTGGTATCGCCCAGGGAGCGCATACTGTATTCAGACAGGCTGCTGCTGCGGCCCGCAATGGATTTAGCGGAGATAAAGGAACTGGAGGACAGCATTACGGAGCTGGGTCTGTCCGCGCTGGTAGTTAAGATCGGCGGCTTCGGCGCGGCCTATCCCGCCGTCGTTTCGCCTTCACTGCCTGTGAAAAACATGGTCGAGGCGGCTGTGGAGGAGTGGGCGCACCAGTACCTGGTCCTTAAACCGCTGGGTTTCCTCTATCTCTTAGATAGCCTGGGCTTCGCTCAGGACCCCGGCGTGATAACCATGAACGAGACGCTGGCCGGCATGATCGCCGACGAGATCGGGTCAACCGTATACAGTGGTTACGCTGAGAGCGCAACCTCGCAACAAAACAGCCGGCCTGACGATGGTTTTGATTTCGCGGCCGAGATGCGTCTGACGCGGCGGCAGGTGGACGGGCTGCTGGCCGACGGCGAGGTGGAGCAGGCTGAAACATACATGAATGGGCGCCGCGCCTTTTTCGAGTCCCATGGCTATTACATCAGGAAGCTGAACCAGGCCTACTTCGCCTTCCACGGCATCTACGGGCAGGACCCCGGCTCGTCCGGCCCGATCTACGCTCAGATGACCGGGCTGAGAGAGGCGTCGGGCTCGCTGTCCGAGTTCGTTGACCGCGTGTCCGCCATGACCGGCCCCGCCGCCCTGCAAGAGGCTGTCGACAGCCTGCCGCGTTGAATTTTTAGCATGGATGAAGCCGAAAAGCGGGCATTCAGGCAGACGGTTCTGCTATACTTTAAGCAGCCATGAATACTCCGTCTCTATACGTGCGACTATGTTCAGAGTAGATCTGAACTGGGACGATAACGAGGTCCTGCCCGACAAGCTGAGGCCGGACGTTGAGTTCCTGTTCGGGCGCATGAGCAGCGCCACACTGGAGATGGTCGACCCCCATCCCGGCGAGCGCATACTGGATATCGGCTGCGGCCGCGCCATCGACATCGTCAACATGTCTGCCTCCGGCGCCGAGCTGATCGGCGTGGAGCCCTCGTTCACCATGCTGTCGCACGCACGCGAGACGCTCAAGCTGGACGGATACAATACCGCCGTGCTGCAGGGCATCGGGGAGAGCATCCCCGTCGTGCCCGGCTCCATCGACAAGGTGCTGTGCAAGGGCGCGCTGGACCATTTCTCGGACCCCGGCCGGGCCCTGGAGGAGATTGCCATGGCCGTCAAGCCGGGTGGCAGGGCGGTGATAGCCATTGCCAACTTCGAGAGCCTGGGATTCAAAGTAGGCAAGCTGATCTTCGGACTGAGGAAGCTGCTGGGGATCAAGAACCCGTACAAGCGACTGCCCTGGGAGCTGCCGCCGGACCATACTTATAAATTCGACTACAGGACGCTGATGCAGATGGCGGGACGCTATATGAAGGTGGAGAAGGTCACTGGCGTATCGATGCTCTGCTGCACGCCGGGCTGGGGTGACATGCTGGCCACTCTGCCGGCGGGGCTTACCCGCTTCATCGTCCGTTCATTAGATGGGCTGTCGCGCATTTTCCCTATGTTGAGCGATGTGATCGTGATCAGGTGCACGCCGCGCCGGTCAAAGGGCGCCGCGCCGCAGGTAGTAGCGGTAGGCACGGGCCAGCGCGCGTGACGCCCTCTCGGGCGTGGGGAAAGCCAGCACGCCGTTCTCCTGCATCTCTCCGGCCACCTCGAATCCGCCGGGGCCGGTCAGTACGCCCACCAGCGGTTTATCCGGGTGCCTTGCCACCATCCCCTTGAGCAGGTCCCTGGTAAAAGCGCCCTGCCGCATATTCTGGACGATCTGTATGAATATCCAGCCTCCGTAGGCAGGGTCGGTCAGCAGTATCTCCATGATATCGTCAACCGCCTGATACAGCGCTGCGGAGCCCATCACCATCGGCCAGTAGTCCACAGGATTTCCCACGCCGAGCCATGGCGGGGCAAGACGGGTGATTTTCTCGCGCGAGGACGGCGACAGCTCGCCTGCGGTGAGGTCCGTCCCCTGCATGGCGTCCAGCGCCATGATAGCGGTGCCGCCGCTGAAGGTGGCCACGCAGATATTGGGATTGGTCAGGGGAGGCAGCGTGTAGAGGGCGCGGGTGATGTCCATCAGCTCTTCCATGCTGTAAACGCTGATGATACCGGCCTGTTTGAAGGCCGCCTCCCATACCTCGTTGCTGCCGGCCAGCGAGCCGGTGTGCGATTGGGCGGCTTTCACGGCCTGTCTGCTCCTGCCGGTTTTGAGCGCTACGATGGGTTTGCTGCGGGAGACACGCCGCGCGGTCTGTATAAAACGCCTGGCATTCGACATACCCTCGATGTGCAAGGTAATAACTTTGACCTGCGGGTCCTGCTCGTAGTATTCCAGACAGTCGGCGAAGTCAACATTGCAGGTGTTGCCCACGTCGATGCCCTTGCCCACGAACCTGTACCGGGTTACCCCGTCGAAGAGACCTCCCGTCTGGGTTACCATTCCGACTGGAATGGCCTGCATGGATATACCGGCGAAGGCCGAGCAAAATTTATGGAAGTAATTGGCGCTGCCGAAGCTGTTGGGTCCCAGCACCCTGCATCCGGTTGTGGCGGCGATATCCTTTATCTCGCCCAGGAGCCTGTTGCCCTCCTCATCCCCGGCATCGTTGAATCCCTGAGTCAGTATGCTCACGCACTTGATCCCGCGGGCCGCGCAATCTCTGATATGTTGCGGCACCCGCGCGCGGGGCGTGGAAATGACAGCCAGGTCGACCGGGTCAGGTATGTCGTTGATGGAGGCGTAGGCTTTCACGCCCGCGATCTCGGTGGCGTTGGGATTGACGGGGTAGAGGCGTCCGCTGTAACCGTAGTTGAGCAGGTTCTCCAGCGCGTTGTAGGTACCGGGGCCGGTTTTCCTGGAGATGCCTATGATGGCGACCGATTCGGGCTCGAAGAAAGGTTTCAGCCCCTGAACGTTTTCCATGGGCAAAAAGTATAGCAGATTATTCCATTCTTAACGACGCCTGAGATGGCTGGTCAGGCCTGCTCACCTGGTCATGACGAATATCTCGACGGCGGCGATGGCCAGCGTGATGATAATGATAAAGACCATCAGCGAGGGAGAGCTGATCTCGCGCTTGAGGATGCTGTTGTTTTCGGGCTCTTTAGACAGGCGGTCTACATCTTCGGCGCATTTGGTGCAGTAGGTCCTTCCCAACAGCTGTTCGCTGCACTCGTCGCAGACGGGCTGTTGGCAGCGCCAGCATACACCGGTGCCCCGCCGGTCGGGATGGTTATAGCAGGCGAATTCAGGACGTATTTTCGTATTTTCGTCGTCCATTGAAATGATTATACGGTGATATATATAAAAAATAAAGGGGGTGTAATAACGTGGTAAAAAAATGCCCGCAATGACATAATACTGTAAGTGGTATAACGAAGGAGCGTCATGATGGGCATGGAGTTCAGGCAGGAAGGAAACGGGGTCAGGCTGATCGACAGAGGAACGGAACTGGGGGAGATGTATTTTCCTTTGCGCCGGGGAAACGAATGGATACAGCCGGAGAAGGTTGAAATCGTACGCGACGGCCTCAGGGCTCTGTTCAAGCACGCGGAGCTGACCGACCGGATTACAGTGAGCGAGGGACTGGTAAGGGTGGAAAGGAGCTGGAAAATTCTGCGCCAGGGAAGCTGGCAGCTCGGATTCGGCTACTGTCCGTCCGCCCGGCTGGAGCAGTGGACCGTTCCGTCCGTGATGTACGATAAAAACGCCATGGGCACGGGACGGTTCCCGCGCGGCGGCATCGAGGAAGGCTGGTCCTTTAGGGAGGACAGGATGCCGGTGCCCTCCTGCTCCATCCTGCACGACGGCTCGGAGTGGCAGGCCGTGTTCACGCAGCCGGCCCGGGACGAGGCAACGGTATCCAGCGTGAAAACTTTCCTGCGGGATGCAAGGCCTGCCTTCGAGATCAGGGTCCCGTATACCGAAGAGCCCCGTACCTATACGGAAAAGGGCATAGTGATCGGAGGCTTGAACAGGCGCAGCGAGAAGCAATTCAATATAGGCAATGCCTTGTTCGAATACTCGCGGACCTTTTATATCGCTTACGGCCGCTGCTCGCATGCAAGCGAGATATTCATTCGCCTGGCGGAGCTCGCGATGGGTGAGTTCGCAACGCCCGGCGGTGGCCCGGATACAGCCGACTGGTCCGAAATTGCATCGCTCAAGTTCAACCACCTACGATACCTGCTGATAGATGACGGCAAAGTCACGGCCATCAAGATGGGCAGGGGCAACGTTCCCTTCCAGTCTTTTTACGAGTACGCGGCCGGGTCGTTTCTGGTGAGGGGACTGGAGGGCGCTACCATCTTTGCGCGGGTTGCAAAGGAGACCGGCAACGATAAGTACACGGACGTCGCCGAAAGGATCGGTCAATTTTTCCTGGCGGGCGCCTTACCCAACGGGATGCACCGGGACTGTTACTCTCTCAAGGACGGACGTTGGGGCGGGTACATGGGCGTGGGCACTCCTCCCGAGCTGCAGGACGGGTCCAACGCGCGTTGCAACGGCGAAGTGATGGTCAACTACCTCAGGCTCTACAAACTGCTCAAGGATCAGGGACGTGACAGGCCGGAGTTTTTAGACCTGGCTATGCGGAATGCGGCTTTCTATCTTGAGCATCAGCTCACCGGAGAGGAGGAGGGCAGCTTCGGCAGATGGTGGGACGTCTCGGGCGTACCCATGAATACGCTCGGAACAAACGGCGCCTACATAATCAGCCTGCTGTTGGAGTTGGAGAAAACGAGGGGAAAACGGAACGATATCGGCAGGGCCCTGGAGAAAGCGGGCATGTATTATGCGTCGCTGGTGGACAAAGGGGCCTTTTACGCCGACACGCTCGATGCCGACTGTGTGGACAAGGAGGCGGGCGTGGCTTTGCTGAGGGCCTTCCTCGACCTCTACGAGAGGTCGAGCAACGAATTCTATTTACGCTACGCCAGACTAAGTGCCGGTTACATCCTGAGCTGGATGTTTACGTACAATATCGCTTTCGACCCGTGCAGCTCACTGGGCAGGAGGGATTTCAAAACGCTGGGCATGACGGCTGTCTCGGTGGCCCATCACCACCTGGATTTCTATGGATTAAGTATAGCCTATGATTTGCTCAGGCTGTGGCAGGCCACAGGAGAGGAGCTGTGGAAGAAGTGCGCCCTGGCAATGATCGGCGCCTGCGGACAGCTGGTCTCGAATCCGCGCGATTTGCTGGGCAAAAGCGGGGATTTCCTGGGCTGGCAGCCGGAGCAGATGAACCAGACCAACTGGGACTACAAGCACAGGATACTGGGTACCAAGGGACGTTTTCACACGTGCGTGGCCTGGACCGTGGTGCTCACGCTGGGCGCCATGCTGGATATCCGGGAGAGGTTCCCCGCTATCCTCGATTTTAAGCTTTAGTTGCGATGCCCTTCTTGGCCTCCATCTCGGCTATGCCCGCCTGTATTTCTTTATACCTCTTCTCCGTGATGGGATAGAAATAAAGGAATAGCGCTGCCAGCAGGAAGAGCCCCGCCGATATGGGCCCCAGGAAGAGAGTGATGGCCAGCTGCGAACTGGCGGACTGCGGCATGACGTTGGGCACGTAGCCCATCCCCTCCAACATTACGCCCATCAGGAAGATGGCCAGGGCCTGTCCGATCTTCAGCCCCCAGGTCCAGATGCCGAAGAAGGCGCCCTCGCGGCGCTCGCCGGTGCACAGGTAATCGTATTCGATGGCGTCGGCCACGATGGCGTAGGGCATGGCGTAGAGCAGACCGAAGCCCGTGCCTGCGAAGAACATCATAACAAGTGTGAAGGTGACGCCCATGGTCTGGCCGAAGATGAAGATGATCATCAGCATGACGGCCATAATCACGAAGCCCAGCCCGTAGACAAGCTTCTTGCCTACCCTTTTGCTCATGGCCACGCTGACCGGAATGAAGATCATGCCGGTGACGATCAGTATCAGCATGGCGAAGGTGGTGGCGCCCTCGTCGCCCAGTATGTACTTGAAATAATAGATCACGATGGCGCTGGCCACGGTGATGCCCACGATGTGTATGATGTAGGTCGCCAGGATCAGCAGGTAGGGCTTGTTCTTGAACACCGCTTTGTAGGTGTCGACGAAGCCCAGTGCCTGGGCCGGATGGACCTTGACCGGTTCCTTGACCGTAAAGACCGTGACCAGGGCGGATATCATCATAACGCCGCCGAAGATCAGTCCCATCAGCACGAAGCCCAGGTTTTTATCCGGCGCCATGGCCACGATGGGGAGGGCCAGTCCTGCTCCCAGCAGTGTGCCGACGGCGGCAAACCCGAAGCGGTAGGCGTTGAGCGAGGTCCTCTCGTGATAGTCGGCGGTCAGCTCGGGTCCCATCGATGAATAGGGTATATTCACTGTGGAGTACGCCGTGCAGAGGATGATGTAGACCACCAGGGCATAGATGAACAATGTGGCCTGGCTGACGCCTGCGCCGGCGATCAGCGACGGGTTGGTAAACATCAGTACCACGGCGATAAACAGCGGGATCGCGGCGCCCAGCATATAGGGCCGGCGCCGGCCCATTTTATTTTTAGTCCTGTCGGAGATGAAGCCGATGACCGGGTCGTAGAAGGCGTCCCAGATGCGCCCGACCATCAGGGCGATGCCCGCCAGGGCGGCCGCCAGACCGACCGTATCGGTCAGAAAGTTCATCAGCACGAAGGCCGTGGCCGTGAAGAACAGGTTGCCTCCGAAATCGCAGCATCCGTATCCGAGCTTGGTACCCAGTGGCAGTTTCTTTTCTTCCATTTTCAACCCCTTATATTATTTCAGCGGTCATCCCCGGCAGGCGCCGGGGCAAAGGCCGGATATGTCGCTGTCAGACGCTGACGACCTGTATGCCCAGCAGGTCGCAGGCGTCGCTGATGGGGGCCGTGTAGTCGCCGTGTATCTGGCTGGCGTGGTGTGTAAAGCCCTCCTCCACCAGCGTGCGGTAGAGGCCGTCCAGGTCGGGCACCTTGACCCAGCTCCAGGAGCCCCTCAGGCGCTGGGAGGATTCCACGATCTCGCCTTTCGTTACCAGCATCTTGAATTCGCCGTCCAATTCCGTCAGGCGGCAGAGCGTGACGACGCCGGATTTGAGCTGGAACTCGGCGGTGCCCAGCGCGCGCTCTTTGCCCAGCTGCTTGCTCAGTATGCTGTGCGGGTGTATGGCGATCCCCCCGGCCCGGCAGGCCAGCGATACGGGCGCGTTGCCGCAGTGCCAGGAGAGGAACATGTTCTTCTTGCTCTGGTGCCGGATGGTCCAGTCGATGAAATGCGGCGGCGACTTCTTGAGCGTGGCCAGGTTCTGCACCAGCATGGTCAGCGCGCCGTAGACGTCCACCTCGCAGGCGGTCATCAGCCCGCTGCCGGTCACGCGCCCCAGCGCGTAGCAGGCCGACACCCCGTAGGCCTCCTGTATGGCGGTCCAGCACTGGACGGCCAGCGCCGAAAGTCCTTTTTCGGCGGCGAACTGTTTTAGCGCGTACTGCAGACCGGCGATGGTCCGGGCCTTTTTAGCGCCCAGCGATGAGAGGTCGACCTCTTTGCCCATAGCGCCGATTATTTTCTGCAGCTCGGGGGCGTTGTCTTTGAGCCCTTCCAGGCGCAGCATGATATCCAGCATGGAGGTGGGCACCACCCTCTGGTTGAAACATTGCATCAACGCGTCCTCGTTGCTGATGCAGGTCTCGAAGCGCTCCGGCCGGGGACCCACCAGGCCGATCCTGGCCCCCACGAAACCCTTGACGATGGAGCAGACGGCCGCGAAGTTCTCGATATCCGCCTTAAATATAGCTTCCTCGGGGAAGAGAATGCCGCTGAAGAGGAAGGGGATCTTCCTGCGGTGCAGTCCGGAGGATACCGCCAGCGTGCCGCAGAACGAGTCCGACCTGCGACCGCCGTCGGCGGTGAAATCCCCTTCTTTGGTGCCGAAAAGCAATATGGGTATATCGCGGAAGGCCGCAGCCACGGCCAGCGCCGACACCTCGTCGCCGAAAGTCATGGTGCCGATGATCAGCCCGTCTATTTTACGTCCCTGGAATAATTTAATGGCCCTGTCGGCGTCGCCGTCGTCGCGCACCAGCCCACCCCGTGTCAGCTTCGCGTCGGGAACTATGATTTCGAGGCCTTTGATACGGGACAGGGCGGCCAGGCACCTTTTGCGCATGTTTACCGCCCAGTCATCGTCGAACGGCTCACGGTGGGCGGGCACGAAACCGATCTTAATATCTTCCATCTGACGCAACTGCCTGTGCCGGGCCTCGTTCCGTCCGCCTGGCGGCGGGCGGCTGTAATTGTGAACCATACTATAGAAGATACCGGTCGTTGTCAATGCTCATATAATCCCGCTTGACAACGGTTATCTTAACTTCTATCATGGCTGGCGGTCCGGCATCGAATACAGGGATAAGGAGAAGATATGGACACGTTGTTGATCGTTGTGATAATCGTAGCTGCGCTGGCTGCAGCTTATATCATACTGGTGCTCAGCTTAAGAGATCGCCGGCTCAACCTCAAGTTCGATTTCGACAAGCTGAGGCAGGCGCCGCTTCGTTTCGGCAAGGATTTCCTGTGGGGCAGCGCTACGGCCTCCCACCAGATCGAGGGTGGCTGCACCAACAACAACTGGTACCAGTTCGAGTCCGCCGTGAACGAGCAGGGCCAACCGCGTATACTCGAGGGCCAGAAGGCCGGCGTGTGTTGCGATGCCTGGAACCGCTACAAAGAGGACGTCAAGCTGATGAAGGACATCGGACTCAACTCCTACCGCTTCTCGGTCGAGTGGAGCAAGATCGAGCCCCGGCCGGGCGAGTTCGACCAGTCCGTGCTGGACCATTATGAGAAGGAGATCGACGAGATGCTGGCAAACGGCATCGAGCCCATGGTTACGCTGCACCACTTCACCAATCCCATCTGGTTCGAGGACAAGGGCGCCTTTCTGCAGGACGATTCGCCCGTTGTGTTTACGCGCTTCGCAGAGCGCGTCGTCCGCAAGCTCGCGCCCAAAGTTAAATTCTGGTGCACCGTCAACGAGCCGGCCATCTATGCCGTGCTGAGCTATTTCAGCGCCGAGTTTCCGCCGGCCCGCACGGACGCCAAGCAGGCGGCCGTCGTCTACCGCAACCAGCTGCTGGCGCACGCGTCCTGCTACAACGTCATCAAGAAGATCAGGCCGGACGCGCAGGTGGGCCTGGTGGTGCACGTGGCGCTGTTCGATCCTCCTCACCAGTGGAACCTGGTGGACCTTCTGATCGCGCGCATGCTCAATAACAACATGAACAACGCGCATTTCAAGTTCCTGGTAGACGGGAGCTTCGATTTTTCTATACCGGGCGTGGTCAACGAGAAGTACCGGGGCGGGCAGAAGGACACCTTCGATTTCGTGGGGCTGAACTATTACACCAACCATTTCCGCATCTTCAGGCCGTTCAGCAAGGAGCAGTTCCTCGAGATCACCAAGGTGCCGAAAGAGGAGCTGACCGACATGGGCTGGGCCGTCTATCCCGAGGGACTGTACCGTTCACTCAAGTTGATCGCCTCATATACGTCCAAGCCCATCTATGTAACCGAGAACGGCATCGCGGACGCCGCCGACACCAAGCGGGCGAAGTACATCGAGGACCACCTGCTGGTGATCAACAAGGCCATCGTGGACGGCATCGACGTGCGAGGCTACATGTACTGGAGCCTGATGGACAACTTCGAATGGGCGCACGGCTTCAAGGCCAGGTTCGGCCTGTACCACGTGGACTTCGACACCTGCAAGCGCACGCTCTACCAGGGCAGCCGCAAATACGCCGAAATAATCAAGGCTGCTTCGAAGGCTACTTAGACGGCTTGTAGATCACCGGGTAGCCGGTGATCTCGGCGATCCTGCGGTACTGCGGCTCCAGCGACTTGTGGGTCTTGAGGTATACGTCCTCGTACAGCGCCTGGTAGACGCGGTGACTGGCCGGATTCGGCTCGAACGTCCTTCCCTTCTTTACCATGGAGTCCACCGCCTCCTTGAACGAGCCGAACATGCCGGTGCCCACGGCGGCGTCGATGGCTGCGCCCAGCGCGCAGATCTCGGAGGTGCCCATGCGCGAGACGGGCAGGTTGAAGAGGTCGGCGGCGATCTGCACGGCCACGTCGCTCTTGGAGCCTCCCCCGCCCACTCGTATCTCTTTGACGGGGATGCCCGTCTTCCTGCGTGTTTCCTCGTACATGCGCTTGAGCTCGTAGCCGATGCCCTCCAGTATGGCCCGGTAGATGTGGGCGCGCGTGTGCACTTCTCCGAAGCCGATGATGGAGCCTTTGGCGTACTTGTCGTAGATCATGGGCGTCCAGTAGGGCTGCAGCATCAGTCCCAGCGATCCGGGCGGTATCTTGCTGATCACCTCGTCCAGCACCACCTCCGGCTCGACGCCGCGCTTCTCTGCCTCCAGCGCCTCCCTGTGCCCGAACTCCTGCTTGAACCAGGTCACCATCCAGAATCCCCGGAAGATGAACATCTCCAGGTTCCAGGCGTTGGGCAGGGCCGAGGGCCAGGTATAGAACTTCATATGCTTCTCGGAGATGTACTTGTAGCTGATCACCTCCATACAGGTGGCCGTGCCGTAGCTGATCACGGCGATGGAGGGGTCGATGGCGCCCGCGCCCAGCAGCTCGGACTGCTTGTCGCCCGCGCCCACCACCACGGGCAGCCCCTCCGGCAGCCCCGTCTCCTCCGCGGCCTTTTTGGTGACATAGCCCAGCACGGTATCGGGCGGGAAGAGGTCCACGCAGTGCTCCCTTTTGACGGCCAGCGTCTCGTAGGCCAGGTCCAGGGCGTGCCATTTGAGGGCCTTGTAGTCCATGGGCCAGGCGCCCACCATCATGCCCAGTGAGTCCTTGAACTCGCCCGTTATCTTCTTGACCAGCCAGCCGGAGATCTGCAGGAACTTGTAGGTGTTTTTATATATCTCGGGCTCGTGCTGCTGGATCCAGAGGAACTTGGACTCGCGGTGGGCCTTGTCCATGGCGTCCCCTAGCCCCATAGCGCTGAATATCATGCGCGCCCTGGCGCTGATGGGCGGAGCGTTCTCGGTGACGCGCTGGTCCAGCCAGATGATGGCCGGGCGCAGCGGGTTGCCCTCGCGGTCCACGGGGAAGGAGGCCGACCGCTGCGTGGTGATGCCCAGACCCGTGATCTCGTCGGCCGGTATCTTGGCTTTAGCCATCACGCCTCTGGTGCAGAGGCAGAGCTTGGTCCAGTAGTCCTGCGAGTTCTGCTCGGCCCAGCCGGGCTGCAGGGAGAAGTAGGGCTCGTGCTCGGCCTGCTCGATGGC
>DAOUFR010000064.1:0-3138 GCA_034429715.1 Dehalococcoidia bacterium
AATCCGGCTGCGCCGTAAAAGCAGCAATCGCCAGGGGCGCTCTTGATCCATCCAGGCTGGAGAACTTCAGGAAACTGCAGAGGGAAATAAATTACCTTGCATACAGGGAAGAGCACAGCACACGCCTGTATGAAAAGCTCAGGTGGAAGAAGGTAGCCAGGCTGGTGAAAGAAATGAAGCATAATCCCAAGAATCGTTAACCGGCTGCCGGCGTTTGAACCAATAGTCTCCCTCGCATCATTCTTGATCGCAGGGGGCTATCATTTATCTGGCTTCAGTTTTGATCATTTGATTAAAAATTGCTACAGTTAATGATATCAGGATTCATTACTAATATGATAAGAAGGAAGACGAGGCAAAGGATGGCTATCATGGAGGTGCTTAAGGGGGTCAGGACACATCCTTCCGCCGGTTGGATTTATGATGAAGTCCGTAAAAAGCTGCCGCACGTAAGCAAAGGGACTATCTATCGTAATCTGAATGTCTTAGAAGCTGAGGGTGCGATAATTGAGTTGAACGTAGATGGAGTCGTTGGAAGGTATGAAATCAGACAGGACAATCACTACCACTTTATATGTGAGAAATGTGGACAGATCTTCGATCTTAATGAACCCATTGAAGCTGAACTAAATGTAAAGTATGCAAAGAAAACGGGTTTCAAGATTACACACCACCAGCTGGAATTCAGGGGGCTTTGTAAAGATTGTCAACGAGTCGTAGATAAAATAAATGGGTAGAGGTGTGAAAATGGAAAAGAAGAAGCAAAACAAGGCGACGAGCGATCAAACAGCCAAAGGCACAAACAAACAGGTAACCGGCAGAGGCACATCGAACCTGGACTGGTGGCCCAATCAGTTGAACCTCAAGATACTGCACCAGCATTCCGCCAAATCCAATCCGATGGGCGAGGATTTCAACTACGCTGAAGAGTTCAAGAGCCTGGACCTGGAGGCCGTGAAGAGGGACCTTGGTGAGCTGATGACCAAATCACAGGACTGGTGGCCGGCGGACTTCAAACACTATGGGCCCCTGTTCATCCGCATGGCGTGGCACAGCGCCGGCACATACCGCATGGGTGATGGTCGCGGCGGAGCAGGTGCGGGCCAGCAGCGCTTCCCTCCGCTCAATAGTTGGCCCGACAACGCCAATCTCGATAAGGCGCGCCGGCTGCTTTGGCCGATCAAACAGAAGTATGGCCGGAAAATCTCCTGGGCTGACCTGATGATCCTCGCCGGCAACGTAGCCCTGGAGTCGATGGGATTCAAGACCTTCGGTTTTGCCGGAGGCCGTGAGGATGTCTGGGAGCCGGAAGAAGACGTCTATTGGGGCTCTGAGGATAAGTGGCGGGGTAGTGATAAGCGCTATTCCGGCGAACGGGATCTCGAGAAACCGCTGGCTGCCGTGGAGATGGGACTGATCTACGTCAACCCCGAAGGCCCGAACGGCAATCCGGATCCTGTCGCAGCAGCCAGGGATATCCGCGAGGTCTTTGCCCGTATGGCAATGAATGACGAGGAGACGGTAGCCCTTATCGCGGGTGGACATGCATTTGGAAAAGCACACGGCGCCGGCCCTGCTACCCATGTGGGACCCGAGCCGGAAGCTGCCGGCATCGAAGAACAGGGTCTCGGCTGGAAAAGCAGCTTTGGCGCCGGGAAAGGAGGAGATACGATCACCAGCGGCCTGGAGCTCACCTGGACCAATACGCCCACCAAATGGAGCAACAACTTCTTCAGGATCCTGTTCGATTTCGAATGGGAACTTACGAAGAGCCCGGCTGGCGCACACCAGTGGAAGCCGAAAGGCGGCGCAGGCGCAGGCACGGTGCCCGATGCCCACGACCCTTCAAAACGTCATGCGCCGGGCATGCTGACCACCGACCTCTCCCTGAGGTTCGACCCTGTCTATGAAAAGATATCAAGGCGCTTCTATGAGCATCCTGACCAACTTGCAGACGCATTCGCCCGGGCGTGGTTCAAGCTGACGCACCGCGACATGGGTCCGCGCACACGCTATCTCGGGCCTGAGGTCCCTGCTGAAGATCTCATCTGGCAGGACCCCATCCCCGCGGTAAATCACAAATTGATCGATGAGCAAGATATTGCCTCCCTCAAGGGCAAGATACTGGCCTCAGGTCAGTCCGTCCCGGAACTGGTTTCGACTGCGTGGGCCTCAGCCTCCACCTTCCGCGGCTCCGACAAGCGCGGCGGGTCGAACGGTGCACGAATTCGCTTCGCACCGCAAAAGGATTGGGAAGTCAACCAGCCGGCCAGGCTGGCGAAGGTGCTCAAGACGCTTGAGGGCATCCAGGGCGAATTTAATAGGGCTCAGTCGGGCGGCAAGAAGGTCTCGCTGGCAGACCTGATCGTGTTGGCCGGTTGCGCAGGCGTCGAGAAGGCTGCGAAGAATGCCGGTCACTCTGTGACAGTTCCTTTCACGCCGGGACGTATGGATGCCTCGCAGGAGCAAACCGATGCAGCCTCTTTCGCCGTACTGGAGCCGAAGGCGGACGGCTTCCGCAACTACCGGAAGGCCCGTTACGCCGTATCGACCGAGGAATTGCTGGTCGACAGGGCGCAATTGCTGACGCTCACCGCACCGGAGATGACGGTGCTTGTTGGCGGCATGCGCGTGCTGAACACCAACATCGGGCAGACACAACACGGCGTTTTTACCAGGAAGCCGGAAGCGCTGACCAACGACTTCTTCGTGAACCTGCTCGATATGGGCACGGAGTGGAAGGCAGTGTCGGACGCCGGGGACGTGTTTGAAGGACGCGATCGCAAGACTGGCGCTGTCAGATGGACCGCCACGCGTGTCGATCTCATTTTCGGTTCGAACTCCCAGTTACGAGCCCTGGCCGAGGTCTATGCAAGCGCGGACGCGCAGGAGAAGTTTGTGAATGACTTTGTAGCTGCCTGGAACAAGGTGATGAACCTTGATCGCTTCGACCTCGCCGCATAATACCATAAACGCTTTCCTGTGATTCAAAGGTAACAATGTTACCTTTGAATCACAGGAGCAATCCATTATAAACCCGCACCAACCTTGACAAGCTACTGCAAAAGAAGTATCTTCATTGTATATACTTTACTATGGAGGTTTGAATTGAAAACACGCATACAGCGGTGGGGAAAT
>DAOUFR010000065.1:0-12373 GCA_034429715.1 Dehalococcoidia bacterium
GCCTTGGAGATATATTCGGGTATGCGCTTTGTGTCATGGCAGACTCCGTGCCACTTGACGATCGATTTGACCATGTCGGCCTGGCTCATGTCCTGCAGCGCGCCCTTCTCGCGGTCCCTGATGGGCGCCATGCCGCTCAGCATCACCACCGGGGCGTTCTCCATGCTCGCGTTGACCAGGCCGGTGAGCGAGTTGGTGAAACCGGGGCCGGCCGTGACGATGCAGACGCCGGGCTCGTTCTTGAAGATGGACCAGGCATGGGCCATCATCACCGCCGCCTGCTCGTGACGCACGTCTATCAGGCGTACGCCGTACTCGTAGAACCCGTCGAAGATGCGGTCGATGTGCCCGCCGCTCAGCCCGAATACTGTGTCGACGCCCTCGACCTGCTTGAGATACCTGGCAACGAGATGCCCGCCGTAGATCTTACCCATGACACATACCTCCTCGCGCGTCTGAATGTGTAAAACGGTTTATTTTATCACGAATTAATGATGTCATTGCGAGGAACGAAGCGACGAAGCAATCTTGTACGTGATGACCGTTTATTTAGCGGTGCGGGTAATAGCTCAGCGCCGTCTCGAACATGGCATAAATGTTCTCGGGAGGGGTCCCGGCCTGCACGCAATGTGACGGCCCGAGTATATAGCCGCCGCCTTTACCCAGTACATCTATGAGCTTTTTCGTCTCTGCGGCTACCTCTTCAGCAGTGCCGAAAGGCAGGAGTTTTTGAACGCTCACACCGCCTGCATAACACAGCCGGTCGCCGGTCTGATGCTTGAGCAGGATGGGATCCATCCCCCTGGCGTCGAACTGCAGCGCCTGCAGCACGTCTATGCCCATGTCGATAAATCCTTCCAGCGCAGTCATGATAGCGCCGTCGGTGTGGTAGATGACCCTGGCGCCCATATTATGGACCATGCTGTCAAAACGCGCATGATAGGGCTTGATGAACTCCTCCCACATGGGCAGTGACATGAGCAGTCCCGTCTGCTGTCCGATGTCGTCTGCTGTGAAAACGAGGTCGATCATTCCGTCCGCCGCCTTGAGCAGACGGCTGAAGCTCTCCACGAAGAAATCGGTCACGCGCCTCATAAGGCCGTGCACCAGGTCGGGTTTGGTGACCATATCCACGAAAAACTGCTCGAATCCTCTCAAGAACCAGGACGTTTCGAACGGGTTGGCGATGCCGGCAATAATGCAGTATTCCTGGTCACCGTTCAGCCCTTTGATCACGTCTTTGGTGATGTCGTACTGAAACCAGTCCGCGCTGGGCCACTGGTAGCTATTCAGTTCCGCCTCGGTCTGGATATCCTGGAGGGGATGATAGTAAATCTCATCGTAGCTGCCCTCGCCATAACTGACCGGCTTCCGTTTGACTCCCCAGAAATCCTCGCCGCTACCCAGACCGGGTCCGTTGTAAAAATAGGTGAGCGCCCGCGTATCCACTATATCCACTATATAGCTGATGGCGTCGATATTGTGATACCGGACAAGATAGCTGTTGAAAGCCTCGCCTGCAGGCGGGTTCAGGGTGCCGCAGATGTCGCTGATAGGTATCCTGTCCGTTGTACGGTGCGACAAAGCCAGCAGAACACGTTCGCGCCTGGACAGCTGTTCTTTTATTCTCATGTGTAAAACGGTCTATTTTAACACGAAAAATGTAGGGGCGGATTTTCAAATCCGCCCGAATCGCGGGCGCAGCTAAAGCAACGCCCCTACAGCAACGCCCATTGCGCCCTACGGCTTGAGGAAATCGGGCTTGAGGAAGGCCGGGTCGCTCCAGTCATAGAACCCTTTGCCGGTCTTCATGCCCAGCAGGCCTTTGTCGATCATATCATTCAACGCCTGCGGCGGCTGGTCCTGCGGATCGCGGCTCTCGTTATAGTAGGCCATCTCGATATCGCGCACCACGTCCAGCCCTATCACGTCCATCATGGCGAAGGGCCCCAGCTCCACCTTGAACTGCAGCATCCAGGAGCGGTCGATGTCCATTGGATCCCCGTATCCACCTGCCCACAGCTTGAGCGATTCGCGCTTGACCATCCTCCAGAGACGGTTGCCCAGGTAGCCCATGATGGGCTTCTTGACCACCACAGGAACACAGCCGATGCTGTTTGCCCACACCCTGGCGGACTCGATGTTTTCGGCAGAGGTGGCAGTGCCGGGCATGATGTCCACCAGAGGAAGGTCGATCATTGGCGAATCGAAATGGATATTCAGCACCCTGTCTTTGCGGGAGACGGCGTCCTCCAGCTTGATTACCGGTATGGAGGAGCTGTTGGAGGCGATCAGCGCCCCGGCAGGGGCGGCCGTTTCCACCTGCTTGAATATCTTCTTCTTGAGGTCGATGTTCTCGCTGACGGCTTCGATAACCAGGTCGGCGTCAGCCACCGATTCGGACAGCGCAGCGCAATAGGTTATTTTTTTCTGGGCGGCATCGAGGCGTTCCGCCTGCGCGGACATGCCCTTCAGGCCGAAAATGCCCTTGAGGTCGCCGATGGTCCTGGCGGCGGAATCCGGGTTGAGGTCATATACCTTCACGCCGTTTCCGGCCAGGGCTGCGACGGACGATATCTGAACGCCCATGAAGCCAGCGCCGATGACGGCGACGTTTTTTATCTTGAGCATAATGCCCTCCCTCCTGTACGTAAGTATGACGCCGTTGTTCCCGCGGCTATTTTCGGCGCAGGCCCAGTATCTCGCGCGCCTCCGCCGGCGCGGCCACCGGCCTCTCCATGATGGCGGCCAGTTCCTGCACCCATTTGGCCTGCTCCCAGCTCCCTTTGGCCAGCTCACCGCCCGGCATCCTGATATTGTCCTCCAGACCGATCCTGACGTGCCCGCCGGTGAGCACGCTCATGACCGCCGCCGGCACCTGGTTGGGACCGACTCCGCAGACGCCGAAGGTAGACCCTTCGGGCAGCAGGTCAAGCATGGTCAGGTGCAGCGCGGGATTGAAGGCGATGCCGCCGAAGGCGCCGTATACGAACTGGAAGTTAAGCGGGGCGGCGAAGAGGTCTTTCTGTTTGGTCAGCAGCTGTATGTTGTAGATGCCCGCCGGATCGTATACCTCGAACTCGGGCTTGACCCCGTGCTGCTTCATCACCCTGGCGAAATCGGCGACCATGCCCAGTTTGTTCTCGAAGGTATACTCGAAGAAGACCTCACCGGTCCTGTGGTCGGCTATGCCGTCATTCATAGTGGCGCTGTTCATACTGCCGATGTCGGGCTTGAGCTCGATGATGGGCGCTATACGCTGCTCCGGCGTCAGTCCGACGGTGATGGCGGTGCTCAGGTTGATGATGATGTCTGGGCAGCGTTTCCTGATAGCCTCGACGGTCGCAGCGATGATGCCGACGTCGGCGGTGGCAAACTCCGTCTTGGGGTCGCGGGCATGGATATGCACGATGCTCACGCCGTATTGCATGCACTTCTCGCATTCGTCCGCGAACTCCTGCGGGCTGTACGGCACGTTGGGATTGTTCGATTTGAAAGTGGCGCCGCCCGAAAGGGCGGCGGTGATGATTAACTTATCTCCCTTCGCCACGTGGGCCTCCTTTCATTTTATTTCGTCCGGCTCAATAGGTCCCCGAGAGAAACTTGGCCAGGTTCCACTTCCACCTGGTATAGGGCGGGTTGATGGCCTGGCTGACCAGCTCGGTCCAGGTGCCCTGGCGGATCACGCTCTTGCGGTGACTGAAGGCTTCGAAACTCTGCTTGCCGTGATAGGTGCCCATACCGCTGGCGCCCACGCCTCCGAAGGGGATCCCCGGCGTCGCGCTGTGCAGGTTGGCCGTGTTGATGTCCACGCCGCCCGCAGTGGTCCTCTCCAGTATCAGCTTCTCCTCGTTGCGGTCCTCGGTATAGATGCACTGGGCCAGCGGCTTGGGACGCGCGTTCACGAATTTGATGGCCGCTTCCAGGTCCGGCACCGCTATCACCGGCATGACCGGCCCGAAGATCTCCTCCTGCATGATGGGACTGTCCGGCGATACGTTTATCAGCACAGTGGGCGCGATATACAGGTCCGACTCGTCCATCTGCCCGCCCACGTAGACCTGCTGGTCTTTGAGCAGGGCGGCCACGCGCCTGAAGTGATGCACATTCACGATACGGCCGTAGTCCTCGCTTTTCTGCGGGTCGTCGCCATAAAACTCCTTAATCGTTTTGGCCATGCATTTGAGGAATGGCTCTTCGACCGATTTCTCAACCAGCACGTAGTCGGGCGCGGTGCAGGTCTGGCCGTTGTTGTAGTACTTGCCCCAGGCCAGGCGCCGGCAGGCTACCTGCATTTTGGCGTTTTTAGTGAAAAAGGCGGGGCATTTGCCGCCCAGCTCCAGATTCACCGTGGTCAGGTGTTTGGCCGCAGCCTCCAGCACGATACGTCCCACGCGCCCGTTGCCCGTGTAGAAGATATGGTCGAAATGCTGTTCCAGCAGCGCGGTGGTCTGGGCTACGCCGCCCTCCACTACGGCCACCGCATCGTTGTCCATATACTGCGGCACGTATTTGGCCACCAGCCCCGATGTATGCGGCGCTATCTCTGACGGCTTGATTACCACGCAGTTGCCGCCGCCGATGGCGCCCACCGTGGGATTCATGACCAGCTCCAGCGGATAGTTCCAGGGGGCGATGACCAACGCCACTCCCAGGGGATCGAGCACGGTCCAGGCTTTGGACGGGAAAAAGCCGAAGTCCGGCTCCAGCGGCCTGGGTTTCACCCATTTTTTCAACCCCTTGACGGCCACGTCTATCTCATTCTGCGCGCAGAAAACGTCGCCGGTCCAGGCTTCATACAGGGGCCGCCCTGTGTCGTAGGTGAGCGCGTCGATAAACTCCTTGTAATGCTCCTTCAACATGGCCTTCATGGCCTTGAGCTGTCCCATGCGCCAGTTTATATCATGCGTTTTTCCAGTGTTGAAGGTATCGCGCAGGCGCTTGACGGTGGCTGCGATATCCGCAGCCGAGGCCTTGCCCTGCACGGGCGGCATGTGATGGCTGGTCGAACTTACTTTATCCATAACTCTATCCTCCAATATTATTGAGTAGCCACGTCAACAGCAGCTACACTTTAGTCATCTGCTTGAACAGAGCGTTGATGTCTTCGCAGGTCTTGATGCCGAGCGCCGCCAGCTTGTCCGTGACGTCGACCGGCTCGGAGACGCCGTCAACGATGGTATTGAGGACGCCGCCCATGAACACTGTGACGGGCTGTCTGCGCCTGCGCGACTCCTCCACCAGATTGGTGCCCCATTCCAGGCACTGGCCGTTGTGCGTGCTGACGGCGATATAGGGCGTGCCCTCTTTATGGGCCACGTCCAGTATCTGCTCTGCGTCCTGGTCGACTCCCGCGTGCACCACGCTGGCGCCGAAGGCGTTAAGGACTCCCTCCAGGACATAGAGGCCGAACTCATGCGTATCGGTGGAGCCGGCCACGATCTTCTTTCCGCTGATGGAATCGCCCAGTTTTTCCTGGCGGATGGCGTCCACCGTGAAATCGGTTATCATCTGCTGCATCATGATCAGGTCGGTGGGCGCGAAGGGGACGATGCCCCGGTATTTTTTGGGGTCCCTCTCGCCCGGATGGTACATCTGCTCCAGCTTTGCGCCTCCCAGGCGGCGCACCGCCAGCAGCAGCTCGACCGGATCCTTGATATCCACGCCCAACTCCGGAAGACCTTTCAATATATTCCTGAAAAATTTCCTGCCGTTGGCGACCAGCACCCTTTTGAGCTTGTTGATCTCGGCCTCGTTGAAGATCTTGGCCTCCTCGAACTCGGGCACCTTGCGCAGTCCCGCCGCACAGGCCAGTATGACGTCGGCTATCTCGGTTAATGTGGGGACCCTGACGGCCTCCATGATCGGTTTGGCGCTGTAAAACGCGCCGGTCTTATATTTACGCTCCAGTATGGCGTAGGGCAGGAAGTCCGCCAGCACCAGGCCGTAGTTTGAATGGGCGTCCTCGCTGACTTCCAGCGTATTCCCCTCCACATGCACCATAACGATATCGTCCGTCCCCAGCGCCGCACTCAGAACTTCATGACTCGCCAGCCAGGTAGCCATCTTGGAAGGTATGTGGCTGATCAGTCCGCCCAGACCTGTCATGTACCTGGCGCCGCAGAGCTTCTCGACGATATACTGCTCCAGCAGGCAGTAGCCGACCTCGGAAGCATGGTCGATAAACCCGGCCGATGTGCCGTCGCCCATGTAGCTGCCGATGCCCGCGCCCTGCTCGCGCTTGCCCGCCAGTATGCCCAGGGCTTCGACCGTGGCCGCGACCTGTCCCACGTCGTCGTACCAGTAAGGATAGTTCCAGGTGAACTGGGACATGGTGCCCAGGCCGGGAGCCCCTGCCTTAAGCGCGTTGACCGCGTTGCTTACCGAGTTTGGCGTTCCAACCATGTTGTCGGCGAAAAGCGGCATGATGGGCGACGCCTGGGCCACTTTGACGAAGTCTTCCGGGCTGTCCAGCGTGAAGCTGGTACCCCTGGGCGCCTTGCTGCGTAAGTCTCCGCGCGGCAGCCCGTTGACCCAGTTGCTGGTGACGATCATGGCGCCCACGTCGGTGCCCCTTTCCTTGCACCTGGCATGCAACTCCTTCATCGACTCCACCTGTTCCTTGACTGTGGCCAATCCCATCTGCGCAACGAAGAGAACGTTGCCCGCCCCGGTATTCCGGCGCCTCCAGTCCGATAGGGTGAGGCCCCTCTCGCGCTGGAAGGCGCTCACGCCCATCTCTATGCTGCGGCCGGTTTTCAGGCCCTTTTCCAATACCTGTTTGCCTTTGGGTAAGCCTTTGGGAATCAATTCTGACATCTATTCCACCTCGATCTGAATCTCAATCTAAATTATTTTTTATCCCCCAGCTTCGGCTCCTTTAACATGAAGGTAAGTATGATGGCGACGATCAGCAGGACTGCCAGCAGCAGCATGGCAAGCGTAAACTGTCCCGTGGCATCGCGCAGCATCTCCATGGCGGGGACGACCGCGACCGCGCAGGCGTTGCCCAGCAGCCAGAGCCAGCCCAGCGAGATGCCGGCATAGCGTGCCCCGGCATACTCGACGGACAGCGCCATCAGTATGGGAAGGGCTGAGACCATGCAGAATCCCAGCAGGAAGGAATTGATCAGGCTGAAGGTGAATCCTGAGGGGAAGAGCATCAGCACGATGAAAACCACGCCTCCGACCAGCGCCGTATAGAGGAAAGGCTTGCGTTTCATTATCTTATCAGAGATCAACGGCATGACGATGCAGCCTATGATGGCGCCCAGTATCATGATGCCGGATACGTAGCCGACCTCGGTTAGGGGTATGCCGTGCGTCTCGTTGAGAAACTTCTCTATCCAGGTGGCCACACCGTTGAAGCAGCCGGTGCCGATCAGGAAGATGATGCTGAGGAGGACGAAGCTGCGCATCTTGAGTATATCCTTGAGGCCGCGCCACTCTTTCATGTCCGTGAACTCCGTTGTGGCCGCGGTCAGCCTGGCAGGTGTGGGCGGACGCTCTTTGACCAGGACGAAGAACAGCACTACGGCCAGCACTCCCAGCAAGCTGTAGGTAAGCAGCATATTAAAATAGCCCAGCTCAACCAGCAGCAGGGGCGTTACGCCCAGGCCGATGAGCATGCCCAGGAACATGGCGACCGTGCCCAGGCTGACGGCGGTCGCCTCCTCTTTCTCCGGGAACCAGGTCACGGCTATCTTGGTCGTACCGTTGAGTATGCAGGCCGTGCCGGCGCCCGCGCCGATCTGCGAGATGAGCAATAATAAATATAAGTCGGGATTGATCAGCCGCAGGCAGCCGAAGACGCCCAGCAGCAATACGCCCGAGCCGATGCCCCATCTGATGCCCTTGCGGTCGATGAGTATGCCGAAGGGTATGGAGAAGAGGATAGACATCAGGGGAAATATCAGCGCAAGCCAACCGCCCTCCATGGGCGTTATACCCAGGTGCTTCTCCATAAAGGTTTCGACGGACGCGAAATTGAGCCAGAAAAACTGCGATACCGCCGACGCGTACATGTAAATGACCAGCACCACCCACCTGTACCCATAGACTTTCTGTTCTGTCATCGATTCCCCTACCTTTTATTCAAGTTTCGATATGTATCCGCATGCCCCGTGATGAAAGCGTGATTGAAACCGGACCGGATTGTAAGATCGCCCTGATAACTATTTGGCTGCAGCACCTCCTCTCTTCGCTGATTAAACGGGTTATTTGCCACGGACGGCCGCGCCCGCGGGTCTTTTGGCGGATATGCCGGATAAAATAAGGTCGGTCTGACGCTGGATGAACTCATCCAGCGTGCAATGCCTGCCGGCGAACCACCTTCGGAAAGCCCACATATCGCCCAGGACTATGATGTCGTGCGCGGTGAGCAGTATATCCTTTACCTGGAAATCGCCCGACCTGCACCCGGCCTTCAGTATCTTGCTGTACATCTCAGCCAGCTCGTCCTCGACCTCGATCAGCCGGCGGCGCTGATCGGGCAGCATGTTCCCGCTCTCCTGGTACCAGAAGACCTGCAGGTCCTGGCTGATATCTATCATGCGCAGGTAACGGTCGATGGTCACGCGCAGCGCCATGACAGGGCCCAGTTTTACAAGGGATTTCTCACTTTCGCGGATGAATTCATGAACGGCGGCCAGCTCCTCGTCCATAATCATCGTCATGATATCGTCCTTGGTGCTTATATAGTGGTAGAGCGTTCCCACGACGATGCCGCTCTCGCGCGCTATCTCGCGCATGGTGGTCTTGTGGAGGCCTTTCTTCAGGAACAGCTTCGCGGCGGCAATGAGAATCTGGCGACGCCTGGAGATGGACTCCATCTCTGTATCCGCACTTGTCTCTTTACTCACGGTTTCTCTGCGCATCCAATATCTAAGTCACGTGTGATTGCAGGCAATCGAACGAACGACCGTTCGATTATAGTTGATATATTTTGACATTGTCAAGTGGGCTGGTCACTGCGAGGACACATGATTGCCACGGCCTTCGGCCTCGCAATGACCCGGTCAACAGTGGTCATTGCGAGCGTAGCGAAGCAATCCTGTGCTATCATACAGGGAAACAATCTTATCTTTACAAAGGAGGATAAAACGTGGAAAAGATAAGGCTGGGAAAGTCCGGCTTGATGGTGACCAGGATCGGATTCGGCGGGATCCCCATCCAGAGGCTTAACGAAGAGGACGCCATCGCCGTAATCAAGAGGTGCCTGCATCACAGTATCAATTTCCTGGATACGGCCAACGCTTACACAACCAGCGAGGCGCGCATAGGCAAGGCCATCGCCGGACGCCGCCAGGATCTCATCATCGCCAGCAAGACAACCCACCGGGATAAGGACGGCGTGGCCAAGCATCTGGAAAAAAGCCTGACGCGGCTGGGCACCGATTACATCGACCTGTACCAGTACCACGCGGTCAGCGACTTTAAAACGCTCGACGCGGTGCTCGATCCCAACGGACCGATGGCCGTGCTGGAGGAAGCGAAAAAGGCGGGCAAGATCAGGCACATCGGACTCTCCTCTCACCAGATCGACGTCGCCATCAAGGCCGTGGAGTCGGATCGCTTCGAGACGCTGATGTTCCCCTTCAATTTCGTCACCGACGAGGCGGCTGAAAAACTGCTGCCGCTCTGCAAAAAGCACGACGTGGGATTTATCGTCATGAAGCCGCTGGCGGGCGGCATGATAGCCGATGCCAGGACAGCCTTCAGATACCTTTTTCAGTTCAAGGAGATCGTCACCATACCGGGCATCGAGAGGCCGGCTGAGATAGATGAGATCGTGGGTATACTAAACGGGCCGCTGGACCTGACCGAGAAGGACCGCGCGGACATGCGCAAGCTGAAGGAGCAACTGGGGACCAGGTTCTGCCACCGCTGCGACTACTGCCAGCCATGCAAGGAGGGCATCCACATCTCGTCGGTGATGACCTTCCCCAGCTTCATGGCGCGCCTGCCGGAGGAGCAGATCTTCGGCTTCTGGGCGGGACTGTTCGACCTGGCCGCCAAATGCAACAAGTGCGGCGAATGCGAGGAACGCTGCCCCTACCACCTGCCCATCCGCGACCTGATGGAGGAATATTACGAGCTCTACGAGCAGAAGAAAAAGGCCTTCAAGGCCAGGACGGGGACAGTCAGTTAATCATTGCGAGGAACGAAGTGACGAAGCAATCTTGTGCGTGATGGCGGGTAAACAAGATTGCCACGCCCTTACGGGCTCGCAATGACATTAGCATTATACATAACGTGCTGGTATTTCGAATCTTCCATCGCTTATCAACTAACCTTCCAGGAAGCGGATGATCCTGTCGCTGCTCTCCTGCGAAGTGTCCGAGATGAAACCGTGTCCGGCCTGTTCGAACACCGCCAGTTCCGCGCCCTTTATCCTGGAGGCCAGTATTTTAGAGTTCTCGTGAGGAATAAGACGGTCGCGCGCGCCGGTGACAACCAGCACCGGCACTTTAAGCTGTGGCAGCCGCTCGTAGGTATCGTTTGTCAGTATGAAATTAGCCTGGCTGATGTAGCAGTGCATGGGTGTGGGATGCCGCGTGGTGGTCTTTACATAACGTTCAACAGCCTCGGGATGCTGATCGATGAAATCCTGGTTCCACAGCCAGGGCACGGTCGAGCGCGCCCTTTCTTCGTCCGATAATTTGGCCCGCTCCGGGTTGAAAAGAAAGGCCGCCGCCTCGGGTGTGGACCCGATGGCATGGGGCCCGCCGCAGGACGTGCAACCCAGGACCAGTTTTTTTACACGCGAGGGATGCCTGAGCGCAAGCTCCTGAGCGATCATACCGCCCATAGAGGTGCCGAAGACGTGCGCCGACTCGATGCCCAGTGCGTCCAGCAATCCGACGGCGTCCCCCACCATCATATCGGCGGTGTAGGGTATATCCGGCTTGCCGCTCCTGCCCGTGCCGCGGTTGTCGAAGATAATCGTCTTGAAACGCGCCGCCAGGCGAGGCAGTATCACGAACCAGTGGCCCGAGTTGGAGCCGTAACCCATGATCAGCAGCAGCGGCTCTCCCTCGCCGTGCACCTCGTAGTAAAGATCGATGCCGTTAACCTTTATAGTGGGCATTTCATGCTCCCGTTCTCATAAATGAATTTATTATATCAGTTGGGCCAGCAAGTTGAGGACGGCGGCAAGATAAACGGGCTTGACAAATAGAAAACAATCATTTATTCTACACCCATAGGGTGTAAGGGTGAATATAGAGTTTTCATCCAAGAGGTTGGACGATGCAAGTGTGAGTCTCTCGGAAGCCAGTCGGATTTTCGGTGTTCCGATAGGACGAAAGTATATCCAGAGGCTGGCAGTTTTGAGAGCTGTTGATAAATTCGGACAACTATTTGGATTGAAGGCGATCCGGCTACACCCGTTGAAAGGGAAATATGCGGGGCTATATTCAATAACTCTGACTGGTAATTATCGGCTTATTCTTGAGAAGATACAGGAAGACAAAGTGAGAATCATTGATTTGGAGGATTACCATGGTAACTAAAACAGGCGCCTATCCGGATGTTGCCATCCCTCCGGGTGAGTTCCTCGCGGAAGAAATTGAGGCAAGAGGAATCACTCAGAAGGAGCTGGCAAAGCGAATGGCGCGGCCATTGAATGCAATAAACGAGATCATTAACGGAAAGAAAACTATTACTGCCGAGACAGCCTTACAACTTGAGGAAGTCATGCCGGAAATCCCGGCACGGTTCTGGCTGAACCTGGAAAGCGATTTTCAGTTGACAAAGGCGTTGATAAACAGGCGCAAATCCGGAGTCGCCTGAGCTCAGGCGTTCAGTTGGTTTAGATGCAGGAAAAAATTGAAGAAATTGTGCGAGATACCGTCCCGGACGACGGCAAACATATCTGGGGACCGGCCGACCTGTCCGGGCTGTTGCACGAGCGCTTCGCCGGCTACAGCTGCGGCATCAGCATCGGTAAAAAGCTCGATGATGCGGTCATCGATTCGATCGTCACCGGCCCTACTCCGGAATACTGGAAGCTGTATCAGGATACCAACGTCTATTTAACCGGCCTGGCAGCAGACGTTGCCGGGAAGATAGCAGCAGCAGGCGTCAAGAGCCTGGCATTTGCGCCCACCTCCAGCCAGTTGGACCGGTCTCCCGACTTCGCCCGGACGCTCAGGCATGACTTTTCGCACAAGATGGTGGGGACGCGGGCGGGGCTGGGCTGGATAGGTAAAAGCGACCTGTTCGTCTCGCTAAAATTCGGCCCCAGGTTGAGGCTTGTCTCCATTCTGGTTGATTACCCGCTCAGACCGCTGCAGCCGTCCATCGACAAAAGCCGCTGCGGCAAATGCAGCATCTGCGTCGAGGCATGCCCGGCGAAAGCCATAAACGGCAA
>DAOUFR010000066.1:0-9378 GCA_034429715.1 Dehalococcoidia bacterium
CGACAGCGATAAATCCTGAGGTCCCGCCGCCCGCTCAGGGCGATCCCTATATCGTATACCAGAGGAGCGGTGGATTGGGCTGTCTTCAGGACAGGCTCAGCATATACGGAAGCGGAGACTGTGAACTGGTGGGGGAAAACGGCAATCTTCACAGGTGCCGGATACTGTCGCTCAAACTGCTTAAAATCGAGCAGGCATTCCAGCAGGCCGGCTTCTTCGCCCTGCCGGAAGAATACCCGGGCAACTCGCAGGCGGACGCCATCAAATACTGTATAGATTATGCGGCTGAGGGTAAAAAGCACCGCGTGACGGCCTATTCCAACTCCATGCCCGATCCGCTGTTGCCATTGATCAGGGAACTCGACCAGTGCGTCATGCTGGTCTCGATGGCGGGAGTCAGGTCGCAGCCTTAATCAGCACGGAGACTATTCTATCAGCCGCATGCCCGTCCCACAGCGGGATAGGAGATTTGAATTCAGACCTGGATTTTGATTTGAGTGGGGATTTGAGGATTTTAGCGGCCTCCCGTGCCAGCCCGGCGCAATCGCTGCCCACCAGTTTGTTTCCGCCCGCTTCATGCGTGATGCGCCATACCGGATGGTCCATCACGGTCAGGCAGGGCACACCCAGCACCGCCGCCTCCACCTGCACGCCGCCCGAATCGGTTATGATGAACCTCGCCCCCATCTCCAGCCTGAGCATGTCGCGGTAGCCCAGCGGCGTGGTGAGTATGATGCTGGATGCCGGCCTGTCCAGGCCGAATGCGAGCAGGTTCTTTAGCGTTCGAGGATGGGACGGAAAGACCACCGGTATTTTGCGCGAGACCTCCTCTATCCTGGTGATTATTAGTTTCAGCTTCTCCCGCTCGTCCACGTTGGCCGGACGGTGCAGCGTCAGCAGCGCGTACCCCTTGTCCTTCACGCCCAGCCTGTTCAAAACCTCCGATCGCCCGGCGCTCTCCCTGCCCATGACAAGGCTGTCCGCCATGATGTTGCCCACGCGGTGGATCCTGCCGGCGGGTAGTCCCTCTTTTTTCAGCTCGGCGTCATCGTACTTCGAGGTGGTGAAAAGGTAATGCGAGATGTGGTCGGTCAGCCGGCGGTTGACCTCCTCCGGCATGCCCAGGTCCCCCGTGCGCACCCCGGCCTCCACGTGCGCCACCGGTATGTGCAGCTTGACCGCGGCCAGCGCCGCCGCCAGCGTGGAGTTCACGTCGCCCACCACCACCACGATGTCCGGCCGCGCCCTCAGCAAAACCTTCTCGAACTCCATCATCGCGCTGCCGGTCTGCCAGGCATGCGTGCCCGAGCCCACCCCCAGGTGTATATCGGGCGGCGCCAGCTCCAGGTCCTCGAAAAAGACCTGCGACATCCGGTAGTCGTAATGCTGGCCGGTGTGAACCAGCATGTAATCGATTTTCACGCCGCCGGCGCCCGCGTTGCTCTTTTCAATGGCCCGTATCAACGGGGCGATCTTCATAAAGTTGGGACGCGCCGCGGCTACCAGTGTGATCCTCATATCAGTTTAATGAACTCCTCAACGGATATCCCCGCCTGCCTCAGGATGGAAAGCAGGGTTTTAGGCGCCAGTTCCCGGCGGTGATAGGGGACCGTGACCCTGCAGCCGGTTGAACTATGAATCCCCTTCTGAGCAAGGCCTCCACAGCCTGCCTGCCGCCGGTCCGCGGCAGTTTCAAGCAGTGACTTCTACGAATGCCTCCTCTGTCTTTTCGCCCGTTGGAATGGGCTCACCATCGGCTATGAGGCTTTCTATATACAGCTCAATTGCCTCCTTGATGTTCGCCAGAGCTTCCCCTCTGGAATCGCCTTCACTGATACAACCCGGCAGCAGGGGTACTATCGCGGTATAACCGCCAAGCTCATTTGGCTCCAGGATGACTTTAAACTTTCTCGTCATATGCTCTCTACCTGTCAAATGTGCTCCGTCAGGATATTCTAATTATAATACATCACGACTGTCACTGACATCGAGTCGATACACGGGCTTCTAATTCGTGGCCTGTTTAACGGCCTCCGCCACCTGTTTCACCTGCTCCTCCGTCATCTCGGGGTAGATGGGCAGCGACAGCACCTCGTCCTGCGCCTTCTCGCTCACGGGGAAATCGCCCTTCTTGCCGCCCTGAGCGGCGTATACCGCCTGCAGGTGCAGCGAGACGGGGTAATAGACCATGCTGGATACTCCCTGCGCGCTCAGTCCCTTCTGCAATGCGCCGCGGTCGGTCCCGGCCTTCAGCCTGACGGTGTAATAGTTGTAGCAGTGGCGACTGCCGGGTTTCTCGCTCGGCGCCGTTACATACGGGATTTCATCCAGGTACTTCGCGTACAGCGCGGCCACCCGCCTGCGCCGCTCGATCCACTCGTCCAGACGCCTGAGCTTGACGCGCAATACGGCCGCCTGCAGTCCGTCCAGCCGGCTGTTGAAGCCGGGTACCAGGTGATAATATTTCTGCTTCGCGCCGTGGTTGCGCAGCATCTTCAGGTTGTCCGCCACCTCGGCGTCGCCCGTGACCACCATGCCGCCGTCCCCGTAGGCCCCCAGCACCTTGCTGGGGAAAAAGCTCAAGCAGCCGGCATCGCCGAATGTGCCGACTTTTTGAAAAGGCTGTGATTCAGGTTTAGATTGCCGCGTCGCCTGCGGGCTCCTCGCAATGACAGGAAAGGAGTACGCGGCGCCCAGCGCCTGTGCGCAGTCCTCGATCACCTTCAGGCCGCGCTTTTTTGCGATCTCCATGATGGGCCCCATGTCCGCCGGGTGCCCGTAAAGGTGCACCGGAATGATGCAGCGCGTCCTGGCGGTTATTTTAGCCTCGATCAGCGAGGGATCGATGTTATATGTGACGGGGTCGATGTCCACGAAGGCCGGCACGGCCCCGCACTGCGTGATGGCCTCGGCCGTGGCGATGAAAGTGAAGGGTGTGGTCACGACCTCGTCGCCCGGCTTGATACCGCAGGCCAGCAGCGCGAGCTGCAAAGCCTCGGTGCCGTTGGCCACGCCCACGGCATGGGACGTCCCGCAATAGGTGACCATTTCTGTCTCGAAGGCCTCCAGCTCGGGGCCGCCTATGAACTGCGCGTTCTCGATCACGCGCCGCACCGCCCCGTCGATCTCCTCCCTGAGCCCGGCGTACTGCGCCTTGAGGTCGACCATGGGTATGCTCATGCTTCTTCCTCCGTCACCTTTTCGCTGTCTTTCGCGCCCTGCTTTTTATAACGCCTGCCGCAGGACGGGCAGACGGCCGATTGCGACCGGCCGAAATCAAGCTTGACGCCGCAGTTGCAGACCCAGCCGTTCTGCCGCGCGGGATTGCCGTAATACATGGCATGGTCAGGCACGTCCCTGGTGACCACCGCGCCCGCCCCGATGAAGGCGTAGCGTCCGATGGTGTTGCCGCACACGATGGTGGCGTTGGCCCCGATGGTCGCGCCGCGCCTCACCACCGTGGGACGGTACTCATGCTTGCGCGATACGTGGCTGCGCGGATTGAACACGTTGGTGAAGACGCAGGAGGGCCCGCAGAATACGTCGTCCTCCAGCACAACGCCCTCGTAAACCGAGACGTTGTTCTGCACTTTGACGTTGTCTCCCATGGTCACGCCTTTGCCGATATATACGTTCTGCCCGATGTTGCAGCCACGGCCGATCTTCACATCCGGCATCACGTGCGCGAAATGCCAGATCTTTGTGCCCTTGCCCACCTCGACCGGACCCTCCACCAGGCTGGTCTCATGCGCGAAATAGTCCCTGTCCCCGGCCTCGCAGGCTACCGCGCGACCGCCCTGCTCCAGCGACTGCTGGCAGTACGAGAGCACCTCCAGCACCTGCAGCCCCTTGCGCCCGTCCACGCGCGGCCGGCCGCGCGTCTCGATCGATTGTATGAAATCCTGACACTCCAGCCTGAGCGGCTCCTGCATCTCGACCTCCACCACGCGCGCCTCTTTCTCGTGCGGCACCGGCCTGTGCTCGATCCACTCGATCTCGTGGTCGTAGATCAGCAGCTTGTCCTTCGGCTCCCTGTCGTTGAATACGGCCATCTTTTTGTCGCCCACCACCACCAGCCGCTGCTCTTTGTAGGGATGCAGCCAGCTGACGAAGATGTGCGCCCGGATGCCGCTTTTAAAGCTGAAATTGGTCATAGTCACGTCGGCGATGTCGCGGTGCAGGTAGTAGCCGCCGTGCGCGGACACCTCCTGCGGCATCTCCCCGGCCAGCAGCAGCATCACCGAGATGTCGTGCGGCGCGAAGCTCCACAGCACGTTCTCCTCGGTGCGCAGCTTGCCCAGATTGAGCCGGTTGGAATAGAGATATTCGATCTTGCCCAGCTCGCCCGCGTCCACCATCTGCTTGAGCCTGAGCACCACGGGATGGTACTCCAGCAGGTGCCCCACCATCAGAATTCGATCGTTTTTATCGGCCAGCTCCACCAGCTCGCGCCCCTGCTCTATTTTAAGCGCCAGCGGCTTCTCCACGAAGGCGTCCTTGCCCGCCTCCAGCGCGGCCCTGGCCATGGGATGGTGCAGCACGGCCGGCGCGGCGATCACCACGCCCCTGACCTCATCGTCCTGCAGCACATGGCGGTAATCGCTGCAGACCTTTAAATACGGGTACTGCTGCTTGAACTTGCCCGTTACCGCGGGATCGGTGTCGCAGACCGTATGCAGCGCGCCCAGCTCGGCGAAGTTGCGCACCAGGTTCTTGCCCCAGTAGCCGCTGCCGACCACCGCTATATTGCGGACCGGTGTATCTCTGTCAGCCATCTATTCCCCCAGCCTTACGATATTTTTACCCCGCATCTCGCGGGTGGCGCCGCGGGCGTCGAAAACCAGCCGCGCGTTGCCGACTATTTTTACATAATCATAGGCGCTGTGGTCGGTGGCGATCACAACGCAGTCGTACGATTTGAGCGAGCCGTAAGCGAGCTTTACCGGGGCCTGCGCCCCCGCGGGCAGCAGTATCTGTGCGACGTACGGATCGTGGTAGTCCACGCGGGCGCCCCTCTGCTGCAGTATGGCGATGAGCTTGACGCAGGGCGAGGCATGCACGTCGGCCACGTCCTTTTTATAGGCCGCCCCCAGCACCAGTATCCGCGCTCCGCCCAGGCTGATGTCGCGGCTGTTGAGCGCGCCGGTGACCTGCGCGGCCACATAGCCGGGCATGGACTCGTTGATGTCGGCGGCCAGCTCGATGAAACGCGTGTGGAAGTCGTACTCCAGCGCCTTGTCCGCCAGGTAGTAGGGATCGAGCGGTATGCTGTGCCCGCCCGTGCCCGGCCCGGGGTAAAAGGGCATGTAGCCGAAGGGCTTGGAGGCCGCCGCCCGTATCACCTCCCACACGCTGATGCCCATCTTGTCGCAGAGCTGCGCCAGCTCGTTGACCAGCGCCACGTTCACGCTGCGGAACACGTTCTCGAAGACCTTGGTCATCTCCGCCACCTCGGCGGAGGATACGGGCTGCACGGTATCGGCCACGCTGCCGTACAGCAGGCAGGCCAGACGGGATGATTTCGCGTCGATGCCGCCCACTATCTTGGGTATCGTCCGCATCCGGCGCGCGGCGCCACCCGGGTCGGCCCTCCCGGGAGAAAAGGCCAGGAAGAAGTCGCGCCCGGCCTTCAGCCCCGACCTCTCCAGTATGGGCAGCACGACCTCGCGCGTGGTGCCGGGGAAGGTGGTGCTCTCCAGCACGACCAGCTGGCCTTGCTTGAGGTAGCGCGACACCTGCTCGGCCTCGTAATTGATGTGCGAAAGGTCGGGCTTGCGCGTACGCGTGAGCGGTGTGGGCACGCAAACGCACACGGCGTCGGCCTGCTTCAGCTTCGAGTGGTCGGTGAAGGCTATGAGTTTGCGGGAGCGCACCAGTTTCCCCAGCTGCTTCTCGTCCACGCCCGCTTTATAGGACTGCCCGCGGTTGACCAGGTCCACGCGCTTCTGCTGCAGGTCGATGCCCAGCACTTTGAACCCCGAGGATGCGAAGGCCGCCGCCAGCGGCAGGCCCACGTACCCCAGTCCTATCACGGCCACCACCGCGGATTTGTCGCGTAATTTACCTTCGAGTTGAGACATTTTATATATTAAGGGTCCCGTAAGAGGGACGTAAGCGGTATTTTATACGCCCCGCAGGTATTAGACAAGTATGGGGCGAGGTTATCAGGTCATTGCGAGCGCCCCCGAAAATGTCATTGCGCCCGTCAAAAATGTCATTGCGAGGAACGCAGTGACGAAGCAATCTTGTGTTTTGATCCACGACAACAGTAGATTGCCACGTCGCCTTCGGCTCCTTGCAATGACGAGATGTGAAAATGGTCCGCAATGACAATATAGTGGTATGGCTATATAACAGCTTACGGCTTGCGGTAGGCCAGGAAGAAGGCCGCCAGCACGCTCATGACAGCCAGCAGCAGCGCCAGCAGCGGCCAGGTGATATTGAAGCGCAGCAGGAAGGCCGGCGTGGCCGCCAGGCGGCTGACGAAGTCGATATACATCCGCGCCATGGGCTCCAGCGAAGGCTGGTGCACGCGGTAAATCGTGTCGTCGTCGTCGAACAGCCAGATGGGGCCGCTGATCAGGCTGACCACGGGCAGGCCGGCGCGTCCGAAATGCTGCGCGTCGGTGGGCACGCCCAGCGGCGTCCCGGTGGGGAAGACCAGCGTGCGTGTAAGCCCGGCATCGGCCACCGATGCGGCATACAGGCTGACCGTGACCGGGTTCTCGGTGATGAAAACACCGCGCGGCTCGGCGCCGCCCTTCGGCTCGGCGGGCGGCGCGTAGTCGTCTGAGATATGCTCGATGGCGATATCGTAAAGCGCCTGCCTCATGATGCCGTCCCTGTGTTTCTCGATGAATACATCGTTGGTCGCACCGCCCACCATATGTCCGCCGGTGAAGAGGAAGATCATGGTGAAGGGCCTCTCCGATTCGGGGACCTGTGCGTAATAGCCGGCCAGCGCCAGCACCAGGCCGACGCCGCTGCTGTCCTCCACGCCGCTCCTCCAGGGGGAATCATGGTGTGAATGGAAAATAATGGCGTCCGCGCTGCGGCCCGGCAGCACGCCGTACACATTGGCGGTCTGGCCCGCGCCGGGGGCGGTCCTGACATCCAGCTCTATCCTGACGACGGTCTTTCCGGCGGCCACCTGGGCCTTGAGTTTGTCGCCCGCCTCGGGCAGCAGGTACATGCCGGGTATGCTCCTCATCTCGCCGTCATAGGGGGCGTAGTAGGTGAATTTGCCCATCTCAGGGTAGTCGCGCAGTATGCCGATGATGCCGGCCGGATGCCGCGCCTCGGCCTGCTTGTAGAAGGATATGTATTTCATCATCCAGCCGATGGGGTAGGGGTGTGCCCAGCCCTTGAGCATGTTCTCGGGCTCGTAGGCCATGTAGCTGAAAAGCTTCATCTGGTTCCAGCTCACATCGGTGGGCGGTATATCCACCAGCACGATTTTGCCCTCGACGTCCTGCCAGTCGGGTTTGGAGATACTGCCCAGGTAAACGACCTCGGCCTCGCTGCCGCCCCATTCGGCGGGACCGCTGTAGGGCACATAGAAGGACTCCGGCTTCCAGGAGGCCTCCGTGCCCGGCTGCACGGTTAGGCCCCACCTGACCGGCTCCCAGTAATCGAAGCTGCACTTTTCGACATAGACCTGCTTGAAGCCGGACAGCTCCAGCATCATCTCCAGGTAGGTGATGGCGGCCTGGTCGGCCTGCGAGCCCGGCCTGCGCTCGCCTATGGTATACACGTCGGCGATCAGTTTCATGATGCGGTTCTGCGAGGGAACTGATACTGGATCGGCGCTCTTGACGGCCGGGCTGGATGTGGCGATCACCGAGACGGGCGTCAGTACCAGCGAGATGACCAGCAGCAGGGCCAGGGCGCTCCAGGCCAGCGCCGGTTTGTTTTTTGGTCCGGCCACGCGGGGCCCGAACGCGTAGAGGATGATCCCCGCTGCCGCCAGTATCAGGCCCGCGACCAGGAAGGGCAGGGAATCGCCGGTGAACACGGCGGGCATGGCCAGCAGGCGGACTATCACGCTCAGCCCGGCCAGCGCCGAAAGCAGGTACTGCAGCAGGAACCAGACGCAAAGGCTGAGCCAGACCGTTCCCAGCGTGCGCAGCCAGAACGGTTGGCGGGCGTTGATCCAGAGCGTCACCAGGAAGATGACCAGCGGCGGGAAGAGAAAGTACCAGGCCATGAATACGGACAACGCCAGGCCCGACTTATCCAGCAGCAGCGCCGCCAGGAAGGGAAAAGCCGAGAAGAGGATGGATAGCCCCAGCGAGACGAACAGCGAGACGATGAGCGGGCGGTTGGCTTTGCATGACATTGGAAATCACCTCCTGATAATTAAAACTGTCATTGATTAAACGAAAAACAATAGACGTTGGGGCGGGTTTTCAAACCCGCCCGAATCGGGCGCAGCTAAAGCAAAGCCCCTACTCAATCTGAATCTAAAACACCCTTACGCCGGGCAATACTCTGGTAAGGCACTTTCCTTCCGTGCCGGCCGGCCCGTTTTCGCCGCCGGCATCCACGCAAACCGTGGCCGCCATATCGAAGGAGTAGCCCCAGCTGTAAGCGCCGAAGACCAGCGTCCTGGTCTCGCCCGGCGCAACGGGGGGTATGTAACCTGTGGCTGCCACGTTCTTGCCCACATACAGCTCGGAGCTCGACGCCTGGGATTTTGCGTCACCCGTGTTGCTCACCGTGTAATATACCATGCGCGCCTCGCGGAAAAGGTCGATTACAGTCAGCGAGGCGTGTGTGGTTGGGACCGGAAGCACGGTGACGCTGACAGACTTCATGGAGGACCCGCCGCTGTTGAGCGCGGTCAGCGTGTAGGTCGTATCGGCCGCGGGGCTGACCAGCCTGCTGCCGCCGGCGCTGACGGCGCCGATGCCGGGCTGGATAATAACGCTGCTGGCGTCCCTCACACTCCAGCTCAATGTCAGCGACTGGCCGGCCGTGATGCTGTCAGGCACCGCTGAGAAGTTGCTGATGCCGGGCAGGGCAACTTCCGGTGACAGCCGCACGGTGAATCCGGCCGACGATACCTCCCGGCCGTCCAGGTAAAGCTTCACAGTATATTCGCCGGGCACCCAGCCGGTGACGGGCGCGTCGGCAGGAAATATGAGGTAGGGCCCGCCGGCTACGGCCAGCGTTTCCTCTTTAATCGTTTTCCACCCATCGCTGCCGCCGTAAAGCCATCCGGCGCTGAGCTCCCCCGTGACGGGAAGGCCCGCCGTGCTCACCGAGCAGATGATGCGCGGCGTATCCACGGTGAAGACCGTGGCGCTGTTGAGCGGGCGCCCGTCGGAGTCGACCAGCGTGGTGAAGACCATGGCGGGACGCGCGGCACAGGCGGAC
>DAOUFR010000067.1:0-19875 GCA_034429715.1 Dehalococcoidia bacterium
GTCAGGAAGAAGACGCCGATGTGCCGCACGTCGCCCTTGTAGCTGTCGATCCTGATGCGGTCTCCCTCGTGAAGCATGTTGGAGAATACGATGATGAAGTAGCCGAAGTAGCTGGCCACGTACTTCTGCAGCGCCAGGGCCAGGCCGATAGCTATGATGGATATGTAGATGGCCAGGTTGCTGTACAGCGCTACGGCAATCAGACTGCCCAGCACAACGAAGGCTATAAGTAGGGCAAGTATGCGAGTTTTCATATTGGGTGAGCGACGGTCAGGCCGGAGGCATGATCTTCAATATGCCGGTGGCCTTGTCAACAGATAAATTGTAATCTCCGGGTGTCCCTCCTACAGTCATAAATGTGACCTCCCGGCTGTGGCCCGGCTCGATACTGACTTCATCGACGGCCTCGATTCTGCCGTTGATCTTGAACTCCGCCCTGTGCTGCACTTTTTCGGGGCCAGAATTAACAACCGTGGCTATTATGCCGATCGAGCTTCCGGGATAGGCCCTGTCAGGCAGTATGTGCAGGCTTGAAATGCTGGTCGTGTCCGGTATTTCAGGAGGGGGAATCTCTTTGGGCGGCTCAGGCTCGGGAGCAGGAGGGGGCGGCGTCCATAACATATCGGTCGGCATAAAGGCAGGCTGGCGATTGCCCTGGCGCAGGCGCGATGAGAAAAGCGCAGCCAGACCGGTCGATTCCGGTACCGATATTTCGGCGGAGGCCTTGGCCTCGGTCAGCGAAGTGAGGTGGGCGATCTGCTCTTCGAGGTCGGCCACCTTCTTCTGCGGGTTCTTGATCTGCTTGAGATAGTCCTCGGCCGGCATCTGCCCGACCTTGAAGCGGGCGTCCAGGTTGGCCATCTCCTGCTTGAATACCCCGAGCTGGCGCGACCGCAGCACCAACCGCTTGTTGAACTCCTGCTTGATCTGATCGATCTTTATCTGCGCGTGCTGTAGATTGACGGAGTACTCTGTCTTGAGCGCTGTATACGATAGCTCGTTGATGGCCTTATCGCTGCGCAGCTTTTCCAGGTTGCTGAGGAAAAGTTCAGCCCTCTCCTTATTTAAAAAAGCTGTGCGAAGATCGTTTTCCATATTATTTTTTACCGGCCGATCGGTATCACCCGGTACGACTATTATATCGCCACTACCTCTTGCGGGCCAATACGTTTTTAACGGCGTCCGCTATATCGCCCGCTGTCAACCCGTTGGCCTCGAGCAGCTCCTCAGGCTTGCCCGACTTACAGTATGTATCTTTTATACCCAGGGACGCAAGCGGCGCCGGTGTCCCTGAGCCCAAAACCTGCGCTACAATGCTGCCCAGGCCTCCGTGCAGCAGATGCTCCTCGGCCGTCACGACCGCACCAGTGTCGGCCGCTGCGTCCTCAATGGCCTTGCGGTCCACAGGCTTGAGACTGGACATATTGATCACGCGGCATTTAATGCCCGATTTCTCCAGACTGTCGGCCGCTTCCAGCGCTTTGTATACCATTATGCCGGTAGCGATAACCGCCGCGTCCTTCCCCTCCCGCAGTACGTCGGCTTTGCCCAGTTTAAAACTGCAGCCTGAAGTGTATACAACGGGAGTCTTGGAGCGTCCCAGCCTGACGTAGAACGGTCCTTCGGTGGCGGCCGCCGCTTTGATGGCCTCCACGGTCTCGATGGAATCCGCCGGAGCTATGACGTTGAAGTTGGGCAGGGAGCAGTAAAGCGCGATGTCCTCGATGGCCTGGTGTGACGAGCCGTCCTCTCCTACCGTGATGCCGCCGTGAGTCGAGACTACCTTCACATTCGTCCGCGGTTGCGCCACGCTCATGCGCACCTGGTCGAAGCATCTGCTGGAGGCGAACACGGCGAACGTGCTGGCGAAGGGTATTTTGCCGCAGGTCGCCAGCCCCGCGGCTATGCTGATCATATTCTGTTCGGCCAGGCCGCATTGTATGAAGCGCTCCGGGTAGGCCTGGGCGAAATATTTAGTCATGGTTGATCGCGAGAGATCTGCGTCCAGCACGATTATGCGTGCGTCGGTTCCTCCCAGCTCGGTCAATACCTTGCCGAAGGCTTCGCGCGTCGTGAGTTCGGAATAATCGGTCATGACAGCTCCCTCAGCGCAGTCTCGATCTCGGACTTGCCCGGCGCCTTGCCATGGTAATCCACGTTGTTTTCCATGAAGCTGACGCCCTTGCCCTTAACCGTACGCGCCACGATGACCACGGGCTTGCCCTTTACCTGCGCGGACTTTTGCAGCGCGTCCACCACCTGCTGCATGTCGTGGCCGTCGATCTGCAGTACCTCCCACTTGAAGGAGCGCCACTTCTCCACGAAAGGCTCGAGGTCCATGATCTGTTTGGTGAAACCATCGAGCTGTAGGCCGTTGTAATCGACGATGGCCGTCAGATTGTCCAGTTTATAGTTGGGTGCGAACATTGCCGCTTCCCAGACCTGCCCCTCCTGGCATTCGCCGTCGCCCAGCATAACGTAGGTGCGGTAATCCTTTTTATCCAGTCGGGCAGCAAGCGCCATGCCGATGCCTACGGACAGTCCCTGGCCCAGCGAGCCGGCCGACATATCGACTCCCGGCGTGAGCGTACTGTCGGTATGCCCCTGCAGGCAGGTGCCGGTCTTCCGCAGGGTGGGGAGCCATTCGAGGGGGAAATATCCGCATTCCGCCAGAGCGGCGTAGAGGACCGGAGCGGCATGACCCTTGCTCAGAATAAAACGATCGCGGTCGGGCCATTTCGGGTTGGCTGGATCGTGCCGCATGATGCGGAAATATAAAGCCGTGACGATGTCGGCTGCAGAAAGCGATCCGCCGGGATGGCCGCTGCCCGCGGTCGAAATCATGGTGATAACTTGCCGACGAAGCTTGCGGGCGATGTCCTGGAGGTCTTCAATACTATAATCGGTCATTGGAAGCGGCACGCGTCCCGGGATCCCGATACGATGCGGTATCTCCCGGCTGTCAGGTTTGAATCTGACCCATTATATGCCACACGAGATTGCCATGTCCATTTTTTACATGCGTCATCACTCCGTGTTAAACACCGCATTGTTAACAGGGGCCGGCTAATCTATAATGCTTTAGATGATAATCGACTCTCACACGCATGTCTTCAGCCCGGCAGTTATCCAAGGGAGGGAAGAGCACTGCGCTTCGGACCGATGCTTCGGACTTCTCTACGGCAATCCCAGGGCCAGACTGTGCACGGCGGATGAGCTCATTCGCAGCATGGACGAGCAGGGGATAGATGTTTCGGTGGTACACAACATCGGATGGTCCACCAACGAGATGTGCGCGCGCAGCAATGATTATATTATGGATGCTATCGGCAGGCATCCCGGCAGGCTGATCGGATTCTGCGCTGTACAACCGCGCGAGGGAGAGAAGGCGCTGGCCGAGTTGGAACGCTGCAACAGAAGCGGTATCAAAGGTGTGGGCGAACTGCGTCCGGACGCCCAGGATTTCGACCTCTGCGACGCGAAGCTGATGAGTCCCCTGGTTAATTGCCTGATCGGACTGGGCATGGTGCTCTCGCTGCACGTATCGGAGCCCGTGGGGCACGATTATCCGGGCAAGGGCGACAACACGCCTGATATCGTCTACAAGTTTATCTCGCAGGCAAAAGGCCTGAAGGTCATACTGGCCCATATGGGTGGAGGGCTGCCCTTTTACGAGATGATGCCCGAGGTCGGGGAGGCGCTGTCTAATGCCTGGTACGATACGGCGGCGGGGCCCTTCCTGTATAAAACCGCCGTCTACAGGTCGGCAGCCGCTTTATGCGGCATAGAGAAAATCCTCTTCGGCAGCGATTGGCCGTTGCTGAGCCAGCAGAGGGTGATCGCCCATATCAGGGAGTCCGGACTGGGTAAAGCCGAGCTGGACGCCATCCTTGGAGGCAATGCGCAGAGGCTGTTCAAATTGGGGCACAAATAGAGCTTGATGAATAATGAGACTATAAGGTCATTCATAGCAATAGAGCTGCCCGCTGAACTGGTCGCACGGCTGAAGAATTTCCAGGACAGGCTCAGCTCGTCCCGCCTGCGGTTTGTGAAATGGGTTGATCCCGGCTCCATTCATCTAACCCTTAAGTTTTTGGGTAATGTCGATGCTAAACGGCTCGAGGCGGTCAAAGGTGCGCTTGAAGCCGTTACCGTACCACGCAAGCCGTTTCAGTTGACCACCGGGCAGACAGGATTCTTTCCCGGGCTACAGCGTGCACGCGTTTTCTGGCTGGGGCTCGAAGGGGATATCGGTGAGTTGAGTGGTCTACAGCAGGGTATCGACAGTGCCATGGCCACGCTGGGATTCGAGAGCGAGAGCCGGCCTTTCACCGCCCACCTCACCCTGGCCAGGCTGCGCGAGGAATGCAGCAGGGAGCAGCGACAGGAGTTTAGCGGACTGGCGCAGCATGCCGCATTTGGAGCAGGCCCGCCCATAAAGGTAAGGTCGGTATCGCTGATGCGAAGCAGGCTCACACCTCAGGGCGCCGTGTACACACGCCTGGCCGAATATGAATTGAAGGGCGTATGAATTGTTGATTGGTGGTCAACGGCGCGCGAACAATCCAATTTGCTTATAAAATTTGGTTAATGCTATACTTTATTCATCCTTGGAGGAGGTGGAAAAAATAGTGGAAAACTATTCCTTTCCAAAGTGTTTAAAATGCAAAGTAGGTGATTTGGTTCCGCTGTCCGATTTCGGCAGCCAGGGGGCAGCGATACATTATAAAGCCTGGGTTTGCACAAATCCTGAATGCGGTTTCAACCTGAAAATCAGGAACGGCGACATCTACCTGAACGAGCCTATCTTCAGCGGCGCGAGCCATACATTGCGCGGGCACTAAAAGGAGAAAGGCGGGATAACGGCGGATAAAAGTATGGAGTAGATGTTTTGACCGGATGGTTGAAACAGCTCCAGCATGAAGTCACCGATTTTTTCTTTCCGCGTACGTGCATAGGATGCGGGAAAATCGGTGATTTTATTTGTCCAAGCTGCTCAAAAACAATGAGCAGGATACTGCCGCCGCTGTGCCGGCGATGCGGTAGGCCCGAATCCAGCGGAGCTTACTGCTCCGAATGCTGGGGAATAAAAAGCAGCCTCGACGGCATCCGCTCCGTTTTCATCTTCGATGGCATCGTTCGCCAGGCCGTGCACGAGCTGAAATACCGCAATGTGCAGGCTATGTCCAATTGCCTGGCCGGCTTCATGTCCCTCTATTTTCAGGAATATAGCCTGGGAGGAGACGTGCTGGTACCTGTTCCGCTGCACGAAAAGCGACTCAGGGAAAGGGGTTACAACCAATCTCAGTTGCTGTCGGACGAGCTGTCGGGAATGATATCCGTGGAGGTCAACACGGCTTTGTTGAAACGCGTCAGGAACACGGGGCCGCAGGCTCGCAGCACCAGCGTCCGCCAACGAAAAGCCAACATGGAAAACACCTTTGTCTGCGATTCAGGTGAGGTGGCAGGCAGGGATGTCATTGTTATTGATGACGTCTGCACTTCTGGCGCTACTCTCGAATCATGCGCGGTGGCCCTCAAGTCGGCAGGGGCTGGACACGTGCTGGGATTCACACTGGCAAGGGAAATCTCGAACAGGAGTTGATCATGGAGATTAAAATTGCTGCGCGCAACATGAAACTGGAAGAAGATGTGCGTGACTACGCCGAGAAGAAGCTCGGCCGACTATCGAAGTATCTCAACAATATCAGCTCGATCAAGCTGGAACTGATCGAAGAGAAAACGAAATCGCGCCAGCCCGTCTTCGGCGCACAGGTTACTATGAATATAAATGGCTTCCTGATGAGGGGTGAGCAAAGGAACGATAACCCACGGGCCGCCATCGACGCGGTGAATGACGTTATGGAGCGCCTGATCGACAAGTACAAGAAAAGATACAACGTGAGCAAAACGCACGAGACCATCAGGACTCCTGTGGAGGAGGAAGTTAATGCAGTCGAACAGCCTCACCATGTTTATAAACGCAAGAGCTTCATCGTAAAGCCAATGACCGTCGAACAGGCAGTGGAGCAGATGGAATTCCTGGGCCATGACTTCTTCCTCTTCGTCAGCGATGATGACAACTCGATCAATGTGGTGTACCGGCGCAAGGACGGCAAATACGGTTTGATCCAACCGGAGTTCGCGTAGCGTATTATTAGCCGGTCTGCGAAGCAGATGATTTATGACCTCGTACTAACGACATGTGGATGGGTGGGCATCTCCTTTTCAGAGAAGGGGGTTCGCAGGTTGAATCTGCCCGTTCCTGATAAGAAAGAAGCCCTGGCACTGCTGGGCGCCGGTCACGTTGCGGATTTAGATAAGTCTGACAGCATGGACGGTCTGCGGAGACAGGTGTTGGACTATTTTAAAGGCGGGAAGGACGGTTTTCATTGCAGGCTGGACCTATCGGGCGCCACGACTTTCCAGCGCCGGATCTGGAGGGCGACCGGGGAGATACCATACGGACAGGTGAGAAGCTACAGGTGGGTGGCTGAAAAAGCCGGCAATCCCCTGGCCGGCCGCGCGGTCGGCCGAGCGCTGGCTGCTAATCCGCTGCCGCTGATCATTCCCTGCCACAGGGTGATACGCAGCGATGGGAAGCCCGGCGGATTCGGGGGCAGTGCCGGGGATGTAAAGACCAAGCTCATGCTGCTTGAGCTGGAAGGCTGCCGGATACAATCCTGAATTGGTCCACCCTAATCTACCGGGTTCAGAGACCGATCTGTGCAGGGAGCTCATTTTGGAGCTCCTCGCAATAGTCGACCTTGACATCGGGCACTTGCAAACGCGTGATCTCGTCACCCCTGCGGATGGCCAGTTGCACGCTGTCGTTGCCGGGATACCTGCGCAGCACTCCCATCACCTTTTGCAGGTACTCCAGGTCTTTCTGAGAGTCGTCGCTCTGCCTGATGTTGATTATCAGGGTCCTGGGCTTTATGTGATTGTTTTTCCTGCCGTTGTCCGGTCTGGCAGGCGGCTCGGATTTGGGTGGTTCAGGCCTGGCCGCCTCCGGCTCGTAGCGGCTCACCTTGGTGCAGTTGATGTTGGCCCTGTCCTCCCTGACCTTGACATAGCCCTCCACCAGCAGGATGCTGCCGTCCACCCACAGGTCCTGCGTCTGTGAGTAAACGTCCGACCAGACGGTGACCTCGATGTTGCCGTTGAGGTCCTCAAAAGTGACTATGACGAAGAGCCTGTTGGTCCTGGTCGTCACATGTCTGACTGCGGTAACCATGCCTGCTACGATGACCTTCTCTCCGGCCATCTCGTTATTGATCTCGCCGCATAGAACCGTGGCGTGTTCGGCCAGACGGGATGCCATGGCGGTGAGCGGATGCTCGGAGAAATATAGCCCCATCAACTCCTTCTCCCAGGAGAGCTTCTCCTGCAGAGCCACATCGAAGTCCTCCATGTCCAGGGCCGGTAGAGGAACGTCCACATTATTCCCGAAGAGGTCGAACATGCTGGATTGACCTGATAGCCGCTGTCGTTGCTCACGCTGGGACAGCGACACGATGCGGTCGATGGCTGCCAGCAGTGAGCCCCGCTGGCCCAGACTATCCAATGCCCCTGCTTTGATCAGACTCTCGACGACCTTCTTGTTGACGCTGCGCAGGTCCACACGCCGGCAGAAATCCTCGATCGATTTAAATACGCCTCCGCTTTCGCGGGCCTCGACTATGGGCTGCACGGCGTTGGCGCCAACGTTCTTGACGGAGACCATGCCGAACCTGATGGCACGCCTGGCCCCTTCCGCTTCGATGGTGAAATGTGAATAGCTGTGGTTGACGTCCGGTTTGAGCACCTCAATGCCCATACGCCTGCATTCAGAGACGGCGGAAGCTATACGGTCCGCTTTATCGAAGTATGTGTTGAGGAAAGCAGCCATGTACTCTATGGGGTAATTGGCCTTGAGGTATGCTGTCTCGTAAGCTATACGCGCATAGCTGACGCTGTGCGCCTTGTTGAAGGCATAACCGGCAAACGGCTCGATCAGGCTGAAGATGGCGGCGGCCTCATTCTCCGTGTAGCCCTTGGTACGGGCGCCGTCTATAAAATTCTGCCGCTCCTTCTTCATCACGGCGGCATCCTTCTTGCCCATGGCCTTACGGATGATATCGGCGCGGCCAAGGCTGTATCCGGCGAAACGCTGTACGATGAAGAGCACCTGGTCCTGATATACGATCACGCCGTAAGTATCCTCGAGAATGGGCACCAGGTCCGGGTGAGGGTAGTGGACCGATTCCAGTCCGTGCTTGGCCTTAATAAATGTGGGTATGTGCTCCATGGGTCCGGGACGGTAGAGCGCCACCATGGCCGCTATGTCGGTGAACTTGGTTGGACTGAGCTCCTTGATATAGCGCCGCATGCCCGGGCTTTCAAGCTGGAAGATCCCCATGGTCTCGCCTGAAGAGAACAGCTCAAAAGTCCTGGGATCGTTGATCGGAATCTTGAGCAGGTCCAGTACGATGCCGTGCTGCTCTGCGATGACCTCCCGGGCCTTGGCCAGCAGAGTCAGGTTTGCCAGACCCAGAAAATCGAGCTTGAGCAGTCCGAGCCTGGCCACATTATCCATGGAAAACTGGGTAATGCCCGAGTGTTGTCCGGCATCGCGGCCGGCGCGTTGCATAGGCAGATAGCGGGTGAGCGGCTCACGCGATATCACCACGCCGGCGGCGTGCGTGCTGGAATGACGGGAAATACCCTCCAGCTTCTTGGCCGTGTCGATCAGCTTGCGCATCATCTCGTCGGCGTTATACATATCGGTCAGCTCTTTGACCTCCATCATGGCGTCATCCAGCCGGATGTTGGGCCTGGCCGGTATCAGACGGGCCACCTGGTCTACCGATCCGTAGTTCATACCCAGCGCCCGGCCTACGTCCCTGATGGCCGCCCTGGCGCCCAGCGTACCGAAGGTGATGATCTGCGCCACATGGTCCGTGCCGTATTTCTGGTTGACATAGGCGATCACCTCTTCCCGCCTGTCATCCTGGAAATCGAGGTCGATATCGGGCATTTCGCGGCGCTCTATATTAAGAAACCGTTCGAAAACCAGGTTATAGGTAAGCGGATTGATATCGGTGATGCCCAGGCAGAAGAGGGCAAGGCTGGCTGCGGCGCTGCCGCGCACACCGAAAAAGATGTCGTTTTTCCTGACAAACGACACGAGGTCATGGACCACCAGAAAATAGTCGGCGAACTGCGTCTTCTCGATTACGTCGAGCTCATATTCGAGTCGTTTTTCGGTCGCCGCGTCGGCGTCGGGCAGCCTCTCCTTGAGACCCCGCCAGCACAGCACCGACAGATACGCATGCGAGGTCTTTCCCTCCGGCAGGTCAACCTGCGGCAGGTGGGGCTTGCCGAACTCGATCTCAAGGTTGCACAGCGAATCGATAACGCGCGTGTTTTCGAGGGCATCGGGAATATCGGCGTACTGCTCCTTCATTTCCTGCTGCGTTTTCAGGTAGAAATAGTCGCCGTCCATTTTGAGACGCCGCTCGTCATTGACCGTGGTGTTGGTCCCGATACACAGCAGGATATCGTGGATGTAGGCGTCTTCCTTATAAATATAATGGACATCATTGGTAGCCACGATGGGTATGTCGAGTTTTCGGGCCAGCTTGAGCAGGCCTTCGTTGATCTTTTCGATCTCCGCTATGGGATGCCGCTGAATCTCGATATAGTAATGCGGGAAATTGTTTTTGTACCAGGCCGCGGCCTCCTCTGCCTCGCTCAGACGGTTCTGCAGTGTCAGGCGTGCCAGTTCGCCCTGGGCGCAGCCTGAGAGTATTACCAGCCCCTCCCCGTATTTGAGCAGTAGATCTCTGTCGATGCGCGGTTTGTAATAGAATCCTTCGAGGTTGGCCAGCGTCACAAGTTGAATCAGGTTGTTGTACCCCGTATGATTCTGCGCCAGCAGGGTGGCATGGTAATTGGTCTTATCGGCCGCCTCCCGGCTGCGGTAATCGCCGGGAGAGATATAGACCTCGCAGCCGACGATGGGCTTGATGCCGCACTCCCTGGCCGTCCTGTAGAAATCGATCACACCGTACATATTCCCGTGGTCGGTGATGGCCAGGCTGCGCATGCCAAGGTCTTTGGCCCTGTGTATAAGGGGTATAATACGGCAGCAACCGTCAAGCAAGCTGTACTCGGTATGAACGTGTAGGTGGGTAAACATACGGCACACCCGGAAATTTGGTATAAAATTATAACACAAGTTTTCGGCGCAGAACGCGGTTCGGCAGGGAGGAGATTTGAATCAAACAGTGGCGATTAAAGCGAAGGCGATAAACCCGGCCGGATGGCTGGTTTTAGCCGTGCTGTTTATCTCGATACTGGTCCTCATTATATCGGGCACGGTCAATATCTATGCCCATTGTCCGGGCCTCTACAGATACGGCTTCAACAAATACGAGATAAGCGCGGCCACTGGCATCAGCGACCTGCAGTTGGAGGGTGTGGCTCAAAACATGGTGGACTATTTCAGCGGAAAGCTGGCGTCGCCCCAGATGGCCGTAGAGGCGTGGGGGCAGCTAAGGCTGCTCTACAATCAAAAGGAGCTGACCCACCTGGAAGACGTACGTTATATAATCTCGGTCTTCAAGATACTGCAGACCGCGGCCATACTGGCCTTCCTGGCATCCGGCGCCGCGGTCTTCGCCATGCTGGGGATACGCCGGCTACTGCGCGGAATACTGGCGGGAGCGGTTGCGGCGGTGGCATTAATGGCGTTGCTGGTGGTCTGGTCGCTGATTGATTTCAACAGCCTTTTCTACCTGTTTCATTTAGTGAGCTTCTCTAACGAACTGTGGCTGCTGGACCCCTCAAAAGATTATTTGATCAGGATGTTCACGGAGGGCTTTTTCTACGATGCAGCCATCATGGTCACTGCCACAATCATGGTCGAGGCCATGATACTGGGTATGGCTGTGCTGGTGATAGAGAAGACGATGCTTAACAGGCGGCGCTGAGCTAATTAAGTATCGACCGCGGAAAAGCGCTCAGCCGCATGTCGAGCAGTTGGTGGACGAGCATCCGCTGCAGGATTTTCCGCCACCGCTGGAAGGCATATGGTCGAGCATGCCGAAGTCGGACTTGGAGCGCGAAACGAATTTGGATATGGCGCGGCCGGAGGGCGCCTTGCACTTCGGACACTCAGCGTCCTTTTCACAGCAGGACAGAGAGCGCAGCTGCTCGAACCTTATGTGGCATTTGGGGCAGATATATTCGTAGATGGGCATATCAAGTACTCCGTAAAATTTTGCGAAATTTGACCGCAATAGTCAAATGTTGCATTATATTTTTATAAGTAGTACAATTGTTTTAATTAAAGGTAAAACAGGTGTGGTTGGGGGTAAAATAATATCGCAGGAGGAGAAATGGAATTGGATAAAGAAAGGGTGGAAAAAGGCAAGGCTCTGGACCTGGCCATAAGCCAGATCGAAAAGCAGTACGGCGCGGGATCCATAATGTCGCTGGGTGAACGTCAGGCCAGGGTTAAGGTAGATGTCATTCCAACAGGATCACTAAGCCTGGACCTGGCTCTGGGTGTGGGTGGGATACCGCGGGGTCGTATAACTGAGATATACGGCGCGGAGGCTTCCGGCAAGACAACACTGGCGCTTAATATCATTGCCCAGGCGCAGAAAACGGGCGGGCTGGTGTTGTATATCGACGCCGAGCATGCGCTCGACACCAATTACGCGTCGGTCTGCGGCGTAAACGTGGACGCATTGAAGGGCGCACAGCCGGGGACGGGCGAGGAGGCGCTGGATATCACAGAGAGGATGGTGAGGACGCATGCCCTGGACGTGGTGGTCATCGACAGCGTGGCAGCGCTGGTTCCGAGGGCGGAGATAGAGGGCGAGATGGGGGATTCTCATGTCGGCCTTCAGGCCAGGCTGATGTCGCAGGCGCTGCGCAAACTTACGCACGAGATCAGCAAATCCAATACCGCTGTTATTTTTATCAACCAGCTCAGGGAGAAGGTCGGCGTAATCTTCGGCAATCCGGAGGTGACGCCGGGAGGACGGGCGCTGAAATTCTATAGCTCTATCAGGATCGACCTGCGCAAGTCCGAGGCCATTAAAAACGGCAGCGAGATCATCGGGAACCGCGTGCGCGCCAAGGTCGTCAAGAACAAGGTGGCATCGCCCTACCGTGTGGCTGAATTTGACATAATGTTCAACAGCGGTATCAGCAAAGAGGGCGATATAATCGACCTTGGTGTCAGTACGGGCATCATCAAGAAATCAGGGGCCTTTTTCGATTTCGCCGGCGCCAAGCTGGGGCAGGGCAGGGAGAAGGCGCGCGAATATCTGGTGCAGCATCCTGAAACGGCGGCTGAGATTGAGAAGCAGATCAGGCAGATCGCCCTGTCGGGGCAGGCAGGAGGCGCCTCCGGAAAGGAAGCGGTTGAGTAAGGGCGAAATCTCCCCGGATAAGCCGGGGGACGAATATCCGCAATGCTATGAGGCCGCGCTGCATTACATTGAGTACAGGCCGCGTAGCGAGGCCGAGGTGCGCCGCCATCTCATGTTCAAACGCAGGTTCACCGAGGGGTCCGTGAGCCGTGCCGTCGCCAAACTGAAGAAGCTGAAGCTGATAGATGATTCTTCTTTTTCAGAGATGTGGGCCAGGGAACGTGTGTCGCACAGGCATAAAAGCAGCCTGATGATAAAGCGCGAGTTGATGCAGAAAGGTGTGGATGGCGCGATCATCGAACGTGTAACCGGTAAGATCGATGACGAGGCCAACGCGTTGCGGGCGGGCATGTGCAAGGCCAGGTATCTGAAGGAACTGGATTACCCTGAGTTCTACAAGCGCCTTGCTGCGTATCTGGGCAGGAAAGGCTACGGTTCCGAACTGGTACGGGGAGTTGTTGTGCGTCTATGGGAGAGCAGGAAGTACGACGCGACTGCAAAATAGTCGGTTTTTGACATAAACTGGCTACGAACTATTAAATAAGGGTATAATAATTATCGAGGTTCAACAAAATGTATAACCCGAAAAGGTTTATTTATAAAGAGAGGCTACTGAATTATGGACTGGATATACTACGTGATAATCGGCCTTGTGGCCGTGTTGTTTCTATTGGTTGGATACTTTGCCCGGCAATTACTGGCAAATCAACAGATACGTAACGCGCAAAACGAAGCAAAGAAGCTACTTGAGAGCGCACAAGTAAAATACGAACAGTTAATCCTGGACGCCAAGGAAGAGGCGGTAAAGGTCAGGGCGGCGGCCGAGGCGGACAGCAGGGAACGAAGGTACGAGCTGCAACGGCTCGAAAGGCGATCAAGCCAGCGCGAAGAACGCCTGGAGCGCAAGCTCGAAGCCCTTGAACGAAGGGAGCGCAGCCTGATCGGAAGGGAAAAGGAGATCGACACAGTCAGGGAACAGGTGGAGGAGGTTAAGACACGTCAGCTGCAGCGCCTTGAAGCGATCTCGGGGATGTCCAGTGACGAAGCCAAACAACAGCTTCTGAACGCAGTTGAAAGCGAGATCAAGGAAGATGCATCCCGCCGGGTGCGCGAATGGGAAACCCGCATCAAGGACGATATCGATAATATAGCCAGGGACATACTGGCAACCACCATACAGAGATGCGCCACCGACGTGGTATCCGAGACCACCGTCTCCAACGTGCCCCTCCCCAGCGATGACATGAAAGGGAGACTGATCGGCCGTGAAGGACGCAACATCCGCGCCCTCGAGCAGGCCACCGGTGTCGACCTTATCATCGACGATACTCCTGAATCAGTCACTATCTCCAGCTTCGATCCCATCCGCAGGGAGGTGGCAAGGGTTGCACTCACCAACCTTATACTGGACGGGCGCATACATCCGGCCAGGATCGAGGAAGTGGTGGACAAGGCTAAAACCGAGGTTGAGTCTACTATAAAACTGGAGGGAGAACAGGCTTCCCGCAAGGCCGGAGTGCAAGGCCTTCACCCGGAGCTGGTCAAGCTGCTGGGGCGGCTAAAGTTCAGGACCAGCTATGGCCAGAATGTGCTCACACACAGCCTGGAGGTAGCGCATATCGCCGGCATGCTGGCCGCAGAGATCGGGGCAAACGTAACGCTGGCCAAGCGGGCCGCCCTGCTGCACGATATCGGCAAGGCTGTGGACCATGAGGTGGAAGGCCCCCACGCGCTGATCGGTGCCAACCTGGTCAAGCAGTGGGACAAGTCGGTGGAAGTGTCGCAGGCCATATCCGAGCACCATGGCGAGGCCACCACGACCAGCTCGCTGGGATTCATACTGGCTACCGCCGACCAGATCAGCGGCTCCAGGCTGGGGGCCAGGCGCGAGTCGCTCGACCAGTATATCAAGCGTATTGAGGCTCTGGAGAACGTCGCCAGCAGCTTCCCCGGCGTAGAAAAAGCTTTCGCTATCCAGGCCGGACGTGAGGTGCGCATCATAGTTAAGCCGGAGCAGGTGGACGACCTGGCGGCCATGCGGCTGGCGCGAGATATCGTTAAGAAGATCGAGGACAGCCTCGAATATCCCGGACAGATAAAGGTTACGGTTATGCGAGAGGTGAGGGCGGTAGATTACGCTAAATGATCGGCATGAGGTAGATATTTGAATATCCTGGCTGTCGGTGACGTTATAGGTAAGCCTGGCAGGAGGGCACTACAGCAGTTTCTGCCAGGCTTAATTAATGAGTACAATGTCGATCTTGTCATAGCCAATGGCGAGAATTCCGCACACGGTATCGGCATCACAGTCAAAACTGCGCAGGATCTGCTTGATGCCGGCGTGGATGTCATAACCAGCGGTAACCATATCTGGGCTCAGCGCGAGATCGTTAATTGCATGGACGGGGACCTGCCCATCATACGTCCGCTCAACTTCCCTCCAGGCGTGGCCGGAAGAGGCTACCTTGTCATCGATGATGTCCTGGTGGTAAACCTTATCGGGCGCGTATTCGTCGGCCCGGCTGATTGCCCTTTCCGCGCCATAGATGGTCTGCTGTCTGCGCTGAGGCCCCTGCCCAAAGTGATCATGGTGGATTTTCACGCCGAAGCCACGTCCGAGAAAATAGCGCTGGGACGATATCTGGACGGACGTGTCAGCGCGGTGCTGGGAACCCATACACATGTGGGCACCACGGATAGTCATATAATGCCGGGCGGCACGGCCTATGTCACCGATATCGGAATGGTGGGTCCCGTCGATTCCATCATCGGCGATGATGTCGATAATGTGCTGAACAGCTTTCTGACCGGACTGCCTCACCGGCTGTCCGTCGGCAGAGGCATTGCGGCGCTGGATGCCATACTGCTGGATATCAACGCTGAGACGGGCAAAGCGGCCGGTATACAGAGAATCAGGCGGGAGGAGAACGAGTCTTGAGGTTCGATCTGCACCTGCACACCACGGGCTCGGACGGCCGCCTGACCCCCTCTCAGATGGTCGCATTGGCGGCCGAACGGGGATTGGAGGTCATATCTATCACTGACCACGACAGCGTCAGCGGTGTGGGCGAGGCGCTGTCTGCAGCTGCCGTTGTGAAGAAGCTGACGGTCATCCCGGGCGTTGAGATAAATACGGACCTGGCCACAGGCGAGCTGCATGTGCTGGGCTATTTTATTAATTACGAGGATGCGGAACTTATAGTCTCCCTGGCGAAGATAAGGGAATCCCGCGTCGGCAGGGCACAGAAGATGCTGGCCAGGCTGGGTGAGTTGGGAATGCCTGTGGACTGGCAGCGGGTATTGGACCTGGCCAGGGGCGAGTCGATCTGCCGGCCGCATATAGCGCAGGCCATGCTGGAGAAAGGATATATCTCAGATGAGAAGGAGGCCTTCGACAAATATATCGGCAGGAACTGTCCGGCTTACGTTGGCCGGGAGAAGGTAGGGCCGGTTGAGGCGGTGAGGATTGTTAAGAAGGCGGGCGGCATAGCGGTGCTGGCGCATCCCGCCGATATTGCGGATGTTGACAACATTATCGTTGAGCTCAAGACGGCCGGCCTGGACGGTATCGAGGCTTATTACGGCCAGTATGACAGCAGGACCATCAGCCGGATCGTGGGACTGGCCAAACGTCATGATTTACTTACCACAGGCGGCAGCGACTATCACCATTTCTGCGACGGCAGGGAGACCAAGCTTGGCAGCGTAGATATACCTGAAAGCTCCATAGTGAAGCTGTTCGCCGCTGCCGGCAGGGTGTACAGGCCCTCGTGAGTTTTTAGGGGCTGCGCGACTGCGCGCTTTGACTACTATAACGGCCGCCGTATTTCAGCTTAAAAGCGGATGGAACAAGCTATTAAAAAGTAATATAATATTGCGGTTTTAAGAAAATAATCTCGGAAGGAGTAACATGGAAGCGACGCGAGAAATTTTCTGGCACATCCCCTTATTAGTACAGATAGCCCTTTACCTTGCAGCAGCAGCAGCCATCGCGCTGATCGGCTATTCGGTGTACAGGCGCTACCAGATGTGGACTCTGGGCAGGCCCGACAAGCGTTTCGACAAACCGGGCTGGCGCATCGGCGAGTTCATCAAACTGACTATTTTAGACGCCGGACTGCATGTTAGGTTCCTGCGTGAGCCGTATCCCGGCATCATGCACTTCCTGATCTTTGTGGGCTGCATACTTCTTTTCATCGGTGCGGGGCTGGACTTCCTGAACCATTACGTTTTCGAGCCGTTTCACGCCGCCTTTATCCATGGCCCGGTATATATTTACTTGGGCGGACTATGGAACATAGCCGGCGTCATGGTGCTGATCGGCCTCGTTATGGCCTTCGTGCGCCGCTATATTCAGAAGCCCAAAAGGCTTAACACGGTGCTGGACGACGGCGTCGCCCTCTTCCTCATCTTTATCGTGGTTATCAGTGGTTTCTTCCTGCAGGGATTCAGGATGATCGCCGCTATGCCTGAAACGCTGGGATTGAGCCAGCCCGAATACTATGTGCATCCCGAGTGGGGACAGGTCAGGTTCGGCGGCTTCTGGATCGCCGGCATGTTCGCCGGGCTTCCCGAGGCTACGCGCTATCTGTGGTACCAGATCCTCTGGTACGGACATGTGATTATAACCGTGGGCGCCGTCTTCTACGTTATCGTTGCCTGGGATAAGCTGACACATATATTGATCTCACCGGTCAATGTGCTGTTCAAGACCTCGCGTCCCAAGGGCGCCCTCAGTGTGGTCGACCTTGAGAATGCCGAGACCTATGGTATCGGTAAAATCGAGGATTTTACCTGGAAGCAGCTATTCGACCTGGATGCCTGCACCAACTGCGGACGTTGCCAGGACAGGTGTCCTGCCTACCTGACGGACAAGCCGCTATCACCGCGGCAACTGGTACAGGACCTAAAGACTCACTGGCAGGAGCGCTCCCCTGCGCTGCTGGCTGAGAAGAAGGCCAAAGCTAAAGCGGCCAGGGCGGGAGGCGAAGCCGCGCCCGCCCCTGCGGAGGAAGCAGGCGGAAGCACCAAAGCCATGGTGGGCGAGGTCATCACGGAAGATGTGATCTGGGCCTGCACGACCTGCCGCGCCTGCCAGGATATCTGCCCCGTGTTTGTCGAGCATATCGACAAGATCATCGACATGCGCCGTCACCTGGTGCTGGATCTGGCGCAGGTCCCCGAAACCGGCCTGGCTGTCCTGCAGTGTATCGAGGCCAGGGGACACAGCTGCAAAGGCACCACGCTGACCAGGACCGACTGGACGGCCGGACTGGATATCAAGCAGTTATCGGAAGATCCCAACGTTGAGTACGTGTTCTTTGCCGGCTGCGCTGCGTCACTGGAGGAGAGGAGCACCAAGATCGCCATCGCTACGACCAGGATACTCAAGGCCGCCGGCGTGAGCTTCGGCATACTGGGCGCGCAGGAGATGTGCTGCGGCGAGCCTGCCAGGAGATTGGGCAACGAGTATCTGTACCAGACGCTGGCCGCCAACAACATCGAGCAGTTCAAAGGCTATAATATCAAGAAGATCATCACCATGTGCCCGCACTGCTTCAATACGCTCAAGAACGAATATCCGCAGTTCGGCGGAAACTTCGAGATCATCCACCACAGCACTTTCATCTCCCAGCTAATCAGCGACGGCAAGATCAAGCCCTCAGTCATGAAGGAAAACAGGATAACCTATCACGACTCGTGCTACCTGGGCAGGCACAACGATATATACAAGCCGCAGAGGCATGTGCTGCAGGCTATTAACAAGCTTCCGATCCTCGAGATGGAGCGCTCCGGCAACAAAGGTTTCTGCTGCGGCGCGGGAGGAGGACGCTTCTGGATGGAGGAACGCATCGGCAAGCGTATCAGCGAGGTGCGAATCGACCAGGTCATGGAGACCGGCGCGGATATCGTGGCCTCAGCTTGCCCCTACTGCGTCCAGATGTTCACCGATGCCATCAAGGCCAAGGGCGCGGAGGAGACCCTGATCGCGAAGGATATAGCAGAGCTGGTCGCAGAATCGATGGAACTCAAATAGTATTCCTATAAATAGAAGAAAGGGCCGATATGTATATCGGCCCTTTCTTATTGTTCAGCATATGTTGTGGGCTTATTAAGCCGGTGGTGCGGGCTGTTGTTCAACGATCTTGCTCTCTATCTGATTTTCTTTGGCGGCAGGCCTGGGCCTCGACGCGTAAACGATAACCAGTATCACGGCCACAAGTCCCCCCAGTACTATAAGTATTAGCGGCCAGTCTACATACCTGCTCTGCACCATTATCTGTCGCCCGTTTTTTAACGAGGAATAGTTGAATTTATAGGTTGCCGTATCCCTCTGATAAGAGTCAGCATTGGTCGTCGTGATCTGTCCGGGCAGGGTTATGGACCAGGACAGGCCGAACATAGAGTCCAGCGCCGCTTCTCCCATCTTTGACCATTGCTCCGCTGTTCCGACATCAATCGCATCCGGCGACATGGGCGGTATGGTAAAGGATAGGGAATAGTATTTAATGAAAAAATTGTCTGTTATGGTGAAAACAGGGTCTTTAATGTTTGAGGCACCCTGCTCGCTTCTAATGAACGCGGCGGCGATATTACTGATATCCTCTTTGCGGAAAACCCTCGTTGCCGATACTGTCGTAAAGCCGCCTTCGCTTGTTACTTCGACCAGCCATCCGTTGCTGATATAGGTCTGCAGAGGAAAAGCATTGGAGAGCGAAGTTCCCATCTGTCCGCTTCCCGTCAGAGATATCTTCTGAACTATCAAGCCGGAGGGTTTAAAGGTTGTATGAATATCAGCATCGATCCTGCCGCATGCTGCCAGAGCCAGTATCGTGACCAGAAGGAGAGCCAGTATTAATGACGAAATGCGACTTCCCATGCCATCACCTCACATATTGATAACGATTATAAGCCTGTGAAATACCGATTACAATATCTGTAAAACGTTGCGGCAATCGGGTAAAAGACAGTCACAATAGATACTTGCGTGCTGCTCAAGCTTGTTTTTTCTTCCGGGCGATCGCTGTATACAGGCCGAATATAACAAGCAGGTATGCCAGAAGACGTATGATAATGAGCGGCACGGTCAGCCCTGCGGATAATCCGAGCAAGGTCAGCAAGTGTGAAACGCCGAACAGGCCGAAAGCCGCGCCGACATACAGCTCCACACGCGACCTGGTCCTGATGTATTCCCAGATACCCATGCTGAGTATGATGATACAGAGTATTAAGTTTGTGAGAACAACAGTGTCCATGATAAAACTCTCCTATCTGCGGATTCTAATGACCTCATTGGACTGCTTGGAAACGCTCCGGATATGACAATCCAAACTCAGCATATAGATTATTCGGAAAGAAGTCGAAAAGAGGATTTGGCTCCTCGGGTAGGATTCGAACCTACGACCTAGCGGTTAACAGCCGCCCGCTCTACCGTTGAGCTACCGAG
>DAOUFR010000068.1:0-4535 GCA_034429715.1 Dehalococcoidia bacterium
ATTGAGCGTGATCTCCGCCAGGGCCTTTTCAATACCCATGGCCGCGCGATAGGGCCTGTGCGAGGACATAGCCTCCACCACGTCGGCCACGATAAGTATTTTAGCTTCAGGCAGTATATCAGTTCCTTTCAGGCCAAGCGGATAACCGGACCCGTCCATCCTCTCGTGGTGCTGATATACAATCTGCGCTACGGGCCCGCTGAAATCTATTGCCCTCAATATATCGTAACTTCCCTGGACGTGGGTCTGGATGATCTGGAACTCTATTGGTCCCAGTTTCCCGGGCTTGCTGAGTATGTCGGACGGCACATATATCTTGCCGATGTCGTGGATGGTAGCCGCCGTATTTAGATAAGTAAGCTGCTCATCCGTCAGGTTCATCTTCTTTGCTATGGCGCTTGCCAGCTGTGCCACGCGTATCTGGTGGCCCGCCGTAAAAGGGTCCTTCATCTCGACCATCTTGGCTATGGCGATCACTGTGTCGCTCAGCGTTTTCTCCAAGGCCGTCAGGGTTTGCTCCAGCTTTTTCTCGGCCTCCTTGCGCTTGGTGATGTCCCTGGCCTCGCCCAGGATGGATATGGATTTACCGTTCTCGTCGCGTATTACGCTCAGCGTGTTTTCCGACCATAGGGTCGTACCGTCCTTGCGATAGATCTCAAGTTCCAGAGTGCGAACAGGGTAGTAATTCGGGTCGGCTGCTATTTTGGGTAGTTCCTCGAAGAACACATCTGACGCCAGTTTAAGCGATGAAGGCGCGATTCTTTTTTCAAACGGTAGATTCATCAGCTCCTCATGAGTGAAGCCGGTCAATTTATTGGCAGATGGGCTCTGATAGGTGGGATTGAGATCCATATCCAGAAGCCATACGAAGTCGGTAGTGTGTTCCGCTAGCAGGCGATACTGCGCCTCGCTCTCCCGCAGTGCATCTTCTGCCTGTAAACGCTTGGTAATATCACGGGCGACTCCCCGAAAGCCTATTATCTTGCCATCGTCGTTTCGCAAGGGCAAGGCCGAGTTTTCAATGGATATCCGCGCTCCGTCCTTTCTAATGCCGGACATAGCAAACCCTGTGTTGGAATTCCCCGTCCGATAGACCTGGTCAAATATATCGTACACGCGCTGCAAATCATCCTTGGATGTGTAAACTCGATAGCTCATTCCCATTAACTCTTCTGCCGAGTAACCCAGCTGACTACACAGTGCATCATTGAAAAAGGTCAGGTTTCCGTCAAGGTCCATTTCATAATAGGACTCTTCAATTTGCTCTAAAACAGTCCGGTATCTTGCTTCCGATTGTCTAAGTGCCTCCTCCGCCTGCTTACGTTCGGTAATGTCGATTCCTACTCCAATGATATATATCTTATCTCCGATATCCATAGGCACCAAGGAAAGGAAGAATGGGATTTTTCGCCCATTCTTCGTCACTAAAGTCGTCTCCATATCAGCTGCGCCGCTAATAATAGTCTCCACCGTTCGCGTAGCAACCCGGTCTCTGTCCTCCGGGATAATGGTATCCAGTGGATTTAGGCACTGCAATTCATCAGCTGAATATCCTGTAATTGTCTCCTGATTCTTGTTCCAACGCACGTACTTTACCTGATCATCTATAACATAGAAAGTACCCGGGAGGCTGTCAATTAAAGCATCAGTGAATCGTTTCTCCCTTAGAAGGGCCTCTTCCACCAGTTTACGCTCGGTGATATCCCTTCCCTCGCCCAGTATGGATAGCGGCCTGCCGTCCTTGTCCCTGATCAGGCTGAACGTATTTTCCGACCGGAAGGATGTACCATCCTTGCGATAAAATTCAAGTTCCAGAGTGCGTGACAAATTATAGGCCGGATCGGACTCAATTTTAGCCAGCTCTTCCAAAAATACATCAGTGGCTACTTTGAATGACGCTGGTGTCAGATGCTTCTCAAGCGGCATCTCTTCAATCTCACGGGGAGTGAAGCCGCGGACCCTTTGGACGGATGGACTCTGGTACGTAGTCTTGAGATTCATATCCATCAGCCATACGGTGTCAGTCGTGTGATCGGCTACCAGACGGTATAGAGCCTCGCTCTCCCGCAGTAACTCATCGGCTTTCTTGCGTTCGGTGATGTCCCTGGCCTCGGCCAGGATGGATACGGGCTTGCCGCTGTTGTCCCGTATTACGCTGAACTTACTTTCTTCCCATACGGTTGTGCCATCCTTGCAGTAGCACTCGAGATCTAAAGTGTGGACGGGATTGTAGTCCGGGTCGGCCTCCACCCTGGGTAACTCCTCTGAAAGTATTCCAGTTGCTAACCTGAGCGATTCCGGTGTGAGTTGCTTCTCCAGAGGCATTTCTAAAACCTCCTGGTACGTGAAGCCGCGCAGCTTTTCTGCGGAGGGACTCAGGTAAGTGGTCTTGAGGTTCATATCTATCAGTCTTACAGTGTCCATTATGTGCTCCGACAGCAGGCGGTATTGTGCCTCGCTCTTATGCAGCGCATCCAGTAGACTATTTTTCTCAGTCAATGAGCGGGCCAGCTTGATATTAGTATGGCTCAGCGCTGAAATCATATGAGCAAATTTTGAGTAAAAGTCCATCGAAGTTTTAACTGTTTCACTGCTCCAACGTGGTACTCGTGAAAGTGCGGAAAGATACTCACTCTCGTTAAATCCGTATCGCCGCGCCTGTGAACGGAATAGCTCAAAATCCGTAGTCTCATTGTCATATATAAACTGTCCCAGGAACAGGTTGCCAACGTGTTTCCCTCCCACTATTATGGGTGTCACTAGGTCCCACATATTGTTTTTACATTTGTAGACTTTAAAAGTGCCCGGCGCCACCCCTTCGGAGAGTTGTGTATCGCTTTCGATGCAGTTTTTACATGTTTCGGGATTAGCCCTGTGAAATTTCGTGCAAATATCCTGCCAGCCTGTGGCGATCAGGATATTACCCTTGAGATCAAGGATCCACGCTGATATATTGGTGAGCTCGTAAAAATCGTCCATTATTGTCTGAATCGCCTGAATATCAAGGATGTCGGCAAGCTCCAGTTGACCTATATCCCCCTGCGGGGAAAGAATTGCATCAAGCTTCATCTTGACGCGGTTTTCGCTTTCCCGGAGCGCTGCCTCGGCACGCTTGCGCTCGGTGATGTCCCTTGCCATGGCCAGTATAGATACCGGTTTGCCGAGCTTATCCCGGACGACGCTGAACTTGCTTTCCGCCCAAAAAGCTGTGCCGTCTTTTTTATAAAACTGCAGGTCAAGAATCAGGATGGGATTATAATCCGGATCGGCCTGTACCTTGGGTATCTCCTCCAAAAATGCTTCAGCCACTATTTTGAGCGACTCCGGTGTGAAGTACTGCTCCATGGACATCCCCATTATCTCCTGTAGCGTGAAACCGCTCTGCTTTGCCGATGAGGGACTACAGTATGTGAGTTTGAGGTCCATATCCAGAAGCCAAACCCCATCAACCGTATTATCTGCCAGAAGCCGGTATTTTTCCTCGCTCTTCCGTAGCGCCTCTTCCATTTGCTTGCGTTTGATGGCCAGTCCCGCCATATATGCGAAGGTTTTTAATGCTTCGTTCGGCACTACCGGTAGATTTTCCGGTAAATATGCCACACAGGAGCCCTGCACCTCTGTGCCCTGGCTAATAGCAAGTGCGACTATCTGGTTACACCCGAGAGCTTGCATGACAGAAAGGGAGATATCGCTGGGTATCACACCCATAGTGAGTTCTACCAGGTCTTTTGGTCTCCTGATAATTTCAGTGAGCATTTGTTCCCTGAGGTCCGGGCTGATAGGCATCTCCATCTCAAATAGCTCGGAACCGAAGAAGGCATCGACATTCTGTTTGGAAATAGGGTCGGTCGACAATGAAACAAGCTGCAGGGCCTGCGTTTCCTCACGGTAAACTGAGAAAGTTGCAGCAATGGAACCGGTCAAAAGACGGAAGCCTTCTGCAATGCGGCTGAACAAGTCTTTTACGTCAGATGACTCGGTTAATGAAATAGAAATATCGTTCAGTCGATTATTGTAGTCCGCCAGCAAACGATAGTTTTTCTTGCTCTCTCGCAGATTCTCTGCTGCCCGCTCTTTCAGAGGAGAAGTTTTTATGGTACCTCGGGCGCCTTTCTTTTTTGCTTCAGGATGTTCAGTTATAACAAGCTGTACACCCGATGCACCGCCCATTTTCCACGCTGCCTTTACAGAGCTTTTAGAAGCCCCCTTTTTACCAGCCCTACCAGCCATGGTCCGTGTCCTCTATATACGGCTTCGAATATTTGGGATGAATATACCGTTTGCCTTAATGATAACACGGATGACTGAATTTACATAATACTTGCCAATTCTTACGATCCTGGTTGTTCGGTTTCAGAGGTTCATTACGCAGGAGTCAGCGTTATCTTTTAAACTTACCGAATGTTGCAATAATATTCAGCACCAGGCCGAAGAGGTTGATGCCTACTGCCAGCGTCCATGACAGGATCGAGCTGTAAAGTTGCGGCTGGGTGAAGATGTTGATGATGTGAGTGACCACGCCCCCGTAGCCTATA
>DAOUFR010000069.1:0-23244 GCA_034429715.1 Dehalococcoidia bacterium
TTGAAAGCGCCCTGCAGGAAGGGCAGGTAGACTACAAGTAAGAGCAGCGTCAGCTCCCAGCCGACGGCGGCCAGCAGCCATCTGTTCTGATTCACTCCCAGGTTGAAGAGCGACCGCTCCAGCGAACGACAGTTGAAGGCGTTGAGGAACTGGATAATGATCAGGGTAACAAAACACAGGCTCTGCGCCTCAAGCAGGCTCTCGCCCCGGTTGAGAGCCCATATGAAAACGAAGATAGAAGCGAGGCAGGTCCAAATCCCCATGATAACCATGTAGCTCACCGTATTGCGCGTGAAAACGGTCTGGTTTCTTGGTCGCGGCTTTCTGAACATGACGTCTTTAGAATAAGGGTCAACTGCCAGGGCCAGCGCCGGCAGTCCGTCGGTTGCCAGGTTCACGTAGAGAATTTGCACGGCGATCAGCGGCAGCGCTCCTCCTGGTATGCCCAGGAAAGGACCCAGCAATATGGCGAGGGCCATAAGCAGTATCTCGCCGAGATTACAGGAAAGTAGAAAAACCAGATATTTTTTAATGTTGTCATAGATGGCCCGCCCCTCCTCCACCGCCGCCACGATCGAGGCGAAATTATCGTCGGTCAGAATCATATCGGCGGCTTCACGGGTGACGTCCGTGCCCTTAATTCCCATGGCTATGCCGATATCCGCTTTCTTCAGCGCCGGCGCATCGTTGACGCCGTCGCCGGTCATGGCTACCACGTGACCTTTGCGGGCCAGCGCCTCCACCACACGCAGCTTATGCTCCGGCGAGACCCTGGCATATACATCCACTTTTTCCGCCGTATTATTGAATTCATCCGAAGATAAGGCATTTATCTCGTCACCCGTCAGCGCCATTCCCCCCTTCATGATGCCCAGCTCGCCGGCGATGGTAACCGCCGTCAGCTTATGGTCGCCCGTTATCATAATGGTCCTTATCCCGGCCTGGTCACACACTCCGATGGCCCCCTTTGCCTCCGCACGCGGCGGATCGATCATCCCACCCAGGCCAAGCAGCACCATTCCGCGGACAGTGGATTCCTCAGTATTGAACCCGCCGGGCAGCCGTTTGTAAGCGGTGCCCAGCACCCTGAGCGCTTCGGCCGCCATCTGATGAATCCTGCCATGTATACTGGCCTTCTCATCGTCATCCAGCCTGACCTCCCTCCCATCGCGATAGACATATTCGCAGGCATTAAGGATAACCTCGGCGGCGCCGTTGGAATAGGCCACGACTCCATCCGGCTCCCTGTAGGCCACCACCATCCTCTTGGTCTCCGACGTGAATGGTATCTCGCCGACCAGAGGATTATCGTTGCTGGCCTGGTATTCAATCAGGCCCGCCTTGGCCGCTGCCACCAGGAAGGCGCCCTCCGTGGGATCTCCCTTGATCCTCCAACGATCGTCCTCCTGATAAAGCTTGGCGTTGGCGCACAGGTTGGCCGCCTTTAAATACTTCTGCAGCACGGGGTCGGCCGGGTCCAGTTTGCTGCCGTCTCTGTAAAACTCGCCCGTGGGCTCATAGCCTGTGCCGGTAACCTCGATAAATTGACCGTCCAGATAGATCTTTTTCATCGTCATCTGGTCCTCGGTCAGCGTGCCGGTCTTATCGGAGCAGATCACGGTGGTACATCCCAGCGTCTCTACCGCGGACAGCCGGCGCACCAGCGCGTGGCGTTTGACCATGCGCCTGACGCCCAGCGCCAGAGATATAGTCACCACAGCAGGCAGCGCCTCGGGAACAGCCGCCACAGCCAGGCTTACGCCCCATATAAGCATCTCCAGCGGCGGATGCCCGCGCCAGATGCCCATGCCGGCCAGCACACCGCACAGTATCAACGCGCCTATGGCTATATATTTACCTATGCTGTCGAGGTTGACCTGCAGAGGCGTCCTCTCTTCTCTGACCTCCTTCAGCATGCGGGCAATCTGCCCGAACTCGGTCCCGCTGCCGGTTTCAACCACCACGGCCCTGCCCCTGCCGTAGACAGCCACCGTTCCGGAAAACACCATATTTACCCTGTCGCCCAGGCTGGCATCGCCATCGATCCGTCCGCTATTCTTCTCCACAGCATTAGATTCCCCGGTCAGCGGCGCCTCGTTGGTCCTCAGGTTGACCTCCTCGATAATACGGGCATCGGCGGGCACCATGTCGCCCATGGTCAGAAGGATAACGTCGCCCGGCACCAGTTCCCTGGCGGGTACATCGGTCTCCACCACACCCCGCAACACCGAGGCCAGCGGCGCCGCCATACGCTTGAGCGCCTGGATGGCGCGTCCCGCCCGGTATTCCTGGAAAAAGCCCAGACCGGCGGCGAATAAAATAATAATAAAAATAACGATGGCGTCGGTGACCTCGCCCAGGAAGGCGGAAAGGGCAACTGCGATCAGCAGTATGATGATCAGCACGTTCTTGAATTGCTCCAGCAGCAGCCGCCACGGCGACAGGCTATCTTCATCCTGCAGCTCGTTGTACCCGTATTTCTCCAGCCTGGAGGCGACCTCTTCATGGCTCAGTCCGCCGCTGCGGGAATCCAACCTGGCCAGCGCTTCATCAGCAGACAGGTTATACCAGGGATCTCTCTTGTCAGAATTCATTTGCAGCTTCCTTTCGATATGTCTTACGGCTCAACGCATAATTATAGCAGTTGCGAGTCATGCCGGGCATTTTGACATACCTGTGATTCTATGTTAATGTTTAATCCATGGTTAACTGCATAGCGTCCCGCTGGTTTTACGCCTATTATTACTTTACGCCCGGCCGACTGCCTGGGGGACGATGCAACATACCTGAATTTTAAATAACTGTAAGTAAGAATACCAAGAAGGGCCCTCCAGGCGGGGGGCCCTTCTTTTTTTACACAAAATTTTCAGGGAGGTACACATACAATGATGATAATGAAACGCGACGCCACGGAAGAGGAGATCAAGAACGTGATCAGGGAGATCAAGGTTCACGGTCTAAAGGCGGATGTCTCGCGGGGGGATTTCAGGACGGTCATCGGCCTGGTGGGCGATGAGAGCAAGGTGCCCTTCGATAACTTCGCCATACTGCCCGGCGTCAAGGAGGTGGTCAAAATCGAAACCCCATACAAGCTGATCAGCAGGGAGTACGGGCGCGCAGCCGACGGCAGCGGCGGGCTGCGCCGCACCATCGATATAGGTAACATCCATATCGGCAACGGTGAACCTATCATTATGGCCGGGCCCTGCGCGGTGGAGAACAAAAAACAGCTCTTCATGATCGCAGAGAGCATCAAAAAGGCGGGCGCACACATCCTGAGGGGCGGGATATTCAAGCCCAGGAGCTCGGTCCACTCCTTCCAGGGAGTGGGCGGCAGCGACATCAAGAGCGCCGAGCAGGCGCTCAAATGGATGCGCGATGCAGGCAGGGAGTACGGCCTGCCCGTCGTCACCGAGGTCAGGGGCGAGGACCACGTGGACCTGGCGGCTGAATATGTCGATATACTTCAGATCGGATCGCGCAACATGTACAACCAGGACCTGCTGGCCAAGGTCGGCAAGAAGAACAGGCCCATATTGCTCAAGCGGCATTTCGGCGCCGGTATAGAGGAGTTCCTCTCCTTCGCCGATTACATCGCCGCCGAGGGCAACAAGGACATCATCCTTTGCGAGCGCGGCATCGTGCCGGTGGGCAAGGGCAAGGAGTATACGCGTTACACCCTGGACCTTGCCGCGGTGCCGGTGATTAAAAAGGAAACTTACCTGCCGGTAATCATCGATCCCAGCCACGGGACGGGCCGTCGTGACCTCATATTCAGTATGAGCTGCGCGGCCGTAGCCGCAGGCGCCGACGGACTGATGATCGAGGTGCACTATAATCCACAGGAGGCCATCGTCGACGGCCGCCAGACCATTACGCCAGCCGAATTACAGGATATAATAAAGGCCTGCCGTGAGATCCACGGCATGGTATCAGCCAAATCCGGAAGCTGACAGGCGGTATCGAAGGTTGAGGACAGTAAGGATCAGGCCCGGCAGGGTAAGCTACGATGTGCGCATCGGCGGCGGCCTGCTGTACCATACGGGCAGATGGGCCAGGGAACGGTTTGCAGGCAACAAGGCCATTATTATCAGCAATCCGGATGTCGACCGGCTGTACGGCAGCATGGTCAGGCAGGCACTGGAAAAAGAGGGCTTTAAAACCGTGACGCTGCTGGTGGCCGAGGGTGAGCAGCATAAATCACTCGACACCGCGGCCAGGCTCTACGGCGGGATGCAAAATGCCCGGGCGGAACGGTCCACTCCCGTGCTGGCGCTGGGAGGCGGCGTAATAGGCGACCTGGCGGGCTTCGTAGCCGCCACCTACATGAGGGGGCTGCCCCTGGTGGCCCTGCCGACCACACTACTGGCGCAGGTGGACAGCAGCCTGGGGGGTAAAACGGCGGTGGACCACGGCCCGGTGAAAAACAATATCGGCGTATTCCACCATCCTGAGATGGTCATCGCCGACACATTTACGCTGAGCAGTCTGCCGCCAAAAGAAGTCAGCAACGGACTGGCCGAGGTGATCAAGTACGGGATGATCCGCGACCGGCCCTTTTTCAGCCTGGTCGAGAAAAAAATGGCCGGCATCCGCGCCCTTGAAGACGCACTGCTGGAAGAGGTGGTCCAGCGCTGCGTATATATCAAGGCGCGCATAGTGGAAAAAGATGAGCGTGATACCGGACTGCGCAATATACTGAATTTCGGACACACCATAGGCCATGCCGTAGAGGCAGCATCCGACTTCAAGATAGGACACGGCCAGGCCGTAGCTATAGGCATGGTCAAAGCCTCAGCCATCTCAAACCGGCTGGGTATATTCCCGTCGCGTGACCTGGCCAGGCTAAAGGACCTGCTGCTGCAGGCGGGACTGCCTGTGCACATGCCCCGCGTGGATATGTCCAGGGTCCTGCAGGCTATTAATCATGACAAAAAGGTGGTCGACGGCAAGATAAGATTCATCCTGCCGCAAAGGATAGGACGTGTCTTCATTTCGAGCGATGTCAGCTTCGCCCTGGCCGTGGAAGTGCTGGAGAACGATAATGGATAGTCCCAGAATCTGCGCGGTGATCACCGGCGGCGATACGGACGCCATCAAGAGAAATGAATCCCTGACGGACCTGTTTGAGCTGCGCATGGACCTGGTGGGCGATGGCTGGCACAAGCTGGTACCGCACCTGCATAAGCCCTGGATAGCCACCATGCGGGACATCTCGCACCACGGTAAATTCGCCGGCAGCGAGGAGCAACGCGTTAACGAATTGATGCGGGCGGTCGAACTGGGCGCGGCCATCGTGGATATCGAGCTTGACTCTCCGGCGCTTGAAGCGACGGCGAAACGCATAAAGGGCAACGCCAGATGCCTGATATCCTATCACAACTGGGATGAAACTCCCCCGCCGGAGCAGTTATCTATCATCGTAAAACAGCAACTCGCCGCAGGCGCGGCTATCTGTAAAGTCGTGACCATGGCCAGAAATGTCGATGACAACCCGGCTGTGCTCGAACTTCCGGGCCGCTTTCCGGGGACCGCTGTGATCTCCTTCGCCATGGGTCAGGCGGGTGCGCTCAGCCGCATCCTCTCGCCTCTGGCGGGCGGCTACTTGACCTACGCCTCGATGGACGGGGCCGGAGGCTCCGCCCCCGGGCAGCTGAGCGTGGAGCTCCTGCGCAGGATTTACGGGACGATGGCATGATGGCGGACTTTGAATTGGACGGCAGCACAATGGTATGCGGCGTGATGGGTGATCCGCTGGGACACAGCGTCTCACCCGCCATGCACAACGCCGCCTTTCGCAAGCTGGGGCTCAACTATGTTTATTTGCCCTTCAGGGTGAGCAAAGAGAATCTGGCGGGCGCCGTCGAAGGCATCAGGGCACTGCATATCGCGGGTATGAACGTCACGATCCCGCATAAGATGTCGATTATACCCCTGCTGGACGAGGTCGATGCGCCGGCGCAGCGCATCGGCGCAGTCAATGTGGTCCACAACAAAGACGGCAGACTATTGGGTTTCAATACCGACGCAGATGGGTTCCTGCGCCTGCTGAAGGAGCAGGGCATAGAAGCGGGCAGAATGTATGCGGCTGTGCTGGGCGCGGGGGGCGCCTCCAGGGCCGTCTGCTTCGCGCTGGCCTCTCTCGGCAGCGATATTACCATCCTCAACCGGACCGTACAGAAGGCGCGGGACTGCGTGGCAGACATGGCGAAATATACGGGCCGTACATTTGCGGCGCTGGAGTTGAATCCGGACAACCTGGCCTCAACGCTGGCAAAGGCCGACCTGGTGGTGAACGCCACCAGCCTGGGAATGGCCCCGTATGCCGGCGGGAGCCCGGTCAACGGCAAACTGCTGGAGCGCAGGCATATCGTGGCGGATATCGTATATAATCCGGTCAAAACCAGGCTGCTCAGGAATGCGGAGCAAGCAGGGGCCAGGATTATAGGAGGGCTGGATATGCTGGCATGGCAGGGGGCGCTGTCCTTCGAAATATGGACCGGCTGCAGGGCGCCGGTCGATGTAATGCGCCGGGCGGCTGCCGAAGCGGTGAAACGCTATGAAAAGTAATATCGCTTTAATCGGCTTTATGGGGGCCGGCAAATCCGCGGTCGGCAGGGCGCTGGCGAAGGCCGCCGGTATGGATTTTGTCGATCTTGACACCGTCATCCAGCAAAAAGCGGGTAGGTCGATCTCCCAGATTTTTTCATACGACGGCGAAGCCGCCTTCCGGCGCATCGAGTCACAGGCGGTCAGCGAAGTTACAGACAGGGAAAACACGGTGATAGCCTGCGGAGGCGGGGTGATTCTCGAGCAGTCCAACGTCGAGGCGCTCAAGCGCAATGCGATTATCGTATATCTGCCGGCTGAGCCTTCCGTCCTGCTGCGGCGCGTATTAAACAGCCCTGAGAGACGCCCCCTGCTGCAGGTCGTCGATCCCGCTTCGGCTATGGGCGGGCTGCTCAAACGCAGGTTGCCTTTGTACGAGGCGGCGGCCGACCTGACGATAGATACATCGGCGCTCGATATCGAGAGCGTGGTAGAAAAAATAATTACGGAGCTAAGAACTTATGATTGTCACAATCTCCCGGAGCAGGCTTAGCGGCGGGATACCGGCTCCATCCTCCAAGAGCTATACACTGCGCGGCCTGATGTGCGCCGCGCTTTCGGACGGGTGGAGCGAGATCGAACGTCCGCTTTATGCCGACGACACCGACGCCGGTCGTGACGTGCTGCGTAAAATCGGGGTACAGATCAATGAAAAGGACGGCTCCTGGCTGGTCAAAGGAAATAGCCTCCGCCAGCCTGATTCGGAGCTGTTCTGCCGCGATTCGGCCGGCACGCTGCGCTTTATGACAGCCATCTGCTCGCTCGTGCCGGGCACCTGCCGTCTGACGGCGGGTCTGTCTCTATCTAGAAGGCCCATTGCTCCGCTGGTGGAGGCACTCAAGCTGCTGGGCGTGGACTGCACCACCGACGGCAGCGCGGCGGTTACCATCCGGGGAGGTCGTTTAAAGGGAGGCACGGCCGGGCTGCCGGGGGACATCAGCTCACAGCTTGTCTCAGCCCTGCTTTTCATCGCGCCCAGGGCCGAGGAGGGGATGAGCATAGAGCTGGCCCCGCCGGTGGAATCCAGGCCCTATATCGATATGACGATCGATTGCATGAAGAAGTTCGGTGTCAGGGTGCAGCGCAGCCCTGACGATCTTAGATTCGAGATCAAGCCGCAGGCCTACAGGCCCGCACGCTACCGCGTGGAAGGGGACTGGTCGTCGGCCTCCTACCTGCTGGCGCTGGGCGCCGTGGCGGGAGACGTACAGGTATCGAACCTGAACAGGTCGAGCTTGCAGGCCGACAGGGAGATACTGACCCTGCTCAAGCGCATGGGCGCTGATTTGCAGGCACGTGGCGACGGCGTGAGGGCCAGGAAGGCGCAATTGAAAGCTGTGAAGGCGGACCTGTCCGACTGCATCGATCTGCTGCCGACCATGGCGGCGCTGGCTGCCGCAGCGCAGGGAGAGAGCATCCTGAGCGGCATCAGCCGCGCCCGGCTGAAGGAGTCCGACAGGGTGGCTGCCGTAAAGGAGGGATTACAGCGGATGGGCATACCAGTCAGGGAGGAGAGGGATACCTTGAGCATCACCGGCGCCGGACCTGCAGGCTGCACGATCGATGCGAAAGGCGACCACAGGATAGCCATGGCCTTCAGCATACTGGGCGTGCTGGCCGGCAATACGGTCATAGAGGGCGCCGAGTGCGTGAACAAGACATATCCTGACTTCTGGGCCGGCTTGAAGAGCCTGGCAGGGGAGGTGGTTTTAAATGAGCAATAGCATCGGCACACAGTTTGTTGTAACCAGCTTCGGGGAAAGCCACGGCAGGTGCGTGGGCGTGGTGATTGACGGCTGCCCGGCAGGCCTGCCCATCGGGCTGGATGAGATACAGGCCGAGGTGGACCGCCGCAAACCGCAGAGCAGCGCCGGCGGCACGGGCCGCAGAGAAGAGGACAGGGTGGAAGCCCTCTCGGGTATATTTAACGGCAGGTCGACAGGGGCGCCCATCTGCCTGCTGGCCTGGAATAAAGACGCCGACTCCAGCGCCTACGACGATATCGTCTCCATGCCCAGGCCGGGCCATGCCGATTATACCGCCTTCCTCAAATACGGCAAATACAATGATTTCCGCGGCGGTGGCAGGTTCTCCGGCCGTATTACCGCCGGATTCGTCATGGCAGGCGCGATAGCCAGAAAACTGCTTGCCCTGCGCGGTATCGAGATAATCGCCCACACCGTGCAGATCGGTGACATCAAAGCCGACCCGCATCCTTCGCATATCACGAGACGCAACATAGATAAGAACCCGGTCAGGTGCGTGGACCCTGCCACAGCGAAGAAAATGACAGCCGTGATCCAAGCCGTGCAAAAAGAGGGTGACAGCATCGGCGGCATGGTGGAAGCACTGGCTCTCAACGTGCCCGGCGGGCTGGGGGAGCCGGTCTTCGACACACTGGAGGGCGAACTTTCCAAGGCTTTCTTCGCCATACCCGCCGCCAGGGGCGTCGAATTCGGCGCCGGCTTCAGCGCGGCATCAATGAAAGGATCTCAACACAACGACCTTTTCAGCGTAAAAAACAAGAAAATAGTCACTCTTACCAACCATGCAGGCGGAGTATCGGGCGGATTGAGCAACGGTATGCCCATTATCGCCAGAATAGTCTTCAAACCAACTGCGTCTATCGGTAGGAGCCAGAAGACCGTCAGCCTGAAAACGGGCCGGACGGTCGATCTATCCGTCAAAGGCCGGCATGATAGTTGCATCGTGCCGAGGGCTGTGCCCGTGGTTGAAGCCATGATGTCGCTGGTGCTGTGCGACTTCGCCTTGCGGGCCGGCCATATAGGGAGAATAATCTCATGAGCCTGGATGATTTGAGAAAAGACATCGACAGCATCGATTCAAGTATAGTTAAGATGTTGTCCCGGCGGTTGAGGGCAGCCCGCAAGATAGGAGATTTCAAGAGAAAAGGACGTGGACTGATTCAGGATGCCGCCCGCGAAAAGGCAGTATTGGACCACGTCAGGCGGCTGGCGAAAAAAGAGGGCGTCAATCCGGAAGATGTGGAACGGCTCTACCGCCAGATTATCGCTGCATCGCGGAGCGTACAGGGGACAGAGGTCGCCTTCCAGGGGCAGGACGGCGCCTACAGCCAGGAGGCGGCCTTTGAGTTCTTCGGCAATTCCGTGCTGACGCGCCCCTGCGAAACGCTCGACGAGGTATTCAAGCTGGTGCAGGAAGGGGGTGTACCCTGCGGGATAGTGCCGGTTGAGAACTCTCAGGAAGGCAGCATCAGCCGCTCCTACGACCTGCTGCTGGACGCGGACGTAATGGTCTGCGGGGAGACGCTGATCAGAGTCTCGCACTGCCTGATCTCCAACCGCGGTGTTTCTCCATCGTCCATTAAAAGGATTTATTCCCACCCGCAAGCCCTGGCGCAGTGCCAGGCATACCTGCGGCACCTGGGCTGCGAGATCATACCGGCCTACGATACGGCGGGCAGCGTGAAGATGATAAAAGAGAAGAAGATCATGGACGGGGCGGCCATCGCCAGCGCCCGTTCCGCACAGATTTACGATATGAAAATACTGGACCGCGAGATCGAAGACAATCCACGCAATACCACCCGGTTCTTCGTTCTCGGTCGCACAGATGCGCCGCCTTCAGGCCATGACAAGACCTCCATCGTCTTTTTGCTCAAGCACAAACCGGGCACGCTGTACCAGGCATTGGGCGCATTCGCCAAAAGAAGGATCAACCTGACCAAGATAGAGTCACGTCCCACCCGCCAGAAACCCTGGGAATACAATTTCTACCTGGATTTCGAGGGCCACCGCAGCGATAGCGCAGTGCAACAGACGCTGATACAATTGGAGGATATCTCTCTCTTTCTCAAGGTGCTGGGGTCCTATCCAAAGGCCGGACAGACATGAGCGATAAAGTTACGAAAATCTGCGTCATAGGCGGATACGGGAAGATGGGCAGGTGGCTTGCGCGCTTCCTGGCGGAAGAGGGCCTGCAGGTCACGATAGCGGGCCGTAGCCAGCAGAAACTTGAGGAGGCGGCCCGGGAGCTGGGCTGCCGGGCTGCGCCCCTGGAGCAGGCCGTGAAACAGGCCGAGGCTATAGTAATTTCTGTTCCTATCAGCAGCTTCGAGGCCGTGGTGCGCCAGATGGCACCGCATACAAGGCCCGGACAATACATATTCGATATCGTCTCCGTCAAGCAACGCCCGGTCGAGATAATGCATAAACATTTGAGCGGCTGCCGCATACTGGGCACGCACCCCATGTTCGGCCCGGGCGCCGCATCGCCGGAGGGACAGCGGTTCGTATTTACGCCTGTCGGCGATGAGGAAGAATCGCTGGCAACGCAACTTCGCCGGCATCTTGAAAGCAGGGGCGCCAGAGTGACAGTAATGAGTCCTGCCGAACATGATAAATTGATGGGCATGGTGCTGGGCCTGCCACATTTCATAGCCCTTGTATCGGCAGACACATTGCTGAGCCTTGGCAAGTTTAAGGAGGCAGGAGAGGTCAGCGGAACCAGCTTCCGTTTGCTGCTGACACTGGCGGAGGCCGTCCTTTCAGAGGATCCCGATTTCTATTCCTCACTGCAGATGAGCCTGCCGGACATGGCCGGCATAGATGAGCTTTTCCGGGAGAAAACCGAGTACTGGCTCAACCTGGTACGCGAACATGACGCAGAGCATTTCGCGCAGAGAATGCGTTACCTTCGTGATCAGTTCGTACGTGAAGATCCGGATTTTTCAGCCGCTTACAAAAACTTATATAGACTGGCTGACTAATCAAAACATATGTGATATATTAGTAAAAGAAAATACCGTCAGCATCCTGCTGATGAAAGAAAATCCGGCGCGGCAAGGCGTCCCGGTGATGGGACATCCCGAAAACATCTATGATAAACGCCTGCACAGTGATAGACCGGTCCCGGCACACAGTCAGCAATCATTACTAATATTGTGCTGATCCTGTCAGCCAGAGGAGAATAAATGACTACACCTGATGAAAAGGAAAAACCCATCACCATCCTCATTGTTGAGGACAATCCAGCGGATGCACGTTTAATCAGAAAGCTTTTAAAAGAAGCCCCCGGCATCAATTTCCAGGATAAATACGTGATAAACCTGGCCGAGAGCATGGAACTGCTGAGACATAATAACATCAGTGTCGTGCTGCTCGACCTCAATCTCCCCGACTGTCAGGGCATAGATACTTTGATGGCGCTGAAAAACGAGCATCTGCACACTCCCATTGTCGTGATGACTGCCCCCGACGACGAGAAGACCACGCTGGAAGCGCTCAAGATGGGCGCCCAGGATTACCTGGTCAAAGGCCAGATCGACGGTCATATTCTTTTAAGAGCCATACGCTACGCCATTGGCCGCAAGCAGTCGGAGGACGCCATACTAAAATCCAAAATGCTATTACAGAACGTGATAGACTCGACGCCGGACTGGATATATGCCAAGGACCCTCAGCACAGGTTCCTGCTGGTCAACAAGACTTTCGCCGAATCGCAGAACGTACAGCCCCAGGATATGATCGGAAGGCCCGATACCGATTTCTTTTCCGAAGAGTTGTGCTGCGGCAATCCTGTCAGGGGGATTACGGGTTTCCATGTCGATGATGATGAAGCGCTCAGCGGCAAGGTCCTTCACAATCTCGATAATTTTGTTACATGGGGTGACGGCTCTCTACACGTTTACGACACCACAAAAATCCCCTTGTACGACGAATCAGGCAGCTCTTTCGCGGTACTCGCCTACGGCCGCGACATCACCAGGCGCCATAAGGCCGAAAATGAGCTTGCAGCCAGCTACAGGGCCCTGCAAAAGACGCTGCATGACTCCATCAAGGCCATGGCCCGCATAGTGGACCTGCGCGATCCTTATACCGCAGGCCACCAATTAAAAGTGGCGGATCTGGCCGGCGCAATAGCACGTGAGATGGGCATGGACGATGCGGTGGTGGAACACCTCATCATGGCATCTACAGTGCATGATATAGGCAAGATGTATATACCGGCCGACATCCTGACCAAGCCGGGCCGGCTATCTAATCTGGAGTGGGAGATCATCAAAACGCACGCGCAGGGTGGATTTGATATCCTGTCCGGCATCGAATTCTCGGGACCTGTCGCCCTGACAGTGCTTCAGCACCACGAGAGGTTGGACGGGTCGGGATATCCCAACGGGCTGAAAGACGGCCAGATACTCCCCGCAGCAAAGATACTGGCGGTGGCCGACGTGGTGGAGGCCATGGCCTCGCACCGGCCTTATCGTCCTTCACTGGGCGTGGAGAAAGCTCTCAATGAGATCGAGCGAAAAAAGGGCCGCCTTTACGATCCGGCAGTGGTGGATGTCTGCCTCGGGCTTTTCAGAGATAAGGCTTTCAGCTTCAACACTCAGCCCGTAACGGCACATTGACGGGGCTTTATTTACGTCCCGCCATAATACCTATGAAATTCTCCAGCAGCATCTCGGTTCTTTCTGATGAATATTTGCGTTTGTCGCTCATATCCCCGTCCAGCACGAGATATGGTATGTCCCGCTGCTTCATCACGTCGCCGATCAGCTTCTGGGCGGCGCAGGAGTGGCGACAGGCATCCGTAGAGAAGTGCACCACGCCGTCCAGATTATATTCGTCGATAATCTCGTTTATGCCCTTCAGCCGCTGCTCGATTGTCCCCACATATGGGTTCCTCAAGCTCCACAGGGCAAGGCTCTCGAACGGCAGTGACTCGTCCATCTGGCCCCAGTAATTGCGGGCAAGCTCCCCCATGACAATCGTAACGCCGTTTTTTCTGAATATCTGGTTGATATTGGTGGGTTGGACCGGGAACCAGGCCAGCCAAAGTACGCGGTATTTCTCAGGCGTGAGTTTCCCATCCATGATCTTTTTACGGCTCTCCTCCACCATTTCGAGGTAGATCTGCTCCTGTATCTCCTTTCCTGCCAGCAAATTGCCGTAGATGGACATGGATATCACCTGCACGCCGATGTAAGGGTACGGCGAGACCTTCTGAAGATCGGCCAGTTGCCCGTAAGCCCGCCGCGCGCGGTTGGATACGCGAATACATTCTCTCAGGCGTTCAAGGTCGAAACTCTGCCCTGTAACCTCCTCGATCTTGCGGACAATATGGCGCAGCTGGGCAGCCACGTAATCGACCGATTCCCGGCTGATCTTATTCGGAATATCCAGCGATATGGCTTCCCTGCCGTAATAGTCTGCCAGCGTTTTATTGGTCTTTGCTTTGCCGTCACAGAAATAAGACGATGAGAGCAGCAGGTCGGCCCTGGGCATGTACCCCAGCATGTTGCACCCCGCAGCCAGCCTGTGGTACGAGCAGATATCGGTGGAGTAGCCAGCCTCCTCAGCCTTGTTCATGATCTCAACCGCAACATCTGCATCAAATGTCGGCAGGAGGTTGGCGGCTATCTCAAAATCGAAAGGCGTTACATCGAAGGCCGCCAGCAGTTCCATGGGGAAAGAATAAAACGAGGTCCAGATGACGTTTTTATCGGCGCGGTAAGCCTCTACAAAAGAGGACGCCAGCTGAGTGGCCATTTTTATCGTGGCGCGCGGTTTCTGCCGATACGCGGTTTCCAGACCGCTCTTCATTTCCGTATAATATTTATTCAACATTTCGCTATCCCTCAACTTTCCAGCATTTCTACGAAGGCTTCCACCCTTGTCTTGATCCTGTCCCTGTCTTTGAAAACGTAGTCGTTCTCCACAAAAAGGACGGGTATGCCGTCCTCGTTCAGCCTTTTGAGAAGGTAAGGTACATCGTATAGCTGCTGGTCGCAGAATTTGAGCGCTGTCAGTATCACTCCGTTTACGGCATAACGCTTAACGTTGTCGCTGATGCGGGCATAGGTCTCGACGGGCGCTGCAGTTCTTGAACAGCGAGGCAGGCCGAGATAAGCCTGCGCCAGCGACAGGAAGGGATCGCCGCCCTTTTCATCAACGACACGCTCGAAATACCTTAATCCGGTGCAGATGTCGGCGACCGGGACCTCGGCCCCGCTGCCCTCTATCATCTGGAAAACATCGGGCCTGGACATCACATTTCCGCAGACCATGACGCGAATTTTTTTTCGAGCCCCTGCCGAAGCGCCCGCTGCGGCAGATTTTTTCTGCGCTGCCGGGATGCCCTCAGTTGCCCCATCACCGTCACCGTGCAGCATCTCAAGGCCCAGCCGGAAAAGCTCGCTTCCGGCAACAGGCAGCGGCGATGCCTTTTGGCGGCTGAAAAGCTCGCGCATTTTACCCCTTGCTTTATTAGCCTCCTTTATCGCCTTCTTGAGGGCAGGCCCCGTGACCTCAGATCCAGAAGACTTTCCAACCTGGTCGGCGAAATCTCGCAATTGCGAAGCATAATAAGTGACGGCCAGATCGTCGGCATTCTTGGGGACCTCCAGCATGTAAGTGAATTTGGACGGTACGTAAGCTTTCCACGCATCGTAAAGGCGGCGTACGCCGTCGCAGGAGCGGGCAAAGACCATCCCTTCGAACGCATTTCCGCCTCCCTCCACAGCATCTGTAAACAGGCTTTTAATATAGGGGCACATGTTGGGGTACATCTGGGCATCGGCGGCAGCCGTCATCTCCGCCTTGCCTTTTACCCATACCGGCTTAAATCCCGCCGCCGCCATGATCTCTGTGGGCACCAGAGAGCAGAAATAACCCATACTGCCTTTCGATTCCGTCATATTTTTTCCTCTCGCAGATACTTCATTTAAAGCCAATCCTCGAGTTCATTGCCTTACTTGCCTATCGATCGAAGTAAAACGTGTAGTCACGATAGCACCTGCCCTTAGTGTGCATCATGCAGCGCGTGACCCTGGGTTCGACCTTCCACTTCAGACCCAGCGTATCCCACCATGCATCGATGCGATCCATAATGCCACACTCATATTGATCGATAACGCCCAGGGCCTTGATCCCGTTATAGGCGAAACAGGATTCCCACTCACCGTGTATAACATTGGGCGCGGGGGAATAGAACTTATACTTCATGAAGTCGCCCGATACGATGTACATGGAGTTCTCGAACAGCTCGTATAATTGATCGAAGTTCCTGACCTCCGTCACGCCCAGTGCTTTTGCCATACGCTTAATTTCAATCGCCGCCATAGCCTTCACCGCAGCCCTGTTGATCTTGTTGGTCGTCTCGATCCCCACCTCCTGATAACTATTGTAAAACCACATGGCGTCATGCGTCATCCAACCTTTGTTCAACAGCTCCTTGAGCCGCTTTGTCTCCAACTCCGCTACCTTCATTTTTTCACCTCCTAATGTGATGACTGTCGGTCAATTTTGAATATAACATTTCGTTATATTTCTGTCAAGACAAATTGTCATATTTTAATTTCACTCTATTGGAGTCCATTCGCAAACTGTGCTAAAATTCCGGCGTGAGATTCCGTGAATTAGGAGAAAAAATAAAGCAGGCGAGGGAAGAAAGCGGGCTATCGCAACTGGAGCTTGCCGCGAGGCTGAAATGCACACAGTCAGCGCTCTCCAACTACGAATTGGGCAAGAGGAAGCTTAATCTCAATCTTCTCATTGAGATCGCACAGATACTTAACAAACCAATTGACTTTTTCACGGAATCCATTGCAGAAGATAAGAACGAGAATAGCGCCGGTTTACGTTTACCAAGGCTCTAACCATCCTACCCGGTACTTTTCCTGTCCTCCATTTTTATTTCCATGACAATATGCCCCCAACCTCCACACTTCAAACCTACATCCGGACAACCGAAACGCCTGAATCTCATCTGGTTGGGATCAACACCTGCATAGAAGAGCTCGGCTACGGCAGGCATGGCAAGCGCAATAGAATGTAGTGCAAAAATACAGATTCGGCTGGGCCCCGGCCTGGTCAACAGACTAACGCCGCGGCCATCAAAATAGAACCTGTCGCCGGCCCTGTGCCCGCTATCGCACCCGTGTGATTCCACAACTTCTGCAATGATTGTCTTATTGAGCATGGCAGCCCCTCTGGATAAAGCATCTTCATTCCTCGGTTCCGCTCTGAATATTTTCATTTCCTCATCGGTATAGCATAGATGTTTCTGTACCTGCCTCCAGATGTCTTCACTAATTTTCATCCATTTCCTCCCATTAAATTCTTACTTCTATTATTTCAATACCACGTCTAACCTAAGCTTTTTATAACATACTGTTATATATCCTGTCAAGACAATTTGTCATATTCTATGAAACGTTGGAGTGTTGAGATTGGTGGTGAGTTGCTACTGCGATGCCAGGGCTATGGCATGCTGGAGGAGCCCGGCGAGATCCGGTGTTATATCATCGCGGGAGAGCTATCAGGCCCTGTATCTGCCCGACCAGCCGCCGCGCTGCAGCCACCAGCTCGGCAGCCTCGGCAGCCACTATGGAATACTTGCCGCTGTACATCTCACTGTGCCTTCTTTTCTCGGCCGCCTCGAATGTTTTCAAGACCCGGACGTCATCTTCAGGCAGCAACATCCTGCAGAAAGCCAGCACCGTCACGTGGTCGCTGGCAGCTACAGTTCGGTAGCCCTGCGACCGCATGTAGGCACAGCAGGCGTCATAGACCGCATCGTAAGCCTGAGCAAAGCACCTGATGGGCTGTTTCTCGATATCCTGCGCCGCCCGTCCCAGGCCGTCCGCGGCCGTGGCCATCAGCGTTTTGATCACCAGGGAATCGGCAGCAGCTTCCCTGATCAGCCTGTTTTTAACCATCTTCTCAACCGTCATCTTACAACCTCCCCGCTATACCATATTTCGCACATAGTAATTACAGATAGTTTATCCAGCCGCACTTCTCCTTCACCAGTGGCGACATAGCTCGCAATTTCTCAATGATACGCGGCAGCGCCTCCACTACTTTATCTATATCCTCCGCCGATGTCCATTTGCCCAGTGTAAACCTGACCGAGCCGCGCGCCCTTTCAACGGGTATGCCCAGCGCCAACAGGACATGTGACGGCTCCGAACTTGCCGAGCTGCAGGCCGAGCCGGTGGAAGCGCAAATACCCTCGGCATCCAGGTACATCAGGATCGATTCACCTTCGATAAAGTCGAAACTGAAATTGGCGTTATTGGGCAGGCGGGATGTCCTGTGGCCGTTGAGGTAAACGTCGGCCACCTTTGCCATGACGGAATCGATCAGCCGGTCCCTGTATTTCGTGAGCCTGCCTGCCTCTTCCCCCATTCCGGCGAGGGCAATCTCGGCTGCCTTACCGAATCCGGCGATGCCGGGCACGTTCTCTGTGCCGGCGCGCCTCTCGTTTTCCTGCTCTCCGCCGTGCAACAGCGGCGCAATACGGGTGCCTTCGCGCACATAGAGCATACCCACGCCCTTGGGCCCATAGAGCTTGTGCGCCGACGCCGACAACAGGTCTATGCCCATCCTATCAACATCTATAGGCAGGTGCCCTGCGGCCTGGACGGCGTCGACGTGAAAATACACGCCGGCCTGTCGTGTGATACGGCCGATCTCTTCGATCGGCTGAACGGCGCCCACCTCGTTGTTGGCATGCATGACCGAAACCAGCAGAGTCTTTGCCGTCACGCTTTTCTTTATACGGTCAGGGTCTACCATGCCGTATTTATCAACGGGCACCACCGTGACGTCGAAGCCCAGGTTTTTCATGTAGTTACATGTGTTGAGCACGGCGTGGTGCTCGATGGATGTGGTAATGATATGGTTCCCCCTTTCCCTGTTGGCCAGGCAGACCCCTTTTATGGCATGGTTATCCGCTTCCGTTCCCCCACCCGTAAAAATAACATCCTCCGGTCTGCACGTGATAAGGGCGGCGACCTTCGAACGGGCCTGATCAACGGCGTCCCTGGCATCCTGGCCCATCGAGTGTACACTGGAGGGATTGCCGAACCTCTGGCTGAAATAGGGTTGCATCGCTTCGACGACCTCGGGCAGCATAGGCGTGGTGGCGGCATAGTCCATGTAAATACGTTTCATATATAATCCTCGAGTCCGGAGTTTTCCCTCTATTTTAGCAAAGAGGCGCCGTTCCGGCTTATCTGGAAGAGAGCCGATCCCGCCAGCAGGTTGGGCCAGAATCGGACCACGCCTTTGTTGTTGAGGAAAACCTTCCGTTCGATGATCAGCCTGTTCTTCCCGCAATATTGTACGAAGTCCCTGATGCTCAAAAAGTGCAGGTTGGGCGTATCGTACCACTGGAAAGGCAGGGCCGGCGTCACCGGCGCCCGGCCCTGCAGTGCCAGTTGAAAACGGGCGCTGTAATGCGCAAAGTTGGGAAAACCCACGATCACCTTATGGCCGACACGTACGGCCTCGGACAGCGCCACATGCGGCTTGCGCAGCTCCTGCAGGCACTGGTTTATGATCACGTAGTCGAAAGCCCTGTCGGCATATTCCGACAGCCCGTCATCGATGTCCTGGTGTGCCACGCTGAGTCCGCGGGCAACGCAGGAAAAAATGTAGCTCTCGTCGATTTCAATGCCATTGACGCTGGCGTGCTTTTGACGGCTGAGCATCTGCAGCAGCTCTCCGCCGCCGCAGCCCAGCTCAAGCACGGAGGCACCGTCACTGACCCAGCCGGTGATAGTGCGGTGGTCCAGCCTGACGTCTCCCGCTATGGCGCTGCTCATGTACGTCCATTCCCGTTATTTTCGCTGACATTGGCCAAAAAATGCTTTACCAGGTATTCCTGTTCGGCGGTCTCGAGCAGAAACGCATCGTGACCGTAGTTTGAATTCAGCTCGCAGTACGTGGCGTCCACTCCCGCCAGCTTGCAGGCTTTGACAATCTCGCGCAACTGGTAGGCAGGATAGAGCCAGTCGGACTTAAAGGCTATCACCAGGAATTTAGTCCTGACTCCCCTCAGCACGTTTTCCAACCCCTTTCCGTTATCAAGGTCGAAATAGTCGAGGGCCTTCGTTATGTAAAGATAGGAATTGGCATCGAAGCGTTTGACGAAGTTGTCACCGCGATACTGCAGGTAGCCCTCCACTTCAAAATCAGGCGCGAATTTGGCGCCCTTCTCACGTTCCTCAAAGCGACGCCCGAACTTACCGGCCATCGACTCGTCGCTCATGTACGTGATATGCCCAACCATCCTTGCCACCGAAAGTCCCCTGGTGGGCGGTGTCCCGCCGTAATAATAGCCAGAGTTCCAGCTGGGATCGGCCATGATGGCCTGACGGCCGACTTCGTTGAAGGCTATCTGCTGGGGTGAGTGACGTGCAGTTGTGGCAACAGGTATCGAAGAGCGGACGCGTTCAGGATAGGATACCACCCACTGCAGCGCCTGCATTCCACCCATGGAGCCACCGGTCACACAGAGCAATTTCTCTATACCCAGGTGATCTATCAGTTTAGCCTGCGCGTTAACCATGTCGCCGACTGTAATAATGGGAAAATCGAGGCCGTAGGGTCGACCTGTCCCTGGATTTTCACTCCCGGGACCGGTCGACCCTTTACAGCCGCCGATTACGTTTGAACAGATGACGAAATATTTGTCAGTATCGAAAGCTTTACCCGGACCTATCATGTTGTCCCACCAGCCCGGCCGTTCATCACCTTCGTGATAACCGGCCGCATGGGCATCTCCCGAAAGCGCATGGAACACCAGTATGGCGTTTGCCCTGCCGTTATCGAGTTTGCCATAGGTCTCATAGGCAAGCGTGACCGGCCCCAGCCTTTCGCCGGATTCGAGCACCAGCTCCTCCGGCGGCCCGGCAAAGGTCAGGTACTTTGTTTCCACGATCCCTATATTTTTGCCTGCGTTCAACATGAAGTCCTCGTATTTTTCAGTTGCCTTTGGCCGCTGCTTTCAAAGCCTGATCGATATCCTCTTTGATATCTTCGACATCCTCAAGCCCTATAGATAGTCGGATGAAGTCCTCGGTCACACCCGTAGTCAGCAGCTCTTCCTTCGTCAGCTGCGAATGGGTGGTGGTGGCAGGGTGGATAACCAGCGTCTTGGCGTCCCCGATATTGGCCAGGTGTGAGAGCAGCTTCACCGAATTGATGAATCTCCTGCCCGCTTCCAACCCTCCCTTGATGCCGAATCCAACCAGCGCACCGTAATGGCCGTTGAAGTACTTTACGGCCAGTTTATGCGACGGATGGTCTTCCAATCCGGGATAGTTAACCCAGGACACCAGCGGATGTGCTTTGAGATATTTAGCCACAGCCAGGGCATTCTCAGAATGTTTTCTCTGTCTTAAAGGCAATGTTTCCAGCCCCTGCAGGAAAAGCCATGAGTTGAAGGGACTGATCACAAAACCTGCGTCTCTCAACCACTGCACACGCGCTTTAAAGGTGAAGGCGACGTTCCCCATATCGGCAAAATTACCGAATGTATCCCAGAATTTCAGCCCGTGGTAGCTCGGGTCAGGCTGCGTAAACCCGGGGAACTTGCCGTTGTTCCAGGCGAATTTGCCCGAGTCCACGATGGCGCCCCCGATGGAGGTACCATGTCCGCCGACAAACTTGGTGGCCGAAAGGACCACTATGTCGACTCCGTATTTGATCGGCTGTATCAGACCGACGCCAACCGTATTGTCCACGATAAAAGGAATGCCGGCCTCATGTGCAATTTTGGCAAGAGTCTCATAATCTGGCACGTCCAGCTTGGGATTACCGATGGACTCTGCATAGATGGCCCTGGTTTTGCCGGTTATGGCCTTGCGGAATAATTCCGGTTTGGTTGAGTCAACGAACTTAACGGTCCTTCCCAGCTTGGGGAAAGTGTAATGAAAAAGCTGATAGGTGCCGCCGTAGAGGTTGTCGGCAGATACAATCTCGTCGCCGAGCTCGGTTATGTTCAGGATGGCAAAGGTCTCGGCCGCCTGCCCCGACGATGCCGCCAGAGCGCTGTTGCCGCCTTCTACAGCCGCAATGCGGCGCTCGAAGATGTCATTGGTCGGGTTCATCAGCCGGGTGTATATGTTGCCCAACTCCCTTAGGGCGAATAGATTGGCAGCATGATCGGTATCCTTGAACACGTATGAAGTGGTCTGGTAAATAGGAACAGCGCGTGCTCCGGTGGCAGGGTCGGCTTTTTCCTGCCCGACGTGTAAAGCAATAGTATCAAGTTTATGACTGCTCATTTAATCCTCCGATAATAATTTATTAGATGCCCGAGGTGTGACTGAACAGGGAAACTCACATTCCCACGGGATGGAGATTACTACCGGACATTGTGGAGGGAACGGCGGTTCTCTCGAAGTCAGAGAGGCGTTCCCTTATACTCCTTCGTTCAGCGTACAATCCGGGGTAACATAGCCGCACTTCCGGCGTATTCAGGGCCGCCGGGTTCTTTTCAATGATAGCGGCAATATTTTTTTTCAAGGTCTCGAACATGGTTGTATTTCCTTTATAACTAAAGACGTTCTAAATTGCGCCGTTTTGAATATTCAGGTCCTGGAACAGCCAGGTCGAAAGGTACCGTTCACCCGTATCAGGCAATATCACCACTATCAGTTTGCCCGCATATTCGGATCGCCTGGCAACCTGCAGGGCCGCCCATGTGGCAGCGCCCGAGGATATACCTGCCAGGATACCCTCTTCCCTGGCCAGCCGCCTGGCTATGTTGCCCGCATCTTCATGCCTGACCAGGACGATCTCGTCCAGCAGGTCAGTTCTCAGGATGTCCGGCACAAAGCCTGCGCCGATTCCCTGTATCTTATTGGGGCCGGGTTTGCCGCCCGACAGTACCGGCGAAGACTCAGGCTCGACTGCAATAGCTTTGAATCCGGGTTTCTTCGCTTTGATAACCTCTGCGATACCGGTGATGGTGCCGCCCGTTCCAACGCCCGATACGACGGCATCCACTTTGCCCTCCGTATCGCGCCAGATCTCGTCGGCGGTGGTTATCCTGTGTATGGCAGGATTGGCCTCGTTTTTGAACTGTTGCAGCAGCAGGTAGTTCTTATTCTGGGCGGCCAGCTCTTCCGCTTTCGCCACCGCCGCCGGCATACCCTGCGCTCCGGGAGTAAGCACCAGCTCGGCCCCGAAAATTGCCAGGAGCTGCCTGCGTTCAATCGATACAGAGTCAGGCATGGTCAATAAAAGTTTGTATCCGCGTGTGGCAGCCACAAAAGCCAGCGCGATGCCCGTATTTCCACTGGTGGGCTCTATCAGGACAGTATCCTTTTTTATGGCGCCTTTTTGTTCGGCGGTCACTATCATAGCAACACCGATCCGGTCTTTGACACTGCTTATCGGGTTGAATGATTCCAGCTTTGCCACCACTGTGGCTTTTGCCCCGCCGGTTATCTTATTGAGACGTACCAGTGGCGTATTGCCGATCAGTTCCAATGAATCGTTAGCGATCCCGCGTGTTAACCTGGGAATCTCAACCGTTTTAAACTTGATTTTGTCTATTTTCAACTGCGTAGCCAACTTATTTCTCCTTAATTATTTAGATTGTGTAGAGTAATTCCTTGCCGGGCTCCTTTTTGGTCTGGCGTTCAACCAGGTCCTCAAGGGTAGTGGATTCCAGCACCCCGTGCATGGCTTTGGCTAAGTCCGTCCAGACATCGCGTGCCACGCATGATGGTGCGCGCGTACACAGGCCGGGATTCTCCACACAGTCCACCGGAGCTATCGGTCCTTCCAGGACCTGTATGATATCAAGGAGCTTGATTTTCCGCGGAGGTTTCGCCAGGCTGACTCCACCTTT
>DAOUFR010000070.1:0-8629 GCA_034429715.1 Dehalococcoidia bacterium
CACGGCAAAGGTTGCTTTGAATCCGTATTGCTGTAAAACAGGCAGAGCATTGTCGTACTGGTTTTGCCAGCCGTCATCGAAGGTAATACAGATCAGTTTTTTTCCGGCCCCTGTATCCCCAGAGACTGCAGACGACGGAAAAACCAGAGCGATTATCGACAGGATGAACAGAATTAATAATAGTGACCTTCTCAAACCCCTCTCGGCCCCCGACATTGAAAACCTGATCATTGTCTCCTGCCATCTATTAATAATGACGTAAATGACGATCACACTATAGTTTATCGTGATAGCGAGTGTCAAATCAGACCGGATCAGGAAGCGACACAATTCCATTGTTCGCAAACGTATGTATGCAATATTATCGGTTACATCATGCGCGATGTACCTATACTACCGGGTGAGTATTCAAATTGGAAGGATACCGGCTGCGAGCTTCATTCACTTTGTTTGGAATGTCCCTTTCCGCGTTGCCTGGAGGAAAAGCCCAGGGGCAAGCAACGGATTCGCCTTAAAATGAGGGCTCTGGCGATGAGGAAGATGCGACGTAGCGGGGTCAGCGTCAGGACGGTGGCAATGGCCTTCGGCGTTAGTATACGTACTGTACAGCGGGAGATGAAAAGGAGGAGAGCGCTGTTAAAGATGGCCATCCTTCGATCAAAATGACAATGGAACTGGATATCAAAAGCCTGGACCAGTTGGACCGAGCCCGCCTTGCCGGCTACAGGTCCAACCTCGATTTCTATAACGGTACCCAGTGGTCGGAGCGCTCACGCTACCGCCAGCTCGTCTTCAACTATGCCCGTATTGCTGTGGACAAGGTCACCAGTTATCTGATGAACGAGTTGAATTTCGCCTGCGAACCCGCCGCGGGCGTATCTGCAGGTACGCCCCTGCGAAGAAAAGATGTAGGGGCGGGTTTTCAAACCCGCCCGAAAGAAGATGATATCGCTAAAAGGGCCGAGGAGCTGATTTACTTGGTCTACGACCGCAATAACTGCTCCGAGCTGGACTATACCACCGAGATCGACGCGGCCATACTGGGCGATGGCTGCTACAAGGTCACCTGGGACGCCGCTGAGAAAAGGGTTCGTATTACTGCGCCGGACGTAAACGGTATTTTCGCCTGGTGGCAGGGTGACGATATCACACAGCTCTACCGCGCCGCCTCCCGCTACCAGCTTTCCTCCGACGAGGCTGCCATTCTTTATAAACAGAAGATCAATAAGAAAACTGTTTCTATCACCGAGGTCTGGGACGTTAAGACGTTCACCCTATACCTGGATGACCGCGTCATCGAACGCAAGCCCAACCCTTATGGATTTATCCCGTTTATCATCTTCCCCAACCTGCGCCAGCCCAAACAGTTCTGGGGACTCTCCGATATTCCCGCTCTGCGCGAGCCGCAGCGCGAGTTGAACCGCGCCCTCACACAGCTTTCCCGCATACTCGAGGTCTCGGGCAACCCCATTGCTGTCCTGGAAGGAGTCGAGCAGTCCGAGAATATACAGGTGGCGCCGGGCGCTGTATGGAATGTCCCTCCCGATGCGCGCGCCTACCTGCTCGACCTGCTGCAGGGCGGTGGCATAAGGCTGCACATCGACTATATCGACCTGGTCTATCGCACCATGCACGACCTGTCGGAATCGCCACGCGCCTCCTACGGCGGAATCGAGCGGGAGCTGTCCGGCATAGCGCTGGAGGTCGAACTGCAATCGCTGCTGCAAAAGGTGCGGCGCAAAAGGCTGATCAGGACCAATGTCTACCGGCGGCGCAACGATATGGTGCTGGCCCTGCATAAGAAGTTCGCGCGACAGGACCTTACCGGTGTCAGCCAGCGAATCCTGTGGGGACAGGTGCTGCCGCAGGACCGCGAGCGTGAAGCTCAGAATGAGCAGGTCATGGTGCAATCGGGTATCCACTCCAGGCGCACCGCAATGAATAATCTGTCCGTACGCGACCCCGAAGCCGAGTTCGAAAAATGGATGGCGGAACGTAGACGCATACTGGAAATGAACAGCGAGTTCAAGGCGCAGACCACCTACGGCAGAGCGAGAGAGAGAAGCACGGCCGCAGAATCGGATGCGCTTTAAGCAAGGAGGATACTTTGAAAGAAGAGATCAACGCACAACCTAACGATACCGAATCAGGGGCCGCACCCGCAGGGGCGGACCTTCAGGTACGCTCGGAAATGGGTGCAGCTAAAGCAACGCCCCTACAGCCGGGAACCGAACTGGAGACCGCCCTGGGCGAAGCGACCAAATCGCTGGAAGCAAAGACGGGAGAGTGCGCCAGGCTTAAAGCCGCGCTTGACGACGCCGTGAGCGCATATCGCAAGCTGGCTGTCAGCGCCAGCCCGCTCTATTCCGACGATATCATCAGCGGAAGCTCGATCGAGGAGATCGATTCTTCCATCAAAAAGGTCAACGGCCTGGTGAAGAAGATGAGGTCGTCCCTCGAGGCCGAATTGAAGGAACTAACCATACCGGCCGGCGCTCCCGAAAGGTCGGCGCCCGACACATCCGGCCTCTCACCAAGGGAGAAAATCAAACAGGGCCTGGACAGGAAATAAAGGAGAATTATGGCAACATTACTGACCGAAGCCGCAAAACTTTCCAACGACGTTCTCTACCAGGGCGTCATCGAGACCATCGTCAAGGACAGCCCCCTGCTGCAGCTTCTGCCCTGGATCGAGATACAGGGCAACGCCCTGACCTATAACCGCGAGCTGACCCTGCCCTCTGCCGAATGGCATGCGGTCAACGACGACTGGACCACCAGCCCCGCCGTAACATTCACCCAGAAGACGGCCACGCTGGCCATACTGGGGCAGAATGCCGATGTGGACAACTATATACGCCAGACCCGCTCCAATATACAGGACGTAGAATCCGCCATCATCGAGCTCACCGCCAAGGCCATCCGCCACGAGCTGGAAGATAAGCTCATCTATGGGGACAATACAACCAGCCCCAACCAGTTCGACGGCCTGGTCAAACTTATCAATACCGGCACTGCCGGTGAACAGCTCATCGCCGCCGGCGCGACGGGCGCCACGCTCACCCTCTCCATGATCGACCAGCTCATTGACGCCGTCAAAGGAGGCAAGCCCGACCTTTTAATGATGAGCAGACGCTCACGTCGCAAGATCATGGCCCTGGCCAGGGCGGCAGGCAACAACCTCGAGGTGGGCAAAGGCGCGCTGGGTGAATTCGTGCAGTACTACAACGGCATACCCATCGCCATCAACGACTTCATCAAGGATACGCATACCCTCGTCGGCAGCGTCGAGACCGCCTTTACCGGCGATACCTGCTCCACCATCTATTCGCTCTCTTTCGGTGAGGACGGACTCTGCGGGCTGACCGACCGCGGCGGTCTGCAGGTCGTAAGGATCGGCGAGATGGAGACCAAAGACGCCTCACGCACGCGCATCAAATGGTACGTCAGCCTGGCCCTCTTCTCCAATATCAAAGCCGCAGCCCTGGTCGGGGTGAAAGACTAATGTAGGGGCGGGTTTTCAAACCCGCCCGAAACGGGCGCAGCTAAAGCAACGCCTCTACAGAAAACATGCAGAGGGTGACGCATAAATGACCACTTTGACTACTATGCGGACTAATGTACGCCGCGATCTTAAAGACGAGGTTGCCGCCGGCTATCGCTGGACAGACGATGAGATCGACCGCGCCATCGAAAAAGCCGTGCTGGTCTACTCCAGCTATTGCCCTCTCATGCAGCTCGACGCCACCATTTACACCGTGGACCAGGGCAACACGGTCAGCCTGGCCACGCTCACGGAGCGCATCGATGTCGTTAAAGTCGAGCATCCCATAAATGATCTGCCTTACCAGTCCCGCCGCTTTAAAGTCTGGGGCGACCTGCTCACTTTTCAGGATGGCTATGTGGGCGACGGCCAGGTATGCAATATCTATTGGTTGAAAAAACATACCCTGGGCGAAACGTCCACCATACCGGCTGCGCATGACCACATCATCGCATTGGGCGCCGTGGCTTTCGCGGTCAGCTCGCAGGCCCAGTACCAGGTCAACCTCGCCAATACCGGAGGCCAGGGTGTGAACAAAGACTATAGCTCCTGGGCAAGGGCGGCCTTCGAAGCTTTTTACAAGCTGCTTCAAAATGCCAGGTCCTATTCACCCGGGAAACTGGTCACCGGAACATTGGAAACGTAGGGGTGGGTTTTCAAACCCGCCCGCAAAAAATTAAGGAGGGAAAAAATGGAAACAACCCCGTTGGACGGTTACAAGAAGATCATCGTGACTATTCTGTCCCTGGTGGCCGGGTCTCTCGGCCTTTTCATCACCGACCCGGCTAAAGCTCAGACGGTCGGCCAGTTCCTGATCGATGTGCTCAGCCCGGTCGCCATCACGCTGGTCGGTGTCATCTATACCATCGTGCAGGGCCAGATAGATAAGGAAAAGGTCAAGACTACGGCTACTACCACTGGCAACTCCACCTCGGGTGAAGCGAATCAATCCCCAAAAGCATGTAGGGACGGGTCTTCAGACCCGTCCGCTTCAACACCACCGGCTATCCCGGCCGTTGCGCCCTGTATTCCGGCTGCGCCTGTGGATAACTACGTTCCGCTCGACCTGGATTCAGCCGTGGGGTCCGCCGAGGAATCCTGCAGAAAAGATAGCCAGGAGGTAACTCCGGTCAGCCGCGCTTTCTACTTCTATCCCATCGTCACCCGCTTCGACCTGCGTGAAGTGCCCCGCGAGAAACGCGTGGACGAGGCCAAACGCCTGGTCGACAGGGCTCTTGAATTATTCGTCGAGGCCTTCAAGTTTCAAACGAGACTATCTAAGCCCCCCACGCCGGCGGAGGCCGTCAATTACCACGGCTACATGCTCAAGCTGAAAAAGGACTATGAGAAGGCCAATAACCTTACCTGCAGCGATAAGACCTTCGAGGAGTTGCGCAATCTCATATCCTATTTCAATGACCTCTATACCGCCCGGGACGGCCTGGCCCAGCTCAGCGGCAAAACCGTGGACTGGTCCATCTACGGTAGCGGCGCCTTCACTCCCACTCAGGTCGGCTGGGACTACGTCAAACTTTTGTAATCTAAACGTAGGGGCGGACCTGAAGGTCCGCCCCTACACGAGAACAACGTAGGGGCGGGCTTTCAAGCTCACCCGAAAAGGTCAAATAAATTAGAACATTATCATCCGCCCTGTCTGCTGAACAAAGACGGCCCTCCCACAGCCCATTAATAAAGCTGGAGGTCGCCTCTTTCGGCCATCCGGCCGCCGTGGCCGCCTCATCCCTCCAATGGTCCGATTTCACCTGGGAGCGCCTAACTTCCCCCACAGACAGTACACCTGTCGGCCTGCATGCCGTGGCCATCCCCGCCGACGGCTCCCTCTGCCGCATCCGGGCAGGCGCCACCATCTATTACCAGCGTGTCACCACTCCGTCAACCGGTGATGATTGGAATTCCTGGGTCTCCTGGGGCGGCGGCCTGGCAAATTCCCCGGTTGCCATCGCCGCCCTGGGCACCGAGGTCATCGCCTTCAGCTCCGATGGCGTCTATCTTTACTACAAGAAGAGCACCGACAGCGGCGCTACCTTCGGCGCATGGACCGCCATGAATAATACCCGCCCATGTGAACGCGGCTGCGCAGCGGCCTTCAAGGCAAACGGTGATGTGGCCGTGGTACACGCTACCGATTTCAACGATCCGACTTCGCTTTATATCCAGCGCCGTGTATCCGGTACCTGGTCCACCGGCCTCGGGCAGATCTCCGGCGACCACGCCATATCCGCCCTGGCCATCTACCACGACGGCGACTGGAATATACTCGCCCTGCTGCTGGACGGCTCGTACGTCCGCCTCGCCCGTGGCGTCTACGGCGACGGGCATGACTATGCCGCGGGTACCTGGTCCGGCTGGACCTTCATTAATTCCTACAAAGCCCGCGTCGATTTCAGCGCAGCCATGAGCATGCGCCAGTTCCGCACCGGACGGGCCGGCCGCTATGTCCCCACCTATTACGAGCAGGTCAGCTCCATCATGCAGCAGCGTGCCGTCGATAACCTGGGCGTGGACGACCCCTTTTTGATCTACCATTCTTCGCTGGGAGCTGTCTTCAGCTTCGCCAAAGACAACACGCCGTGGTTTTACCGCCTCAAGCTGGGCACGGCTTTCAAGGATTCCGACTGGTCCCGTGCCTGGCCGCTGGACGTCACCGCCACTTACGGCCTTGCCCTGGCCTGCGACGGCACTTATCTCTATGCCGCAGCGCCCAACCAGGTCTGGCGCACCGCCCTGCCAGGATCCTGGACCCCACCGGCTGCCGGAGTTGGCGCCGGCACTGACTATGCCGTTCCCGGTGCACATATACTGGCCGTCAGGGAGAAGGTCGAATCCCTGGCGGCCTCCACACTCGAGGTAACGCTGGATAACTCCACTGGAGATTACAACATCATCGGGGGTGGTGATGCGTCAGCGGTGGGAAAATTGAAGCGTGGCGCACAGGTCACGCTATCCATCGGCTACCGCACTACCACCGATCTGTACTCGGTCGCCGGTAAATACTATGTCGAGCGGATATCCTATGCCCGTGCTCCCGGTGCCAGCCGCCTGATCATCGGCTGCATCGATGCCTGGGGACTGCTGCAGCGCTATTCTTTCAACCGGCCCGTGTTCTGGAATGAGTACAGCGATGACTATGCTGTATATGATCTTATCGAAAAGGTCGTGCAGGCTGTGGGCGGCGGGCTATCTTATATATCCCGCAGCGCCGACATTACCGCCACCTATCCCCGCTTCGAGGTCCACACCGGCGAGAATGCCGCCGTTGTGCTTCGCCAACTCCTCGCCCTGGTGCCGGACGTCATCTTTTTTTCCGGCCTCACCGGCTATATCGTCTATCCCCAGGCTACGGACCCGGCGAGTTATTATTTGAAATTCCCGATGTAAGGGCGGACCTTCAGGTCCGACCGCAAAACAGGAGGCGTATAAATGAGCTGGCTAACCGGCTGGTCGTATAGAAAGGCGCTGACCATCGCCCCCTCGGCCGATGGGGCCCAGACCGCCTATCAGATGAAGTTGCTGGTGGGCGAATCCTCCGGGGCCTCCGGCTCACAGGTGCATTGCGCTGGGCATGTGCTCAGCTCGTTCAACGACCTTCGCTTCACCACCTCCGATGGCGAAATCCTCTGTGATTACTGGATCGAGAGCATCACCGGCGCTACCCCGAATCAGCTGGCCACCGTCTGGATCAAGATACCGTCGATCGCTGCGCACCCCGCCAACACCACCATCTATATGTACTATGGAAACGCGGGGGCAAGCGCAGTAAGCAGCGGGGCCAATACCTTTGTCGTCTTTGACGATTTTGAGAGGGGGAGTGATGGTGACAGTATTGGGGGAGGTTGGACAGAACATCCCCATGTTCATATTTCGACTGACCATGACATAGGGGATGTTGCAGGTTATACAGGAACAAGGAGCGCCAGATGGATAGGGGCGGCAGACGCGCCTTACGCTTTAATTCCCGGCGCAACAGCAGGAGCGAATACTGCTATTAGATTCAGGTATTATAAGGAGACTGCTACTCGTCTCTGGCTACAGCATAGTGACGGAGCCAATAAACTCAGTACGCATTTTGAGACCTCTGAAGCCGTGACTGTGTATAACGGCGCATCTTATGTGGACACTACGCTTGATTGTCTGGCGGATTCCTGGGGACTGGTTGAATTTAATGCGTTTGATTGGGCAGGATTGACGGCGAGTATAGTAATTGACGGAGCGACAAAAACAGGTATTGATATAAGTTATGCATCAGGATCAAATGCCAATGCTGTATATATTCAAGGGTACACTGGTGGTAATCTGTGGATAGATGATCTTATTGTTCGCAACTGGACTGCCAACGAGCCTGTCTGGGGCAGCTGCGGATCAGAGGAATTATCACCTTCCGCTTACCATATCATACTGTCGGCCATCTATTCCGAAGAGACCCCCGAGGTCAACCGGGCTTTTGTGGTCGGCTCGGACGCCGCCGGCGGCCAGGTGTCCGGATCCGCAGTCACCCAGGCCGACGTCGACCTGGTCGGCGAGCGCATGGACGCCCACCACAACCCCGCCGTCTCCTCGGGAGAGGTGGCAGCCGCAGTGGCTGCCGCCATGCTGGCCAAATGCCGCCTGGACGGCCGCAGGGCGGAGCTGGTCATACCGCCGCACTGCGGACTGGAGCTGTGGGACGTGCTGGCCGTCATCGATACCGTGGCCAACCAGAATACTTTGTACCGCGTCACCGGTTACCAGCTCGAATACGACACCGTCAAAGGCGTCTTCCTGCACCATCTTCAACTCTCCGCCCCTTGATCGCCAGTTGGAATACAATCCGGACTGTCGTAATTGACATTGCATACGTATCGCTGATATATTGATCTAAGACGAATAATTACGGTAATCTTGGGGGGAGAAAGATTACGCCGGGTCATCGCGTATTTAACGCAGATTGCTTGTTATTACTGACGGCAGTCGTTATGTTTGTGGGCTGCTCTCAGTCCGATAACACGACAGCGATAAATCCTGAGGTCCCGCCGCCCGCTCAGGGCGATCCCTATATCGTATACCAGAGGAGCGGTGGATTGGGCT
>DAOUFR010000071.1:0-6647 GCA_034429715.1 Dehalococcoidia bacterium
TGGAGTCGAACCACAGACCCTCCCGATTTATCGGGATGCTCTACCCAGGTAATTTTATGCTTAGCTCCTTAACCATGAAGGATCGATTCTTCCATGCTTTTATCTCGAATTCTCTTCTAACAGCCTCAGAACGCGCAGGGAATTCTTGAGAGTAAACAAGAGTCCAGGGACGGTAACTTTTAGTTGAAAGTACTTTTCCCGTGTTATGCCTGGCCAATCTTACAGAGAGGTTTTCCGCCGACCCGATATAAAATCTCCTGGCGGATACACTATACAAAACGTAGACGTAAAACATCGATGAAACATGATGGAGAAGAGGGTGGTGGGCCACTGTGGAGTCGAACCACAGACCCCAGTCTTATCAGGACTGTGCTCTAACCAACTGAGCTAATGGCCCCCGAAAATGCAGAGTAAAGTATATAGTCTGAACTGAAAATGTGTCAAATAGCGGACGCCACCGTTTGCAGCTATGGCAGACAGCGGCGTCCCTGTCTTTCTATTTAATCCTGGTGATCCAGCTGAATTTATCCGGCTTCTCACCGTACTGGATACCTGTGATAGTATCGTACAGCTTCGTTGAAAGGGCGCCGATTTTGCCGCCGCTTATGACTATGGTCTTCTCTTTATGTGTGATCGAGCCTATGGGCGAGATGACGGCCGCCGTGCCCGTGCCGAAGGCTTCCCTGAGTTTGCCGGACTCCCAGGCTGCGATGACCTCGTCCATAGATAGTCGGCGCTCCACGACCTTCATGCCCCAATCCCGGGCCAGGTGGATCACCGAATCGCGTGTGACGCCGGCCAGTATAGTGCCGCCCAGGTGTGGTGTGATGAGCTCGTCCCCTATATAGAAGAACACGTTCATGGTGCCGACTTCCTCGATGTAATGCTTCTGCATGCCGTCGAGCCAGAGCACCTGCGTGTAGCCTTTCTTCTGTGCCTCGTGTGCGGCATAAAGGCTGGCCGCGTAGTTACCCGGCGTCTTGGCGAAGCCCGTCCCTCCCTCGGCCGCGCGCGTGTGCTCGATCGCAGTTATCAATTTGACAGGGTTCATGCCTTCTTTATAATAGGCGCCCACTGGTGAAAGTATTATGAAGAATTTATATGTCTTGGAGACGTGGACACCCAGGTTGTTATCGGAGGCGAAGACGAACGGCCGGATATACATAGAGTAGCCTTTCTGCTTGGGCACCCATTGACGTTCCGTTTCCACCAACTTCAGGATTCCATCCATGAAGACCTTTTTATCGATCTCGGGAATGCATAAGCGATGGCAGGAGCGGTTGAAACGATCGATATGTTTATCTGCCCTGAATACGTTGATAGTCCCATCCTTGGCTTTAAAAGCCTTCAATCCCTCGAAAACAGCCTGGGCGTAGTGTAGAACGGTCAATGAAGGCAGCATATGTATATGTGTGAACGGCGTGATCCTGGCCGGGCCCCATTTGCCGTTCTTATACTCCATCCTGAGCATATGGTCGCTGAAGACATCGCCGAAGCCAAGACCCGAAAAATCCACTTTGTGGATCTTTGTTTTCTTCGTTTTCCTGATCTGCATCTCCATTGAAGTCACCTGCCTTTGTTATTTATTTGGTAACTGGGGAAGAGGGGACTCGAACCCCTACGCCTTGCGGCACATGATCCTAAGTCATGCTCGTCTGCCAGTTCCGACACTCCCCCGTATTAAAAAGTGCCTACTATTTTATCAAATGTACTCTGGCGGAGCTACGCGTGTCCTATCTCGGATATTTATTGTACGCCACACTGTCTGTAAGTTACAATCTCCGGCCCGCATATAAAAGCATATCTGATAAATAAAAACAGGGAAGCCGGTGCCGGCTTCCCTGTTTTTTCGATATCGTATTATGCAGTCGGATTAAAACGGTTCGATTAGTCTCCAGGTTTGCCGATGGACCAGAGAAGTTTGATGGCGCCGATGACCGCTGCTGGGGCAACCAGCACCGTAACATAGGCCAGGATACCTGCTATGAACGTATCGATGCCAAGGAATTTTAGAGGTGCGAATGCATTGCCGACCACGATTAAAGCGATCGATGCAAGCAGGAGTGCCTGCGTCTCCTTGGGCGTGATATTGAGGAACCCGATCACGATGCCCAAGATGACAAGGATGATGGTTATTATCGCGTTCCCGGGTAGCACCAGGCCGGCCACGACAGCGATAACGAGACCTACGATTAGGGACCAGAAACCGATGAGACCGACTACCCTGTTCTTGTCAACTGCCATACTATCCTCCTTTATTAGTTCAATTAATTATATTATATACCGGACTGATCGATATTAAAATAGGGGATTATACTTAGATGGCCGCAGATCGCCCGGAAGTTCAATTTTCGGCCGCGTCAGGCGGATTTCAAACAGTCTTTGGTTTGCCTTTCTCGCCAATGTGAATCCAGGCCAGCAGCACCCAGGGCGTCAGTGCGAAAAAGCCGGCCAGCGCCGGGCCGCCCATGCCGCCGGTCAGTGCATTTATGACGTTTGCGTATCCGGTGATCATGAACGCAGCTATTGCCAGACCGTCCGCTCCGGCTTCTCTGTTTGAAGGCCGGTTATGTGTGGCCAGCAGGTAAAAGACGAAGGTGGTGAAAACGGTTAGCCACCAGCCGCAGTAGTTTTGAAGAGGGACACCGAAGAACGCCCCCTGGGTTTCCCAGACCCAGTAGTTGCCGGCGACCATGATCGGGTCCATAACCACATCCCAGGCGGTCATTATCAGCCCGCCTATCGCTGCAATGGACAGCAGGCGCTGCGCGCCCGTCCACGACGAGGGTATAAGCCACTCAGCCATCACCAGCGACGGATACATCATCATGAACCAGGCTACAGCGATAAGATAGGGAACGAGGCCCAGGAATTTTGGCCCCAGTTTTTCAGTGTAATGATAGGGACCGTATACCAGCCCGGTGGCAACTCCGAGGCTTTCGAACAACAGGCTTACGCCGAAAACAAAGGCAAGCAGCAATAAGGCGCTTTTCCAGCCCAGCCGTGAGCCGGCATGCAGCAGGCAGAAACTAAAGCCGGTCAGCGTACCCAGCGGAACTATGAAATCAGGAACACGGCCACCCGCAGCAAGAGTAATCGTAGCGTATAAAACGATCAGGCCGTACAGTATGAGCAAAGCCAATATTGTTATGCGGCGCATAGCACTCTCCCCGGATTAAACTGACTGCTCTAAAACATCACATCGTGAATACCGGTGTTGAGAAGACCTGAGCGGATCCATCGCAAGAGAACTGGTGAGCCGCCACGGACTCGAACCGTGAACCGGTTGATTAAGAGTCAACTGCTCTACCAATTGAGCTAGCGGCCCGAAAGACTAAATATGGTAGCATCACCCCAAGCTTTTAGTCAAACAGGGTATACGTGTACGGGTGCACCTGAAGGTACGCCACTACACAAAACGTAGGGGCGGGTTTTTAAACCCGCCCGTGTGGCGGCCCGCAGTTGCGTTTATAATATAAGATGCGATGGGAACTCCATACGAGGTGATAGACCATACCGCCGATATAGGCATTGCCGCATACGGGAGCGACCTCAACTCCCTTTTCTCCAATGCTGCCGTGGGCATGCTGTCCCTGATGATCAAAACGGATGTACCGCGACATGACGTTGCAAGAGCGATCAGCCTGGTGGCGGAGGATAACGAAACCCTGCTGGTCGAATGGCTCAACGAATTGCTTTACATAATATATACAGAGCGTCTGGTGTTATACAAATTTGATATATTTATAGATAAGGGGCGGCTAACGGCAAGGTGCTTCGGGCAAAGGTTGGAACCGGGAAGCCATCGGTTCACCAGGGAGATCAAGGCTGCCACTTATCACAATCTGGAGATTGTTAATCAAGGCGGCGAGTATTCGGCCAGAATAATTTTCGATATTTAGGGGCATATTAATAATGGTCTGGCAGGGTGATATACGTAGAATCGACGACTATCGCTGGGAGATACCGCAGGATTATAAGAGCGGTATGAAGGTTTCCGGACTGGTCTATGCCGATAGCGCCATGCTGAATAATATCAGGGAGGAGCAGTCGTTGGAACAGGTGGCCAACGTGGCTTTCCTGCCGGGCATCGTCGGCCGCTCCCTGGCCATGCCGGATATACACTGGGGTTATGGATTCCCCATCGGCGGCGTGGCTGCAACACGCATCAGCGATGGTGTTGTGTCTCCCGGCGGCGTCGGCTATGACATTAACTGCGGCGTACGCCTGTTACGTACTAACCTGAACGAGGATGAGGTCAGGCCGAAAATAAAGGAATTGATCAACCACCTGTTCAACAACGTTCCATCCGGGCTGGGATCGGAAGGCAAGATCAGGATAAGCCAGAAGGAGATGGACGATGTGCTGACCTCCGGCGCTGCGTGGGCGGTCAAAAAGGGCTATGGGAACAGACAGGACCTCGATGTAACCGAGGAACAGGGTTGCATGAAGATGGCCGATCCGGATAAGGTCAGCGACCGGGCCAAAAAGCGCGGCCTGCCGCAGCTTGGTTCCTTGGGCTCGGGGAACCATTTTCTGGAGGTGCAGGTTGTCCGCGAGATATATGATCGGGCTACAGCCGCCGCCATGGGAATCACCCGCGAAGGCCAGGTATTAATGCTGATACATACGGGATCGCGTGGCCTGGGTCATCAGGTCTGCGATGATTACCTGAGGATTATGGGTGGGGCTGTCAGGAAGTATGATATAGAGCTACCGGATCGTCAGCTTGCCTGCGCGCCCGTGCAATCCGACGAAGGGCGTGACTACCTGGCGGCCATGGCCTGCGCTGCCAATTATGCCTGGGCCAACAGGCTCTGCATCGCGCACTGGGTGAGGGAATCATTCACCAGGGTATTTGGCAAGGGGATAGACGAGATAGGCCTCGAGCAGGTTTACGATGTGGCCCATAATATCGCCAAGATCGAGGAGCACATGGTCGATGGAAAAACGATGAGGCTGTGCGTACACCGCAAGGGAGCGACACGTGCCTTCCCCGCCGGGCAGAAGGGTGTGCCCGACCGGTATATGTCGGTAGGACAGCCTGTCCTGATACCGGGCGATATGGGGAGATGTTCCTTTATCGCCGTGGGCACGGAACGGGCCATGCAGGAGACGTTCGGCTCCACCTGCCACGGCGCCGGCAGGCTGCAGAGCAGGGGCGCAGCCAGGAAAGGGATGCGTGGCTCGGATGTGGCGGACGCTCTGGCTGCGAAGGGCATTTATGTGAGGACGGACGACCTGGGATCACTGGCCGAGGAGGCCTCATATGCTTATAAAGACGTTACCGGCGTAGTTGAAATTGCGCAGGGGGCGGGCATATCTCACAAGATTGCAATGGCCGAACCCCTGGGCGTCATCAAGGGATAGGCCGATCGACATCGTGGTAAAATTAGGCTTAAAGGCGTTTGTCATAATCAGTGCAACCGTGTAGAATTAGTCAGAAATTTTATATAAGGAGTGATAACCATGGGTCTAGCCAGAGAAGTAGTAATTATTGATTATTTACGCTCCCCGTTTTCCCGCTCCCGTCCCAAGGAACCCGAAAAGGATCTTTTGAACGGTTATAGGATGGACGAGGTCCTCGCCATGCTCTGGAACGAACTGATCAAGAGGAACAAGCTGGATCCCAAAGAGATCGACGAGGCTATCACCGGCACGGCCAACCCTCTTCTGGAGAACTTCACTTTCGGCGGTAAGTTTCCGGCGTTCTACGCCAACCTACCTTTCGAGATCTCCACGCAGCAGGTTGACCAGCAGTGCGGCTCAGCCCTGTGCGGTCTGAGGACAGGCGTCATGAGCATCGCCTGCGGCTATTCAGACGTTGTCCTGGCTGGCGGCATCGAGCATATGACACATATCCCGATGGGTGGCGGCGGCGCTATCAAGTACCCGGATGGGCTCATCAACGATCCTAAGTATAAGAAGATCGACCTCATGTTCTCCGTCAATATGGGCTTCACCGCTCAGAAGCTGCAGGAGATGGCGGGCATCACCAGAGAAGACATGGATAAATTCGCCGTAAGGTCACATCAGCTCGCAGCCCAGTCGAAGGAATGGCTGAAGGGCGAGATCATGCCCGTTGAAATAACGCTGGCCGACGGTACCAAGCAGATGTATGATTACGATGCCTCTATCAGGGGCGATACCACCCTGGAGCAGCTCGCAGGCCTGAAGCCGGCCTATAAGCCCGACGGTACGATCACGGCAGGCACGTCCTCACCGTTGAACGCGGGCGCCACCGCTATGTTGATCATGTCGAGAGACAAGGCCAAGAAGCTCGGCCTCAAGCCTATTGCCAGCTTCGTCTCGTTCGGTGTTGCCGGAGTTGACCCCACCATTATGGGTGAGGGTCCTGTTCCTTCCACCAAGAAGGCCCTTGCAGCCGCCGGCTTAAAGGCCAAGGACATTGATTACTGGGAGGTCAACGAGGCTTTTGCCGTCGTTTCCCTCCGTGCCATTCAAGAGTTTGGCTTGAAATGGGACCAGGTAAACGTCCACGGCGGCGCCATGGCCATCGGCCACCCGCTGGGCGCCAGCGGCATCCGCCTGGTAGGCACACTCGCCCGTATTCTCAAGGAGAAGAAGGGCAAGTACGGCGTTGCCACCATGTGCGAAGGCGGCGGACAGGGTATCGCAGCCATTAT
>DAOUFR010000072.1:0-32882 GCA_034429715.1 Dehalococcoidia bacterium
CGCCTTAGCATAGGCAATAGCTTCTTTTATTGTTTCGTCTGCGGAAGGGCAAGCTTTACGTACGACCTGGAGATTCTCCAACTCGATTGCTGTGAAGCGCTTGCCGGTGAGCTGGGCTTCTATTACCGTTTGCATGGGCAAGGCTTTTTTTATCAGAGCGTCCATATAAGGCATAAACGGTATTCTCAGATCCACTTCAGGAAGGCAGAAAAATCCCCGGTCGGAGCGCATGAAAATAAAATCAAAACAGCAGGCGAGGACTGCGCCACCGGCGAATGCGTGACCTGTCAGAGCTGCCACTGTGAGCATGGGGTAAAGGGTCACGCGCCGAAAAAAGCGATCCTGCAGGTCAAAGAATTCCTCTATACTCGGATCCCGTTTTGGGATCCCCCACGCCAGCCAATCCAGGTCTAAACCATTGCACCATATCTTCTCATCCGTTGCCTTCACAACAAGAGCGTTTGCCCGGGACTTATTCTCGATGTCATCAAGTGCTTTGAGCATCGCTTTGAGAAAATTCAAGTTAAGTCTGTTCTCACCATTGTTCATCGCAAGCACAGCGATATTCTCATCTAAGGACCATTCGACTAATGCCATGCGGGACTCCTCCTGAATGATTATATAAATATCACCGACGTAAACATGTTCCTCAATATATCAATAATTGTTATTACTCGGCAATTACTTTTTCATGCCTGATTTTGTCCATATCCACAACGTAATATCTTGAAGCCATGATGAAGCATACGGCGCCAAGCGCACCGCCCATACCTGCAATTTGCAGCGCTGTTCCGAGAGCTGCCACATCCTGTCCTAAAGCATCGGAGATTGCGCCGACAAAGTAGGGGCTCCAACCACCGATACCATATAAACCCAGTATAATAGCTCCCCATGCGGTGCCTTTTTGCGCTGCAGGAGCTACGTCCTGTATGATCGCCATTATACAGGGGACTGCCATCACGTAAAAGAAGCCATAAATGATAATCAGAGCCATTCCCAATGGGCCTTTCAATTGTAATAATAGAGCCGCTATCAGGAAAATGGTAGCGAGAATATTAGTAATTACAGGGAGAAAAATTCTGCCTTTGGGATTTTTCTTAAACCACAAATCCGCCAAATATCCGCCTATAGGCGAAGCGATGATTGCGATCATGGCGATTGGGACAATTACAGCGTTGGCTGCCTGTACGTCCACCTGCCAGGCGCGCCCCACGTAAGCAGGCAACCAGAAAAGAACCGATTGATTCATTATATTAACCAGCCCATAGCCAAAAAATATCCAGACGATAGTAGGTATCCTTACAAGAGTGGTAACTGTTCCGATGAAGTTGACCTTTTTACCCGGCTGTATTTCCTGTACCGTCTTATAATCCTTCATAAAAAATGCCATGATACCAAGAACAATGCCGGGGATGGCGAAGATGAAGAAGGGAGCCTGCCAGCCGAACTTTTTAGCAATTACTCCCCCCAACAGTGAACCCAGTGCGACTCCCAGCGCCACTGTCATATTGAATATCCCCATAGCTATACCACGCGCTTTCTTCGAGTAAGCTGCGCCGATCATGGCTGCTCCACCCGGCGTAAATCCCGCTTCCCCCACTCCAACAAATGTGCGGGGGATGAAAAGCGACCAGAAATTCCGGGCGAATCCTGTTAAAAGCGTGAATATACTCCACGCAATTGCCATAATACCAACCGCCTTACGCCTACTCCAGCGATCGATGAGATATGCAATAGGAAAGGTGAAAATTGCCGTACTTAGCAGGAACGACGTTCCCAGAACACCTACACTTCCATCATTAAGCCCCAGATCAGCTTTCATAGGTTCCACAACCGCAGCCAGAACTTGCCTGTCCATGAAATTAACCGTAAGAAGAAGAGAACAGACAATAAGGATATAAAGTTTTCCCCCACTACCCGGTCTATACTCGTTTGTCTCGCTCGTCTCCATTGCCTCAGCTACCTCCTTGAAATACACGTTTCTGTCTTTAGTTAATGAATAATGAATGAATGCTCACTCATTATAAACGAGCATAAAAATTAAGTCAACTAATCGTCTATTACCACAGACTTTTATATTCAGGGTATTGACAAAAGTAATATGTGGTGATAGAATGAGTGAGTAATCATTCATTTTTCAAAGTGATTATCTTGGTTAAGGAGGGCTCTACTGTATGGCGGACAAAATGAGGGCTTACAGCAATAACTCAAAATTAGTCGAGGTTCGAAGAAAGCACATAGCCATGTGTGCGGCCCGATTATTTGCCAAGAAGAGCTATGATCGCACAAATGTGCAGGAAATAGCCGATGCGTGTGGAATGGCAGTGGGTGCCCTATACCGCTATATCGGGAAAAAGGATGACATCCTTGATCTGGTGCTTGATTACGGATCATCTCCTTTCCATAAATTGTGCGACGAGTTGGACGCTACCCTGGATGCCATCACTCCGGATAAAGCCCTCCGGATGGCTATCGAGAAGTACTACTGCATGATCGATGAGCTTCAGGACGTGATTCGCATGGGTTACCAAGAAATCAGGTTGCTTAGTCCGAATATAAGACAGGTGATGCTTGATGGAGACATACGTTTCGTAAACATATTTGAGAAGGCACTGAACAGGGGCCGTGAAGCAGGTGTTTTCAGAACTCCTAATACTCATTATCTGGCACACAGTATTGTAGTGCTGGGCGCAATGTGGGCAATCAGAAAATGGTATCTGGGTAAACGTTACACATTGGACGAGTATATCAATATGACAATTGAGTTAGTCCTCAATGCTACTACCGGCGACAACGGCCAACGGACTGAACTCTATAGTTATAGCCGTTTTCCATTTGAGTGAAGGATTGGCGTAGATACCGGAAGATTCCGACTGCTGCTTGCCACACCATCAAGAAGGGTCATAGGAGCAGTAAATTGGGGGGATGATATGTAACTGATTTCGATCATTATTACACGTATTGTGACACCATTTTCTTACCGCGGAGCAAAGCCGATATTGATATCAACGAGAGGAATAAATGAAAAGCTACAAGATGTGGATCAACGGGCAGTGGGTTGATGCCGAATCAGGCAAAACCTATACCATTGTGAATCCAACAACGGAAGAAACTATAGCACGTGTACCTTTGGGCGACAAAACCGATGTAGATAAGGCGGTGAATGCTGCCAGGAAAGCTTTCCCTCTATGGGCAAAGAAAAGCCAGGCAGATCGATCTAAAATCGCCAGCAAAATTGCTGCTGCAATCATGGAGCATCTCCAGGAATTAGTGGAATTAGAGATTCTCGAACATGGCACGCCCAGAAGTTATGCTCATCTGGTTGTTTCTGCAGCAGCAAATTATTTCGATTGGGCAGCCTATGCAGCCAAATCTTTAACAGGCGAAGTTCTGCCTGTGGATCCAGGTAAAAAAGTATATCTTCAGCGTGAACCGGTAGGCGTTAATGCCCTCATTACCCCATGGAACCTCCCGCTAGCGGTAGCTGCCACGAAATTAAGCCAGGCATTGACAGTGGGTAATGCCTGCATTATTAAGCCGCCAAGCGTCAATTCCATCGAGGTTCTTAAACTTGCAGAGATACTTGAGAAACTTGAATTACCCCCGGGAGTTGTTAATGTAGTTACGGGGCCCGGCAGCGTGGTAGGTGAAGCGCTTGCTTCTCATCCCGGTGTGGACCTTGTGGGATTTACCGGAAGCAGTGAGACGGGGAAAAGAATAATGTCTTTAGCCAGTTCCACAGTCAAAAGAGTTCAGCTGGAACTCGGTGGTAAAAACCCGATTATTGTTATGCCTGATGTTAAAGTTAGCACGGTAGTACTGAGGATGGTAATGACGCAATTTTTCAATGCCGGTCAAATATGCGCTTCGCCGGGCAGATACTACGTTCATGAAAAAATTCACGATGAATTTGTGAATACGTTTGCTGAACTTACTAAAAGTATTATTGTCGGTGATCCGAACGATAACAATACGCAACTTGGCCCAGTAGTCAGCAGAGAACACAGGGATTCAATAGAAAAATATATTAAATCTGGTATAGAAGAAGGAGCCAAGCTTGTCCTTGGAGGCAAAAGGCCCACTAATGCTCCATTGAATAAAGGTTTTTTTGTAATGCCTACAATTTTTTCTAACGTCAAACAAAACATGATTATTGGGAGAGAGGAAATATTTGGGCCGGTAGTATGCATTATGGAGAAATTTTCCTCTGAGGATGAAGTACTGGAATTGGCCAATGACAGCATTTACGGCCTATGCGCCACTATCTGGTCCGGCGATACGGCTAAGGCTATGAAGTTCGCTGACAAGCTGTCTTCAGGATCCGTTTGGATAAATACCGAGGGCTTACTGAAACCGGAAATGCCCTGGGGCGGTTATAAGGAGAGTGGCATAGGAAAGGATGGCTCCAGATTCGGCCTGGAGGAATACACTCGAATTAAAGCGATCACTGTTCGACTGTAGACAGGTAAGTATCAAACCGCAGCACATGGGCAAAGAGTGCGCATCTCCTATCCAATTCTGCTTATTCAATGCCTATGTTTACACCTTTACGCTGTCGTACAGGTTATATCACGGAATCTGCAATAAAAGTATTTATTAGGAGAAAAGAAATATGGATTTTCAGTTAACTGAAGAGCAAATAATGCTAAAAAAGATGGTACACGATGTAGCTGAAAAAGAGTTTCGCCCGAAAGTGGCCGAATGGGACCTTAAAGCAGAACACATGCCCAAGGAAGATATTAAAAAGCTGGTCGAACTGGGACTCATAGGATTACCAATACCTGTTAAGTACGGTGGACAGGGGCGAACGGCTTTTGAGGCTTTATTGGCTATCGAGGAACTGGCACGCGTGGCAGTGACCGCTGCCGGACCCGTCTTCGAATCCAGTGTTGGACCTGTAAGAGTAATAGAACAGTTCGGTACCGATGAGCAGAAACTGAAATATATTCCCTCTGTATGCCGTGGTGAAACCTGGATCGCAGTCGGCATGACCGAACCTGAGGCCGGCTCAGCACTGACTGACCTGTCTACTAAAGCAGTACTGGCCGGGGACCACTACGTCGTTAATGGTATGAAGCGCTTCATCAGCGGCGGTGGCGAGGCCGACGCTTATTTAATATATGTGAGACTGAGCGAACAAAAAGGATATAAAGGCATCGGTGGGTTATTGATTGAAAAGGGTGCTAAAGGCTTTTCCTTTGGAAAGCAGGAGCAGTTCATGGGCTTGCGCGGTATGCCCAGTTGCGACCTGATCTTCGATGATTGTCATGTTCCTGCAGATAATCTAGTTATCAGGGAAGGCGAATTCAGAAAACTTATGACTGCATTTGACCTTGAGCGCTGTGGAAACGCAACGATGTGTCTCGGGGTAGCGCAAGGTGCACTTGAGGAAGCTTTAAGCTACTCGCAGCAGAGGAAACAATGGGGCAAAGAGATATGCGAATTCCAAGCAGTTCAGTTCATGTTGGCTGATATGGCACTGAAAGTCGAGGCGTCACGTCTCCTTATATACAGAGCTGCCTCTAATGCCTCCACCGGCTTACCCATTCCACTTGAAGCTAATATGGCTAAGTGTTTCGCGAATCAAATGGCAAGGGAAGTTACCGGGCTGGCTTTGCAAATTCATGGCGGCTATGGCTACTCCAAAGGCTATCCCGTAGAACGCATGATGCGCGATGCCTGGGGATGGGGATTTGCCGGCGGCACTATTGAGATTCAAAAGATTACCATGGCCTCCCTGCTTTTGCGCCGCAGATTTGATCAAAGAAAATGAACAACCTTCTACTGTGGAAACATCTGAAAATGTATCGGTATTAAATTAGATTTGGAGGGATTCTATGAGATTCAAGGATAAAGTGGCTATAGTAACCGGCTCGGGAAGAGGAATAGGGAAAGCTATTGCCTTAAGATTGGCCGAGGAGGGGGCAAAGGTCGTTGTCATCGATAAAAATCTGGACACAGCGAAGAGTACAACCGATGTGATTAACAAGAATAATGGTCGGGCAATAACAATAGTGGCAGATGTCACCAGAAATGAGGAGGCCCAGCGTATCGCCCGAATGACAATTGAACAATTCGGTACAGTCGATATATTGGTCAATAATGTCGGCTGGTTTACCGTCGAACCTTACATGGAGGCTCAGGAGGTTCTGTGGGACAAAATCATAGATATCAATCTGAAAAGCACGATCCTCTGTTGTCGCCCTGTACTTGAGGAGATGATTAAAAAACGTTATGGGAAAATCGTTAATATAAGCTCCGGATCAGGAAGAGCCGGGACCGGCTACCAAACCACATATTCGGCCGCAAAAGCAGGAGTAATCGGATTTACGAAGGCTTTAGCGAGAGAAATGGCTCGTCATAAAATAAACGTTAATTGCATCTGCCCGGGTGTAATTGGTACCGAGCTGTCAGCTGAAGTTGGAACCGATCTTCCCAAAATAAAAGAGGCCCTGACAAGGGGTATACCTTGGAAAGAATATGGTAAGCCTGAGGATGTTGCCGCCGCGGTCTGCTTCTTGGCCTCTGATGATTCACGCTACATCACAGGACAAACCCTCAGCGTGGATGGCGGGCTGACTATGCATTGATTTATAAATGACTGTCCGGTTATTCATAGCGCACTGGAAAGAGCTCGATCTGAAGGATTTTACAGTGGAATCAAAATACAAATTTGTAGACAAGAAAATAGGCGGCGCCGCAATAAAGGTGTATGCCGGCCGGCCTCAGACCGTCTACGAAATGTACCGGAATACCGCCGCAAGATACCCCCAACGTGAAGCGATAAAATTCGCTGACATCTGTTTAACGTATAACGACCTGGGAAAGAGGGTTGATGCCCTGGCATCCATCCTCAAAGAAGAGCATTGTGTAAACAAAGGGGATCGAGTAGCTGTATTTTTAAAGAACGACCATAATTTCCCGCCGGTATTTCTGGCCACCTCCAAAGTAGGAGCCATATCGGTAATACTCAATACAAGGCTGACAAAGCCAGAGTTGGAATACCAATTAAAACTTACTGCGCCGACCCTTGCTGTTGTGGATGACGAAATATGGGATAAAGGTCTGGACACCCTGTCGAAGAACAAAATAGTAAAAAGCTCCCTGAACCTGATTTGGGATAGATCTGGTTCTTGTCCGCCTGTCGACTGCGATGAAGAAGATGTCCACACCATACTCTTCACTTCGGGGACAACAGGTAAACCGAAAGGCGTTAGAATCCTCCATCGAAATTTTATCCGAAGCGCCATAACATTTGAACAATATATGAAGATTCTGGTTGGAACATACCCTGAGAATGGCGGTAAAACGCTTATTGCCGCTCCCTTATTCCATGTTATGGCCCTTCAAACGCAATTGATCGGGATAATCAACATGGGAGGTACCGCGATATTACTCAGCCAGCTCAGTGTGATTGACTTTTTAAAAACTATTGAAAAGGAAAGGGTCGATTTCCTTGCCGGTTCACCGGCGATATATAGGATTCTGTTGAGTTCGGAACATATACAACAGTACGACCTCAGCTCGGTCAAAGTTGCCGGATTCGGTGCAGCACCCATGTCTCCGGATTTGATGATTGAAATGCAGAAAGTTTTTCCAAATGCCAGATTCTATAATGGCTTTGGCCTGACGGAAGCATCGGCGTCCCTCGCCGCCATTGACCGGGAATGCATTGAAAAGCCTGCCTCAATCGGCAGGCCCACACTTGGTTGCGAAGTGAAAATCGTTGATGACGATATGAAAGAAGTGCCTGAGGGTTTTATAGGTGAAATAGCTGTAAAAGGAGCGAGTGTAACCGGCGGCTATTACAACAATCCTGAAGCAACCGGTAAGGCTTTTATCAATGGATGGTTTTTAACCGGTGACCTCGGTAAGGTTGACGGGGATGGGTTCTATTATGTTGTAAGCAGGAAGAAAGACATGATCAACAGAGGTGGCGAGAATGTCTATCCTGTCGAAGTTGAAAATACCATATGCATGCACCCGAAGGTCTTCGAAGTTGCAGTATATGGAGTTCCCGATCGAATAATGGGTGAAAAAGTGGCGGCATCCATAATCGCCGTCCCCGGCACGCCCATAACCTCAGAGGAAATAAAGGAGTTTTGTATCGATAAGCTTGCCCGATACAAAATCCCCGAATACATAGTGTTTGCGTCGGCATTGCCAAAGAATCCAGGTGGCAAAGTTGTCAAGGAACAACTGAGATCGGAATTAGTATCAAAATTGAAAAGTAAAAATGATATGGAATGCTATTAAGTGAAAGAAGTCGCTGAAAATATTTATGTTGAAACCGAATACATGGGATCGAACGTGGGATGTATCGATACCGACATGGGTCTGGTAATGATAGATTGTCCCGTGTTGCCAGAAGAGGTTAGAGACTGGAAGGAGAAGCTTGTACTGATCGGGGACAAAGAGATTGCATATGCAATCAGCACCGATCACCATTTCGACCATTGTATGACCGATGGTCTTTTCTGTCAGCGAATCATTACGCAGAAGCTGGCCTATAAAGGAATAAAATACCTGCGGGAGAACAGGGAACAGATTCTCAAAAGTTTTTTCCCCTCGGAATACGAAAAATACAGGGATTTCTTCGAAGGCCTGGAGATAATGCTGCCCCAGGTCACGTTCCACAAGCAAATGACCCTAAATATGGGAGATTGCATAATCGAGTTGATACATCTGGGTGGTCACGCACAATCGACGTCTATGATCTATATTCCCGGGAAAAAAGTTGCATTCGCAGGTGACAATCTTGATAACGGGAACTATCCGTTTACGGCTGACTGCTGGTTCGGCCCATGGATCGAGGCGCTGAAGACTATTGAACAGATGGAGATCGAATTTCTTGTTCCGGGCCATGGAGAGGTCTGTGATAAAGAGATTGCACGTAATATGCGTTCTCATTTCGAGGAGATGCTTGATCGCGTAATCGCACTACGCCGTTCAGGATTAAACAAGACCGAGATTACCACGATGATCAATCCATCCATTCTCTCATCCCGGTTTGCCCATCTTCCATTGGATACGAGCAATCAAATAGCCTTCGATGTCGCGCGGATGTATGACCAATTGGAACGAGGAATTCTCCAGCCTGGCTGGACGAGCGAATTATAGGAGAAAACATATGAATTTCAGTTTTACATCAGATCAGGAGAAGCTGCGAGTGGAGGTAAAGGAGTTCCTACTTAAGGAGGCGCCTCCTGAATCGCTCAAATCGAAGGATGATGTCTGGACTAACCCTGATGCATATAATCCGGAATTCAGCCGAAAGGTCGGTAAAAGGGGATGGATCGGTTTGACCTGGCCCGTAGAATATGGCGGAGGTTTGACTTATGTAGATCGTCTCATTGTCACCGAGGAGATGCTGAGCCACGGGGCACCTGTAGTCTGTCATTGGGCGGGTGACCGTCAGATTGGTCCTGCCATTTTGGCCTATGGCAACGAGGAGCAGAAAAAATACTTTTTACCCAAAATTGTTGCCGGTGAAATAATGTTTTGTATCGGAATGAGTGAGCCGGAGGCCGGATCTGATGTAGCTTCACTTAAAACACGTGCCGTTTACAAGGGTGACCATTTCCTCGTCAATGGGCAAAAACTATGGACCGGAGGGGCCCAGGTCGCTGACTATTGCTACCTGTTTGTGCGCACAAATGCGGATGCGCCCAAGCATGAAGGGATCAGTCAACTGTTACTCGATTTGAAATTGCCGGGCATAACAGTAAAACCTTTGAAAGATCAATTAGGTGAGAGTGCGTTCTGCGAAGTGTTCCTTGATAATGTGAAGGTACCGCAAACGGCTCTAATTGGCGAAATTAATTGCGGCTGGCAACAACTGGCCGCACAACTTGACTACGAAAGATCAGGCTTGGAGCGGTGTATGAGTAACCGTCCGCTGTTCCTGGATTTTGTCGAATATGCTCGAGAAAATGGCTTGTTCAACAACGCGGTCATCCGACACAAGGTGGCTGAACTGGAGATTGAGTTTGAAGTTGCTCGTCTGCTTTGTTATTGGGTTGCCAGTGTGTTAACCCAGGGCCGACTGCCCAATTACGAATCGACCGTGGCCAAGGTATATGGTCAAGAATACATGCAAAGAGTTGCCACCACTATTACGGAGATACTGGGCCTGCACGGGCAGTTAATGCCCGGGACCAAGTGGGCGCCACTCGCAGGCAGGGCAGCCAGACGTTATTTATTTTCACCCGGTTATAGTCTTATGGGAGGAAGTTCAGAAATTATGAGAAATATAATTGCTATTAGAGGATTAGGCCTTTATTCAAAGCATTCTTAACTTTGCATAGCCGTACCGAAATGCTGATATTAGGAGAAAACAATGGATTTTAGCCTTAACGAAAGTCAGGAAATGCTCAAAGAATCGGCCAGGGGATTCCTTGAAAATGAATGCCCCAAAGAATGGGTCAAGAAAATGGAGCAAGATGTCAAAGGCTATTCCCCCGATATGTGGAGCAAGATGGCAAAGATGGGTTGGATGGGCATTGCCTTCCCTGAAAAATATGGTGGAACAGGTGGCAACTTTTTGGACCTTGTAGTGTTATTTGAGGAGATGGGTAGGGCCGCTCTGCCGGGGCCGTTCCTTTCCACTGTGGTGTTAGGAGGATTTACATTGCTTCAGACAGGGACTGAACAGCAGAAGACTAAACTTCTCCCATTGATAGCAGCCGGAAATGCCATCTGCACTCTGGCTCTGACTGAGCCCAGCGGTAAATACACCGCCGACGGTATCGCCGTTAGGGCTGATGTCAAGCGCAACGGTTATGAAATCGATGGAACTAAATTGTTTATTCCAGATGCTCATATCTCCGATTTCATCATCTGTGTGGCAAGGACGAAAAACACAAAGATACCGGAGAACGGTATTACTCTTTTTATTGTGGATGGAAAAACATCTGATTTAAGCTGTACCGTGCTTCCTACGATATCAGGCGACAAGCAATGCGAGATCGTTTTCAACAAGAAGAGTGTGCCGAAGGAAAACATGCTGGGCGGATTAAATCAGGGTTGGCCTCAGGTAGAGCAGGTGCTGCAGAAAGCGTCGGTCGCAAAATGTGCAGAGATGGTGGGAGCTGCTCAGCAGGTGCTTGAGATGACAATTGACTACGTTAAAAACAGGGCGCAGTACGGGCGCGTGATAGGAAGTTTTCAAGCCATTCGGCACCATTGTGCCAATATAGCTATTGATGTCGAGACCTGCCGTTGGATTACCTATCAGGCAGCCTGGATGCTCAGTGAGGGGCTCCCTGCTGGCAAACAGGTGGCAATGGCCAAAGCTTTCGTAAGCCAGGCTTTTCGCAAGTTAACGTCGCTTGCAGACCAGTGCCACGGCACTATTTCAATGACTGCAGACCATGACATGCCCCTATATTTCAAGCGTGCAAAGGCCTGGCAACTCATACTCGGTAACCCAGACTTTCACATAGAAACAGTGGCCCGGGAGGCCGGCTTCGTTTCACAAAGTTAAGGCAAATTTGAATGACTATATTACAAAGAAATCACACTATAAACTGTTCGTGTTCAACGCAGCGCATTAGTAACAATTGATGGCGAGGTTTGAAATGGCTGAATACAGATGGCTGAAGAATTACGATCCGGATATTCCACATTCGTTGGAACCGTATCCGCAGAAAACGCTTGTTGACTATCTGGACGATACGTACAGGGAACGTCCCGCCAGCACGATGATTATCTTCAAGGGAAGGAATATCTCTTATAAAGAGATACAGGAGTCAAGCGATAAAATTGCCGCGGCTCTGCTGGCAATAGGTTTGAAAAAAGGTGACCGTGTGGCGCTCATTATGCCCAATTGCCCGCAGGCCATAACCTGTCGTTTTGGTGTTTGGAAAATCGGCGGAGTATTGATACATCTGAATCCCATGTATTCGGATTCAGAGTTGGAGCATGCCCTCAAGCTTGCCGACGTTAAAGTTGCCATCGTTATGACTGTATTCTATAACAGATTTAAAAAAATACAGGCACATACTGATGTCACATTGGTAATAGCCACCAAAGTCAGTGAATACCTTCCGCCATTGCTTAAAGTACTTTTCACACTTTTCGTGGAAAGGAAAGACGGCCACCACATAGAGCTACAGCCGGGTGATTATTGGTTGCAGGCCCTGATGAGGAAGCATGTCCACAATAGGCGGCCGGATGTTAAAGTGCTGCCCAACGACTATGCAGTGATCGTAATGAGCGGTGGGACTACGGGAGTGCCAAAGGGTGTGATCGGCACCCATTACTCGCAGGTCGTCACCGGCTTACAGTATCGGGCATGGTTTGGACGTGAATTTGTGGCTTACAAGGATACAGTGATGGCATTAATGCCCCTGTTTCATGTATTTGGCAACCACGGTGTATTGTCCACAGCTATGGTTGCAGCTGCCCCGATCTCGTTGGTGCCGGATCCCCGCAACCGCGATGATCTTATAAAGACTATTCAACGTGATAAACCTGCAGTATTTCCGGCAGTCCCGGCTCTATTCATTTCTTTGCTTGAACATCCGCAGGTGAAAGCCGGAAAGGTGAATTTCAGGTCGATGAGATTTTGTTTCTCAGGCGCCTCACCGCTGTTGGCAGAGACAAAGAATCGTTTTGAGTCTTTGACCGGCGGGCGTATAGTTGAGGGGTACAGCTTGACCGAGGCTACAGCGGCCGCAGTAGTAAGTCCTTACAAGGGTAAGTGGAAGGAGGGATCGGTGGGATTGCCCCTTCCCGATGTTATCGTGAGAATTGGTGATATCGTGACTGGCGAAGGCGATATGCCGCCCGGACAAGAGGGGGAGATAGTCATAAAAGCGCCGCAGCTCATGGCAGGTTACTGGAACAATCCGGACGAGACCAGAGAGATTTTACGAGACGGATGGCTTTACACGGGTGATGTAGGCTTTATGGACGAAGATGGTTATTTATTTATAACCTCACGTAAAAAAGACCTGATCAAACCGAGCGGTTTTCAGGTCTGGCCACGCGAGGTAGAGGAGACCATTAGTGAGCATCCGGTGGTTGCCGAGGTATGTGTAGCTGGAATACCCGATCCCAAGCAGGGTGAGGCAGTAAAAGCTTGGATTGTGCTTAAAGCCGATAATACTGTCACTGTAGAAGAGATTCAATCTTGGTGCAGGGAAAGACTGGCCGCCTACAAGATCCCCAGATTCATCGAGTTCCGCAACGAGTTGCCCAAGACTCCGATGGGCAAAGTTCTACGCAGGATTCTGGTAAGCGGTTGATATCCATTATCACTTTTTGCACTAGCCCGTAGTTTTTATCAAGGGATTGCAAAAGGTCTATTCTGCAGGCCCTTCTTTCAGTGCAGCCAGATTGGCGACCTTGCCCGTTGTAACCTGCAGGGCCACATGGGTCTGGCTCTTCCGCACGCCTGCTATTTTAGGCAGGTAGTCCTTGAGGAATTTGGCCATACTGGCGGAGGAGACGAACCATGCGCCGAATAGTATATCGAAGGGGCCGGTGCAGAGCGCAACGAAGTCTACATTGCTGCAGCTGGCCAGCGACTGCGTGATGTCGTCCACGTGGGGCGCCTCCACCTCAAGCAGTATGAATGCCCTCACAGTGTAACCCAGCTTGGCCGGATCAGGTATCACCGACCAGCTGATCACGCCCTGCTCCACCAGGCGATTTATTCTCCGCCTGACGGTCTTCTCGCTCACACCCAGTTTGCGGGATAGCTCGATATTGCTGCGCCGGGCATCTACCGCCAGCTCCATTATCAACCTGTTATCCAACCCATCCATGAATCACATTATAACATGTCCGAATCCGGCGGCAACACATCTCCCAACGCCCTTTATGGACGATGATAAAGCGGGGGAAAAATTTTTCCCGAGGTGGCCGTTTTGCTTTTTTCGGAACCGTTTTTCAAAAGCATGACCCGGGCAATCCCCGGCATGGCGACTTATGATCATATTTCGGCTTATTAATAACTCTATTGTCCGTTTAAAGGCACGATTATCCCTTGACAGTGTCGTTTTATGTGCATAATCTATAAGCAATTTCGACCGTTTCATTAAGAGTTAGAGATGGATTTCGGCCTGGGACAAAGAGAGGAAGCGCTGAGGCTCGAGGTACGCGAGTTTGCCCAGCGGGAGATACCTGAGACTTTCATAGCCAATTTCCTGGATGAGGAAAGCCGCGATGAGGACTGGGCCTTCAGCCTTTCCATCTCCAAAAAGCTGGCTGACCGGGGATGGCTGGCCATGGGCTGGCCGCAGCAGTACGGAGGACGCGACGCTTCCCACCTTGAGCAGATGGTCTTCGCCATGGAAGCCGCTTACCGCGGTGTCCCCGGACTCTCCATGGGGGTGAGCGGAACGGGATGGGTGGGTCCATCCCTGATGCTGTACGGCAACGAGGAGCAGCGGCGTAAATACCTTCCCCTGATATCATCCGGCAGCCCGGACGGCGTCTGGTGCACAGGCTACAGCGAGCCCAATTCAGGATCGGATTTCGCCAGCATACGCACATCTGCCGTGCGGCAGGGCGACGAGTACATAGTTAACGGGCAGAAGGTCTGGACCAGCTGCGCTCACCGCGCCAGGTGGTGCTGGTTGGCGGTTAAAACGGGATTGAACGGAGGAAAGCCGCAGGATGGCATCAGCCTTCTGATCGTGGACATGAAAAGCCGGGGCATCAGCGTTAATCCGCTGCTGAACTACAGCGGCGAGCATATCTTCAATGAGGTCTTCTTCGACAACGTGCACGTGCCTGCCGTGAACCTGGTGGGCGAGGAGAACCGGGGCTGGTACCAGCTGATGAAGTCGCTGGCCTACGAGCGGCACAGCTTCTGCGGCCAGTCTTACGGCGCCGCCAGACGTATACTGGATGGGCTGGCCGGATTCGCCGTGCAGACCAGACGCAACGGCAGGCCCATAGCCGCAGATACGGCTGTCAGGCACAGGCTGGCCAATCTGGCGGTCGAGCTGGAAACCCTCAAGCTGTTCGCCTATGAGACCGCCTGCAAGCTGGGCGAAGGCGCGCTCCCCACATACGAATCCTCCCGGAACAAATCCGTGGCCGACCACCTGCTGGAGGAGCTGGCTCTGGCGGGCACCGACATACTGGGCGCCTGCTCTCAGGTCGAGAGACATTCCAAACTGGCCAGACTGAACGGGCTGATACAGCGGCAATACCTGATGTCTCCCGGCACGGCCATCGCAGCCGGCACGGACGAGATTGAGAAGAACATCATCGGCAAATTTAAGCTCGGCCTGCCCAGATCGTATTAAGGCGAGGGATATCTGATTTGAACTTCAAGTACACAGAACAGCAGGACATGCTGAGGACCATGGCCCGTGAGTTTCTGGCGGGCGAGTGCCCCAAATCGAGGACGCGCGAGCTGGAGAAAGATGCGCCGGGCTACGATCCCGGAACATGGAAACGCATGGCGGAGCTGGGCTGGCAGGGACTGTTGCTGCCCGCCGAGTATGACGGCAGCGGCGCCGACTTCATGGACCTGGTGGTCCTGATGGAGGAGATGGGCCGCAATATACTGCCCGGGCCGTTCTTCTCCACCGTGGCGCTGGCCGCATTGCCCATCATGGACTATGGCGGCAAAGACCAGCAGGCCAGGTATCTGCCGGCAATTGCCGGCGGAGAGGCGGTCTGGACGCTGGCAGTGGACGAGGACCCGGCGGACTGCGATTACTCGCGGATCCGGACATCGGCACGGTTGCAGGACGGAGCATACCTGCTCAGCGGCGAAAAAACGCTGGTGGCCTCTGCCGGCGTTGCCGACTATATGCTGGTCGCCGCGCGCATCAGGCGCGGCAGGATAGCGGATAAAGGGCTGACGCTGTTCATCGTGTATATGAAGAAGCCCGGCATCGAGGTTGAGGCCATCCCCACCATAACGGGTGAGACGCTGTATCAGGTCAGGTTCAAGAATGTGAAGCTGGACAGCGGCGACGTGCTGGGAGGGGCGGGCCAAGGGGAAGATACGCTCGATCGCCTACTGGATAAGGCCGCCCTGTTGAAATGCGCGGAAGTCTGCGGCGCCTGCCAGGCGCTGCTCGAGATGAGCGTCGCCTATGCCGGGGAGAGGAAGCAGTTCGGCAAGCCCATAGGCACCTTCCAGGTGATACAGCACAGGCTGGTGGACATGCTGATACAGGTGGAGGGACTGCAGCACCTGGTGTACCAGGCCGCCTGGATGATGAGCGCCGGGGCGGACTGCTCCGAACAGATCGCCATGGCCAAAGTCAAAGCCAACGAGGTTTATCAGCGCGCGGCACTGGACGGCATCAGGGTGCACGGCGCGATAGGATTTTCGCTCGATCACGATGCAGGCCTTTACTACAGGCGCGTGCTCGCGTCCAAGTTTTTCCCCCGCGATGCCGGGCACTACCTGGAGAAAGTGGCCGAGGGCATCGGTCTGTAAGCGGCGCCCCGCATTCAATTACGAAGGCTTTTCCTCTGCTTTTCCCTTCCTTGCATTTTGATTATATTTGGACCGCGTGGTTATAATGAATATGTTATGAAGGTGAACAGGAACCATTTGAACGCCTGCTACAACTGCGGCACGCTGAATGTCACAGGGGTCAGGTCATGCGGCAATTGCTACGCCGTACAGTACTACAACTGCCCGTTTTGCCAGGCATGGGTGGACAACTCGTTCGCCAATTGCCCCTGCTGCGGAAAAAAACTCAACTGGCCCAGGGAATCTTACGGCCCCGAGTACGCGTTCAGCCAGAATAAGTCCACATCATCCGCCGTGGTCGTCCTGCTGCTGAGCGTCGTGGTGCTCTCCATAGTCGCCTTCAACCTGATTACAAACCATACGAACACGGACGGTATTACAAATACGCCCGGCGTCGCCGTATCGAGCGAGCTGCCGGCTGAAGAGATGAAAGTGGCGGCACAGCCCGCCGTCCAGGATCCTGCCGCAGAGCAGCCCGCGACGGCCCAATCCGATCCCGCCCTATCAGAGGACGACGTGGATATCGTAGTGGATGACGCCGGGACATCAGGCGCATACCTGGTGCCCGATACCCCTCAATATACGCCGGTCAATGCGGCTTCCACGGGGACCTATACGCCCAGGACCAGCTCATACCTGAAGATGATGTATCCTAACTGGGGACGCTGCAGCGGCGGCAGCTGCAGCGGCTACTATCAATACGGCCAGTAGCAGGTCTCTGCGGGCTCAGCCACAACATCAGCCCGTAATTTATTAGTCCAGGCAGCCGGCAGCTATTCTTATTGCTCGATCAGCAGCTGTTCGTGCTTGATTTTATCCATGTCAGCCACATAAGGGCGCGCCGCCATAAAATAGCACAGGCCACCCAGCACACCGCCCACGGATGCTATTGTCAGAGCGGTGCCCAACGCCTGCGCATCCTGCCCCAGCGCGCTGGAAATGGCGCCCACCATATAAGGCCCCCAACCACCGCCGAATATATACATGCAGAACATCATGGCGCCCCATACCATTCCCTTCTGCGCCGCCGGGGCAACATCCTGTGATACTGCGCTCAGGCAGGGGAGCGCCATAACGTAGATGAAACCGTATGCGATAACCAGTGTCATACCTATCGGGCCTTTGAACTGAAAGTATATGGCTATGGCCAGGAAGATTGCACTGACTATCACCGAGATCGCGGGCACGTAGAGCCTGCCCCTGGGGTTACGCCTGAACCAGACATCCGCCAGCGCACCGCCTACGGGCGATCCGATGATGGCGGTCAGCACGATGGGAACCATGATGCTGTTGGCCACCTGCTCATCCACTCCCCAGGCGCGGCCGATGAAAGCGGGACCCCAGAAGAGCAGTGACAGCGACATGATATTGCACAGGCCGTATCCAACATAGGTCCAGATTAAAGTACGTATTTTGAAAAGTGACGCCAGCGACTGGCCGAAGGTGATTCTGCGTCCGGCCGACCGGGCCGGTTCCACGTTCTTGTAATCCTTCATAAAGAAAGCCAATATTCCCAGTATTATGCCGGGGATGGCGAAGATGTAGAAGGGAGACCGCCAGCCGAACCTTATCGCCATCATACCTCCGAAAAGTGATCCCAGAGCGAAACCCAGGGGTATCGCCATGTTGAAAACGCCCATAACTATGCCTCGCGCTTTTTTTGAATAGGCTGCGCCAAGCATGGCGGTTCCGCCCGGCGCAAAGCCGGATTCACCTAAAGCTACAAGGCTGCGCGGCACGAACAGGCTCCAGAAGTTCCAGGCCAGGCCGGAGCCGGCCGTGAACAGGCTCCAGAAGACAGCCATCAGTCCCATCGCTTTACGTCTGCTCCAGCGGTCGACCATGTATGAGATGGGAAAAGCAAAGAGCGCGATGCTGATAAAGAAAGCCGTCCCTATAATGCCCACATCGCCGTCATTCAACCCCAGGTCAGCCTTCATGGGCTCAACGACTGCCGCTATAACCTGACGGTCCATGCAGTTGACCATCATCAAGAGCGTGCAGACAATCAGGATATAGAGTTTGTTACCTGTGCCAGCCTTAAATCCAGTATCTGAAATACCAGTATCTACAGCCATTCACCGCCTCCTTCATACAACCGTATTTGATGGCTTACAACTTGCCGAAATTAATGATATGTACAAACACTATTTTGCACGGGCTACCAAAACAAACTGTTATTCAGCAGGCATATATATTTTTTAGGCTATTGTGCCTCCCTTATTTTCTTCATCTCCAGCGCGGTTTTTAATCCCTTCTCTCGGATGACCTTGAAGGCCAGGCTGCCCGCGGTGGCATGGTAATAGCGTTTGCCGTATTTCTTGAGCAATTTTTTATCGATTTCGAAGCCGAGCCCCGGCCGTTTAAAAGGATGGAGCTGGCCGTTCTTATCCGGAATTATGGGCTCGATGACCCCGGCCCAGATCTCAGGCACCCATCCCGGCTCCTCCAAAGAATACTCCAGCGGGTGCAGATTATTTTTATCCGCCAGCATCATGTTCCAGTTGACATAGTAGCCGATGCCGTTTGTCCACGTATGCGGTGAATATTCCCTGTTGTGCTGGTGGCAGGCATCGATGACCTGTTTTACCTGCGCAATCCCGCCGAAATACATGGCGTCCGGCTGATACATATGGTAGCAGTCTTTTTCGAACATTATCTTGATATCGTCCCACCCGTAATTCATTTCACCGCCGGCGATTTTTACACGTGATACCTTCTTCAAGGCGGCTAAGTCATTGTAGTTGTGCCAGTGCAGCGGCTCCTCCAGCCACTCGATGCGGTTATCGGCGCAGACGGCGGCGAAGTCGGTGGCGCGCTTCAGGTCCCACGCAGGTATTCTTCTATCCAGAATGGTGATGTGTTCCGCCTGATTGACATCGACAGCTATATTGGGACCGTCACCCACCCCTTTCCTGACGCCTTCAATCAATCTGACGTCGTCTTTGAACTCTTTCGCCTTTGCACGCAGCTTGAAGGTCTTGAAGCCTCGCTCCTGCATGGCATGTATCACGTCGACCCTTTTCTCCGGCTCGTACAACTCACCGAAGGAGCAATAGGTATCCAGCGGCCTTGCTTCACCGCCCAGTAGCTCATAGACCGGCTTGTTTTTCAGCTTGCCCACTATATCCCAGCAGGCAGGCTCGATCCAGTAGTTGCGCCACCCCAGATAGCACGCGTGCTCCAGCAGGTTCTGTATCCTGACGATATCCGTGGGGTCCGCCCCCATAAAGTAAGCTCCCAGCAGTTCACCCAATCCCTGCCTTTCATGCCCCATGCTCAACCCGGCTGAGTATCCCACTATACCCTCATCCGTCACCAGTTTGATCAGTGTGAACTGGCTGGATGTCTGCAGGTAGCCCGGTATCCAGGCGGGGTAGAACTTGTCCCTCAGCGGAACATTGACGTGATAAAGCTCGATCTCCACAATTTTCATACCCGTTACCCTCCCTTATGATTCTTGATTTATCTTTAAAAATATCGTCTATTAAAAGCTGGAGCATCCGCCTTAATATTGTCAGCTTTGTGCAATAACTCCTCCCAGTCCACATATATTTTGTGCTGTATCTTTTCGATATTTTTCAGCGAAATGTGTTTGAATCTTCCCTGAGTAACCAGATAATCTTTCACAGGTAGACTCTCCGGAATAACAGTAACGTTATATTTACCGTACTCGACTTCATAGAGCGGGAACAACCTGGTCCTGACAGCCAGCCTGGCGATGTCAATAGTCATATCAGAAGAGAATCCCCATCCCGTGGGACACGGGGCAAGAATGTGAATCAACTTCATTCCTTTTATCGCCCTGGCCTTACTGACCTTTGTAATCAAGTCGTGAGGAAAGGCGATGCATGCGGTGGCAGCATAGGGAATACGATGCGCCACCATTATGCTTACTATGTCCTTTTTATGCGTATTCTTCGGGGCGATTTTTGGTGTTGTGGTCGTCGAAGCATAAATAGGAGTGGCCGCACTCTTCTGTATTCCCGTATTCATATAAGCTTCGTTATCATTGCATACAAATATAATATCGTCATCTCTTTCCGCGGCAGCCGACAGCGCCTGCATACCGATATCAAACGTCCCACCATCTCCCGCCCATGTTATCACACTGGTATCTTTATCGCCTCTGAGTTCCAAACCGGCCTTCACACCGGCAGCAGTGACCGCGCCTGATGCAAAAGCACAGTGCAATACGGGCACTGATAAAGATGTATAAGGAAAAGCGCCTGCTATAGCCGACGAACAGGAAGCAGTCAGGGCGATGACAGTCTGTTTCCCCAGTGCTTTCAGCGTATACCGCAACGCCAGAACAGAGCCACATCCGGGACAGGCCGTATGGCCGCAATAAATGTACTCTGCGTCAGTAATTCCGGGCATCATTGTCTTAATCCCATCCAATTAATATCCTGTGACACTTCCGACTCCATGGTGTATTCGATCAGATCATTTATAATCTCGGGTGTAATGTCACGGCCACCCAATCCCGCGATGAAACTGCAGACTATCGGTTTGACCGGCAGATGAGAGATCGCAGAATTAATTTCCTCAACAAATATCCCACCCCGGCCTAAAGAGATATCCCGATCGATCACGGCAACTTTTTCCGCCTTCGCAAGCAACTTTCTTATCTCCTGTTTCGGGAAGGGACGAAACAGCCGTATCCTGAGCATTCCCACTTTCTCACCTTTTGCCCGTCTTTCGTCTATAACGAACCGGGTAGTGCTTGCAGCAGTGCCCGCAACGACTACCAGAATGCTGGCGTCTTCCGTCCTGTATTCGTCGATCAGGCCATAACGCCTGCCGAATATCTCTCCGTACTGATCGTCTGCTGCGGCGGCAACCGACAACGCATCGTCCATCGCCTGTTGCGCTTTATATCGAAACTCAAGGTAATAATCGGGGCCCACCGGGCATGCTCCGAAAGTACAGGGCTCCTGTGTATCCAGAACATAGCGAGGTTTGTAGCCGGGTAAATATCTGTCCACCGATTTGCTGTCGGGTATATCCACCAGTTCGCAGGTATGGGATAAAAGAAAACCATCTAATGCGACCATGGTGGGGAGGAATACCTGTTCAGATATTTTATAGGCCTGGATGATAGTATCGAGGACTTCCTGATTATTCTCACAATATATCTGCAACCACCCGGTGTCACGTTGTGAAAGACTATCCGTTTGATCGGCATGCAAATTCCAGATTCCCAGGGATCGGTTTACCACGGCCATGACAATCGGCATCCGCATATAACTGGCTATATGCAGCATCTCGTGCATGAGAGCAAGTCCATGAGAAGAGCTGGAAGTGAATACGCGCACTCCTGCAGCAGAAGCCCCGATGCATGCACTCATGGCAGAATGCTCCGATTCCACATTAATGAACGTGGCCTTCAGGGATCGATCCGAACAGAACCCTGCCAGATACTCGACTATCGTTGTCTGAGGAGTGATCGGGTAAGCGCTCACCAACTGGGGCTGTGCAAGCAATACCCCGTAGGCTGCGGCACGATTACCGGAAATGACCTTTTTCATCGTTCTTCTTCTATCATCGATATAAAATTACAGGGGCATTCCTGGCTGCAAATCCCACAACCTTTGCAATAGTCGTAGTTAATAGCGTAACTACCTTTGTACCGATAAACAGCTATATCCGGGCAAAAGATCAGACAGTTGTCACAGCCACGGCACACACCGCATGACAAACAGCGGTCGGCCTCCGCCTTCACAGAAGCGCGGCCCGCTATGGTATGCCGGCGCACTGTGTGAGCAAAATAATTCAAGTTCAATTCTTTGATATCAACTATGGTCGTCGGCTTGTCATCCTGCAACGGAGGCCCGCCGTTTAAATAATTATCAATGGAAAACGCCGCCTTGCAGCCTGCGCCGATAGCCCCGACAACGGTGGAAGGCCCTGTCACAGAATCCCCTCCGGCGAAAACACCCCGTATATTTGTCTGCAACAGTTCCGGATCAACTGTGATAGTGCCCCGGCTGCTATATTCGATCTTCTCGTGCTGCATCGACCTGTCAACCGATTGACCGATGGCAACGATGACCTGGTCTGCATCGATTTCAACCTCCGTACCGCTGACAGGCATGGGACTCCGTCGACCGTCGGCATCAGGCCGGCCCAATTCCATGCGAACACACTTCAAGCCTCTAACAAGGCCCTCATCGGTTGTCAATATCTCCTGGGGCGTTATCAGGAAATGTATGTTCACCCCTTCCTTCTCGGCCTCCTCGACCTCGGTTTTAAAGGCCGGCATCTCAGAGCGGGAACGACGATACAAAATCATCACAGACCCCGCGCCCATGCGGCGGCTGACCCTGGCCGCATCAACGGCGGCATTGCCGCCACCGATAACCACCACCCGGCCACCGGAGATAACCTTAATTCCCGAGCTCGCTTTTCTGAGGAAATCCATTGCATTGAGCACCCCGTCGGCATGTTCACCGGGTATATTCAGCTCGCGATGCAAACCCGCTCCAATTGCCAGGTAGATAGCTTTATAGCCCTGCCGGCGGACAGCAGCTAAATCCTCCACGGGGGAGTTCAGCTCTATCCTGACTCCCAGCTCTTGAATCCGGTTTATCTCTCTGTCCAGTATTTCACGCGGCAACCGGTATTCGGGGATAGCCCAGCGTAAAAGGCCGCCTGCCTTATCAGAGGATTCAAAAATCGTAACGGGATAACCCATGCGAGCCAGTTGATAGGCACAGGAAAGACCTGAAGGGCCCGAGCCTATCGCGGCGACTTTACCGGATTTCTTTGCAACCGCAGCGGGAAACAGCCATTCATTGTCAATCGCTTCTTGACCAAGAAACTCTTCTATTTGCCTGATTGATATCGCCTCATCGAGCGTGGCTCTATTGCACGAATTTTCACAGGGATGGGGACAGACCTTTCCACAAACATAAGGGAAGGGAGTGGTCTCCGTGAGCGCCTCCCAGGCCTTTTTAAATTCACCTTCCCTGATTCGTCTCATAGCCACAGCAATATTATTTCCCGCGGGACAGGCGCTCTGGCAGGGAGGTAATTTTTCCGTATATACCGGCCTGAGATATCGCCAGCTGCCTGTTCGGTTATGCTCCGACGTGTCCCGGGAGATGACAAACTGCGGCATCTCATCCAGGCTTTTAAACATGACCATGTGATTCTCCGCCGTAACCTTTTCTGGCCGCTGAAATGTTAGCCTCAGTATGATGTGTGATCATCTCACGTATAGCCTCTACAACCGCATTTATACTGATCAGTCCGGTGATCCCGGCAAAGGCTCCCAATAATGCAGTATTGGCGATAGGATTTGTTTTGGTGCCGAGGTTGTGCTCAATGGCTATGGCATTAGCATCGATTGCGGCAACGCGGAATTTATCCGGAAGCCCGAAACTTTCCGCATTCTTGCGGCTATTGACAACTATCCATCCATCCTCTCTTAAGCCCGAGACAATATCCAGCGATGTGAACAGAGAACTATCAGTCACTAACAGATGGTTCGGAGTATAAATTCCGCATTTCAGCCTGATCGGCGCGTCATCCGCCCTGACGAAAGTGGCGACCGGTGCAGAACGCCTTTCGGGTCCAAAGGATGGAAAGGATTGCACAAATTTTCCTTCTTTAGAAAAGGCCAGAGCCAGCAGATCGGCTGCAACCACCGTACCCTGACCGCCGCGCCCGTGTATCCTGATCTCGATCATTTCCAACCTGCGCCACCTCAATAAGCAATTATAATTAGTTGATTAGCATATGCCGAAATAACTACTTTGTCAATGCTTAGTGATGTCCTTTATAGGACATTTTCAAGTGCTTATTAGTCCATTTAGGGCACATTGCGCAAGCTGCGTCGATCATAGAGGCATATCAGACCCGAATAGGGACGAAAAACAGAAAAACAGCCATCAAAAATAATATTTTGAGGACCCTGTTTTTTACACGTGATTACCGGATGACGTGTCCATGTGGGATTGCCGTGCAAGTCGGCGGCCGTCGGCCTGCCGGTGGACCAAATGACTATTTATTCGGCCGCCGTGATCTCGAAGGGGCAGAATATGGCATTGGAGAGGCAGACCGCCTCGCAGATGGCGCACCAGTCGCATTCACCCACCGGCTCCAGTGCGATGCGTCCGTTGTTAAGATACAGCGAGCCGCTGGCGCATACGTCGATACAGAGGCCGCATCCGTCGCAGTTCTCGGGGAACAGAACAGGATATTCTCCACGCTCATTACCGTGCGCCAGTTTACCGGCTATAGCGGCATGAACGGTTGCATCTACGTCCGCCGCATCGGCATCAAGCGACTTTAACGTCTGCCAGCGGCCGTTGTTCTTTCCTATGGCCATCTGGTGACAGCCGATCACATCGATCATCTGGGAAGCGTTTATTTTGGGCAATGGATAGCTGCAGAGCACAGAAATGCTGTGACCTACTATTGCTCCATTGATGTCGGACTCGTAACCCATCAGCGTTTTCCAATCGGTAGCATCCATCCAGCCCACATCTCCGCTGACTCTGAGGCCGCTGTAACCGCCGTCGGAGGCCTGTTTAACTTTTTCTATCCATCTGTCCAGTACCTGGCGGGGATTAAACGTGCCGCCGCGCAGGTACCAGTCGTAACAGCTGATAAACTCGATCTGCGATTGCGCCTGCCCTGCACCCGAGCCCTGCAGCTTTTTACCCAGGATTTTGCGCGCCTCTTTTTCCACACTCCTGTCAGTGGTGACCCAGATACAGGTTTCACCTTTATTGATACCGGAAATGAAATAATCCGCCGCAAGATCAATGAGGTCATTCTGAGACTGATAGAAGAGACAATCATGAGAGCCCCTGCGGGCTTCCGTGACCAGTTCTACAGCGTTTGTCCTGTCCATCGAGATACGCCTGTTAGGATTTTAGCACAAAATGCGGGCGGAGTATCAATTATCGGTGCTACAATATCCCCTGACAGCGGCCTGATGCTGTACACCGTATATGTGGGAACACAATATCCGGCAACAAATACGCTTTAATTACGGGAGGTAGCTGATGAAAACATTGGACAGCGCAAAAAAGGTTCTCAAATCGAGCATGTTAACGGACTTCAAGGCATTCATCATGAGGGGCAACGTGGTCGACATGGCGGTCGGCATCGTGATCGGCGCCGCCTTCGGCGCCATCGTAAGCTCGGTCGTTAAAGACGTAATGATGCCCCCCATCGGCATGGTTCTGGGCAACATCGACTTCTCCGACCTGTGCGTAGTCATCAAAGAAGGCGCCACCCCGGGCCCTTACAGCTCGCTGGCCGCAGCCCAGGCCGCCGGCGCCGTCACGCTCAACTACGGATTGTTCATCAATACCCTCATCAACTTCCTCATTATCGCAGTGGTGGTGTTTTTCTTTATTGTACGCCCGTTAGCCAGGCTACAGCCGAAGAAAGAAGCTGCACCGGCAACCAGGGATTGCCCCTACTGCGCGACGGCAATCTCCATCAAGGCCATTAAATGTCCCAATTGCACTTCGGAATTGACTGCCTGAGAGTCGCAGAGAGCCGGCGCGAGATCACCTGATAACGGCGTCTATCACCGCGTCCAGGCGCTCTGCATGGTCAGAGCCGATAAGATATCTCTTCCCTGCGCGGGTAGTGATCTTCACGCCGCGGTTGCCCCTGAGGAAATAGGCTTTCATCTCCCGGTTGAACCTTATCCCATATCCACCGAAGTCTTTCAGCGGAGCGAAAGTATGCACTTCGGCCGCAGCGATATCGGCGGTCTTAAGCCCCAGCACGCGAATACCCAGAATGCCCATCCGCATTGTGATGTTTTCCCTCGTGACCAGCGTGCGGAAGCCGCCATAAGTCAGAGTAAAAACAACGGCGATCAGTGCAAAAAGCAGGGAGAGCCAGGGCACTTCAGACCAGGCCGTGACGGCGATCACCACCATCAATACGGGCATCACAACCGCCAGCGCCTTTGCATAGCCGGGACTCTGCACCTCCCAGTAGGCCAGCGGCTGTCCCGCTTTGACGATCCTCTCAACCTCGGCTTTGACCTGGCTGACGTCCTCGATCTCAAAGCCGGTCTCCCAGTGCCGGTATGGCCTTATCTTCTCCAGCGCAGCGGCGGTGCCGCCCGCCAGGGCGGTTGCGATGATGGTCTCCAGCCAGGGAAACCGATAAACGTAGAGCGAAGACGCCAGCATGTTCACGTAGGTGATTTGCACGATTGCCAGCGCCGCCACGGTGACTTCGTCGAAGAGGGCCATCCAGTTGAAGGTCTTGCCTTTCTCCTGGCGCGCCCAGTTTTCGTCCAGCATGACCGAAAGGATGATATACAGTATGGATAGCCCCGCCATCCAGATCGTGCTCATCCAGGGCGATCCGAATTTATCTGGCTGGCCGTCCGATGTAAAGTGCAGCGGCGCGGGATCCGGCAGCGGCAGGGCCATCAGCGTGAATACCACTCCCGCCAGCAGGGCGAGCACGGCCGGGATATGCGCCCACAACGGGTGTATGAATTTAACCTTCATCATGTCTCCTTTATACGCAGATTGATCTGTTCATCGACTATCTGGCGGAAATCCTCCCTGGATAAACCTAGCAGGAAGGCCTCGGTTATCAACTCCTGCAGCCGCACTCCTATAACGGCCGCGACTTCCGCGCTGCCGGCCGGACGGCTGCGCAGCTTGGCCACCCTGGCCTGCTGCCCCAGCCTGAAGATCAGCAGCTTCTGATCTCGCAGCACCAGGTAGGCGCGCCGCACCGTATGCATGTTTATACCCAGGCTGGAGGCCAGTTCCCTCACCGAGGGAAGCTCATCCCCCGGCTTCAGGCTGCCGTCCTGTATCTGCTGCTTGACCTGGTTCACGATCTGCACGTAAACCGGCCGGTAGTCCTGTTCATTGATCGATATCAGCATGACCAAGCCCATTATGTGCTAACTGTTATATTATATATATAACACTTAACTCGCTGGCTGTCAAGGGGTGAATAGATAAACCGGGTGGACGTGGGTGTTTGCTGCCCCCTATTCTTTACACGCAGCCTGTCGGTTTGGGCAGTCCGGCCACCTTGCAGGCCCCTTTAGCGGGACCGCTGGGGAAGAGCTTATTGATAGTTGTCAGGTCATAGCCGGTTCTCTTGATGATCATCTTTATGGGCGGAGCGACGCCGAACTTCTCATAGCAGTCACGTATGTAGTCGACCACCTTCCAGTGGTCTTCGGTCATGGGGTAAGCACCCTCCGCTCTGGCTATATCCTCGGCCACGCTCCTGTCCCACTTCTCAGGCTCCTGAACGAAGCCCTCTTGGTCGACCCTGATTTCGCGTCCGCCGAGTATGGCCACCGATGTCTCTTCGTCCGTTTTCAACCCTATGATGGATGCGACGATCTCGGCCGCATCCTTTACCGCTTTGGGGCATATAGACTGAGGCGCTCGAAAGCCTCCTTTCTTGAGGGCCGAGTGAAACGCCTCCCGGTCCTCTATATCGAAGCCCAGCAGTTCCCTGCATTTAATCGTCCCGTTGCGTGATTTGAAATCCGCTGCGAGCTGCAGCACTTTATTATAGGCTTCCCTGTTCGACTGTGAGCCGTCGTTCACGGTCATCCCGTAGTGCAGGCCGATCACCATCACCGCTCCGCTTACCGCGCCGCAGGTCTCTCCCAGATGACCGATGCCGCCCCCGAAGGCGGCGCCCACCCGGTAGGCCATTACTGTATCGAGCCCATAATCAGCGCTGAATGCGGACAGCACAGCCTGTGAACAGTTGAAGCCGCTGATAAAAGTATTTACTGCCTCGTCAGCCTTGCTCATCTCATCTCCTCCCGCGCACGTAATAGCCCGCTATTGAGTGGTGATACGCCCCTCAACTTTAGGGTTGACCGGCGAATTCCGTTCGATATATTCCCTGACCACATCATAGTCTATAAAGCCGGGGTACTCTACATTCGTCCCTTTCTGGAAAACGGTATAGCCGTCGCCGCCCTCCTGCATATACCTGTTTGTCACGATGCGGTAGGAGGCGGACCTGTCCAGCGGCTGATAGCCATCCGCGGTCTTAACTTCCACACTGCGGACGCGTGTGCCCGGCTCATTACCGATGACCCAGGTGAACCTCATGCCGGCCACCTGGGGGAACCTGCCCTCGACATCTTCGACCTTGCTGACACCGTTCTCCAGCGCAGCCACCAGATCTTCCCCGCTGAGGTCGAAGACCACCATATCGTTGTTGAATGGTATGGCCGTCTGAAGCTGCCCCAGGCTGATATCCCCCACCGGTATGGTGATGCGGATGGAGCCGCCGTTGACTATCGCTATCTGTGCTTTTAGCGTCGAAGCCTTCGAAAGCATGGCGTCGGCCACAAGGTTGCCGAAATTGGTCTCCTCCGTCCTGATATTGGTGCGCTCCGCATCCAGGTCCACCAGCGTTTTGCCCACGATGGACTTCTGCAGCTGGTCGATGGGTGCCTGATACTTCGCCAGCATGGCGGCGTATGTCGGATCCTCGGGCGCATCCTTGATCGTCATAAGCGAGCCGGACTGTTTGACTATCACGCCGCGTTCGTCGAAGGCAAGGTCCAACCGGCCCAGGTACTTGCCGTACGCCTCGGCCTGCACCACCAGCGTGGGCTCCTTATCTCCTATCACCGTAGGATATACATCGGGCAATGTATGGCTGTGACCGCCCAGTATAAGGTCAATGCCGCTGACCTGCCTGGCCAGCTCCGTATCATAGTCCCAGCCGATATGTGTCAGCGCGATGATCTTGTTGATGCCCTTGCTCTGCAGCTGTGAAACGGCCTGACGGGCCGCGGTGATATGATATCCCAGCGTGATGTCCTTGCCGGGGTCCGCTATCTCCGATGTGTCCTCGGTCAACAAACCGATTACCCCAAACTTCTGCCCGTTCTTCTCGATAATCAGGTAGGGTGCTGTTTTCCCGGACATCTCAACTATCCCGGAGAAATCCACGTTGCTACAGACGATGGGAAAGCCGGCCTTGGCCACGAACTCGTCGAGATACTGCGGTGTTTTCTCATAGTTGTCGAACTCGTGGTTGCCGAAGGCCATGGCGTCGTAGCCCAGCGAGTTCATGAACTCCAGATCGGCCTGACCTTTCATCAAGCTGAAATAAGGCGTGCCCATAAATACATCGCCGCTATCGAACATCAGTACCCTGTCAGCTCCTACCTCGTCGCGTACCTTTTTAACCAGCGTGGCACGACGCGCGACGTCCTCAAGGTGAGCATGTGTATCGTTGATATGCAGTATGGTTATCGCGGCCGGCGCGGAAGGCACAGCCGGACCGGGCGGGGAAGCCGTGCCTGCACAGGAAACGAAAGCGGCAGCGATAATTGTGATGATCGCACAGACAATAACCTGTTTTTTCAGCATCATTAACATAGTAATTCAGTATAACACAGGAACAACAGGTGCAGCGGGGTCAAATCTGATATGATAGGGTGCTGACACAACGACACGAGGAGGCCGGGAAATGTGCGAGTTCTGCCACAAGCACGGAGAAGGGAAAATCTGGTACAAACAGGCTTCCAACTACTCCGAGGACCTGCTGTCCGATATACGCCGCCGCGAATTCGTGAAGGAGTTCTTCCTGCACCCTGAGAAGATGCTGGAAGATGAGAAGATGGTGCTGCAGCTTAACCGCCTGCCCTCTTTCGTCAGGGCCGTCATCCTGCCTTTCGCCGTGGGCCGGCAGAAAAGGACGCACTACGGGCAGGTGGTGCCCATCGAGGACATCGACCATGTGCTGGGCTTCGTCAACTCCGTCCACCGGCTGCCCTGCATCTGCCGCCAGGTCACCGTGGGCAGCGAACAGCGCTACTGTTACGGATTCAGCATGGTGCCGCAGGGGGAGTCGCAGATGGGACAGATGATACGCTCGCTGGGCGTGGAGTATCTGACAGGGCCATCCACCTCCGGCCTTGAGGAGCTGACCAAAGAGGAGGCTGCTAAAAGTATCCGCGACCTGGAGAAGAAGGGATGCTGCCACACCGTCTGGACCTTCATGACGCCTTTTATCGGCGGCTTCTGCAACTGCGACCGCGCCGATTGCATGGCGATGAAGGCCACTGTAACACTGAATTTCCCCGTGATATTCCGCGCGGAATATGTCGCAATGGTCGATCCGGACCTGTGCAACGGCTGCAGGCAGTGCATGCGGGCCTGTCAGTTCGGCGCCATGGGCTACAGCATCGCACACAACAAGGTCACGATCGACGCGAGCAGGTGCTACGGCTGCGGTATCTGCCGTTCCAGCTGCACCAAGGATGCTATAAAGCTCAGCGACCGCTCCGGAGTGGCTCTGGCGGCCGGCCTGTGGTAGCGGGACAAACTGCCGCGGCCGGTTCATCTACACACTTGCTTTAAAGGGAGGTTTAATGCAGAAAATCGATTCGTCCGTGTCCCCATACCGCTGGGTGGTGCTGGGAGTTTTCATGCTCAACATCGCCATGTCCCAGATCATGTGGATGACCTTCGCTCCCATCGCCAGGGATGCGGCCGCCGTCTACAGCGGCGGAAATATCGACCTGATCGATCTGCTGGCCATACTGGCCATGCTCTCATGGATCCCCTTCTGCCTGCCCGCCGCCTGGTGCATCGATAACCTCGGGTTGAAGAAGGGGGTGGGGATCGGCGTCGTCCTGGTAGGGGTGTGCGGATTCATGCGAATTTTCGCGCCGGATTATGGCTGGATGCTGGCCTGCATGATCGGATGTGCCATCGCTCAACCGTTCTTGCTCAACGCCATTACCAAGGTGGCATCAAACTGGTTCCCCCAGAATGAAGAGGCGCTGGCATCGGGACTTTTAACCATGTCCATGTTCATCGGATTTGCCGTCGTCATGTTCGCCACCGATTTCATCCTGGCGCATTATCGCAGCATCGGCGAGGTCAAGCAGGGCATCGACGTCATACTCTGGGTCTACGGCATCCCCTCCCTGGTCGGCATGGTCCTGCATCTCGTATTGGTCAAGGATAAGCCCAGGGTGCCGCCCAATCCCATCGCGGCCGAGAAAAAGGTCACCATGACGGTTGGGTTGAAGGCACTGTTTAAGAACCGCGACTTCCTCTTCCTGCTGGCGATCTTTTTGATAGGCGTAGGCGCGTTCAACGCCATCATGACCAAGATAGACTGGATCTTCAAGGAAAGGCCGCTGGACATCGACACGGCGCTGGCCACAGGTATCGTAGGAGGTATGATGGTGATCGGCGGCATGTGCGGGGCGGTTGTGCTGTCCGCGCTGTCCGATAAGTATCACAAAAGGAAGATATTTTTGATCCTGGCAGCCGGCATGGCAGTGCCGCTTTCCCTTTGCCTGCAGTATTTCACATCGATCTGGCTTTTAGGCGCCTGCGGCTTCGTCTTCGGCTTCTTCCTCATCTCGGCCATGCCCATCGGCCTGACCTACGCCGTGGAAAAGACCCATCCCGTGCCTGAGGCCACTTCCAATGGCATCCTTATGCTGGGCGGACAGATAAGCGGTCTTCCTATCGTGTTCCTCTTCAACATGACGGCCATCACCATACTCTTCGGGATTGCCTTTATACTGGCGCTGCTGCTTCACGACATCAAAGAACCATCTGTGCAATCATAAAGGGCCGGCTTTACCTTAATTGTTGACATGGCCCGATCAGCACTATACAATCCCGAAACATCGGCCAACGCTTTTTCATTACAGAAGAAATCCGGCCTGTGATAAACACAGCAGATGTTTATCAAATAGCAGATACTTAGGAGGTGTGATGTCTGAGCTCGCCAACGCCATAGCGGACCTCAAGGAAGACGAGGTCAAGCAGATCGTGCAGGACAGGCTGGCCTCGGGAGTGGACCCGATGTCGATCGTGGACGAGTGCCGCCGGGGCATGGAGATCATCGGCCAGCGCTACAAGGATAAAGAGTATTTCCTGGGCGAGCTGATCATGTCCGGGGAGATATTCAAGGAGGCCATGGCGGCCATCGAGCCGAAGTTGAAAGCCGGCCAGGCCGGGAAAACGGTGGCCAGGATGGTGCTGGGCACCGCCAAGGGCGATATCCACAACATCGGCAAGGACATCGCGGCTACGCTACTCAAGGCGGCAGGGTTCGAGATCTACGATCTGGGCACAGACGTGGCCCCCGAGGCTTTTATAAGCAAGCTGAAGGAGACGGGGGCTCCCATACTGGGCATTTCCGGCATGCTCACGCCCTCCTTCGAGTCCATGAAGCAGACCGTCCAGGCGCTGGAGGCGGCGGGGCTTCGCAGTAAGGTAAAGGTCATCATCGGGGGCGGCATCGTCACCGAGATGGTGCGTAAATACGTGGGCGCGGACGCCTTCACGGACGACGCGCCCGAAGGGGTCGAGCTTTGCAGGAAGCTGGCCGGGGCGGTGAAGTAGATGATTAAAGAGACGATGACCCCCACCGAGCGCACATGGGCGGCCATCAAGCTCGAGCCGTGCGA
>DAOUFR010000073.1:0-21677 GCA_034429715.1 Dehalococcoidia bacterium
ACAAGAAAATATTCGGGTTAAACCCCAACATCTTCTGGCTGGGGTCGGTGAGCTTCCTCACGGACGTGAGCAGCGAGCTCATCTTCACACTGATGCCGCTTTTCCTGGCCAATATACTGCAGACCGGCACGGTCATCATCGGCCTGGTCGAGGGTGTGGCGGAAAGCACCGCGTCGCTGCTGAAAGTCGCCAGCGGCTGGATCAGCGATAAAATCGGCAACCGCAAGGAACTGTCTTTCATCGGTTACGCGCTTTCCACTTTAGCCAAGCCCTTCATGTTAATAGCCAGTACCTGGGGACCGGTCATGGGCATCAGGTTCGCCGACAGGTTCGGCAAGGGTATACGCAGCGCGCCCCGAGATGCGCTGGTGGGCGACTCCTGCGACGAATCCGAGAGGGGCAAGGCTTACGGGTTCCACCGCGCCATGGATACCTCGGGCGCCGCCCTGGGACTGGTCATCGCCGCGCTGGTGATATTCCTTGTGCAGGGGGAGGTGCTGTCCCTGCAGGCGGATGCGTACCGCTGGCTGGTTATCCTCGGCGTGATACCGGCTTTCATCGCGCTGTTTTTCTTCTTATTTATCCATGAGCCCCCCAAACAGAGCTGCGTCACGTCTGAAGCCGGGTCAATGGATGCGGATTCGGCTCGACCTCTGGCTACATCAGCCTTCACGGGCAGGTTCAAGCTTTTTCTCATCATCTGTTTTATCTTCACCCTGGGCAATTCCAGCGACGCCTTTCTGATACTGAGGGCGCAAAACCTGGGGAACAACGTATTCTATATCGTCCTCATGCTGATCGTGTTCAACGCCGTCTATGCGCTTATCTCCGCGCCGGCAGGCAGTCTCTCAGATAAACTGGGCAGGAAGAAGATCATTGCGCTGGGTTGGAGCATATATGCATTGGTCTACCTGGGCTTTGCCTTCTTCAACGAGAGCTGGATGGTCTGGGTGTTGTGGGCGATGTACGGGGTATACTATGGATTGGCCGAGGGCGTGGCCAGGGCCCTGGTCTGCGACCTCGTGCCCGAAGACCGAAGGGGCACAGCCTTCGGGGCTTATCACGGAGTGGTCGGCATAACCCTGCTGCCTGCCAGCCTGATAGCGGGCTGGCTCTGGCAGGCCGTCAGCCCGGCGGCGCCCTTTTATTTCGGCGCAGCCACAGCCGTGCTGGCCGTGGTAGGATTGATGGTGTTTATTCGAGAATGATGTTGTCGATCAGCCTTGGCTTACCCAGCCTGACCGCCAGCGATATCAGCACCTTTCCCCTGATAATCTCCACCTCGTCCAGCGTGCCCGTATCGGCGATGCTGATGTAGTCGATCTTTGCCGCAGGCACGCCCGAGATCAGGCCGTCCATGGCCTTTTTAATCACGTCCGCCTCCCTCTCCCCTTTGTCATACATGTCCTTTGCCAGGCAGAGAGATTTGTACAGCACCACCGCCGAGGGGCGCTCCTCCGCGGTCAGATAGGTATTGCGGCTGCTCATGGCCAGTCCGTCGCTCTCCCTCACGGTGGGGCAGACCACTATCGCAAGGTTCATATTCAGGTCGGACACCATCCTTTGTATCACTATGGCCTGCTGGGCGTCTTTCTGCCCGAAGTAGGCCCTGTCCGGCTCGATAATATTAAATAGCCTGTTGCAGACGGTCGTGACGCCCTGGAAATGTGTGGGCCTCGATTTTCCCTCGAGTTTGGCGGTTATGCCCCTGACTTCCACCCAGGTGTCGTAGCCTTCGGGATACATCTCTTTATCAGACGGGACGAAGACTATGTCGGTTTTTACCTTATCCAGCAGGGACAGGTCGCGCTCCAGGTCGCGGGGGTACGACTTGAAGTCCTCGCCGGGGCCGAACTGCGTGGGATTGACGAAGATGGTGGCTACTGCGACCGGATTCTCGGATTTGGCGCGCCTGGCCAGCTCCAGATGCCCCTCATGCAGGTAGCCCATGGTGGGCACCAGCCCCACGCTGCCCGCGCACTGCCGGCGCAGCTTCTTCATCTCGGCTATGCTGCGGACAACCTGCATGGCCTCTAAAGGTCCTTCAGCAGGCTTTCATCCATGGAACTACTGTGCTCGGCCGACGGGAAAGCGCCTGATTTCACCTCGGCGCAATACTCGGAAACCGCGTTTTTCATGGTTGAGGCCAGTTTGGCGTATTGTTTGGTATGCTTCGGCACGAAATCTGTGAAGAGGCCGAGCATGTCGTTGATCACAAGCACCTGCCCGTCGCAGTATGGCCCGGCGCCGATGCCTATGGTGGGTATCCTCAGCCTGCTCGTAATGAGTCTGGCAAGCTGTATGGGGACCAGTTCCAGCACGATGGCGAAGGCCCCGGCCTGCTCCAGCGCCAGCGCGTCCTCGATCAGGCGTCTGGCGGCGTCGGTGGTCTTGCCCTGCACGCGGTGGCCGCCCAGCTGGTTTATCGATTGGGGCGTCAGTCCGATGTGCCCCATGACCGGTATGCCGGTATTGACGATGCGCCGCGTTGTCTCGGCCATACCCGCGCCGCCCTCCAGTTTAACGGCCTGGCAGCCTCCCTCTTTAAGCATCCTGCCGGCATTGCGCAGGGCATCTTTGGGGCTGGTCTGGTAGGCCATGAAGGGCATATCGCCGATGACCAGCGCGTTTTTGGCGCCCCTCACGACGGCTTTAACATGGTGCAGCATCTCGTCCATGGTAACAGGTATGGTGGTGTTGTAGCCCAGGACGACCATGCCAAGCGTGTCGCCTACCAGGATGAGGTGCGCCCCCGCCTCATCGACAACTTTGGCGGTGGAGTAGTCGTACGCCGTGAGCATGACGATTTTCTCACCGGCGTTTTTAAGGTCCTGGATCTTGTTGATCGTGATCGGCATGATGCCAGCCTCCGGCTACCTTGCCGCTATCAGGTCGTCCATCCAGGAGTCAACGTTTTTGACGGATGTAATACGGTTACGCCTGTCCACATATACCAGGCGGGGCTTAACTTTTTCGGCCTCATCCGACGGCACTTCATGGTAAGTGAGAATAATGACCAGGTCGTCCAGGCAGGCCAGCCTGGCTGCCGCGCCGTTCAGGCAGATACAGCCCGAGCCGGGCTCGCCCTCGATGGCATAGGTGCTGAACCTGGCGCCGTTATTGATATTGAGGATCTCAACTTTCTCGTAAGTCAATATGTCCGCCGCCTTCAACAGGTCGCTGTCGATCGTTATGCTGCCTTCGTAATCGATGTTGCAGTCGGTCACCCTCGCCCTGTGTATTTTGCTTTTGAGCATGGTCCTGAAAGTTGACATCCTTTTATCTCCTTGCCGGTCCAGACTATTTGAGTACATCTTTATTCATCCGTCGACATCGAAAGATACCTGGAGGCGAATTCCAGATCGTAATTATTAAAAGTGTCCCGGTAATCGGGCGCCTTTGTTTCGCCCATCCCGTTCAACAGGGCACGTATCTCATCGGCGGTCTCGAGGCTGATCCTCCCCTTGGCCTGGGCGATCTCCAGCGTTTTAAGTCCCATCATGCAGTAGATGCCCATTCTGTCCGGCTGCTCCGTTGCCAGCGTGTTGACATGCTTGCGGACGGTCTCGACGTCTCCCCTGGCTATGGGGCCGGTCAGACAGCCAGGTATACCCACCTGCTCGATATTCCGGACGGTCCCCTTGAGCAGGGGCAACAGGGCTTTGACGGCCTCCTCCTGGGGTATGCCGAAAGACTGCCACAGGTCGGCGGAGGTTTTCATCAGCGCGACCAGGTAGTTGGACAGCGTGACGGCGGCGATATGGTACTTTACCTTGTCTCCCGCCTTGAGCAGGATGATATTTCCCTCCAGCGCCTGCGCCATCTCGCGCGCAACCGCCAGCCCCTTCTCATCCCCCTCCAGAGCAAAGGTGGAGCCGGATATATTATTGATGGCCTCTTCGATGCCGGCAAAGGTTTGCAGCGGATGCAGGCAGCAGGCGTGCGCGCCTCTCCTGGAGGCCATCTCCAGTATATCTATGGAATGCACGCCGCTGCAGTGGACTGCGATCTGTCCCGGACGCCACCTGACGCCGGCGGCGATATCCGGTATGACATCGTCGGGTGTGGTGATGAAAACAACCTGTGCCAGGTCTGCCACCTGCTGAGCGCCGTCGCATACCGTGCAGCCGCTGACAGATGAAGACAGCCGCCGGGCCGATTCCACGCTCCTGCTGCTGACGGCTATGATCGGGTAACCCCGTTGCCACAGGCGGACCGCGAGTGCTGTACCGGTCATCCCGGCGCCGATGATTCCAATAGTCTGTTTCATCTTTTTTATGCCTTCAGGGCAATAAAAAAACCTTCCAAGCAGCAGCCGGGAAGGTCATTACAGACTCTCTGTATGCGCCGTCTCGGTCATCGCTGATCCAAGCGGACTTTTTATTCTATTACCCTGACTTTGACTCACCGCCCCTGCGGGTCGATGGACAATATTATATTAGGAGCAATTATTTTATTTGTCAATAGACGATGCTCACCCCTACAATTTGAATTCCCAGCGGCAGTAGTAATCGTCCGCGCTCTCGCGCGGCGGCGTTTTCAGGCAGTTGACCTGCATATCCGGATTGAAAAAGGAGGCATATAACCTGTTGAGCCTGGGCTCCACGTTTTTGCAGATATCGTTCTCCCTTCCCCGTCCCTCGCGCTCCAGCGCACTCACCGTGGGGCAGTGCAGCACGTTCCAGATTATGTGGTTATCGTTGATCACGTCGAAGCTGGACTTGATATTCCAGGCCCACGGGCTGATCTGAACGGCTTTCATCAGCGACTTAACGTCTTTTCCCGTGATATTAAAGGCGCGGGTGATCTGCTTCATTTCATAGAGGCACAGTTTTTCCCATACAAGTATGTCGCAGGCCAGCGCCTCGTCATTGCCCCGCTTCTCCATGAGGGCAAGGTACCAGAATCCGTCCAGCGCCTTGTAAAGCTTCGAATATGTCCTGATCAGCTTCTCCAGCGCTTCGTAGGAAAAATCGCTCGGTTTGAGGTCCGGATTGAAATCGCCGCTGTAGTCTTCCAGTTTCTTCACGCAAGCCTCCTGATGTGTTATTGGATAGAACCTGCGATGGCAGGATACATCTAAATATTCGACGTTTATTCTATCAGTTTCGGACGGCAACGGCTGCAGAAATAGCGGCCTTTAACGTCCGTATCGACCAGGCTGTTGGAGAAATGCATGACGCATTTGACGTCCTCGCAATGCCCCAGTCCCAGTATGTGCCCGAGCTCGTGAACAGCCTCTTTAAGCGACCTTTCCAACAGGAGCTTTTCCCCGCCTTCAAGGGCGCTTTGCTCGTCCCTCAACCTGTTGAGGGATATCAGCGCCACGCGGTTGACTCTGTCGGCCTGGCCGAATACGAAGTTGAGGCCGTGGGTGAAGATGTCGGACTCGGTCACTCCCAGCAGGTGCTCCGATTTATGTTCGTGCTGCCGCAGCCTGTCGAGCAGGATATCTGACAGATACTGGTCCCTGGCGCGGTCGAATGCGCCGTCGGGTATTTGGATGGACTTATCGATCCGCACGGGACATCCGAACACGGCTTCCAGGCCGTCTTTCAACTGCTGGAGGATGCCGGGATGGATATCATCGATGGGGATCAGGTCTATCTTCATTTACCGGTATATGCCAGCCATGCCAGCATCTCGGCCAGCACGTATCTCTGGTTATTGCGCGTCAGCTCGGTTACCTTGATGTTCCTGATCTGCCTGATGGTGTCGGCCAGCGGATGCGGTTTGAGGGTTATCGTCCCCAGCACCTTCTTGGGGCTGCTCAAGGCATCCTGAACGGCCTGAATGAAGCGCGGGGAGAAAAGCTCCATTTTGCCGATCTCATCGATCACAATGATGTCGTTGTGCTCGATGGCGTTGTAGATGGCGTCAACACCGGTGGTATTGAGCACATCGATATCAACACCGTATTTGCCCACGCGGAAAGGGCTGTCGATGGTTATGTGCGCCAGCACACCCTCTTTATTGTCCAGGGTGACTATGCGGAAACCTTCCCGTATGCCTACGCTTCGGATTTCCTGCGTGAAGAAGCCGCCAGCATTGCACTTCGACTGAGTGATCGCCTCTTTGATTATGCTGGTTTTACCTGTGCCGGGCATGCCCGTTAGCAGATAAGCTTGCCCCATCAACCCCCTTCGGCGGACTCAGGCTTCTTTTTCCGGCTGGCAGGCTTTTTAGGCGCTGGCGCCTTGGCTGCCGCAGTAGATCCGGATGCCGGGCTGGCTTTCTTTTTAACCGGGGCCTTTTTGGCTTTCTCCACCTTTTCAGCGATTTCAGCCTTCACCGGCTCGGGCTTCTCTTTTTTAATCGCCGGCTTCTTAGCGGGCGGCGTTTTAAGCATGTCGGCCAGCGCTTTGACGGGCTTGGGTATCTCGATCTCTTTTTTGGCAGCTGTCTTGACAGTCGGTCTGGTTACCACGCCGGAGGCGAGGTTCAGAGCCTTCCTGCGCTCTTCAAACTTTTTTCTCTTGCGACGGTGCTTGAGCAGGGCCATTTTCTTGCGTTTGTTCATCTTATATCACCTAATATTTTTACCTTATATAGAACTCGTTATGTATTATCGCTAATGCGGCCGTAGATTTCAACTTCAGCGGTCATTTATGAACCATATTTTCGCCTCGCCCGGGATGATAGCTCCGTTAACAAATTATAAACATATTCTACTCCGTCATGAGTAAGGGATAACAGCGCGCAGCTCGGCGTGACCAGGCTTTGCCGGACCACCTGGCGTATGGAAATCCCGTCTCCGGTCAGGTGCGACAGCGCGTCCCCGAACCTGTCGAAAAGGCTGGCCGGGGTCTCTTTCTTCAGCGCCTCCTCGTCGTTGGGAACGATGCCCCAGGCGATGGACCGGCCCCTGCGGACGTGGGACAGCAGATCCTGCCGGTAACACAGTATGGAATCCAGGTAGTTATAGGCGTCGAAGCTGATGACGTCTATGGGCAGTCCCAGCAACAGCGACCAGTCCGTCCCGCCGCAGCAGTGGACGCCCTTGATGCCTTTTATGCCGCTCAGGACCTCGTTCAACTGGCCGGTAATCTGCTCGTTGGGCAACGCCACGAAGGCCGAGCCCAGGGAAGCCAGGTACGGTTCATCCAGAAAGATAACCGTCTGCCTGGAGAAGGAACGCATAAAACCTTCCAGCCAGGCCGCTTTCAGCTTGAGGAACTTGCTGACCGCATCGGCCAGAGTTTCATCGTAGATTATGCCCTTGCCCTCGCCGTCGGTAACGCACAGCCCCCAGCTTATCGGCCCGGTGATCTGTCCTTTAGCTGCCGGCAGTGTGGCGGAGTTATGCGATGCCATACAATAAAGGCCCGAAGCATGCTCCTTATCGATGGCGTAACCGCCTGCTTTATTTTCGCTCCAGTCGTAATAAAGTTGTTCGATGCCGCGGTCCAGATCCGGCCCGCGTTCGATGTGCAGCTTCTGGCCGTCGACAGCGATACCGGGGAATCCCTGGCTGCACTGGACGTACATGTTCTCCAGGTTCGAGCGCAGCGGAAGTTGCGGCCAGGCCGGCAGGTCTACCAGATGCCTGCTAATCCCGGCGCAGGCGGCGGCCGCGTCTTTATCCGGCATGCCGCCTATGATCGTGGCAGCGCAGTTGAATTCGGGCACGGATAGATGACTCCTGTTATTTAATGTATTTCCCGATGATAATGTCGAGGTCTACCCTGGCTTTCTCAGGTATCAATTCGGGGGCAGTTATTATGGCATTTTCCAGGGCATGCCCGCAACTGCATTCCCTTTTCTGCGGCAGATTAATAATAGCGTGGCGCAGCACCTTTTTAGCCGTCTGAAGTGTCTTCTTCAGATTGGATACGACCATCTCGGCGGAGACGGTCTCGCTCAGCTCGTTCCAGCAATCGTAGTCCGTGACGATGGCCATCATGCCGTAGCATATCTCCGCCTCCCGGGCCAGCTTGGCCTCGGGCAGCGCCGTCATCAGTATGATGTCGGCGCCCCAGGACCTGTACAACTCCGATTCGGCCCGCGTGGAGAACTGCGGACCCTCCATGACTATGACGGTGCCGCCGTCATGGACGCGTATATCGTTGCGGTGGGCGGCGTCATACAGGACATCGCTCAGATGCGGGCAGTACGGGTCGGCGAAGGCCACGTGCCCGACTATGCCGCTGCCGAAAAAGGTATCGGGCCGCAGAAAGGTACGGTCGATTAGCTGGTCCGGTATGACGATATCCATCGGCTTGATCTTTTCTTTGAGGCTGCCGACGGTGGAGATGGCGATGATGTATTCCACGCCCAGCGACTTGAGGGCGTAGATGTTGGCCCTGGACGGCAGCTCGGACGGGCTGATCCTGTGCCCCACGCCGTGCCGCGGCAGGAAGGCGGCGTGGACCCCCTCGATGTCGCCCAGAGTTATGGCGTCGCTGGGGTCGCCGAAAGGCGTCGATATCCGCACCTCCCTCACATGTGTCATGCCTTCCAGGTGATAGAGGCCGCTGCCCCCGATTATTCCTACCCTGGCTTCCTGCATTATTGGACCTCCTGTATGGCGGATTTAATATTGCGTTTATATGGCGGCCTGATGATGCCTTTCTCGGTCACGATGGCAGTTATGTATCGGTGGGGAGTAACGTCGAAAGCCGGATTGGCCGCCGGCACCTTGAGAGGGGCGATCCTGCGGCCGTTGAATTCCAGCACTTCTTCCCGGCCCCTCTCCTCGATGGGGATGCTGTCACCGGAAGCGATGGATATATCTATGCTGCTGACCGGCGCGGCCACGTAAAAGGGGATACCGTTCTCCTTTGCCAGCACAGCCACGGAGTAGGTGCCGATCTTATTTGCCGTGTCGCCGTTGGCGGCGATGCGGTCAGCCCCCACCATGACGCAGTAGATTTTGCCCCGGCTGATGAAATGGCCGGCCATGCCGTCGGTTATGAGCGTGACGGGGATTTTAAGACGCTGCAGCTCCCACGTGGTGAGGCGCGCGCCCTGCAGCAGGGGACGCGTCTCATCGGCGTAAACCGATACCTTTTTCCCCTGCTCGGCCGCGGCCTTGATCACACCCAGCGCGGTGCCGTATTCCACGCCCGTGGCCAGCTGTCCCGTGTTGCAGTGGGTCAGTACCGTGCAATTGTCGCCGATGAGAGACGACCCGATGCGGCTGAGTTCGGCCATGGCAGCGGACTGCTGCCTGTGGATCAGGCGCGCCTCTTTTTCCAGCGCATCCACTGCTTCTTCCTGAGAGTCAGCCGTTGAAAGCGCCCGCCTCATCCTGTTTATGGTCCAGAACAGGTTGACCGCCGTGGGCCTGGAAGCTGCGAATTCCTCCAGGATATGCCCCATCTCCCTTTGAAAAACTTTTATGGATGATGTCGTGATCGACTGCGCTCCCAGCACGATGCCGTAGCCAGCGGCGATGCCGATGGCAGGGGCGCCGCGCACCTGCAGGGTCTTGATGGCGTGGACGGCCTTCTTGTAATCGGAGATCTCGAGATATATCTCCTGCAGCGGCAATGCGGTCTGGTCAAGTAATCGGAGCTTGCCGTCCGACCATTGGATCGGTTTCATTGACCTCGACCTTCGTATACAGGGTAGTCCATATGAATAAATAAAGGGCAGCCTCTTGAGCGCTGCCCTTTATTATAACATTCTGCGATGAATTACTTGGCCGTCGAAGCGCCGCTTTTGGACTTTTTTCTGCGCCTGACGATGAAGATGATTACCAGCGCTATGATCCAGACCGGTGAGAAGACCAGCAGCCAGATCAATACGCTGAGCAGCACTTTGCCGAAGGCGATTAATCCGTCCACCGCGCCTTTGAAAACACCGCTGATATCCCAGGTGCTTTCGCCGATGGGCGTGGACTTGGTCAGGCTGACCTCGATGAGGGACGTATCCGATGTCCTCTCAAGGTACTGCATGCGGCCTTTGATTCTCTCGATATTGCCCCTGACGTTGGACAGCTCGCGCTGAACCTCCAGCATGTCCTTTACGTTGTCAGCCTTTTTCAGCAGCTCCAGGTACTGGGCCTCGGTGGCCTCGTAGTTGCTCAGCTGGGCCTTTAAATCCGTGTACTGCTCGGTGACGTCCTGGCTGTTGGTGTTTTCATTGGTCACCTTGACCGCCAGCTGTCGCAGTTTGGCCAGTGCATCGTTGAATTTACCGGCGGGGACCCTGAACGAGATGAATCCGCGGGGGTGCTCTTTATCGGCGTTCAGGTTCGATGAGACCACGTAGCCGTCATACTGGACGGCGATATCGGCGATCTCGATCTGCGCCTTGATGATATCCTCCACCTCTATGCTCATAGATCCCGTCCTGACTATTTTGCGGTCCATATCGGCGCCGTTGGCGCCGCCTGCTGCTTCGTCATAGGCGTATGATGCAGTTTCCGCCGACCTGCCTACGGTAAAACCGGACGGCGCAGGCGCCATTGGAGCGGGCGCCGGCGACATACCGGACCAGATAGTGCCTTCTTCCTTGGCGACGCTTTTTTGAGCACAGGCGGCAGCCGGGATCACCAGCGCGGCAACCAGTGCCAGCAGCAGAACGTATTTTACGAATCGGTTCATTTTATCCTCCCTGTATATAGTAACGCCTGAATTAAATTATGGTTGCGCATGTCGATTCTATTTAAATGTCGACAGCACGGAGTTTTCATCGGAAGTTGTGGTTGTTATCGAAGTCGACGGCGCCAGCTTCTGTGTATCGGTCAGTATGGTTGTCGGTCTGATCGTACCTGTAGTAGTGGTGGTAGTACCGGTATTGGTACCGGTGTTGGTATTGGTGCTTGTATTCTTATTTGTATTGGACGGCCAGTTGGTTGTGGGCGGGACATATTTCGGCCTGGGCTGGATTATGGGAGGCTTATAATTCTGGCCGCCATTGGAATTGACCTGCGACCACTCGTTGGCTTTTTTAACACGTTCGATGGCCTTGATGATGGCCGGCTTTGCCGATTCGGGCGCCTTATCCAGCGCGGCCTGCAGGGTGGCCAGGCTCTTGGCCGTGCTTGAATTCAAAGAGGTCTTGGCCTTGCTGACGTTTGCTATGGCGCGTGACGCGGGCACCGGCTGTTTCACGATCGTTTTGCCATCCTCTGTTTTGCCACCGCCTGTTTTCCCGTCGCCGATGTTGTCTTCGGGGGTAGTGGGACCGATCCAGTTTGGCCGATCGGTCGTGTCTGTGGTCGACGTCCCGGCCGGCGGGACCTGCGGCTTATCGGTATCGGGGACAACATAAGGTTTAACCTGCGTGGCAGGCTGGGGAGTTGTCTGTGCAGGCTGGCTGGATGTTTCGTCTGCCGGCGCTACGGTGGTAGTAGCTTCCACCGTTGGCGCGGGGCTTACGGTGTTAGCCGCCTGGAATCTGCCGATATAGGTCTCGGCCTGTTCGAGCTGATAGTCCATTTTGGCCGACGTGCTGACCAGATACTCGGCCTTACCCTGCCTCGCCAGTGACTCTATCTCCTGTGCCCTCTTCTCAGCCAGCTTGGCATAAATCTCCGCCCTGTCGATGTCCGACGTGGCCAGAGATACCTGGGCCTGTTCAACCGCCATTTTGACGCCGTACAGCGGCTGGTCGGGCAGCGCATTATTTGATGCTGCGGCAGTGCCGCTGGTGGCTATTACTAAAACCAGTAAACCCGCCATGGAGATGGCCAGGTTTCTGCGGAAGCTGAAGGAACCTGATTTCTGCGGAACGGCATGCCTGCTCATGTAGTCCTGTACGCCCTGTAGTCTCACGCGGGACCAGTATTTGAACTCCGGCCTGGGCTGTATGGGATAGGCCCTGCGCTTGACGTCGTAAGCCATTCTGAGCATCATGTCCAGCTCGGCGGCATATTCAGGGTATCTGCGCAGACAGCTATCCAGGCTCTCCCCAAAGGTGAGCCTGTCAAAGCAGTCGTTAAAAGCTTCTTCGATCCTAATAGCCATTTATCTTACCGTAGAGCAATTTTCTCAGCGATGCGATGGCATTGAACTGCAGCGCCTTGACCGTGCCCTCGCTTTTGCCCAATGAAAGAGCGACCTCCGAGATAGATAATTCGGAGATAAAGCGCATGGTCGCGACCTCGCGCTGCGCGTCCGGCAAATGCTGCAATGCGTCCTTCAGCTGGTATATCTCAAAATTCAATTCCGTCATATAAACAGGGTCGCCTGAACTGATTGCGCCGGCTTCGTCGAGGCTGGCCTTTTTCTCCTTCGCTGTTTTCCTGACATGGTCGATAACCCTGTTGTGTGCAATTCTGAACAGCCATGCGGTGATGGGAAGGTCCCGCCACCTGTAGTTCTTGATGCCCTCGTAAGCTTTAATAAATACATCCTGTGTCAGATCCTCGGCTTCGGCCTGGCTGCGCACTTTAACGTATATATATCTGTAGATCTTGTCGAAATGCAGATCATATATTTGCGTAAATGCTTCTCGGTCTCCATTTACGGCCCTCTGTACTAATTGTTCTTCTACTAACACCAGGTTACCTCGATTTACCCGGTGTCTATTATATTAAACGTGCAATTTTATAGAAAGTTTAGTCGCCCCGGAATTGACCGTTTAATAAATGTAATTGAATGATTGTCCCCGTGCCTTTACAATATAGCCGGGGTTAAGCGTCCGCACGGCGGCCGCAAAGGTTTTATAGCAGAAACAGGGTGTGGGAAGGAGGGTACAGACATGACAAACCACGGACAACATGGGGGCAGCGACCTGAAAAACAGGTATTGCATGGTCACCGGCGCCAGCTCGGGCATAGGCAGGGAGATCGCGCTGGGCCTGGCCCGGCGGGATGCCACCGTGTTTTTAGTCTGCCGGGATCCCGGCAGGGGACGCGCGGCGCAGGAATACGTCCGGCAGCAATCGGGAAACAGCGACGTCCACCTGTTGATGGCGGACCTGTCCGTTCAGGATCACGTCAGGATGCTGGCCATGGATTTTATGCAACAACACGGGGTACTTCACCTGCTGGTCAACAACGCCGGGGTCATTATGGGGAAGAGGGTGCTGACCGAAGACGGCATCGAGATGACCTTTGCCGTCGACTACCTGTCATACTTTCTGCTGACCAACCTGCTGCTCGGCGCTCTCAAAGCGGGTGCGCCTTCTAAAATAGTCAACATGACCACATCGCTCCACCGCATGGCAAAGCTTGATTTCGACAATCTGCAGGGGGAGAAGTCCTTCGGGCGTGATTCGGCCTATGCCAGGTCGAAGCTGGCCGTGGTCCTGTTTACCTACGAGCTGGCCAGGAGGCTGGAAGGGAGCGGCGTAACGGTTAACTGCGTTTGCCCGGGGGCCTGCAGCTCCGCCATATGGTCGCATTCAAGCAGGACGCTCGACTCTTTTTTCCACGCTTTGATGAAAGGGCCTGAGCAGGGCGCCGTGCTGCCCCTGCACCTGGCATGCTCATCCGGCGTCGAGGGATTGACCGGACGCTATTTTGAGACAAAGCAGCATCTGAAAATTACCCGGGTGAAAGTAAATGGAACGGAGTCCAAATCATCGCCCCTGAGCTACGACAGGGAAACAGCCGCCAGGTTATGGGAAGTGAGCGAACGGCTGACCGGTCTGGCCGGGTCTGCGTAAATTCAGTCCATTTTCTTGGGTAGAAAACCTGACTTTTTTACCCAGATGAAGGCCAGCAGGGTTGCCAGCACGGTGGAAACGACCAGCATGGTAACGTACCAGCCGATATCCTGGGGCCCCATGGCAAAGGCGGAGTTGCCGAATATGGTGGCCAGCGTGTTCGGTACCAGCACCGCCGTGCCCAGCACGGTCAGGTAAGTCATCAATAGCGCCATCCTGTTGTTCATGGCCTGCAGCTGGTTGTTATAGATGGATTGCAGCACCTCCAGGCCCGAGGCCAGCACGTCCGACATGTGCTCCGCCAGTCCTATCTGCCGGCTGACGTCGTCCGCCAGGTATCCCAGCCTGTTGAGCAGCGCGTTGTCATTGGTCAGCAGGTCGGCGTCCCCGTAGCGCAGGTCGTGCAGCACGTCCACCGTCTCCCACAGCGCGTCCAGGTAGGTGATGAGGGAATGCTTCATGTTGTATATCTGCGGGCCCAGCAGCTGGCGAGGGGTCTCCGGGTCCATCAGTATTTTATTGAGATCGTCCCCGCGTCCCTCTATCTGCCTGAGGTGCTCGAAATTGCGGTCGTTGTTCTGGTCGATAATACGTATGAGGAGCATGGTCAGCTTGTCCTCCGCGCAGATATCAAGGGGCACCTTCTTGAAAATGGTCTCGGAGTACCGGCGCAGGCGTGTGAAACGGCGGTCGACCAGGATGGGATGCACGGTCAGTATGAAATTTCTGCGCAGCAGGAGCAGGGTGGGATGGTTCTGCACATGGATCTCTTCGTTGATACGTATTTGTATCGAGGGCAGCTTGATACCCGTCTCAGTTGCGTAGTCCTCGTAGAGCAGGCGGGGATTATCCGCCAGCGCCTCGACAAGCTGCCTGGAGAAACCCAGCGCCTCCGAGCCGTTGCGCACATCTTTTTCAAAGTCGGCCGTACGGTAATCGACCCAGGCCAGCAGTGAGTTTTCCAGAACTTTCAGGAAGCATTCGGGCGAATCGGCGTCCTGCATGGTGACCTTGCCGTCGGTGGACAGCGAGACGCAGAACCAGTGCTTCTCAAATGCGTTAGGGGCGCCGGCCTGGGGTGATGTGCAGGTATCTGTTCCCTGAATGCTTTGTTCCGGCATAATCTTAATCTCGATCTAAATCTTGATCTAAATCTTAATCTTCTTTTTACAATCCCTTCGAGAAGAGCATGAGGGCCAGGTCCGCCATGCGGCAACTGTAGCCCCACTCGTTGTCGTACCAGGCGATCACCTTGACCATGTTGTTTCCCAGCACCAGGGTCTGCAGTGAATCGAAGATCGAGCTGTTCTGGTTGCCCTTGAAGTCGGTGCTTACCAGCGGCTCCTCGCAATACTCCAGTATGCCCTTGAGCTTGCCTGCCGCAGCTGCTTTAAAGGCGCCGTTAATCTGCTCAACCGTGACGTCCTTATTCAGGTCGCATACCAGGTCGCACAGCGAGACCGTCGGCACGGGCACGCGCAGCGCTATCCCGTGCAATTTGCCTTTGATCTCGGGGATAACCAGCGCCACGGCCTTGGCTGCCCCCGTTGTGGTCGGGATTATATTCATGGCGGCTGACCTGGCCCTGCGTAAATCCTTATGATACATATCAAGCAATCGCTGGTCGTTGGTGTAAGCGTGCACGGTTGTCAACAAGCCCCTGGCAATCCCGAAGTTGTCGTTCAGGACTTTTACCACCGGGGCGATGCAATTCGTGGTGCAGGATGCGTTGGAAATTATGTTGTGTTTTTTAGCATCGTACTTATCTTCGTTGACGCCGAGGACAATGGTTATATCTTCGTTGCTGGCGGGAGCCGAGATGATCACCTTCTTTGCGCCGCCCTGAAGATGCGCGGCGGCTTTGGTAGCGTCGGTGAACAGCCCGGTCGATTCCAGTACGATCTCGATGCCGAGGTCTTTCCAGGGTATTTTAGCGGGGTCGCGTTCTGCGATGACCTTTGTCTTCTCGCCGTCCACGATTATTGCATCGGCGGCTGCTTCCACCTTGCCCGGGTAGATCCCGTAAGAGCTGTCGTATTTGAGCAGGTGGGCGTTGGTCTTTGCATCCGTCAGGTCGTTGATGGCAGCAATCTCAAGCTTGTCGCCATAATGCTTATTGATGGCCCGGAAGACAAGCCGGCCAATGCGCCCGAATCCGTTGATGCCTATTTTATATACCATATGGTCAACCTCCTTTACTCGCTTTACTCTTATTGTAGGCGGCGGTGATCCTGGTCGACATGCCGCCGCGGATATTCCATTCGCTGACGATCTCCATGCTCCTGGGCTTGAGCGATTTGACCAGGTCCTCCAGTATGCGGTTGGTCGATTCCTCGTAGAAGGTTCTTACGGTGCGGTAGCTGGTCAGGTACAGTTTGAGCGATTTGAACTCGATAATGGACTTATCAGGCACGTACCTGATCGTGATGGTGGCGAAATCGGGCTGTCCCTCGTTGATGGGGCACAGCGCGGTGAACTCGGGTGAGACCACTTCTATCTGGTAGTCCCGTCCCGCGTAGGGGTTGGGCATGGCGATCAGCAGGCCGGGCTGCGGCGCATCGCTGTATTTCAGGTTGAGCGACTGAATTTTACGTACGAGTTTGTCCATTGGCTATTCACCGGACCAGTATATGGTCTTTCCGTTTTCCGACATTCTCTTGCCCTTGCCCTCGGCCACCATATATTGCAGGTGCGCCAGCGCTTCCAGCACCGCCAGCCTCCGGTCTATCGGCTCTAACTTATCGTAGGCCGTTTCTTCGCCGTTGACAACCCACGGTATGGACTTCGCCACGTCAAAGGCGTTCTTGGTCTCAACGCCCATCACCCGCTGGATCTTCATCATCCTGTCGCGATGGAAGCGTATTATTTCGTCGATCATTGGGCCGAGTCCGCTGAACACCGACCCGTGGCCGGGGAAGACGAAACGGACCTCCAGATTCGACAGCGATTCCAGAGACTTTACATAATCACCAAGAGGGTTCTCGCCTGACTGCGGGTGGTAGCTGACATTGGGGACGACTTCCGGGAGCACGTGGTCTCCGCAGAAGAAGTATTTTTTATTAGGTTCGTACAGGCAGATATGGCCGGGCGAATGTCCCGGAGCGGCCATGACCTGAAATTCGTAGGGCGGCATGGATACGACGTCGCCGTTCTTCAATAATCTGGTAGTCGTGAAGGGAGAGACATAGCTGCGGATGTTGAAGGAAGCCTCCGAGAGCATCTTGAGCTCCCATTCGGGCACGCCGTTAGCCGTGAGAAAGGCGGCAAGCTCCGCCAGCAAATTGTCGGCGTGAAAGTAGCGCGAGTCCAGCAGGTTGCCCTCTATCTCGCTGAGCGAAACTTTGGCCCCGGTCAGCTCCTGTATTTTGCCCGCCAGGCCGATGTGGTCGGGGTGGAAATGCGTGACGACGATGTCGGTGATATCCTTCATGGCGAAGCCGCTGTTCTTCATCTCCTGGGCCAGCGTGTTGAAGGCCTCGGCCGTGTTCCAGCCGGTATCGATCAGCAGGTTGCCTTCAGTGCCTTCCACGATATAGACGTTGACGTTCTCCGGGCCTACTTTGAGAAGCGGAAGTTTGATCTGGTTGATGCCCTTGAACAGCTCCATGAAATATTATCCTCCTAAATCAGCAGGGCGCCGCGGCCCGGGTAGCGGGCTTTCCGGCCCAGCTCGGCTTCGATCTTGAGCAGCCTGTTGTATTTAGCCACCCTCTCGCTGCGGCAGGGCGCGCCGGTCTTGATCTGGCCGGAATTCACGGCCACCGCCAGGTCGGCTATAGTAGTCTCCTCCGTTTCTCCGGAACGATGGCTGATGACCGCCGTCCAGCCGGCTTTGCGGGCCATGTCGATGGCGGCCAGCGTCTCGGTCAGCGTGCCTATCTGGTTGACCTTGATTAAAACCGAGTTGGAAGCCTTTCTTTCGATGCCCTGCTCGATGCGCTTAACGTTGGTGGTGTAAAGGTCGTCGCCGACCAGCTGTACCTTCCTGCCCAGCTTGCTGTTGAGCAGTATCCAGCCGTCCCAGTCGTCCTCATCCAGGCCGTCCTCGATGCTGACGATGGGATACCTGGAGACCCAGCCGGCATAGAAATCCACCATCTCAGCGCTGCTCAGCGATCTGCTCTCGCGAGCCAGCACGTATTTCCCGTCTTTGTAAAAGCTGCTGGCTGCGGGGTCCAGGGCTATATGGCAGTCCCTGCCCGCTTTGTAGCCGGCCAGCTCTATGGCCTCCAGTATCACCTCGACAGCCTGGCTGTTCGAGGAAAGTGAAGGGGCGAAGCCGCCCTCGTCTCCGACATTGGTGTTGCAGCTCTTTTTCCGCAGAGTCTTCTTGAGGGCCTGGTAGACCTCGCAGCCCATCTGCATGGCCGCCGAGAAGCTGGCCGCGCCCGTGGGCATGACCATGAATTCCTGCAGGTCGGTCGAGTTCTCGGCATGCTTGCCCCCGTTGAGTATGTTCATCATGGGTACGGGCAGCGTAACGGCCTTATCGCCGCCGATATATTTATAGAGAGGAAGGCCGGCGCAGTTGGCCGCCGCATGCGCCGCCGCCAGCGATACGCCCAGTATGGCATTGGCCCCCAGCCTGGACTTGTCCAGCGTGCCGTCCAGGTCGATCAGGAGCCTGTCCAGCTTATCCTGTTGCGAGGAGTCCTGCCCGACGACCGCCCTGCGGATGGTGGTGTTCACATTCTCCACGGCCTTGAGCACGCCCAGGCCGCCGAATCGCTTCTTGTCTCCGTCGCGCAGCTCGAGTGCCTCGTATTTGCCCGTGCTGGCGCCAGAAGGTACCGAAGCTTTGCCTGATGTCCCGTTATCGAGGGACACTTCAACCTCTACTGTGGGATTGCCTCTGGAATCGATTATTTCGCGTGCGTTGATGTTCTTTATTTTCATACTGTTACTACCTGATTTAATCTAAGGGGAAATCCGGCCGCTATTCAAAGCCGTGTCATTATACCATCCGTTTTTTAATACGGGCAATATCATATATTAAGTCGTTATTTTTCCATTTCAAAGATTAATAATTACCTAGTTGATGAATCATCGCAAATTGTAGTTTAATTGTAATTGATACAGAAGAAATTCGTATCTACCAATTGTGATACATAGTCAAAGTAACTACTATTACTAATTTGTTAGATTCAGTTAAACAATCTTATTTTAATTGCCTTGGAGTGTATGAAAAGATATGGATACAAATGAATTAAATAAACTAATTCCCGATGAATTAGTGGCTATGTCTGAAAGTGATACTTCAACATTCCGGTATGATCGTTATCACTTATATGAAATAGCTTTAAAGAAATATCTCTCTGCAGATAATCTGCAAGCGGCAGAAAATATGAAGAGAGAGGTTATGGCTCTGCAATTGTCCACACATTCCGCAGCGCGAAGATTTAGTCCTATGTGGGAAACAGAATCAGAAGATGGGACAAATGTGGGATTTCCAGATTTAGACAGGGACTTCTCAGACATTATAATAAATTACTATAGGGAACGTACGAAAGAGTCGCAAAATCCCATATTACAGGCAAGATATTCTGACATTATTTGGGAGAAGGAACGAGATCATATTTATGGGCGTAGTGCGGTGAGATCTTATCTATCTTGTTGGCCACTATATCTAGAAAATGGTTGGGATCGAGAGTTGGCTGATTCTTTAAGCAGGGCCCTATCCATTTCGTTGATGCTAAATGACCAGAGTTTAGTGGATTTATGTATACAAGAGCATATCAACGCAATTGAGAAATTGGTTGGCGAACGAATGTGGCCATGGATAAGCAACATTATTGGATCGGTAGTTGATAATTCCAACAAATACTCAAAGCAAATTGACTACGATGATTTGCTAAATAAATGTGAACTGGCAATAAAAGGAATTACGGAAGATCAGATAGAGGGGTTCTATTTTCAAAGAAACGTCTTGCAGATTATGGCAAATATCTTTAAGAATCAGAAAGATGAAAAACAAATGCTACAAATGAGGATTAAAATTGCGGAAAGCTATGTTGAGGAGGGGGATTGGAAGAAAGTCAACTATCCCAGTGGTAATTTAGTAGCTGCTAAATTCTATGCTTCTGCACTACAAGAATATATGGATATACCTGGGTGTGAAAAAGAAGTCGATGAATTGAAAATGAAAATAGCTGAAGTGAACAGAGTCGGGATAACCACGGAACTTAAACCTATTTCCGTAGAGATCGAAATACCCATTGAGCCTTTAAAAAAACATGTTGAGCATTATGAGAAAAGAAGTGTTGAAGAAATGCTTACCATGATGAGTATGGACAAGAACCTACTTCCTTCATGGGAAAGGGCTGTAGGTGCTTCAGGAAATGCTCTGAAGGATAACGCCCTCCTGAGTATAATGCCGATGGCGGTGATGAAGGGAAATATACAGATAAAAAACATCACGGGAGATCAAGCAACGTTGGAATTTCATGCGATACAAAATTTCCAGATGACATATAGAACGATTAGTATTCGATTAATAGGAATGATCTTCGAATTAATCGAGGCAAAGACAATAGATTTCTCCAATGATCTTGTCCTATTCATGGAAAGATCGAAGATTATAAGTAGCGAACGATTGGAGATAATACGATCTGGACTAAAAACGTATCAAACCGGTGATTATATAGCTGCATTCCATGTACTCATTTTCCAAATTGAAGGTGTTTTAAGAGATTTTCTTGCCAAACTTGGGTTACCAACATTCTCATATAGGAAACAAAAGGATGAAATGAGAGAAAGGCAATTGGACGATATTTTGAGGACACTATCACAAGAGAAAGACTTCGATAAGGATCTGTCAAAATTCTTAGAAATATTTTTATGCCGCATTGAAGCTGATAATTATAGGAATGAAGCAGCGCACGGCCTGCTCACGGGTGAAGCATTTACCAGGGAGAATTGTCAGTTCCTGATATTGAGTCTAATTAAACTCGTTCCGTATTCCGTTAGCATGGATGTGAAGACCGTATAATTGGGTTCGCGTGTTCTCAGTATATAATAAAACCTGTTGTAATGAGATTATTCAAAATAGGTTATTCGACACATATATTTTAAACGAGGATAAACGTTGATATGCTGATCATCAGGAGGTTACGATGCAGGGTGAAATAATTAGATTTGCATGTATGCTATTAGAGGAGATCACAATAGAGGATAAAATTATTGCTGAGGCAAAAGACATCGCTCCTGCCATTGCCCTTACTGCGTTATGTTTGAATCTATCATACCAGCTAATATTGAGAGTAAATTTGGAAAAGACAACGTGGTGGAGACTGGTTTGGCCATTGCTGCTTACAGTCTTTCTAGTGGCCGCGCCTTGGATACTATACGCAAGCCCCACTCACAAGGGCCTGCTAATAAGCCTTGGTCCGGTGTTTGCCGCGTTCACATTAGCTATGGCATTCATTGTGCAAACTTCGAAAGAAGCTAAAACTAAAAGAGAGAAAGTATTTTCGGTAACTGCGAAAGGAGCCGCAATACTATTAGTAACCGCGGGGCTTTTCCTACTGCTAATAATTAACGAGAACCTTGGCGTATGGTGTGCAATAAGTATCAGCATATTAACAATGATTGTCTGTATTCTACTCGAAATAGTAGTCTGGAACCGAAAAATAATATTTGCGAAAAATAATGGAGACAAGAAACAGAAGGAGAAAATAACGTGATTTCTTGTCTCAGCAATATTGAATGGTTATATAACAGTTGACTGATGTTGTTCCAATTTATTTATCAAACATTGGAGGCGGCCATTAGGGTCGAATTTGGGTACCATAACTCTCACATTCTAAGATATGTTTTTAATAACACCTGAAAGCCAATGCAGTATATCGTGATTTGTTTTGCGTATTGATCGTATGGATGTTGAGATGGAAGTTCGTTAAATGCCGGTACTGCGGCGGTTGAACTTATTCATGGCTACTGCGATGCCTTCCGCCAGTATGCAGGCGGCCGCGTCGCAGGCCAGGTCGAGCGCAGGCTGTATCAGCTCGTTTTCCTCGCGGCTGAAGTCGCCCAGCACGTAGTCGACGATCTCGTTTTCGTAATCAGGCCTGGACCGATCCGAAAAGGGTCTGGAGATGCCGATGCGGACACGGTTGAAA
>DAOUFR010000074.1:0-104705 GCA_034429715.1 Dehalococcoidia bacterium
GTGGATGTATGCGATGACATCGACGGCGTCAGCCAGGCCTTCGCAGTCGATGCTGAAGCTAAAAAGGCCGGCATCACCATCGTAAGCGGGCTGGGCGACAGCCCCGGGCTGACTAACATACTGGCTAAATACTGCTGCGATCAACTGGACAGTGTGGAAGATATCAACATCCTCTGGGTCGCCCCTTTAAGCGAGGTGGGTCTGGCGCAATATTTCCACGGCATACATTGTTTCGCTTTTCCCCATCAATACGTGAAAGGCAAACTGGTTGACCTGGACGGTAGGGTGACGGTCGAGTTCGGTGAACCGATAGGCAAGATCGAGCTGCTGTACTGCGACCATCCCGAGCCTTTTACGCTGCCGCGTTATATCAAAGGCGTGAAGAATGTGATCTGCGCCGGGGCTGTCTGGCCGGAGGTCCCCGGGCTATCGATGTCGGCCATAGCCGGTTTCAAAGATTACCTGATGCAGCCGGTCAAGCTCCGTGGCGCCGAAATCACCCCCATCGAGGTGCTCTCACATATGGCATATAACCTGGTGCAGAAACAGATCGAGCAATGGAAGAAGGAAGGGAGGGAGTACAGGTACGGCGGCACAATTATCGAGGTCAAGGGGCTTAAGGACGGCAAAAAGACGAGACTATTGTTTTCCGGTGTGGGAAAAGGGATGACGACAACGCCGCGCACGCTGGTCACGGTAGCCAAGATGGTGGCAGGAGGTCAGGTAAAAGTGAAAGGAGCTTATGCGGCCGAGGGTTGCGTCGACCCTCAGGATTTCATGAAGGCCTTCAGCGAGGGCTTTGCCACCATAAAAACCATGCCTGCCGACAAGCCCAACGAGTTCATCGTCGATATCGTCCCGGTTTAATTCGCCTGTAAAAGTTAGGGGGCGGGCTTCACGGCCCGCCCCCTTTATTTAATGTCGGAATCGCCCAAACCGTGCTGCACGTATTCCCGGGCGAGCTTGACGTAGGTTTCGTTGCCAAATTTTATTTGTGCGATCTTATCATCGCTGAGCTGCTCTTTGATCTTGGCAGGGCTGCCCATTACTAAAGACCTGGGAGGTATCTTTGTATTGGGCGTAACCAGCGCGCCTGCGGCGATGAAGCAATTCTCGCCGATCTCAACGCCGTGCAGCAGAACGGCACATACACCTATCATCGACCCGTCGCCGATGGATTTACAATGCAGCATCGCGCCGTGCCCGACCAGCACGTTCTCACCGATAACGCAGTCCCACGTATGAACGGTGCAGTTATCCTCTATAGCGGAGTTCCTGCCGATAGTGATGTTACCGAAATCGCCGCGTATTACGGCGCCCGGCCAGACGCTGGCGTTCTCCCCGATTGTGACGTCTCCCACAACATAGGCAGCCTCGCTGATAAACGCCGTGGGGTGTATTTGCGGCGTCTTTCCTTTAAAGCTTCTGATCACGGATCCTCCTGTGCGGCAAACGGGCATCGTTATTATAGTCAGTGCCCGCAGCGGGTGCATAAATAATAGCAGATAAATACCTGTCAGTGGCATCATCCGGCCGACTGGAAATGCAGGTGAATTGAGTTGTATGATTAGAGCATATTGAGATTTAATATAGATTATTTCCGGGGTGGCTGAGATTTTAAAAGGTGCCCGATATCAGCGAAGATTACTAATGCAGGAGGTATAAAGTTGGCTTCAGAAAGTGCAACATTCAGGAAGGTCTGGATTGCCGCGCTGGTGATACTGGGAATCGCACTGGTGCTCTGGCTATGCTATATCTCGCTGCCCGTGCTGATACCGTTTTTTGTGGGCATACTACTGGCCTATCTGCTGTTCCCGCTGGTGACCTGGCTGGAGCGAATACTGCCGCCCAAAGGCAAAAGGAAGGGTTTTAAGAGGGTCATAGCGGTAATCATTGTGTTCGTCCTGTTTACCCTGTTGCTCATCGCATTCATCGTATATATCGGGGCTGCCATAGTCAGCGCTTCCACGGCACTGGTAAGCAGGGCGCCTGAATTCGTCGATAAAGCCATGACGCAGGTCAACCAGTGGATGACCGTGATACAGACGACCGTGTCGCCGGACACCATAACCACTGTCAGGGAATCCATAACCAATGCCGGCCCTGCCATCAGCAAATTCATTCAGGACTTTATTGTGGGCAGTATAGCGGTCATCCCCTCCAGCATGCCGACCATACTGGGCTTTATCACCCTTCCCTTCTTCCTGATTTTCGTCCTGCTGAACTACGAGAGGTACGGGAAGTACTTCAACGAGATATTTCCGGCCAGGGTGGCCAGACACAGCACGAAAATTCTGACCATTTTCGGCACTCAAATGGGGCGCTACATCCGTTTTATGATTATTATGGCTGCCATCGAAGGTACGCTGGTCACCATCGGGCTTTATATTGTCGGGATGGAGTACTCGCTGGCCATGGGCGCGGTGGCAGCATTCACGCAGGTGATACCCATCATCGGCCCCTTTATATCGGCGGCCGTCATCCTGCTGATGACACTGGCGCTCAAGCCGGAGGCCATGTTAATGGTGTTTATCGTGCTGGCGGCAGCCTATTTGATTGTCATGGCGTTACAGGGATTGGTGCAGGAGAAGCACTTCCCTCTTGACCCGGGGGTTGTCATGGTGCTTATGACGGTTGGTGGCTTTATAGGCAGTTACTGGGGAATAATACTGGCACTGCCGGTGGGGGCGACGGTCTGGCAGATATATAAGTACTTCCGCGATGAATCCAAAGCAGAAAAGCTAAAAACAGAGCAGACCTGAGCGGAAGTACTATTATTAGGATAGACATGGCAGGTAGTTTTAACTGTGGTGGTCGGCGGCTACTGCAAGTAGCTATCGGGGCGACCGTTGAGACCGCAGCAGTATGAAACCGCCTTACTGGCCAGTCCGACGTAGCGATTGAGGTAGTAATAGCGCCTGGTCTCGATCGTTATCAATTCGCCGCTAATATCCTCTCCCACGGTTAAGACACCGTAACTGCGGTGCATGGCGGGAAAGCGGCCGCAGACGCTGCCGGGATTGAAGAAGAGGATTCCATCTTCGACGGTGTTACGGGCGGAATGGGTGTGGCCGTAGAGGATGGCGTCCAGCTTGCCGTCGAACTGAGTGAGCAACCCCCATTTGAATCCAAAGGGAAAGACACAGCCGTGCCCGTGTATGATGCCGACACGCTTGTCACCTATCTCCACCAGGTCTTTTTCAGGCAGGCCCGGAATATGCGAATCATGGTTGCCGGCCACACCGTGGAAATCGCTGATCTCCTTGAGGTCGTTGACAAGGTCTTCGGAATGGAAATCGCCCAGATGAACGACCATATCCATTCGGGTCAGGGCATTTATTAAAGAAGAGGGCAATTCGCTGATGCGGTGGACGTGGGTATCAGATATAACACCTATTTTCATGATATTTATTAATTAAAATAATTCTATTTTCAGGGGGCTAAATACGGCCACATTATAGCCTTTCGACAAACGATTGTCCATCGTCGGATGTGTCCTGCACATATGGAAGACAATGCTGTCATCCGCTGAATTCGCCCAGGTTTAGCCCCACCACGCCCGCTATGACCAGCGCCATGGAGACGGCCTTGAGCAGCGTGAAAGGCTCTTTAAACCAGAAAAGCCCGATAAGAGCGATGAGAAAGGTGCCTACCCCCGACCAGATGGCGTAAGAAATGCTCAGGTCGAGCTTCCTGACGGCATATGCCATGAGAGTAAAGCTCACCCCGTAAAAAACGAAAATAAGCACTGAAGGGACCCATTTTGTGAATCCGTCGGAAAGCTTCAAACAGGTGGTCCCGCAGACCTCCATGCAGATGGCAGCGACAAGCAATACCCAGCTCATAATATTCACATCCTTTTCCGATGCATTTTGAGAGGATTATACAGGTAACAACAGGTCATTGCGAGGGATACAGTGACCGGTTGAACGAAAAAGCGATGACAATCCATCGCTGAAGGCGTATAATTTCTACCGTTTTGCGCTTATTTGATTATGAGAATACCCGACCATGATTATTAAAAACCGCGAGGAGCTTATCACTTCCGGTCAGCGCGCCAGGGCCATCGAGTTGATCGAGGCCGGCATCAGCCGGGTACTGCCCTCCAACCTGATGCGCGTTTCTGTGCAATATAACCAGAGGCGAAAACGCCTGTCCATCAATGGCCAAAGATATGATTTATCGAAGGGCAGGATCTTTGTGGTAGGAGGAGGCAAGGCCTCGGGATCAATGGCTGCAGAACTCGAAAATATAATGGGTACTGATTCAATAACCGCCGGCATCGTCAACAGCAAATCCGGTGGCACTGATCTGGGCAGAATACGGGTCGTTCGCGCCGGGCATCCCGTTCCCGATGAAGCGGGTGTAAACAGCGTAAGGGAGATGCTGTCGATGAAAACCCGGTACGGCATCGGTAAAGGTGACCTGGTGATAAATCTGATATCGGGCGGAGGATCCTCTCTGCTGCCCGGTCCAGTTAATGGAGTTACACTGGAGGATAAGCAGGTTGTTACACAGCTTCTTCTGAGATGTGGCGCCGATATCAGGGAAATCAATGCGGTGCGTAAACACGTATCGCTGATCAAGGGCGGTGGGCTGGCCCGCTTTTTCGCCCCGGCCCGGATCATATCTCTCATAATCTCCGACGTGGTCGGCGATGACCTGGACGTGATTGCGTCGGGCCCCGCCGTGCCGGATCCGTCGACTTATCAAGATGCGTTCGGAGTGCTGCAGAAATACGACCTGCTGGATAAAGCGCCGCAGAGAGTCGTCGATTTCATACGCAGGGGCAGCGAAGGGTTGGAAGAGGAAACGCCCAAGAGGCTGCGTAATTGTAAAAATCACCTTATAGGGAATAATCGTATGGCACTGGAAGCTATGGCCGAGAAGGCCAGAGACCTCGGAATCAAACCGTGCATCATCACATCAAAAATGAGTGGCGATACCGTCGAATACGCTTACAGCATGGCTGCTAAAGTGGAGGAGGGACAATACAAGGGTTTTGGCGCCCTGCTAATCGGGGGTGAGACGACGCCGACGCTGCCCGAGCATGCCGGTAAAGGGGGTAGAAACCAGCATTATGCGGCAGTATCAATGCTGACAATGCGGAGATATACCCCGCCCTGGGTGGTGGCCTCGGCCGGAACCGACGGCTCGGACTACCTGGCGGATGTGGCCGGCGCGATCGTAGACGATCGTTCCCTGGCTGCGGCTCAGACGGCAGGCTTGGATGTCGAAGGTTATATCAACAGGTTCGACAGCAATACGCTTTTCACCAGAATGGGCAGGTCGTTAATTATTACCGGTCCCACGGGGACCAACGTGAGTGACGTTTTAGTTTACCTGCTCGGTTGAGACGGCCTTCTCCATAAAGCAGACCACAAAAGGCAGATGCTCGAATTGTTTGGTGCCGGTCTGTATGAAGCCCAGCGATTTGTACCAATCCTTTAAAACAGTCTGATTATCTATCATTCCCAGAGCGACCTTTGTACCGCCCCGGTCTTTTACATAGTCCAGCACGAATTCGGTTAGCTTCCTGCCGTATCCGAGATGCCTGAATTGAGGCTTTACGGCAAGCCGGCCAAGGTAATAAGTGCCGCCCTCAGCTTTTTCGATGACTACAAAACCTATTTGGGCTCCATCCAGGTAAAGGCCGAAGAAGGCTGCTTTCTTGTGCAGCTCAAGCAATTGCTCCCTGGTTGAGAAGAACGGGTGCGTGGGGGCATTTTCTCTGGTCAGGTTGAACTCCCGTGCTACTGTGCCGAAGGCCTCCCTTATCACCTCGACGCTTTCTGCGATCTGGTCGTGAGTGGATATTTCTCTGATCTCAATCATAGTAGATTATTGATAATCCCGATACGGGCGCACCTGAAGGTACGCCCCTACATTGTAGGGATTGCACGATTCATCAAGATGTTGGGGCGGGTTTTTAAACCCGTCCGATATATGGTTGCTGCGATCAGACTGTTCCATTCAATTTATGATAGCCCTGCCAGTAGCGCCGGTAGAGCCAGCCATGCTTGATTTTGGGCAGGGACTCCAGCTGCGCTCCCCAGTCGGTTACGATCTTCCTGGCCCGGCTGAAATAGCTGTCGATGGCGGCCTGGTTCAAGGGAACGCGCTTCTCTTCGACGGCCTGGATCATCTCCTGCTCGTATTCCTGTATTTTGTGATGAGCAGCTTTCCGGGCTGAGGGGAAGTGGTGCAGCGCTTTACGATGGATCTTTTCGGATTCCCACCAGTAGACTTCCGGGCTGTATTCCGCCCCGCCTTCCAGGTATCCCGCCGGATTGATGGTGCCGGGAGCGAAGATGGGGTAGAAGGGGCTGAGGCAGGGATTGGAGGCGCCTGTAACGTAGTAATACCGGCCTTTGCTGCTGACGTTTCCCACCATTGACCCCACCGTCTGGCTGCGTCGGATGAGCTTGTCGGCCGCATGCATACATACCGTGCCGCCGTGCTTATGCGGGAGGAAATCCTCCCTCCCACCATGATGGCGCAGGATGGCCATGAAGTCGGCGGTCGTGAGGTCTCCTTTCTTCAGCGCCAGGTTGTCCCTGGAACAGATCTGCCTTGCTTTGCCTGCAGCGCCCCAGGTTATGATGGGATCCGAATAGCATTTCCTCAGGTTGAAGTCCGCCGCGCTTCCGCACCAGCCTTTCCTGATTGCATTTTCAATCAGTCCGGGCGATACCGCGTCGAAGTCCTTCTCCAGCGAGAGCACGTTGGAAATGCTCCAGTGGTCCGTTATCTTTTTCCAGGCCCACCATGACTTGACGCTTTCCAGCACGTAGGCTTCGCTCTCATCGGCTATCAGCCAGCTGTTCATATACAGGAACTTCTGGCGGTAACCGCAGTTGCCGCCCTGACCGTGCTCCTCGAGCAGGCGGATAATGGTATCCATTGCCTCGCGTGCTGTTTTACCACGTTCCAGAGCCAGGCGCAGCAGGTCCATGCCGGTCAGGCCGTTAGCGGAGGGTTTTTCACGTGTGAAAACGGCCTCATTGCCGATCATGACGCCATATTCGTTGGCGCCCATCTCGGCGCCGTACATCCAGAACGGCTGTGAGAGCAGTACGCGTGCCGTTTCAGCAGCCTGCGGTATGGATATATAGGTACATTTGACCGTTTCGCCCGCCCTGTGCTGTTTGCGCGGGACGATGATAATATTCTGCACTTCATCAGGCTCCCGGTCGCTGTTCTTGCCGAAAAGTGTCACCCCTCCCCTGGTGGACGGGCCCAGGGCAACGATTGTATCGCACATATGAAGCCACCTCCTTTTGGTTATCGCCGCTGCATCTTAGCAGAATGCCGACAGGCTTGACAAAAGGCGGCAAGCTTCATAAAGTGGGATAACGCTTTTTTGCGATTTATGCGGAAGGAGTCTGAGATGGCGAATTTAAAGCAATTTTCGTTAGAGGGCAAGGTCACGGTGGTCACCGGCGCCAGCCGTGGTATAGGGCGCGCCACCGCGCTGGCCTTTGCCCGGGCAGGTTCCGATATCATACTGACCAGCCGCAAAGTCGAAGACCTGGAGAAGGTGGCCGCCGATATCCGGGCCGAGGGCAGGCGGGCGCTGGTTATCAGCGCGCACCTGGGTAAGATGGCCGATGTGAAAAAGGTTGCCGATACCGCCAGGGCCGCATTCAGTCGAATCGATATTCTCATTAACAACGCGGGCACCAGCCCTATCTTCTCTTCATTCCTGGAGACCGAGGAAAGGCTGTGGGATACCGTGATGGGACTGAACCTGAAGGGGCTATATTTTCTCAGCCAGGCTGTTGCGCGGGTAATGAAGGAACAGGGAGGGGGTTGCATCATCAACGTTTCATCCATCGACGGGTACCTGCCCGAGATGGACAATGGTGTATACGCTGTCAGCAAGGCCGGGGTTATCATGGCCACCAAGGTGATGGCCAGGGAACTGGCCCCCTGCAATATTCGGGTCAATACCATCGCGCCCGGATTCGTGCACACAAAACTACTGGATTCCAGCTTTGAGGTGAGGCCCGGTCGGCAGGAAGAGTGCCGTAAAAGTATCCCCCTCGGTCGCATAGGTGAGCCCGAGGATATGGTGGGCACTATGATTTATCTGGCCTCGGATGCCTCCAAATATGTGACGGGGCATACGGTCATAGTGGACGGTGGACTGCTCTACGTTTAAGATTTTCCAATGCCGTTGAACTCAATGACGAGCATGGTGATATCATCGGACTGTTCCGTGCCGCCGGCAAAGGTCTCGATATCCGCCCTCACGCCGTGAATGATATCGACTACGTTCCTTCCGCACAGGTCGTTGAGACAACTTAACAATTTAGCTTCGGAGTACAGCCGCCCCTGACTGTCCATGGCTTCGGTTACGCCGTCCGTATACATGACCAGCGTATCACGCGGTCTCATAGTATAGGTATTTGATATGTAAACCGTATCCGGCATGGCTCCCACGACCAGTCCCTTGGGCAGGTTGATATACTGGAATTCGCCGCCGGACGGGCACAACAGCGGTGGATTGTGGCCGCCGTTAGCGATGGTCAGTTCGCCGCTTTCGGTATCGAGCACCGCGCAGAGTCCGGTGAAAAACATAGATGCCTCATTGTCCGGATAGAGGGTATTATTCACATTGAACAGCACGCGGTCGGGCGAAGGCTCGTGCAGCGCTTCGGTGCGCAAGAGGGTTTTGCTGATGGCCATGAAAAGGGCCGCCGGTATACCTTTGCCGCAGACGTCTCCGATGATCAGGCATAGTTTGGTGGGACTGATAAAGAAAAAGTCGTAGAAATCGCCACCTACCTCCCTGGCCGGCTGCATGGTGGCATAGAGGTCGAACTCCTTGCGGTCCGGGAAGGGTGGGAACAGCCGCGGCAGCATGCTGGTCTGGATCTCTGTGGCAACACGCAGTTCGCTCTCGATCCTCTCCTTGGCGGAGGTCGTCTCCTGCAGGTCGCGGATATAGACTTTGAGGTTTTCAGCCATTTTATTGAATGCCCCCGCCAGGTCCTGGATCTCGTCGCCCGTCGTGACAACCAGTCTGTGGTCGAGGTCACCCTTTCCTATGACCTGTACGCCCTGGTCTAAGGCTATGATGGGCCGTGTTATACGGCGGGCAAGCAGGTACGCAATTCCCGCTGCCGCTACGATAATACTGGCCGATGCGATGATCAGGGTGGTCAGCAGTTCCCGGATCTGCCGGTTGATCTTATCCGAGAAATCAGCCGTGGCCGTATCTATTCGTTCTTTGGTCGATTGCACCGGCGCAACTATTTCATCGATGGGCATGGCGATGCCGATCGACCAGCCGGTAGTTGCGATGGGGGCATAGGCTATGAACTTGTCGCTGCCGTCCAGCTGGCACCTGCCCACTCCCGCCATGCCGTCAACCATCTCCGCAGCTATTCGTTTCAACTCCGGATCTTTTGCGTTCAACAGGTTGCCGTTTTCAAAGGCCTCATCCCATTGCCTGCCGGATACCTGCATACGGGGGTGCGCGATGACATTGCCCTTGCTGTCGATAAGAAAAGCATAGCCGTTCTTGCCGACCTGGGTGCCGATAATCTTCTGGTTAATAGTCTCAGTAGTGACGTCTGCGCCGACAACACCTATCAGCCTGCGCTTTTCATCGAATATCGGCCTGAAGCAGGTAACCTTCGGCTTGCCGCTGACCGCATCGATCACGGTATTGGTCCAGCCGCGCGTCCGACTTTCCTTTGCTCGTAAATACCACTCACGCTGTCGCGCATCGAAAGTAGCGGGTATGTCTGTTGTCCAGGGATATATCTGCGTTATGCCGGATTCAGTACCCACATAGAGCTGTGACAGGTTGTGGTCGGTCTGAAACACCGGAATATATATGTTGTTAAGGTTGGACAGCAGCCTCAGGTCGGTACTCACCGCTTCGGGCGTAACACCCGGGGCCAGCGCGCTGACCGAAGCGGTGTAGATGGTGTCCGGCTGTTCATCCTGATAATATGTGCGGCCACCGGGGAAATCGTCGGGCCTTTTCCAGAGATCGGCAGTATAGCTGGCCACCAGCGCTGTTTCCGATTCCACCTTCTCGAAGAGCGCGTCACTGATGACTGCCTGGTCTATAGCCAGCGTCAGGAGCTGTTCCCTGGCCTGTTTCTCGAGGGCGGCGGTGCTGTCGCTGACGGCGCTGGCGCCTAAAGAGGCATTGCTCTCCAGTGCGTACCCGCCCATGTTGGCCATATTATTGACGGCAACAGCTGATAGAAAAGTTAGCGAAAGAAGGGACAGCCCCAGCAGAATGAGGAGGATTTTTCCTGTGATTTTCAGCTTGAAGCGTGACATCGGATTTATCATAACACAACGGCGCGATTATTTGAGGCGGCGTTTGTTGTATTCGATCACCATGCTGAGCGCGCGCGCTATTCCGGGGAAAGTGTAGTAGAGCGGCACCTTCGCATTGATGAAACTCTGCAGAACAGGGAAAAGCTTGTTATGCCGCTCGGGGATGACCGCGCTGTCGCAGACGAATGCCACCGGTTTGCGTGATTCGAGATATGCTTTGACAAGTGCCTCGCCCCACGTCATTACAATCGACCAGGCCGGTGGTGGAAGCTGGCTGGGGCGAAAGAAGCCCACGCAGAAATCGATGCCGTCCCATGCCGTGAGCACCTGTATAGCCCTGATCAGGCTGGTTGATTCCAGCATGTCCTGCGAGTAGTCCACCGGATTACGCAGCATGTTCCCTGCCAGTTGCGAGAAGCTCATGAGCTCCTGCTGCACGTGATCCGGCAGCGGCGGCAGGCGGAAACCCTGGCGCTCGAAATCGTCTGTAAGTAACACGCTGGCGCCGCCGCCCAGGCCGATCAACAGCGCGTTTCTGCCGCCGGGGTCAGGCATGTAAGTGAGCGTGACCAGCACGTCCACCATTTCCTCGGCGGTGGAAGTTCGTATCACGTTGAACTGGCGGCAGAGCGCATCCCAGATATTATCATCACCCGCCAGAGAAGCAGTATGGCTGGACGTCGCTCGGGCACCGGCCTCGCCCAGACCTGATTTGAGCAGTATGACGGGCTTGCGCCCGGAGGCCCGGCCAAGAAGGCGCATAAGACGCCGGCCGTCCTTCACCCCTTCCAGGTAGATGGCAATTATTGTAGTCTTGGGGTCGTCGATCATATATTCCAGAAAGTCGCATTCATTGAGGTCACAGGCGTTTCCGAAGCTGATTACTTTGCTGAACCTGATCCCCCGCCAACCGGCCTCCCTGGCAACGTAGATTGAGTTGCCTCCGCTCTGGCTGATCAGTCCTACGTTTCCGGCCTCTTTTTCAAAGCCCGTATCGTACGATAAGCGTGATTCCGGGCAATAGATGCCCATGCAGTTGGGGCCGATGATACGCACTCCGGTCTTGCGCGAAAGCTGCGCCAGCTTTTGCTGCAGACCCTCGGACCCCGCCTCTCCCGTCTCGTCGAATCCGGCGGTGCAGAAGTGTATGGTCTTCACGCCTTTGCGGGCACAGCTCTGTACGATTTCCGGCGCAATCTTTGCGTTGACCGTGCTAATCACATAATCGACCTGTCCCGGCACCTCTTCCAATGACTTATACACCATATAACCATCCAGCTCGCCGCCGCGCGGATTGACGGGATACAGCGGCCCCTCGAATTGAAACTCACGCAATGAATCCCAGAAGGTCCGCGTCCAGTGAAAAGGATTGCTGGTGCTGATACCCACGAAAGCTACGCTTTTTGGGTGGAAGATTGATTCAAGCTGTTCATGCAGGCTGGTCATGCGATCGATAATCCATATTTAATGGGAACAGCAAAGTATAACACTTACCAATCTGGATATAAAACAGATACGCTGGTCGGGTTGAATGGGTTGACAGTCCCCCTGCCTTCCTCTAAATTGTCGGCATGGCAAAGACTATTGTTCTTGCGTCATCTTCGCCGCGACGCAGGGAGCTGCTTGAAAATATCGGGCTCACATTCACTGTGGATCCGTCTGAGATTTGTGAGGCCCAACCTGCCGGATCAAAACCCGCGGAGCTGGCCAAAACGCTTTCTCTGCACAAAGCACGGGCGGCGGCGTTGCGCCACGCGGACTCCATTATAATAGCAGCCGACACGATCGGTGTGCTTGAGGGCAGGATACTGGGCAAGCCGTTCGATGCCCCTCATGCGCGCAAAATGCTGGCAGAGATGAGCGGCAGGTGTCACAGCGTTATCACCGGTTTCACCGTAGTCGATTCCGCCACAAGCAGGGCTGTCTCGCGGACGGTGGAAACCAAAGTTTTTTTCAGAAAGCTCACCCGGGCGGAGATCTCCCGGTATGTGAATACAGGTGAGCCGCTGGACAAGGCGGGCGCCTACGCCATACAGGGGCTGGGAGCCTTACTGGTTGATAGAATCGAGGGGGATTACAGTAACGTGATAGGCCTGCCGCTGTGCGAGCTGGCTGTAGTGCTGAAGAGGTTCGGCGTCACACTGCCGGTCTGATGTCAGCGCGCACGTGCGGCGCATTCCCCCGCCAGATAACCTGTTGAGAAGGCTGCTTGCAGATTAAAGCCGCCTGTATCGGCATCCAAATCGAGCACCTCGCCGCAGAAATAGAGGCCGCGTATAATTTTAGACTGCATGGTGCGGGGATCGACTTCGTTCAGGGAAACGCCTCCCGCAGTCACCATGGCTTCCGCCAGCGGACGGACGCCTTCCACATTGAATACAAGCCCTTTCAGCGCACGTGTAATAGCCTGCCTCTGTATTGACGTCACCTGGCTGGCTCCGGTATCCGCCGGTACGCCGGCTTTCATCAGGACGGCCAGCGTAATACGCTCCGGAAGCAGTTCATTCAATATAGTTTTGAGCTGTCTGCTGCCGTGTGCACAGATAATAGTCTTCAGGTCCTCGGACAGCTGTGATAAGGTCTTGCCCGGTTGCAGATCAATAGTCAGGCTTACCGGCCCCGACTCCAGCGCATCGGCCACGGTCAGGCTCATGAGCAGGGCTGCCGGTCCGCTGAGGCCATCCTGCGTGAAAATAATGCCGCCCCGGCGGCTCTCCGCCACCGGGGGTCGGGATTTGCCTGTGCCGAGGCCACGTCCCCTGTCAGCCCGTGGCGTGGCCGCAATATCGATATCTTCTGCCCGGCAGGTGAAGCAAGTAAGCCGCACATCGTTCAGGCTGATACCCTGCAAGCCTGCCGCGGCCTGCCGTTCCTTCACCATCAGCGGGACGAGGGCCGGCCGCAGATGCACTATACTGTGGCCCACCTGCGCAGCCATGCGATAGCCATCGCCCGTTGAGCCGGTCTGTGGATACGAAGCTCCTCCCGTGGCCAGCACAACTGCATCTGCCGAATAATCCGCCGCAGCGGTTTTCACCAGCACAGCTGAATTATCAGCAATCTCGATCGCGGTCACTTTAACACCGGTAAGTATCTTAACGCCGCGGCCGGACATATATTTTTGCAGTGCTTTGACAACATCGGTTGATTTTCCTGAGACGGGGAAGATACGCCCATCCGGCTCGGCCTGCGTCATAACTCCCATGGCGGCCAGCAGCTTCAGAAGATCGTCCCGGAAAAAATGATGGAAAGCATGATAGAGAAATCTGCCATTGGGGCCGAACATCGCTATGAACTCGCCGATATCCCGGGTATTGCTGAGATTACAGCGCCCGTTGCCGCTGAGGAGGACCTTTTTACCCGGGCGTTCCATCTTCTCCAGCAGAGTGACTTCGGCGCCCAGTTCAGCCGCTCGGCCAGCGGCAAGCATGCCACCGGCGCCACCCCCGATAATCAGAACCTTCTTGATGCTCATGCTATGGAAAACTTCCAGGCGCAGAACCAGCCGCCGGGAAGGTCATCGGGAGGACAGGCGATACAATCGGTCCTGATGCGTGGATCTATAGCCTGCGCAAAGCTGCTGTATTCCACAACGCCAGCCGATTTACAGGGATAGTCATCAAGCCCCTTGCGCCTGCGTGCGTCCTGCACCCTGCATTTGACCATTTTAAAGACCAGGCTATGGCCCTGTCTTTCAGTGGTCTGGATGTTGATTCTCGAGTAAAGACGTAAGCCCAAAGCTGCTTCCAGGGCGTCCAGGCCGCCTTTGTCCGGAAGTTCGAGCATAGCTTTGATGCGTACGGCTTCAAAGGGTGAGAATTTTATCCAGCAGGTATCGTTGCAGCGCTTGGCAGTGTACATCTCCTGCCGGGCCTCAACGGCCTGGAACCACAGGCCGTCGCCGGCCAGCCAGTTGGCAGAGATAGCATCGATCAGCGATATTATCTTTTCCCGCGGCAGCTCGGACAGCGACCGGGGCAGGCCGTCATCTACAGCAAATCCCAGCACGCCCGACAGGCGTTTAATAATCAGTGGACAGAGTTTGGCGAAGACCTCGTTTTCTATCTGCAGGGCCTTTTCCAGGCCCAGCTGGTGATCGACCTCGTTGAACCATATCCCATAATGCAAAAGGCTACGTCTTAACATATCTACAACGATCCTGCTCAGAGCAGGATTATCCATTTGCTCAATTCCTCTCATCTCTCCCATGGGACACTCCTCATACAGACATTGTATTTCTGACTTTACCCGGAATCCGTATTATAATAACATCATTTGTACAGGGCTGGAATAAATACGGGATGATGAAACAACAGGGCGTCCTGACCAGACAGGACATACTCCAAATGCAGGGTAAAAAGCCTCCCCTCATTGCTGGGGCCGTCGACCTGGATGAACAGATTCAGCCCAACGGCATAGACCTGACCGTGAGGGACGTCGCCTATTTCTCATCGCGCGGAAAAATTGCTGTCAGCAACCGGGGGCGGGAGCTGTCCAATCTTACACGATTGGAATTCGGTGTCGACGGCGGGCTGGAACTGCTGCCCGGTCCCTATCTGATCACTTTCAATGAGGTGATAACGCTACCGGATAATGTCATGGCCATGGGAAGGCCGCGCTCCAGTCTCAATCGCTGCGGTGTCAGCATTCACAGCGCTGTCTGGGACGCGGGCTACAGCGGACGTTCGCAATCATTATTAGTGGTCTATAATGCCGATGGCTTCAAATTGCAGAAGAATGCGCGTGTTATGCAACTCGTTTTCTTTTATACCTCGGCCGGTGTGGACAGGGGGTACAGTGGAAAGTACCAGAATGAAAATCTATGATATTTGATCAAGGAGAGCCTGCTAAAGTGAAAATAAATAAGTTACACATCTATATGTTGATGGCGATGGCACTGGCACTGCCCCTTCTCACAGGCTGCATCGGACAGCCTGCCATCGAGCGGGCAGTGCTTTGTAACGCAGTATCCAAAACCGGTGAGCCGCTGATGGTATCCGACAATTTTACGCCGGATGTCAAGACCATCTATTGCTCGATAAAGCTGAATACGCAGTCGGCGGATTCTACAATCAGGGCAGACTGGTACCTTGTCAAGAGCGACGAGGCTGGTTTGAAGGATATGCTCATCGGCAGCCAGAAGGCCACAGCGGATGCCCCTTATATAGTAATTGCCTTTGCACGCTCTGAAGCTTTATTGCCCCGCGGCGATTACAGCGTCAGCCTTTTCTATGATGATAAGCTGATGCAGTCGGTGCCGTTCGTTATCCAGGGTGAACCGGCTGCACCGTCTGTGAAACTTGAAAGCGGCACCATGTCGACCGTTATAGACGTGCTTAATGAAAAGCCAATGAACAGTGTCAGCGTTTTCCCTGAAGACAGCCCGGTCATATATGGCATCGTTAAAGTCAGTGGAGCTGATTTCAATGACCAGGTTAAAGCCCGCTGGGTTTATGAGGGTGGCGAGCTGGGTGGCGACCACGAGCAGAAGATAGCTGAATCATCCCTTAAAGTCGAGGGACGCGAATATTTAATCTTTTCCATATCACCCAGGCAGGGCACACCCTTTCCCAGGGGGAGCTACAGCCTGAGATTCTACGTCGGCGATATCGAGCAATTGAAGCTGCCGTTCAGCGTGGTTGAAGCCGGTCTGCTGCCGGCGCTTTACATCGGTGAAGCGAACGTATATGCATTTACAGACAAGGAGCAGAAAGAGGTCAATGTATCGTCCCGTTTTTCGGCGGACACGCCAGAGATCATCTTCAAGGCCAGGATCTATAATGCCCCACCGGGTACCCGTGTGACTGTTAAGTGGATTATTACCAGCAGCGATGACGCCGGTGTCGATAATTACCAGATTGCAGAAGACGAGAATACCTTTGTCGGGACAATGGAGGTTGCAGCAAGGCTGACCACAAGCAAAGGGGAGCTGATTAAAGGGGATTACTTGGCGAAACTGGTGTTCAACGGCGAAGAAAGATTATTAATCCCTTTCAAAGTTCAATAGGGCGAGCAGTTGATTTGACGAGTTGTCCTTCTCAAATGCAGATTACTCGTCCGGTCGGCCTGTGATTTTCTCCTGTCATTGCTGAGATTCTTTTAGCGCCCGCTGCTCCAGTTTCCTGGTATATAGTTCCCACTCAGCTTTCTCCAGGCCGTCGGCCTTCCACAGGATAAATGTGCAAACTTTAGCGCCTGCAGGTATGGTGCATGTGAACTTGACCTGCCAATCGCCGCTGATCCAGCCGGTCTCAAAGAACGCATCCAGCATGCCCTGTACCAGATAACGCTGGACACGGCAGTCGAAGGCGGAATAGTGGTCCTGGTGCGGGCACCAGATGATGTCGAAGCTGATCCTGTCGTCGGCGTCGATCCGCGGCTCTTCCAGCGAGGCATATACTATCCGATTGACGACCGTAGCAAAGAAGCTGACCATCTCCGCTTCACTCAAGCCCTGCGGTTTACTCAGCCCGGTGAAAAGCTGCCTCCCCACTTCGTGGCCGACTCTGCGCAGCGCTCCGTTTACCAGTTGTTGCCCCTGCTCTCCGAACTCTTTTTCGCAGTCTTTCAGTATGCGGACAACGGACATGGCCTGCATTGTCCCCCATTGCCAGAGTACTACCGGATCGTAGTCTGTCTTTCCCAGCACCTCGTCTCTCAGACGGCTCAAACCCGCCTGATAAGGCTGGTTAAAGCTGAATTTAGCCCAGTTGCTCTCCCTGCGATGTTCCCAGTGCGCCATAGTCATCTCCTTATTCGGGCGGAGTGAGATATATTACTACGGACAGCGGGTTTTTGACAGTCTGCGGATTTGCGCAGTAAACTCATGAATTATGTCGGTGCGAAAGAAAACCAGACCTTCATGGTTCGATAATCTCAGGATAAGCATTAAACAGGCGCTGGGCATGAAAGTGATACTGTGCGATTCCTGTAAGTACGACTGGCGAGGAGCATGCCATCAGCCGGCCCGGCCTAATGCGGTCTGGTGCCCGGATTACGCCCGGCGCGGTTCATAAAAGTAGTCGGCCGGGTCACTAATTCTGCGATTGTGCAGGTGGTTGAGCCACTCTCAGGGGTATCCTGCTCATCTCGTGTCCTTCGACCAGCACATGCATCGAGTATACACCGTACTTGGGAAACTCCACTCCATCGAAGCGCATGGCTATACGGCCGGTACTCTCAGTTCCCGCCGGAGGACGCGGTATGTTGAGCATTCCTTTGATAGGAGGAATTATCTGCTTTCCATCATCGTCGATGAGGTGTACCTCGAAGTTCTTTTCCCCCGCTTCAACGACGTTGGCGCGCAACTGGATAACCAGGAAGAAATTGGGGTGCCTGACAGGTACGCGGCCGGCCATAATGGTATCGAATCCTATGCCGAGCGCATTGACCTTGTTGGTTGCCTCAGCATAGTCGCAGATAAAAGCGAAATCCACCTGCATAGCCATATAATTCTATCACGTTTGGGTGGCATTTTTTCAGCTTGCGCGGCTGGCGGGCAGACCTGCAACAAATTTTGACTGTGCAGATAGCGGATGATATTATAGCTTTAGCCCGGCACGAACGGGCATCGTATGGATAGTGAACGTACCCTATACTTTGGATTAATTCTGCTCTGCCTCCTTTTGTCTGCTTTCTTCTCCAGCGCCGAGGTGGCTATTGTTTCGCTGAGCCGCATAAGGGTTAAGCATCTGCTCAGCCACGACGTGAAGTTTGCAGATATACTGGAAAGCTTTCAGAAACAGCCCGGCATGTTCCTTTCCGCCATCTTGCTGGGGAACACCATGGTCAATATCGCAGCTGCATCTCTGGGTACCGTAATTGCGGTGGGCTTGTTTGGTCCCAGCATGGGCGCTCTGGTTGCTACCATATGTATTACGATATTGGTGCTGGTGCTGGGCGAGGTAATTCCCAAGACTGTTGCAGCCCACAATGCAGAGAAGATAGCGCTGGCCTACAGCATACCTGTTCAGCTTCTCATCTGGATACTTTACCCATTTGTGTGGGTGTTGAATAAGATCGGCGCCGGCTTCACCCGCATGGTGACCGATACCGGTGAGGCAAGGATGACCGTGGATGAGGCTGAGATACGCACAGCCATAGATGTCGGCGAAGCCGAGGGGGTCTGGAAAGAGACGGAAGCCGATATGATACATAAGGCTTTTGAATTCCCCGACCGGCCGGTCAGCGACGTGATGCAGCCGCGAACGGAGATTTCGTTTATCGAGGAGGGCACTTTGCTGGAGGAATTCCTCCAGACTTACAGTGAGCATCCCCATTCGAGGTTCCCGGTTTACAAGGAGAGTATGGATAATGTGATGGGAATGCTGACGGTCAAGGATGTGCTGATGGCTATAGCCCGGAGCGAAATAAAGGACAGTGATCCGATCGATGGTCTGGTACGTCAGGCCTATTTCGTGCCCGAGACCAAGCGGCTGGGCGAGGTACTGGCTGAAATGAGAGACCACAACTTCCATATGGCAATCGTCATAGATGAGTTCGGCGGCGTGGCCGGCATTGCCAATCTCGAGCACCTGGCTTCTGAGATCATGGGAAGCATCGGAGACGAAATGGTAGCCGGCGAGAAAGAGATCATCCCCATAGATGCAAATACCTACGATATCGATGGGGGTCTCAGGGTGGAGGAAGCTAACGACGAGCTTGACCTGAACCTTCCCGAGGGTGAATACGACACTGTTGCCGGTTTTATCCTCAGCCATCTCGGCCGCATTCCGAGAAAAGGCGAACATTTCAAGTATCGTGACCTCAGGATTACGATTACGGAGATCGTCAACCGCAAGATCGAGCGCATCACCATAACCAGGGAAAAGAATGCACCGTCTGCGCCTTAAGTTCAGCCGCGGCCCGCAGCTTAAATTCCTTTCGCATCTCGATCTGATGAGGCTCTGGGAGCGCGTATTTCGCAGGGCGGGAGTGGGACTGGCCTACTCTGAGGGTTTCAGCCCTCATCCCAGGATATCCCTGGCCGCTCCCCTGGCTGTGGGCGTGACCAGCAAATCCGAATTGATGGATGTTTTTCTAAGCCGACGCATTACTCCCGGCAATTTCCTTCAAAAAGTAGCCGCGCAACTGCCTGATGGCATTTCGATCATCGATGTCCAGCCGGTCAGCCTTGAGGCCCCGTCGCTGCAATCACGTCTGCGCTTTGCCGAGTACGTGGTCGAGGTGGAATCACAGCAGGGGGCAGAGAACGTCGAGCGCTCGCTTAAATCGTTGCTGGCTCTGGATACTCTGCCCTGGCATCATTCCCGCGATACGGGTGAACGTTTTTATGATCTGCGGCCGCTGCTCGACGACCTGTGGATGGCAGGGGAAAAAGATAAGGTATACATGATCGGTATGCGGCTGCGCTGCGATTCCTCCGGATCGGGCAGGCCGGAGCAGATTATCAAGGCCCTGGGATTCAGCGGATTCCCGTCATCGATCGAGAGGACGAAGCTGGTCTTTACCTGAGAAACGGCAATTTTAAATTTCCAACTTGAAGCAATATAATAAGCCGTTATCCTGAATGGAGGAAAGGCGAGATTAGGCTATATCTTATAAGGCACGGTGAGACTATCTGGAACCAGCAGCGCATCATCCAGGGCAGTGGCAGCGACACAGACTTGAGTGAGAAAGGTAAAGCGCAGGCTGATAGGCTGGGTGAGGCCATGCGCGATTATTTACTTACGGCCGTGTATTCAAGCCCGCTCAAACGCGCACTGGACACCGCCGCCGCCGTGGCCGGTCCGCACAAACTGGAGGTCGTATCCGAGCCTGATCTGAGGGAGATACATGTGGGTGAGATGGAGGGTATGTCGCTTGAAACTTTCGGCCAGAATTTCAGCCAGTTTCTGGTAGATTGGCAGACCAAAGGAGACGCGGTCGATTTCAAAGGCGGTGAAAACCTTGGCCAATTCAGGGATAGGGTGTGGGCGACGGTCAAACGAATTGTGGAGGCCAATCCCGGCGGCAGCGCCGCCGTGGTCTCACACTACTTTGTGACTGCTACGGTTGTATGCACCGCGCTCGGGATGCCTCTCACTCATCTGGTACGAGTACGCATACAACCCAGCAGCCTGACGACCATCGAGTTCAAGGAGGATCGTCCACCGCGACTTCTGCTGCTGAGTGATATCTGTCATTTAAAGGAGCAATAACTTGCCTGCCGACAACAACGCTCTCGAAAAGCGCATAAGCGGTTTTATCAGGGAATACGGGCTGATATCGGGTGGCGAGAAGGTAGTGGTGGCGGTATCGGGTGGGCCGGACTCGGTATGTATGCTGCATGTACTCAACAGTTTGAAGGAAATACTTGATATTCAGTTGCACGTAGCCCACCTTGATCATGGACTGCGCAGCGAGTCCGGTGCAGATGCAGAATACGTTGCGAATCTGGCGTCTTCTCTGGGAATACCAACTACGATCGAAAAAAGAGACGTGGCTGAATGGCGAAGTAAGAGAAAAATCTCTCTCGAGGAAGCCGCCCGTGAGGTGAGGTATCGTTTTCTGGACGGTACAGCCAGGCAGACCGGGGCCAAGCGTGTGGCGGTCGGGCATACGCGAGACGATCAGGCCGAGACAACCCTCATGCATATTTTGCGGGGATCCGGCATACAGGGCCTGCGCGGTCTGAGGCCGGCGGCGCACATACCGTATGGCGCCGGAGAGGACGGTATCTGGGTGATCAGGCCTTTGCTCGAGATCACCAGACATGAGACCGAAGCCTATTGCGCTACGAGCGGCCTGCAGCCGCGAAAAGACACGTCCAACGATCAGGTGCGATTTTTACGCAACCGTATACGGCTTGAACTGATACCGCTGCTCAGGCAGTACAACGCGGATATCGACGGTGCTCTGTTGAGACTGTCTGACCTGGCGGGCGAAGACACTGACTTTATTGATGAACAGGCTGCCGCCGTATGCAGATCGCTGGTGACCGGCGAAGGACACCTGACATGTCTCGATTCAGGCAAGTTACGAGGGCTTCCGCTGGCGCTGCAGCGCAGGGTATTTCGCATTATGATCGAACATGCCTGCGGGAGCTTGAAAGATATTGAGTCCGTGCATGTGGACGCCCTGGTCAGGCTGCTGTTTTCAAATACGGGCAGGAGCGTGTGTCTGCCGGGCGGTGCGGTCGTTACCAACGAGCGGAATCGCATGGTCGTGACTGCTCCCGGCACGACGGCCTGCCCCTGGCCGGTCCTAGACTGCGATTATATGCTCAATATACCGGGCGAAACAAAGCTGCCCGGCTGGTTGGTGTCAGCTACCATAATGAGTGAGAATTTCTTTAAGGACGATGACATATTCAGTGCAAGCTTTGACCTGGCCAGGATCGGCAGGCGTCTTAGCGTAAGGGGGCGCAGAGCGGGGGACCGCTTTCACCCCCTGGGCATGGCGCACGGTCGCAAGCTGCAGGACTTCATGGTCGACTCTTCCATACCGCGCTCCTGGCGTAACAGCGTTCCCATCGTATGTTCTCCCGGGCAAATAGTCTGGATTGTCGGCTGGCGCATAGATGACCGCGCTAAAGTTACGACCTCTACTCAGGAAGTGCTCCGGCTGGATTTTCACAGGGCGGAATGAGGCTGGATGAAACATAAACAACGTACGGATTTTCAAAGGCACTCTACCCCGGGGGGGAAAGCCGGCGTCCATCCGGAGCTCGATCTGCATGCATTGACTGTGGATGAGGCCCTTCCCATAATCCATGGATATCTCAACGATGCCTGTCTGGCAGGGTTGAAGGAAGTCAGGATCGTGCACGGCAAGGGGACGGGTGCTCTGCGGCAGGTTGTGATGCGTGAACTGAAAAGCCATCCGCTGGTGAAGTCTTTCCGGGTGGGCAACCGCTTCGAGGGCAGCACCGGCGCTACTATTGTGGAATTGTAAATGTTGTTAAAGCGGACGATGCAGGGGCGGGTCTGTGGACCCGCCCCTGCTCTTTTAACTGTCGGAAATCATTCAGTTGTTGTTATGGTCGTTACCGGAACGTTACTGGTCACATTTGCTCCGGTCGTTGCGGACACAGGCGGGAAATAGCCTGCTCGTGTAATTGCAGCCCTGTAGCCGTCCTTGAAGACGGCCAGCATATAATGGCCGGACGACGGGAAGCTGTACGAGACCAGGCCTGCGCTGTCCGTGTTGCCGACCAGCACACCGTTTGCTTTGACTCTGGCGGCATCGTTTCCTGCCCGGATCAGCTGCGCCTTAAAGTTGTTGGCTGTGGGAGGCAGCTGTTTTATAGCCCTGTTGTTTTCCACTTTAAGTGAATAAACTGCGGCTCCCTCCACCGGTTGGCTGCTGCTTTTTTCTGTAACCAGTACGCTGGAAGACTGACCGGTCGTTAAGTTGACGGTTGCCTTTATCTCCAGCGACTTCAATGCCGTGTCAGATTGGACATTGATCCTGCGGGCGCCCGGAAGGTGGCCGTTCTTTCTGGCCAGCAACATGTATGTGCCGGGATCCGTGAAAGTGTAAACGACCTCCCCGGCGCTATTGCTGCTGCCCAGTATTATCTCCCTTTTACCCAGCCTTCCGGTCAACGCGTCCTCCTGTTCGGTATCGATCACAACAGGAGCCTGCTGGCTTATGCCCATCTGGGTAGCGGTGCCGTTTTCTACCGGTATCGGCGACGGCTTTGCGACAGGCTTGATAATACCGCTTGTTTTAATAGCGCTGATCGTGGCATTGTCCACTGCCAGGCCGGAGCTGCCGCCGGTCACTTTGATCGTGATCTGTTGACCTGCCGGGGTAGAGGTTGGGGCCTGCAGGATCAACCTGAGCTTCTGGTTTTCATTTTTCTGTTTGGCCTGCAACCTGGCAAATCCGGGTGTATAGCCGTCTTTAGTGACTATTAATATATACCGGCCGGCCTCGGATACAGTAACTAATAGTCTGCCGTCGCTGCCGGAAGTACCGAGCAATGTCCCATCGGACTCCATCAGAGCTTCAACCTCGTCGACAAGGGTAGTATAATTGTCCGTGCCAGCCGGGCCGAACCTATTATCCGTTTTTATGGCGTAGACCGGGGCTCCTGCAATTGTCTCGTGGCTGGGCCTGCTCAAAACGGTGATAGTTACCGGCTGGCCTACCACCACAGGATTATCAACCTTGATCATCAGCGCGTGTTTTTTTACGGAAGGGAGCATGTTATTTTTGCTTGAATCCGCCCGGACTGGAACAGCCGAGGGCAGGGCCATTGTTATCCCGATTAACAGTGTTAAAAGACCTGAAATAATGTATTTCAAATTACAACCTCCTTTATAGATGATGTTGCCATGGCGGTCATGATCACTTCGTTTAAGTGCACATGTGTACCTCCTTCGACGTGCGTCACGCTATATATAACGCGGGGTGTAAAGAATTGTTTATGCGCAGGCGGGATGCTTGACAGGTCAACTTGCTCCTGCCATAGTATATGAATACAGGTTGCCTTTGCAGGTAGCAGAGGGTAATTTTGATGGATCCCGAGTCAGAAGGTTGTGAGCTTCACCGGCAATTCGATGTGCTGGTGTGTACGGGCGAGCTGGTATTCAGCGGTAAAATGCGCTGCGATTTCAGCCAGCGTTTAATAGATGCCTTGAATGAAGGCATCAGGACGGAAACACGATCGCACTTAAGGGATTTTCTAACTCTGTCGGATGTCACGGTAGGCGATTTAAAGGGCGGTAAAACGACGGTATCCCACCTGCACATATCCAAAAACAACATAATATTCGTGGCTCAGGTCAGGAGCGCAACTCCCGACAAGCCGCTCACAACATATCCGTTCAGCCAGAAGCTGCCTGTGACAGTCATGGCCTATGCAGCCGGGGCCGCGACCATACAGTTCAAGATCAATGGCTGTATCTACATCGATACCTGGGGTCATATAACAGATACGCTGGAAACTGAGGAGCGTTTTATACCTCTGACACAGGCGAAAATAGAGCCGGCTATGCCCGGCAAACGGTCTCGTTTCGATTTTATCGCGCTCAATAAGGAGCGCATCGTAAGCATCGGCGAGATAACTGGCAAATGAATCTCATCCCCGCTTTATACACCTGATATCCTGAAAAACCTGTATTTCGGTAGTCAACCGACTTGAGACAGCTAAATGTTGTAAAATAGCCAAAGGCGCTGGATATGACCGATGACGAGGTTCAGTTAAAAAAATTACTGAGGGAGCTTTTTCGCAGCCAGCTGTTTGCTGCGATGGCCACGCAGCAACTGACACGCCCACATAGCAACCTGGTCGCCTTTGCCTCCACAGATGACCTTAAGAACATAATATTCGCTACCAGGCGCGCCACCAACAAATATTCCAACCTTCTATCCAACAACAATGTCTCGATGTTGATCGACAACCGCACCAACCGGGATTCGGATTTTCGCAACGCCGTAGCGGTCACCGTCATCGGGGCTGCGGAAGAGGTAAAAGGGAATGAGTTGGAGAGCCTGCGCTCCCTCTACCTTATAAAACATCACAACCTTGAGAAATTTGTCCATTCCCCTGATTCAGCGCTTTTTAAAATAAAGGCCAAAAGATACTATATTGTGCGTAATTTCCAGGAAGTAATGGAACTCAAGGTGGAGGGCTGAGATATATTGTCCACAAAGGCCGGTGAATCGGCGTTTTATGCGGCGCTTGCGGGCAGGTTGAAGTGGAGATAATCGAGGGAAGGAATCCCCTGATTGAGGCCCTCAAAGCCGGCCGGCCTGTCAGTAAAATATTGCTGGACAGCAATATCAGAAGGCATGGGGCCGTGGAACTGATCTTAAATCTGTCAAGAGCCAGAGGAGTACCCGTTGAATTCGTTAACAGACGGATATTAGAAAAGCAGAGCTCCACAGGCTCAAGCCAGGGTGTAATCGCCTTCGCCGAAGTAAAAGAATTGATCGACCTGGGCGAACTGATCGACATCTCGCTGGAAAAACCCGACAAGCCTTTGTACCTGTTACTGGATGGTATTGAGGATCCCCATAATCTGGGAGCCATATTGAGGACCGCCGAGGCCACAGGCGTTCATGGGGTCGTTGTCCGTGAGCGGAGAGCTGCCGGCATTACTCCGGCGGTGATCAAAGCGTCGGCAGGGGCTGTGGAGTACGTGAATATAGCCAGGGTAGCCAACATTGCCCAGGCTGTGGTTACACTCAAAAATAACGGCATATGGGTTACGGGCATAGACATGGACGGGCAGACCGATTACCGCGCCATGGATTTCACGCTGCCGACGGCCATAGTGATCGGAGGTGAGGGGCAGGGCCTGTCGGATCTGGTACGCAGGAGGTGTGATTGGGTGGTATCCATACCGATGAAGGGCAAGATTATGTCACTTAACGCATCCGTGGCGGCAGCCGTGGTAATGTATGAGGTGCTGAGGCAAAGAGACGGTCCGCTGACGCGACAGAAACCTGGAATTAATATATAAGAACTGAATCATTGACTACGAGCGGATAAGTCGCCACAGTTAAAGGCTAAAACGAGAAACCGTTCTCGCGAAACAGGCGAAGGCAGATAGCAGTAACATCCCCGTCATACAAAATCCCCGCGTTGTCTGAGATCTCCTGCAGGGCTGCCTCTATGCCAAGGCCGGGCCGGTAAGGACGGGGAAAAGCCATGGCTTCGACTACATCGGCCACCATCAGGATTCTAGCATCGATGCAAATCTCCTCCCCTTTCAGTCCGCGAGGATAGCCCGAGCCGTCCAACCTCTCGTGATGCTGCAACGATACTTCGGCAATCGGCCAGGGGAACTCCACAGGCTTGAGCATCTCGTAGCTGCCCTGAGCATGTGTCTGGATGATCTGGCGCTCTATAGCAGTCAGCGTGCCCGGTTTGCTGAGAATCTCCATCGGCACGTAGACCTTGCCTATATCGTGGATCTTTGCGGTTATCTCGATGCCTTCCAATTGGTCTTCGGACATCCCCATTTCTTTGGCTATAGCGGCGGCCAGTTTTGCCACGCGCTCCTGGTGGCCTGCTGTATACGGATCTCTCATCTCGATTATGCGTGCCATGGCCGTAACTATATCGCGCACCGTCTGATGAAGCTGTTCAAGGCTGCTCTCAACCCGCTCTCCCGTCCGCCTCAGGTAGCCTATCTCCTCATCCTGTGCCTCTTTTTCTGCGACCTCAGCCTTTTTATGTGTGGCGAGATCGATGATGGTTGCCGTTAATTGTCCTGTGCCCTGCACCGGGCTCATATATACGACTACGTCTCTGGTAGAGCCGTCCCTGCAGGCGAATTTGAACTCGAAGGTACTGGGGGCGGATTCGGAATCGATCTGGCGCAGCAGGTGATAGCGTTTAAGCCTTGGCTGGTCATCGGCGGCCACAAATTCTATCCAGCTTTTCTTCCCCTCGACTTCCTCTTTTGAATAGCCGGATAGAGCCTCGAAGCCGGTGTTGACTGCCGCTAAAGTTGTATCCTGGTTAATTAATATGGCGGCAGTGGCAGCGATATCAAACGGCATTGCCGCCTGCGGTGGTTCTTCATGTGTTGAGGTTGCGGGCCCGGTCTCCGGCGCCACGCCTGCAGATGATTGTTCTGCCTGAACGTCAGCCACGCTGAAGCTGAAGATCAGGCAAGCCGGCGTTCCCAGTTCGTTATCTATCCAGGCGATCCGCATGCGGCAGGGCAGTTCAGAGCCATCCTTTCGCTGCAGAGTAAAATCAATCTCCTTCTGCTGCTTATTGCTGACGCAGTCCATGATGCCGGCCCGGATATCTCGAGGCTGTGAGTCAGGCATAAGACTCTCAAGGTCGTTTCCCAGCAAGTCCTCTTTTTCGCATCCAAGCAGGAGCAACAGCTTTCCTGACGTGTGCGTAATATGGCAGTCAAGGTCCGTTATGGCGACAGGTTCCAGCGAAAGGTCGACTACCTGGCGATAAAGACGCTCCTCTTCTTTTAAACCTTCCTCAATTCTTTTCTGCTCGGTTATATCCTGGAAATGGATGATGAAATACGACGGACCGGCCTCATTATCTCCGATAAGCGATATGCTCATGGCCACCCATATCATTCGTCCGTCTCTGGCCTGCAGCCGCCTCTGTATCGGTAATTCCGGTTTATCCAGCGACAGGAAAAGAGACATGATATCGCCGCCTGCTTCCCGCTCCTGAGTCGGCAGCATATCATCATAACGGCTCTCAAGGATCTCCCTTTCCTCGTAACCAACCATATCGCAGAAGGACTTATTGACCTTGAGGAAGATACCTTCCGTGCTGATGATGGTGAGGCCGGTGGAGAGGTCCTCGAAAGCAAGCTGGAAGCGCCTTTCAGCCTCATGCCAGGCTTTTTCCACCGAGTGGTGTTCCGTTATGTCCAGCCAGTGGCCCAGCGTCAGCCAGTTACCGCCATATTTGAAATAAGTAATCTTTTCGGCGATCCACCGCTTCTTACCTTCGCGGGTGGTGATTTTGAACTCGTGGCTGGTGCCTTCGTCTTCTTCAAAGAAAGAGGCTATGTTCTGCTTCGGTTTCTGCCGATAGCGAGGATTGATCAGCCGCTGGTAGTCCTTGCCGGACAACTCGTCCTGGCTGTAGCCGGTGATGTGGCGGAACTCGATATTGGTGTAAATAAACTTGCCATCGCGCGTGATATAAATACCTGCAGGAGAGTTCCTGAAAAGGGCGGTACAAAGTTCTGCCGCCGCCTCCGGCAATATTCTCAGGACATCTGTCCTGTCGGAAATCGCGTCCATAAAATTGCTCCGGGTTACCTGCATCCGCCCTCCTGTGATCCCTTGCCCGTAATCGATACAGCGAATAACCAGACTTTACCCGACTATTTTACATTGATTGTCTGAATCAGTAAAAAATTACATCTGAAAAGCATGGTTGGGAAATGCTATAATAATGGCATCCACAGACAGAAACTGGCAATAAGTTTGCCCGGGAGTTTATTATGAAAACAACTTTCCTGACTCTGGTTATAGTTGCGGTATTGGCTCTATGCACGATCCCGGCCTGTGTTCCCCAGCAGGAATTGCCGGCAGAGATTCCCATCGGCTGTGTTTTGTCTCTTACCAGCGCACCGGCTGCTGGCCCCAATTTGGTTAAGGCTGCCCAGCTTGCAGTGGATGAGATCAATGGGCGTGGAGGCCTGGATGGCAAAAAGCTCCGCCTCGTCATAGAGGACCAGGGGCCGTCTGCGGCCACCGCGCTATACGCAATTCATAAGCTGGTGGAAGAACAGAAGATCCAGGTCATGGTAGGCTGCGACAACAGCGAAGCCGTGATGTCGGCAGGACCATACCTTGAAAGCAAGGGGGTACTGCTCGTATCACCATCAGCAACGTCCAGCGCCCTCTCCGATTACAGCTGGTCTAAGTGGACTTACAGAACATGCCCCAGCGATTCTTTGCAGGGGGGTGTTGTTTCCAGGCTTATTAAAGATAAAGGCTATAAAAAGGTTGCCATGCTTGTGCAGGATACGATTTATGGCAAAGGGATTGAGGCGACGGCCAGGGATTATTTAAAGGGAGATGCGGAGATCGTGGCATCGCTGACGTATGACCCTGCCAAGCTAAGCTATCTGTCGGAGCTTAATACTATTAAGGAGGCCGGGCCGGATTGTGTACTGCACGTCGGATTGTACGTCGATGGAGCCGTTGTCTACGCACAGGCTCTTAAAACCGGCTTAGATAATCTACCCTGGATAGCGGTGGACGGTTCTTACGACATGCCGTTGGATAAGTATCTCGACGCTGCCAGGTTTATGGAAAAGGCCATGACGGGAACTGTGCCGGTGCCGGACAAGCACTCTGCTGTTTACAAAGCTTTCGCTTACAACTTCAACAATGCATATCAGTTCGCTCCCACCATTTATTGCGATACCGTCTATGACAGTATCAACCTGATCGCATTAGCTCTGAAAAAGGCTAATACCTATAACGGTGGTGCGATCAGGGATGCGCTGCTGGCCGTTGGCAACAATTATCCCGGAGCCAGCGGTTCCATAACTTTCAACCCGTCCGGTGAACGAACTGCAGGAAGCTATGGCATCTGGAAGGTCGTGGTGAAGGGCACACAGTACGAGTATAGCATTTCAGATGACATAATCAACCTGGGCAAGCCTTAAGAAGACAGATAATGCGGGATGCGATGGGCCGCTTTGAGTGGCTTCCGTATTTCTTATTGCCTGTGAAGGTTAAGTGTCAGTGCGGCATGCCGTCAGCCGAGAAATGGGGATAGTCCTGGGTTATGACGAATTTTGCCCACTTTCCTATATGGCCGTATTGTAAGTGGCATTTCTGGCAGAGTATGACGCAGTTATGTAGCGAAGTATCGCCGCCCAGTTCGGCCGGCTTCTTAAGGTGGGCGTAGCCGGAATCTACTTCTATCGCGTTGCCGCAATACGCGCAGACCCTTTTCTGCCGTATGAAGGCCTTGTCTTTTATATCCTGAGCGAATTCCTTGGGGCTCATTTTTCAAGTTTACCGTAAGCTGACCGCATCTCCAAATCAATCTAATTTAAGCATAACCGGCAACCTATTTCAATCCGGCCGCTCAATCTCGCTTCTCACAGCCCGGATGACATCAGGTAATTTCGCTTCTATAATGGGTGAAAGGTCAAGGCCGTGAGATGTATCGGCGGGCTCAATACCGATCAATGTTACCTGTGGAGGTTGTTGCTGCCCGAGTTGTCTGATAAGTTTCAGGCTGTCGAGTATGCCCATCCCGTGCAAAGAGGTGGTTGTCCCGTCCGCTATATTTTCCTCACGCAGGTCAAAGCGGTAAATATCGCCGGAGCGTCCGCCGGCCCGCAGAGCGTCCACAATAATAAGCCTGTCAACATCGCCGTCCAATAGAGATATGAGGTCCGGGCTGGTGCCTCCATCTATAAGGCGGACGCCGCTGTATTTACCCTGTCCCCGCATCTCCATAACGGTGCGAACGCCGATGCCGTCATCGCGGCAGAGCAGATTGCCGATGCCAAGTACCATTATGCCCGGCTTCTTCATATATTGCTCAACATATGCGCGGCAGTATCTCTCCAACCGGCATATCAACGATGCGTGATGAACCTATACGGGTCTTCATCACCACCCTGCCCCTGTGCTCGGCCGTTACTTCGCCGATGGCCACCGCCTGCCGGGCGTATTTGTTCTTCTTCATGGCTGACAGGACTTTGCCGGAGTCAGCTTCAGTCACCGCGGCAATCAGCTTGCCCTCGTTGGCTATATAGAGGGGATCGAGTCCAAGCAATTCGCACGCCCCACGTACACCGTCGTGAACCGGGATTTTTCCCTCTTCTATGATAATGCCGACATCTGACTGTTTGGCGAATTCGTTGAGAGTGGAGGCCAATCCCCCCCTGGTGGGATCGCGCAGGCTGTGTATATTTTTGCTGACTGAAAGCATTGCCGATACCAGATGGTTCAGGGGAGCACAGTCGCTGGCCACAGGGAGAGAAAGATGCAAACCCTCGCGCTGGCTCATCACGGCCATCCCGTGTTCGCCGATGCCCCCGCTCAAGATTATTTTGTCGCCCGGCCTGGCATTAGAGCCGGATATATCTATGCCACCTTCGATCAAACCGATACCAGTCGTATTGATAAACAGGCGGTCTGCTTTGCCGCGATCTACAACTTTAGTATCGCCCGTAACTATCTGGACACCTGCCTCCGCAGCGGTATCTTTTACTGATGCCATGATTTGCCGCAGGTCATCGATATCCATCCCCTCTTCGATTATCAGCGCCAGGCTTATATAGAGAGGTCTTGCTCCGCTCATGGATAAATCGTTGACCGTGCCGCAGACAGCCAGTCTGCCGATATCCCCACCCGGAAAGAAAATAGGACTGACTACATAGCTGTCGGTGGTGAATGCCAGTCTGCCTGATAGATCCAGCACGGCTGAATCGTCCATATGTGCGAGCACTGGATTCATAATAGCGGGCGCCAGCACTTTGGAGATGAGATCGTGGCTCAATCTGCTGCCGCTGCCGTGGGCCAGTAAAATCTTTTCACCCATCGTATGCTCCGTACTGATAATAGGCGGCACAGCTTCCCTCCGAAGAGACCATACAGGGCCCCACCGGATTTTCCGGCGTACATGCTTTACCGAATAGCCCGCAGTCCAACGGCTTGATGACGCCTCGCAGTATCTCCCCGCAGCGGCAGCCGGCGTGCTCTCTAACAGGGGGCAATTCGACCTCGAACCTCCGGGTGGCGTCGAAACGGTCGTATCTGTTTTTCAGGCTCAAACCGCTTTGTGGGATATCTCCTATGCCTCGCCAGCAGGCATCTGCGGTATCGAAGACGTCATTCATTAAATCCTGCGCCCTGATATTACCCTCCGGCTTTACGCCGCGCGTATATGCAATGTCGACACGCGCGATGCCGTCTTCGATCTGCTGAACCAGCATCTCGACTGCCTGTAAAATATCTATGGGCTCGAAGCCTGCAACAACGCATGCCACACCATAATCTCTGGCGTAGGCTTCATAAGGCTTGGTCCCTATAATCGTACTGACGTGGCCGGGGCAGATGATGCCGTTCAGGCGGATCTCACCCAGGTCGAGCAGTGCCCGCATGGCGGGGGGAGTCATTTTGAGATGGCAGAGGACGTAAAAGTTATCGATCCTCTCCCTTTCCGCCTGCAGAACAGCAGAGGCCACGGTGGGCGCCGTTGTCTCGAACCCCACACCCAGGAAGATCGCTGCCCTGTCAGGATTATCACGGGCTGCCTGCAATGCGTCCTGCGTGGAATATACAATGCGGATATCTCCACCTGCCGCGCGGGCCTGCTGCAGGCTTGAATAGCTGCCCGGCACTTTGAGCATATCGCCAAAAGTCGTGATGATCACACCGGGGACCTGGGAGAGGGCGATGGCCCTGTCGATATCGCCATTGGCTGTAACGCATACGGGGCATCCGGGACCGGAAAGCATATCGATATGCGGGGGTAGTAGCTGTCTGATGCCATTTCGCATTATGGCTACGGTATGCCCGCCGCAGAACTCCATGAGACGTGCCGGCCTGGTGGAGATCCGTGCAATTTTATCGGCCAGCTTGCGGGCCAGACCCGGATCGCGGAATTCGTCGATGAATTTCATCAGGCCACAATTGTACTTGAACGAAATGGATAGGTACAGCCGATCTCACCCGGCAAGACCATCGCCCATTGCAAGCTATCGGGCTCAGCGCCAGTCGGTTAATCCTGTATCACTGCACTCGCTGCGCGTTATACGGGTCTGATTGCTGCCGTCGGCGTTCATTATATAGATTTCCCCGTTGTCGTTGATGCAATCACGTTTGGAATAAAATACGATCTTGCTGCCGTCCGGAGACCATGCAGGATACTTGTTATCGATCAGTCCGGAAGTTAAGCGGGTGCGTCCGCTGCCATCCGGATACATGACGTAAACCTCGAAATTGCCGTTTTCGTTGGATTGAAAGGCTATTCGGTTTCCATCAGGGGACCACATGGGGTATGTATCGACCTGGGGTTTGTCGGTGATCCTGGTCTGGTTGGAACCATCGGAGCGCATGATGTATATCTCGGCGTTGCCGTCCCTATCGCTCATGAAGGCTATACGGTTTCCATCAGGCGACCAGCAGGGGGCGGCATCGTTAAAAGAGTTGTTGGTCAGTCGTACCTGATCGCTGCCATCGGCATTCATCACATATAGCTGATCATTACCGTCGCGGTTGGATGAAAAGGCGATCTTCCGGCTGTCGGGTGACCATGCCGGGAAAGCATCATCGGCATCAGTATTAGTAAGGCGTATCTGGTTGTTTCCATCCGCATCGATGGAATAAATGTGCCAGTAGCCGTCCATATCCGTGAAGAAGGCAATTTTTTTGCCGTCGGGCGACCACCGTGGGAACCGTTCCCCTCCGGTCCTGTTTTTTGTCAGCCTCTGCCAGTTGCTTCCGTCTTCATTGGCCGTGTACATCTGAGGGCCCTCGTCATCATTGGTTCCGGAGATAAATACCAGCTTGTGCAGATTGACAGGTTGACTGGCAGCTTCGGTTTTGCCCTCAATTGGCACGCTTGCAGGCGTGATATTTTCAGCCGGTGGGGTTGCGATAGTGGTCTGCTTGGGTATATCTGAGGGAGTCTGGTCAGGGACTGCTGCCGGCTCCGTAGAGCAGGCCGTGACGACCGTGCTGAAGACTGCAATGATCAAAGCTAATGCTGCTAATAATCTGTTGATTTTCATCGGATTCCCTCCTCACGAATTAAGAGCGGGCTGTTCCGGGCTCGTCTTATGCCGATTTACTGCAAGGCGGCGCTGCCGTCCGCGGCAACCAGGCGCTCGAGAATATCCAGAGTTTCCTTCGCTTCAGCTTCGTCCAGCACATTAATGGCATATCCTGTATGCAGCAGGACGTAGTCACCTATGCGTGCTTCCGGCGTGAGAGCGATGCTGACCTTTCGGCTGACGCCTCCGATATCGACATCGGCCTGTTCGCCTTCGATGTGGGTTATCTTGACTGGAACAGCAAGGCACATTTGGTAAAAGTATAACCCAAGGCCCTGGGGCTAACAAATCCCATTTGCCAGCAGAGCCATAAAAAGCGGATAATATCCGGTTTGATTAGCAGTCTATTAAAGGAGGAAATATGACCGGAGCACTGTCAGGAGTCCGCGTGGTGGACTTCAGCCGCATGTATGCGGGCCCATATTGTTCTATGATTCTGAGGGAGCTGGGTGCGGAGGTCATAAAGATCGAGTTCAGGGAGAGCGGTGATGCATGCAGAACCATCCCGCCGATAACGGAAGGTGGGGAAGGGTATATATTTTCAATCCTGAACCGTGGCAAAAAGAGCATAACGCTGGAACTGAGGGATAAGGAAGGGCAGGAGATAGCGCGGGACTTGATCAGGAAAAGCGATGTATTGCTTGAGAACTTCACGCCCGGAGTCATGGACAGGTTGAACCTGGGTTGGGATGATGCCAGCAGGCTGAATCCGAAGCTGATCTATGCGTCGCTTTCCGGCTTCGGGCAGACGGGGCCCAACGCCGGCAGGGCGGCCTATGACACGGTTGCACAGGCCATGGGCGGGTTGATGAGCGTTACAGGCTTCCCGGAAAATCCGCCGACCAAGTGCGGACCGGCCGTTGCCGATCTCTCCGGAGGCGCCTATACGGTCATCGCCATTCTGGCAGCTCTTCAACATCGCAATTCCTGCGGCCAGGGACAGCGGGTGGATGTATCACTGCAGGATTGCATATGGCTTATGACAGCGGTTGAGACCATTGCACCCTTCGTGCTGAGCGGCCATTCGCCGGGAAGGATAGGTAATATGCATCCCAGTATAGTGCCATGGAACAACTACCATGCCAGAGACGGCTACATCGTTCTTTGTGTGGTGACCATAGGCCAGTGGCAAAAATTGGCTGAGGTTATTGACAGGCCTGACCTGATCGAAGACCCTGATACACTGTCTCTGGCCTCGCGGGTTCAACGCAGAGAGGAACTGGAAAGTATTGTAGCTAATTGGGTCAAGGGCAGAACCGTGGCTGAGATCCAGAGAATCATGGATGAAGCGTCATTGCCATGCGCGCCAGTCATGGACACCGAAAAACTTGTCAGCGATCCGCATATACGCAGCCGCCAGATGGTGGTAGATGTGGAGCAGATGATTTCGGGGTCGCTCAAGATGCCCGGCAGTGTTTTCAAGCTGTCAGCCACACCGGGTGATCCTTCGGCGCCTGCGCCATTTTTAGGCGAACACAACAGTGATATATATGGCAGTTTGCTCGGCTACAGCGAGGCGAAGATCGAGGAATTGATGGGAAAAGAGATTATATAATTTCCCGTCGCTGTCCCGCCATATCGGCAGTCCTATCGCTCGGGACAGGTCAGTCGGCCTGACCAGCCATCAATGATCTTCCGGCTATAACCGCCTGGCCGAGAGATATGCCCCCGTCATTGGCAGGTACGTTCCTGTGTGTGAGTATTTGAAAACCGCTATGCCTGAGAAGAGCGGTCACCTTGCCGAGTAACAGGCGGTTTTGAAAGCAGCCCCCGCTGAGCGCAACGGTGCTCAGCCCGGACTGAGCTTTTATCTTGAGGCAGACATCCCGTGTCATAGACGCAACGGTGTTATGAAACCTCATGCTGATCGTGGCGATCCTGCATCCCCTCAGTATGTCGTTGGCCACACCGCCTATCAGCTCATGCAGCAGGATGATAGTATAGTTCTGATCGCCTGTAAGGGAAAATGGATAGAGGCCCTGTTCATCGATTGCAGCATAGGCCTGCATCTCCAGTTCGATGGCAGCCTGAGCTTCGTAATCGATAGTGGGGCGAATCCCGGACATGGCCGACACTGCGTCGAAAAGCCTGCCCATACTGGAGGTCAGTGGAGAATTGAGGCCCGTTTCGACCTGTCTGCTCACAAGTTCTATCTCATCTCTGCTGATATGATTAAGGAATCCCATCCTGCTGTCGAAGGCGCTGTTGCCCAGCAATACCAGCATATAGCTCAATGCCGTACGATAAGGTTTTTTTATAGCGGCTGAGCCGCCGGGCAGAGGTAGATACTCGAGTTGGCCGGCCCGTTGAAAGCTTTTATAATCAGTCACCATGAATTCGCCGCCCCAGATCTTGCCGTCGGTCCCGTAGCCGGTGCCGTCGAAGGCCACTCCGATAACCGTCGTATCAATTCCGCTATCGGCAAGGCAGGAGGCTATGTGAGCATGGTGGTGCTGGATCGGGACCGTCTTCAGGCTGTGCCTTTCCGCCTCTTCCAGGGCATATTTGGTGGGGAGGTATTCAGGATGCATGTCGTGAGCTATGGCTACGGGTTGTATGCGGAAGAGCTGTTTATAGAGTTCTATCGTCCGGATGTAGTGATCGAGGGTTTCAACGTTCTCCATATCTCCGATATGCTGGCTGACGAAAGCGTGATCATCACGGGTCAGGCAGAAAGTGTTTTTCTCTTCGGCCCCGCACGCCAGCAACTGGGGTATTTTATGCTCCAGATGAATTGGATAAGGCGCATAACCCCTGGCCCGGCGGATAAGTTGGGGGATTGTGTCCACTACCATAGCTACGCTGTCGTCGTAGGTTGAGTGAATGTCCCGGTTATGTAATAAAAAATAGTCGGCGATCTTTCCCAACCTGCTAAGCGCCTCGCTGTTCTGACCGGCGATGGGCTCCTCGCTGACATTGCCGCTGGTCATGACAAGCGGAAGGCCTGTTTCGCGCATGATGAGATGATGCAGAGGGGTATACGGGATCATCACCCCAAGGTATTTAAGACCCGGTCCCACCTGTCTGCATATACTGGAGCTCTCACTCCAGCGCAGCAATACAATAGGCGCTTGTGGAGATGAGAGCAGCCTCTCCTCCTCAGCGGTCGGCATACAATGTTTCTTGACCTCTGCTATATCCTTTAGCATGACGGCGAAAGGTTTGGAGGGGCGGCGCTTTCGCTGGCGTAGCCGAACCACGGCTTCAGCGTCTTCAGCATTGCAAGCCAGTAAAAAGCCCCCCAGTCCCTTGATCGCTACAATTCGACCTTCGCGCAGGAAATCCGACGTTTTTTCGATGATGTCCCGGCAATCCACCGGATGTCCCTGGTTGTCGGTCAGCTGAAGTTGCGGCCCGCATACCGGGCAGGCATTGGGTTGGGCATGGAAGCGTCGGTCAAGCGGATCGGTGTATTCCTTCTTGCACTCCCCGCACATTTTAAACGAAGACATGGTAGTAAGCGGCCTGTCGTAGGGTATATCTCTGATGATGGTAAAGCGAGGTCCGCAATTTGTGCAGTTGGTGAACGGATAGTGCCAGCGGCGGTTATCCTGTGTAAAAATATCCTCAAGACAAGGAGCGCAGGTGGCGATGTCCGGTGAGACCAGCTGATACTTGCCGGGATGGGTGACGCTGCTGCGTATCTTGAAGCCGCGATAGCCGGCAGGCCTGTCGAAGTCTACGGACAGACTCTCGATTTTGGACAGCGGCGGGGCCTCTATCTCAAGGCTGGAGATAAAGAGGTCAAGTTTTTTTCTGGCACCCTCGACCTCGATCCTGACATCCTCCGACGTATTGCAGACCCAACCGGTCAGTTTATATTTTTTAGCCAGACCGTAAACGAATGGGCGGAAGCCTACACCTTGTACCACGCCCCTGGCACTGATGCGGGCAAGCTGAGTTTCATTGATGGCCGGCATAGGGATCAAGTTGAATTGTACTTCAAGAGGTAAATGCGGGCAAGAAGAGCCGCCCCTCAATATTTATACGTATTTACTTTTAGTTAAACCTGACTTATACTGGGGATAATTTTGAAGGAAACGGTTAGCGGCTGAACATAAATATCGAGATAAATCGAGTCTACCGATTCCTGTATATCACTTGAAAATAGATGCAGGGTAAGATCAGCAAACAGGTAACTGTTGAGGGCGACATCGGAGAATTGGAGCTCAACGATGTAATTGATATACGGGCTATTCAAGACCTTACAGATTATTTTTACGAGATCACCAATATCGGTATAGGTATCCTGGATATTAAAGGTAATATTCTGGTCTCAGGGGGGTGGCAGGAAATTTGTAGCAAATTTCACCGCGCGCATCCTGATACCTGCGCCAACTGTCTGGAAAGCGATACGCATCTTGCACAGGGAGTCGGGTTCGGGACGTTCAAGCTCTACCGCTGCAAGAACGGCATGTGGGATGCAGCCACAGCCATCGTTGTCGGCGGAAAACACCTGGGCAATTTATACTGTGGCCAGTTTTTCTTCGATGACGAAAAGCCTGATTACGAATTTTTCCGCGCACAGGCCCGACGCTGCAAATTCAACGAGGCTGATTACATGGCTGCGCTGGACAGGGTGCCCCGACGGAACCGGCAAACTGTGGACACCGTCATGGGATTTTTTATCAGGCTGGCAGGTCTGATATCGTCACTCAGCTTCAGTAATATAAAGCTGGCCCGCAGCATAGATGAAAGGGAGGTGCTGGCTGAGTCGCTGCGGGAAAGCGAGAAAAAGTATCGCAACCTGGTGGAAAATGCGGGCGAGGTTATTTTGATTGCGCAGGATGGACTGATCAAATATGTGAACGATGCAAGAGAAGGGTATACCGGATACGCAAGAGGCGAGTTGATAGACACCCGTTTTATCGATTATATTCATCCGGACGACAGGCCCGTGGTTATGGAATATGATTTCGAGCGATTAAGCGGCCGGAAGGCGCCCGTTTCATTTGATTTCCGTATGATCGATAAAAGTGGAGAGATACGCTGGATCAATTTCAATGCGGCTCTGACTGAATGGGAAGGCAAACCAGCCACGCTGAATTTTCTCAGGGATATAACGCGTCAGAAAAGAACGGAAAAAGAACGTCAGGAGATGCAGGATAAACTACTGGGCGCCATGCACGCGGCGGTAGAGGCTATAGCAATGACCACTGAAAGAAGAGACCCATATACGGCGGGGCATCAGCGGCGGGTATCACAGCTGGCGGGCGCCATGGCGCTGGAGATGGGGCTGACTGAATTTCAGATTGAGGGGATTGAGCTTGCCAGCAGCATCCATGATATCGGTAAAATCAACGTGCCGGCGGATATACTCAGCAAACCGCGCAGCCTGAATGAGCTTGAATTCGGTCTGGTCAAGGAGCATTCTTTGTCTGCTTACAATATACTTAAAACAATCGACTTTCCCTGGCCCATTGCCGAGATCGTGCTGCAGCATCATGAGAGATTGGATGGCTCAGGGTATCCGGCCGGACTGAACGGGGATGATATTTGTTTGGAAGCTAAAATTCTGGCTGTGGCAGATGTGGTGGAGGCCATGGCGTCGCATCGGCCCCATCGCCCCGCACATGGCATCGATGTCGCTTTGCAGGAGATCAAAGGTAAACGAGGAACTGCATTTGACGCGACAGCTGTTGACGCCTGTCTCCGGTTATTTAATTTTGAGGGCTTTAAATTTGATTGACCTGTAACGGTGATCATTGTCAGTGAAAAATATAGATTAAAAGCAGGGAGGTTAAATGATGGAACAGGATTACAGGGTTTATCGGTACAGGTGGGTGGTGCTGGCCATCTACATGTACGTTTCAGCATTGACGCAGCTTTACTGGCTGAACTTCGCAGCAATCGATACCTATATTGAAGATATGCTGCATATACCGGCCAGCAGCGTCCAGTGGTTGACGCTGGTCTTTCCACTCATACAGGTCATTCTCACCATACCTGCCGGCATAATTATAGATAAGATCGGATTTAAATGGGGTGTGGGTATCGGCGCTATCCTCACAGGCGTCTTTTCGCTGCTGAGATTGGCTGCGCCGGATTCGTTCAACATGCTGCTCATTTCCCAGATAGGGATCTCCTTAGGACAGCCCTTTGTGTTAAACGGGGTAACCAAGCTGGCTTCGGTATGGTTCGCTCCCAAGGAGGAGGCTACTGCTGTCGGCCTGGGCACCCTGGCACTTTTTATAGGAATGATGGTGGCACTGGGAGCTACTCCGGCCATCGTTGAAGGCCTCAGTTACACATCCATGCTGTGGATCTACGGTATAGCCGGCATCTTCGGGACACTGGTATTTGTTCTGATCGTCCGTTCAAAACCGCCCACTCCGTCGCGGGCGCCGGAAGCCGAGGTTTTAACGGGGAGCTGGGGAGGCCTTGGAGTAATTCTCAAGAACAGAAATTTCATATTGCTGGGATTTGTGACATTCGTAGGCCTGGGCTCTTTTAACGGGCTTGCAACATGGCTGGAGAAAATACTGAATGAGCTTCACAGTATACCGATGGCCGATGGCAGCACCATATCAGCCGCAATGATCTTCGCCGGTATGGTCGGTTGCATCGTAGTACCGATTATTTCGGACAAGGTCAGGAGACGTAAACCATTTGTGGTACTGGCAACCCTGATGGGCGCAGTTTGCATTACAGCCATGATACTGATCAGGGGCTACACACCAAATATGATCAACTGCATTTTATTGGGCTTTTTCCTTCTTTCCGCATTTCCGGTCATTCTCACTATGTCAGCCGAGGTAACCGGCCCAAAGTATGCCGGCGTCTCAGTCGGATACCTGCAGTTGCTGGGGAACCTGGCGGCCGTGATTTTGGTGCCTTCCATGGAAGCGCTGGAATCTTCGACCGGCCAGTTTGTAGCTCCACTGGGTTTGTTGGTGGCGCTCTTTATAGGAGCATTCCTGATATCTCTATGGCTTAAAGATACACACCCGCAGGCGTGATATAAAGTCAGCGGTCTGCCTGAAAAAAATAGCCTAACCGCGCTTTGCGAGCCGGATTTTGACCTGTTCTGAGGTCAACTCCCGCAAGGCGTCTGCAGCTATCCAGCGGGCACTTTTAGTATCCTGCAGCTTAATACGCTCAGCGGATTCAATCGCGAGTTTATTGAGGCGCAGGTTATATTTGCCGACCTGGCGCAATGCCCAGTTGACCGATTTCTTGACGTAGTTGCGACCGTCCCATGCCTCACGTTCGATAGCGGGCAGGAAAGCTGCCAGACGCTTCTCATCAGGCTTACGTTTGCCTACGGCCAGACAGGCCATCAGGGTAAAGCCCGCCCTTTTTACGTACTCTTCCTCGCGGAGAGACCATTGCAGGGCTTTGTCACAGGCCATCTTGGTCCAGGAGAAAAGATAGAGACAGGTGGCATCGCACACGTCCCAGGAATCGAAATCCTTAACCCAGGCATCCATCTGCTCATCCGTGACCAGCGCCGGATCATCTGTCATAGCCGCCAGAATACGCGTCTCGCGCCACCCGGCCTGCCAGAGCTCAAGCGCCAGGGAGTGGTCCCTGCCTATTTGCCTACCAAGTTTTTGCATATGAGGGGTGGATACACATAATGCGCGCTGCGTGTTAATACCGTATCTGGCCATGCCTTCCAGGTTTTCAGGCGTAGGATTGGCCACCAACCTGAGCTGTTCAATAACATCGGTGATCTGCATGTTTTTGACTCATGTGCATTGCGAGATTTTATTTTGCTAAACTTTATATTGAGGGGAATCGTTGTAATAGATGTGATTTGAGTATACAGGAGGCAGAGAAGTGAAATCAATTTGGGTATATATCGCGTGTATAGTGCTCGTACTGCTGGCCGTTTTGCCGGCCTGTTCGCAGCCGGTTTCCACCGGTGTCGTAAGCTCCGATAAGCCGCGGGCAACGGCTACAGCGGGAAAGGGTGATATAGCCGTACTGGTCGACGGTAACAATATGTTTGCTCTCGATTTATACAGTGCGCTCAAAGGGACACAGGGCAACCTCTTTTACTCACCTTATTCAATCTCGCAGGCGCTGGCTATGACCTATGCCGGCGCACGGGACACCACTGAGAAAGAGATGGCTGCCACACTTCATTTCACATTGCCACAGGATAGTCTGCATCCGGCCTTCAACAGCCTCGACCAGCAATTGAAAACACGCGGCCAGGGTGCAAAGGGCAAGGACGATAAAGGTTTCCGGCTTAATATCGTGAATGCCATCTGGGGGCAAAAGGGTTACAGTTTTGTGCCGGAATACCTGGATGTACTGGCTCAGAACTACGGTGCGGGATTGAGACCCCTTGATTTTCGCACCGAGCCTGAAATCGGCAGGCAGGCTATAAACAAGTGGGTGGAGGATCAGACCGAGCAACGCATTAAAGACCTTTTAAAGCCCGAGGACATCGATACGGGAACGCGTTTGGTGCTTACCAACGCCATATATTTCAATGCAGCGTGGGCCAACAGCTTTGAAAAGGACCTGACCCAGCCCGCTTCCTTCCATCTGCTGGATGGTTCGACGGTGGAAGTTCCCATGATGCGGCAATCCGAACGGATGGGATACACAGCCGGGGAAGGATACCAGGCTGTATCGCTGCCCTACGATGGCCGCGAGATGGAGATGGTGGTGATGCTCCCCGACCAGGGGAAGTTCACTGAATTCGAACAATCTCTGGATGCGGTCAAAGTAAAATCGATTATAGAGAGTATCGCGCCTACCCAGGTTTCCCTGCGCTTTCCCCGCTTTAAAATCGAGTCCGAGTTCGGCCTGGGCGATGCGTTATATCACATGGGGATGTCCACAGCCTTTACCAGCCTGGCCGATTTTTCCGGCATGACTGGCAACCGCGAATTGGCCATATCCAAGGTAATCCATAAAGCTTTCGTAGAAGTGGACGAGGCCGGTACGGAGGCCGCGGCCGCTACGGCTGTGGTCATGCGCGCCACGGCTATGCCTGTGGAACCGATGGAGGTCACTGTCGACCGGCCGTTCATCTTCGTTATAAGGGACATACAGACGGGGTCGGTAATTTTTGTCGGCAGGGTAGTTAATCCGTTGTTATAGACCGACCGTCGGGAAGGGATTTACTCATCCAGGGTAAAGCCTTTCTCGCGGAAAAGCCTGCAGCAGGCATCGACCACATCAGGATCATAAAGTATGCCCCGGTTGGAAGTTATTTCTTCCAGCGCCTTATCCAGGCCCATAGCTGCACGATAGGGGCGATGAGATGCCATGGCCGATACTGTGTCGGCAACCGCCAATATACGTGCCTCCACAGTGGTCTCATCCCCCTTAAGGCCGGCAGGATAACCCGAGCCGTTCATCCTCTCGTGGTGCTGAGAAACGAACCGGCAGACAGGCCAGGGGAAATCGATAGACTTCAATATCTCCTGCCCGACTAACGGGTGTGACCTGATAAGGTCCATCTCGATGCTGTTGAGCTTGCCCGGTTTGCTTAATATCTCTGACGGTATATTGATCTTGCCGATATCGTGTAGGATTCCCGCTATTTTTATTGCCGAGATTTTCCTGTCGGAAAGACCCATTTCTTTAGCTATGGCTGCAGAGATTCTGGCCACCTGTTTCTGATGGCCGGCTGTGTAGGGGTCCCTGACCTCTGAGATCATAGAAATGGTCTCCACTGCACCTTCCATGGCTTTTTGCAGCTTCTCATAGCTGCGCTGCAGATCCAACTCGGCGTTCTTTCGCTGTGAGATATCGCGACCTGTGCCCAGGATGTGCGTGGGCTTGCCTGTTTCGTCCCTGATTAGTGTGAAAGTGTTTTCGACCCAGAAGGTTGACCCGTCCTTGCGGTATGACTCCATTTCGAGTGTTCTATTGAATATATAGGTCGGATCTTTGTTTACCTTCTCCATTTCCTCGGCCAGTATGGCAGTGGCCTGCTCCAGCGAGGCCGGCGCCACCAGCTTATCCGGCGGTAATTGCTGGAGCTCCGCAAAACTGTAGCCCCTTAATTTTTCGGTCGAGGGGCTGGCATAAACGGTGCGCAGGTCCATATCGATCAGCCAGACGGCGTCGCTCATATTGTCCGCCAGCAGCCTGTACAGCCGTTCGCTGGTTCGTAAGGCGTCGTCCAATCTTTTTCGCTGCGTGATATCGTGCGCGATGCCCATAATGTGTGACGGCTTGCCACCCCTGTAGATTACCGCAGCCTTACTCTCAACATGCACGAAGCTGCCGTCTTTGCGTTTCAGCCTGTACTCTATCACAGTCTGCTGCGTACCTGTCTCAATCAGCTCCTTCAAGTTGCCCATGGCAACCTGCAACCGGTCATCGTTGAACAGGTCTGATAAACCAAGATTGGTAATGTCCTCCCGGGAGTATCCCAGGAGATCGAGGGCGGCGTTGTTGGCGTCGATGAAACGTCCCTCGAGATCATGCAGATAAACAGCGTCCAGCGAGCGGTTGAAAAGTGTTGTGTAGCGCTCAATGGCCTCCTGCACATCCACTTCATTCGATTTACACTTGCCCTTCATTCCCAACCTCGCGGTCTTGACCGTCTTTAATATAAATATAATCGCTCTTTAACATAAATATAATCCCTGATCAGCAGGTGTGTCAAAGCCGAAATTCAGTTTGGAATGGTGGGCTTGCTGTGATTGGTAAGCATGTAGTATATTAGGCGGGTCGGACTCACGATAGATTAAGTGGAGGTGTACAGTATATGAAGACAGCAACAGTATTCTCACGCATCATACAGTTTTCAGTTTGTTTCATAGTCATTTTTGGCTTGTTGGCCTGTGCTCCCCCTAAGCCATCTTTCAAATATGAATCTGATGCATCCATCAGGCAGCAACTAGCGCAGGTCCCGTCATATCCGGAGACCAGCTTCGTTGTGCTTAGTGACCTTCATATCTTCGATTCATCATTGGGAACAACTGGCAAAGCGTTCGAGGATTACCTGAATAAAGACCGCAAACTTCTGAGGGAGAGTCCCGAGATACTGGAGTCAGCTATCGCTTCGATCAAGAATCTCAAGGGCAGCACCGTATTAGTAGCGGGCGACCTCACCAAGGACGGAGAGAAAGTTTCCCATGAACTGGCTGCCAGCTATCTTGCGCAGTTGGAAGCGGCCGGCAAGAAAGTGTTCGTGGTACCGGGGAACCATGACGTATTAAATGGGCACTCATTCAAATATGTGGGTGACAATATAGAGCGCGTGCCGAATATTACTGCCGACCAGTTCGCCCAGATTTATACCGATTTCGGCTTCAAAGACGCTCTGCAGCGCGATCCAAATTCGCTCAGCTACGTAGCCGAACTTGAGCCAGGTCTGTGGCTGCTGGCGCTGGATGCGAACCGTTACGCTGAGAATGTTGAGGACAAGGAGTCGGTCACGGACGGCAAGTTCAGCGCCCAGACGCTGGCATGGATCGAAAAAATGCTTGGGCAGGCGGCTAAAGAGAACAAGGCCGTAATCGTGATGATGCACCATGGCATTATGGAGCACTACGTCGGCCAGGAGAAGAACTACGGCGAGTATATAGTGGATGACTACGAGGCAGTAGCCAAACTGCTGGCAAATTACAATGCCCGAATGGTATTTACCGGACATTATCATGCCCAGGATGTTACCGAGAAAAAGTATGACAACGGCAAGTTCGTATTCGATATCGAGACCGGTTCGCTGGTGACCTACCCCTGCCCGTTCAGGGTGGTAACCATCGATAAAGACCAGGTGGCAACGATCAAGCAAGAGAGTGTAAAAACCATAGCGTCGCACCCCGGGGATTTCCCGGCATTTGCCAAGAAATACCTTCAGGACGGCATCGCCACCATTGCCACAGATACGCTGGTAGGTTATAAGATCGACCGCCCGGAGGCGGAGAAGATTGCGCAGGAAATAGCAGTTGGCTTCGGCGCGCACTATGGTGGCGATGAACAACTGGCAGCGGGCCAGACGATGGTCACGGAAACCGGTTTAAGCCCCCTGGCCTGGCTGGTAATCCAATACCGCAAGGATCTTATCCTTGGTCTCTGGAAGGACCTGCCTCCGCCGGACAATAACCTGACGATTAACCTGAAGGACGGCAGCTGGAAATAGGTCACAGCCAGGCGCTCTTTGCCTGCGGCAAACAGGCCGGCCCTGATTAGTTTAAATCGGGAGGTATCAGTATGGACGAGCAGAAGATCTGGTTCCTCGTGATAAACTTGTTGGGAGGCTTTGCCGTGGTTGCGAGTTATGTGGCTGGTATGGTCAGCCATCCCAATACCGAGCAATTGATCTTTGGCCGTATCACGCCATCGCTTAAGTCGATTTATCTGGTCAGCATGCCGCTGGCTGCCGCGGGTTATCTGCTTTTTCTGTACTTCATTATATTTCAGCTCGATGCAGGGTCCGTCCAGATATGGGGATCCGATGGTTTCCTGGTTCTGGATATTATATTTGCGGTGATACTGGTTTTCTCGGCCTTCTGGATGCCGCTGACATATAAGTTGATCGAGACACAATGGCATGGGTGGTGGATTTATATTCGTATGGTGCTTTTCTTTGTCGCCCTGGGCTCTCTGGCCCTGCTGTGTGCGTTTCTGATGATCAGTCAGAAAGAGCCTGCCTGGAGCTACTGGCTGGCAGTAGCAGGCTCAGCCGTGTTTTTTGTTCAGACCGGTATCATCGACGCCTTCATCTGGACGGCCATGTTCCCTTATAAATAGTTCCGACTGAAAGTTTTTATAAAAAACGTTAAAATATCCTTTGAACCCGGCGTTCTGCAGCCAGCAAATCTAATCCGGATTCTACAGGAGATACTATGTGGCGTAAAGGATGGCGTGAACAGGTTATATCACAGATCGACCAGCCCTGGGACCTGGTCATCATAGGCGGTGGAATCACAGGAGCCGGGGTGCTATTTCAAGCAGCCGCGGCGGGGCTTAAAGCCCTGCTGGTGGAAAGCGGTGATTTTTCCTCTGGCACCTCGAGCCGATCATCTAAGCTGATTCATGGCGGCCTGCGCTATATTCTTAACAAGCAGTACAAGGTGACTCAGGAATCGGTGCGGGAAAGGGAGTGGCTGCTGAAGGAAGCCCGAAATTTAGTGACCAAGCTGGGATTCATATTTCCCAACTTCGAGCGCTATCATGTAAAAACCAAGCAAATCGGCCAGATAATCGCTGTATACGACCTGCTGGCACCTAAATGGGATCACCATGCCTACAGCAGGGAGAAGATACTGAAAGAGTATCCAATTTTAAAATCGGAGGGTATGCTGGGTGGTTACCTTTACTATGATGCGGCCATGGACGATAGCCGTATCGTCCTGCGCGTGCTGAAGGAGGCTGTCAGGAACGGCGGCACTGCCATCAACTACCTGAAAGTAGAGAAGCTTCTGCTGGACAGCAGCGGTCAGGTACGTGGAGTGGCTATAACGGATACAGCATCGCCGGCCGGCAGGACCTTCGAAATAAATGCCAGGGCCTTTGTTAATGCTTCTGGGCCGTGGGCTGACCAGCTGCGAGGCCAGGTAGGCCAATCCGCCCGGCTGCGCAGGCTGCGCGGCAGCCATCTCATCTTTCAGCAGGAGAAGCTGCCCATGAAGGATGCACTAACGCTTTTACATCCGAAAGACAATCGTGCCATGTTCGTTATCCCCTGGGAGGGGACCACCATGATCGGGACTACCGACATAGACCATGATCCGGCGCTGGATGCAAACCATAGCGAACCGTTTGCCAGCCGGGACGAGATAAGCTATATTCTGGATGCCGCGGCGTTTCTCTTCCCCGGCCTGGGTCTCGCCCAAAGCGATGTGATTTCATCGTTCGCCGGCCTGCGCCCCATAATAAAGGGTGGCGCCGACACGCCCGGTAAAGAATCGCGCGCACACGCGCTATGGGAAGAGAACGGACTCATCACTATCACTGGTGGCAAGTACACAACTTTCCGTATAATGTCGCGCCAAACACTGGCGGCTGTACTTAAAAAACTGGGTAAATTGCCTGTAGTTAAAAACAAGCGTATCTTTCCCAAACTGCCATCTGTGAACGCGCCTAATATTGACTCAACTACACTGGCTCATCTACTGGGGCGGTACGGCAATGACACGGCTGAGCTGATTAAGACGGCAGGCGCCGGAGAGCTTGAACGCATAGGAAGTTTGCCCAACGTTTGGGCTGAGTTGCGCTGGGCGGCGCGTGCAGAGGGCGTGGTACACCTGTCTGACCTGTTACTAAGGAGGGTCAGGATTGGTATGCTGCTGCCGGGAGGAGCGGAGGACCAGCTCGCTCGCGTGCGCAAAGCAGTGCAGGCTGAACTCGGTTGGAGTGATGATAAGTGGCAGGATGAAGCAGCCGCTTACCTGGATACATGGCGCAAATATTACAGCCCCAGCCCGGCCTGAATACTACTCAATGTTACACGGAACCCTGTAATTATTAATATGCCTTTTTCAAGGAGGATGCTATGGCACACAAAGACCAGTTTTGCCCGCGTTGGTGTGAAGAGGAAGCCCCGGCCGGCTCGTATCGCAGCTTGATCAAATACGGCGACCCGAGAGGTTTTAAACATCCTAATCCCGGTATGTTTCACCTGCTCAAGGAAACTTTCGGCATGTCGGATGATAATTTTAAAGTGCCGAGCCTGTGCACAGAAAAGATCGATATAGAAGTACCTCCAAAATTGCCGGTATCGCAGATAGAAGCCCTCAAGAATATAGTCGGCGCCGGGAATTTCTTCACTGACACGTACAACCGTACGCGCACATCCTACGGGTCGTCTATTTACGATGTATTACGTCTGCGCAACAAAATAATTGAGAACCTGCCTGATGTTGTCCTCTGCCCGCGTGACCGCAAAGATGTGCAGTCCATAGTCAGGTTCTGCGATGAAAACCGCATACCCCTGTATGTAGTCGGCGGCAACTCCAGTGTCACACGAGGCAAGGAGGCTGTAAAAGGCGGAGTCTGCCTTGACATGAATGTACACATGAACAAGATCATCTCTATCAACGAAAACAACCAGACGGTGACGGTAGAGCCCGGTATCATGGGGCCGGACCTGGAGAGGACATTAAACGATGCTCCCTCAGCTCTCAGAGCCAAGAGACGTTATACCGTGGGGCATTTCCCGCAATCTTTCGAGCACTCTTGCGTGGGAGGCTGGGTGGTCACGAGAGGCGCCGGACAGAACTCAACCTATTACGGCAAAATCGAAGATATGGTGATATCACAGGAATATGTCACGCCCATCGGCGAGTTTAAAACATTGGAATTTCCGAGATCGGCAACCGGACCGGATTTCGACCAGATTATGATCGGCAGTGAGGGGACATTCGGCATTCTGGTCAGCTGCACGTTGCGACTGTGCCGCTATATGCCGGAGAACAGGCGCAGGTTCTCTTACCTGTTTAAGACATGGGATGGGGCCCTTGAAGCCTGTCGCGAGGTCATGCAGGGCGAATTCGGATTTCCCTCAGTCTTCCGGCTGTCCGATCCTGAGGAGACCGATGTAGCCATGCGTATGTACCACGTTCATGGCACACCTGTCGATTCAGTGCTTCGCGCCCTGGGCTACCAGCCGATGCAGCGTTGTATGTTTATCGGCATGGCCGAGGGAGAAAAAGATTACGCGCGTCTTGTTGAAAAGAAGCTGCACAGGATATTTAAAAAATACGGTGTCTTCAGCCTTACCGCAGCTAAAGTCACTCAATCCTGGGAGAAAAGCCGCTTCACCGATCCTTTTATGCGCGAAGACCTGATGGATTATGGTGTGCTGATCGACACGCTGGAGTGCGGCGTTACCTGGGACAACCTGGCACAGGTGCATGCGGACGTCAGGGCTTTCATTAAATCACGACCGAAAACCATCTGCATGACACACCTTTCACACGCCTACCCGCAGGGTGGGAACCTGTATTTCATATTCGTGGCCAAGATGAAGGAAATCAACGAGTATCTTGAACTTCAATACGGCATACTTGACGCTATTCAGAAGGCCGGCGCCACCATGAGCCATCACCACGGCATAGGCAAACAGACGGCGCCCTGGCTGGAAGGTCAGATCGGCAAGGCTCAGGTCGACGTAATACGTGTGTTGCGCGACCATTTCGATCCGCACCACATTATGAATCCGGGCGGTACGCTGGGGTTGGATATGTCAGAGGAACAAATGGCAAAGCGCTGGGGTTTCAGGAAGTAAATTATAGGGACAGGATTTCAGCCCTGTCCGCACGTTTAGATGATTGAATATAAAGGGGAGGTTTGCCATGGCTGAGAACTTGCTGGCTATCGATGTAGGAACACAGAGCGTACGTGTATTGCTGTTCGATCCCAGGGGGAAGCTGATCGCCAAACACCGGGTGCCCTACGAACCTTATTACTCCGATGCGCCGGGATTGGCCGAGCAGAGGCCGCAGCTCTGGTGGGAATCTATGGTGAAGGCCTGCCAGGGCCTGTGGCAGAATCCTGAGGTCAAGAAAGACAGTATAGCCGCTGTGGCGCTCACCACACAGCGTGCGACCATGATAAATGTCGATGAGAATGGCGAGCCTCTCAGACCGGCCATCCACTGGCTTGACCAGCGCCGTACCATCGGGCAACCGCCGGTGGGGGGCTTCTGGGGTGCGGCCTTTGCCGTAGCCGGAGCCAGTGAGACCGTGGCTTACCTGCAGGCCGAGGCGGAGGCCAATTGGATACGCACGCACCAGCCCGAGATCTGGAAGAAGACGTATAAATACCTTTTCGTCTCAGGCTACCTGACCTATCTGCTGACCGGAAGATATGTCGATTCGGTGGGCTGCCAGGTAGGCTATATTCCTTTCGACTACAAGAGCCAGAACTGGGAGGCCAAACATGGCTGGAAATGGCAGGCTATCTCTATGGATCCCAGGATATTGCCCGACCTTATACCGCAGGGCAAAGTGCTGGGCGAGATAACGGTCAAAGCGTCGGAGGCTACGGGAATACCGGCGCGGTTACCTTTAATCGCCGCCGCCGCTGATAAGGCATGTGAGGTATTGGGCTCGGGCGCACTTGAACCGAACGTGGCCTGCCTCAGCTACGGAACAACTGCCACCATCAATACTACCCATGATAAGTACATTGAAGTTATACCTCTCATACCTCCTTACCCGGCTGCTGTGCCCAGGCTATATAATTTCGAGATACAGATTTTCCGCGGCTACTGGATGGTGAGCTGGTTCAAGCAGGAGTTCGGCCTGCGGGAGCAGCGTATATCAGATGAAAAGGGTGTGGAGCCGGAGGCCCTGTTCGACGATCTGGTCAAAGCGGTCCCTCCCGGGTCACAGGGGCTTGTTCTGCAGCCCTACTGGTCTCCCGGACTGCGGTTTCCCGGCCCTGAAGCCCGCGGCGCCATAATCGGCTTCGGCGATTCACACACCCGCGCCCACATATATCGCGCCATACTGGAGGGTTTGGCCTATGCGCTGAGAGAAGGCAAAGAGAAAACCGAGAAACGCAGCGGTGTGAAGATCACCGACCTGCGTATCGCAGGCGGCGGAAGCCAGAGCAATGCCGCTATGCAGCTTACTGCGGATATCTTCGGCCTGCCTACCGCCAGGCCACACGTGTATGAGGCATCGGGTCTGGGGGCTGCCATGGATGCTGCGGTGGGGGTGAATATCCACAAGGATTTTAAATCGGCAGTGGGCGAGATGACTCATCTGGGTGATTGTTTCGAGCCCAACGAGGACACACATGCTGTCTATGAAAGGCTTTATCGCGATGTCTATCTCAAGATGTATAACAGGCTTAAGCCTCTCTACCAGGAGATAAAAGATATCACCGGCAGGGCCAGCGCAGGGGGTTGACGGATACTACGGCTTGCGAGGTACTGAAAGGGGAGATACTCGCAGCTTCATAGTTTGATAGTAGCAGGCCTGACGATAAACACGAGGGCGGTGGCTACGGCCAATCCCGCAGCTGCAGCCAAATACGAAATCTGATAGGTGCCTGTGGCGTCGTAAATATTGCCCGCTACCCAGGGGCCGATACCGAATCCGATGCCGTCCGAGACCATAAGGGCGCTGAACACAGATCCCAGCGCCTTGCCCCCAAAGACCTTGCGTGTAATGCGTACCATCTGGGTGACGAATCCACTGTAAGTGATGCCGTAGATAGCGGCGAATATGTAGAAGGACCAGGATTCGTGGCAGAGGGCTATAAAGGCTATATTCAGACCCAGCAACACTGTGCAGAATACCATGATCGGCTTAATACCGATTCTATCGGAAAGGACGCCGGAAACCAGTCTGCCGGCGATACCGAAGACGCCGATCAGCGTGATTAACACGGCAGCCCGCACCGGGTCTATACCTGAATCTACCGCATAAGGCACAAGGTGAAGCATAACCAGCCCCAGGCTGGAGAGAAAGAGCAGAAACATGGTGAAGAGCATCCAGAACTGGCCTGTGCGGATGGCTTGAGAGACTGTTAATCCTATATCAAGGTCTGAATAAACAGCATTCTGCGTCGAGGAGGATTCAGCGCTGTTCACAGAGCCGGTTGCCCGGATATTGCGTGGAGGGCTTCGCATCAGTAAAGTGGCCGGTATGCAAAAGATAGCCGTGGCTATACCGGCCTGCAGCAACGCCGGCCGCCAGCCAGTTGTATTGATGAGGTAACTCATAAGCAGCGGGATAGTGGCTGTTCCGAGGCTGATGCCGAGTGTGGCAACACCGACAGCCAGGCCCTGCTTTCTGGTAAACCAAAGGGATACCAGCGCAACAGGGATGGCGAAGGATGCGCTGATACTCAGTCCCACCAGCAGACCTGTGAATACGTACAGTTGCCATAGCTCCTGTATCTGCGAGCTCAGTATCAAGCCCAGGCTGAGGAAGCCGGCCGAGGCGGCCAGCACCCATTTATAGCCGAAACGATCGGCAAGTATGCCTGTGAAAGGTAGGGTGGTGGCGTATGCGATACCTGCAACCAGCATGACAGCCGAGGCCAGCCCGCGCGACCAGCCGAATTCGTTCACTATGGGCAGGAAGAAAACGCCGTAGCTGAAATTCACCCCGCATGTAATGAAGGTGATAATAAAGGCGGAGGCAACCACCACCCATCCATATTGCAGGCTTTTATTATCTGTCATACGCCGTCCGACTGATATTTTTAATGAAGACGACGCGGTCTCTGCCTGGCCCTGCATAGTCTTTGATGGTTGGAACTCCTGTTGGATCCATTTCTCCGGTGGGCATCATGCCTATGTTTCTGTGAAAGTTGATGGAAAGCGTATTGACAGGACTGGTGATGGCCTTCAGCCGCAGGCAACCGTGTTCCAAGGCATATTGTTCGAAATGATGATGCAGCTTCTTGCCCAGGCCCTGTCTGCGATAACCCTGGCGCACTGCTATCAGTTGAACATAACCTACCGGTTCCGTTTGTGATAAGAAGCCGAAAAGGTAAGCGATGACTTTACTTCCTATCTTTATAACAAAGGCTGAATTGCCGAACTCGTAAATCAGTATAGGATGGTGCAGGATAACTGTACGATCATGATCCCAGAACTGGCCGAAATCGGTCAGTATCTGATCGAAATCTACTTTGGAGCAAATTGTTATTTCCATGAAGAGAGTGCGGAAAAGTTAATTTTGTGACAAAGTATACCTGATAGCTGAAACGAATAGTAATTCGCATCGACTGGCATCAGGTCGTAGGTTTAGGCTAGCATAGCCTAAGAGTCTTCTTCCGGCTTATACCGAGGGCGGCCTTCGCTGGGGCCGTGGCGTTTGATGTTATACATGGCGGCATCGGACTTGCGCATGAGAGCCTCCATATCTTCACCGTCATCGGGGTAGATAGCAAGTCCCATGCTGGCCGACATATTCAAACGGCTGCCCTGTATAGCGAACGGCTCCTTGAAGGCAAGCGCTATCTTGTCGATGATTTTGTTGGCATCCTCTATCATATGCATCTCCGGCATGAGCAACAGGAATTCGTCGCCTCCCATGCGGGCCACCGTATCACTGGAACGGACGCTTTCCTTAAGTCTTATGGCTATGGCTTTGAGCAGATCATCACCGGCCTGGTGCCCCAGAGTGTCATTGACCGATTTAAAGCGGTCCAGGTCGACCGCGATAATAGCCAGCCTGTGCTTATTGCGGTGGGCCTGTGCCAGCGCCATCGTAAAGCGGTCGTTGAGCAATATCCGGTTAGGCAGTCCGGTCAGGAAATCGTGCGTGGCCATCTCAGATAGCCGCTGTTCGAACATTTTCCTCTCGGTTATATCGCGGGCGATTCCCTGGATGGCATATGGTTTGCCCTCACGCCTGATGAGCGAGGACTGAGCCTCAATATATACCTGGCTGCCGTCCTTGCGGCGCAGCTTGAACTCCATCATCTCCTTGTACAGCCCCGGCACACCGGCCTTATTTAACATCACCAGTACTTCGGGCAGGTCCTCAGGATCAAAAAGTGAAGCTACGTTCAGAGTATTGATCTCCTCTTTACTGTATCCGATGAGTTCCAGGGTAGCGCGGTTGGCATCTAAAAATGTGCCTTCGAAATCGAGTATATAGACGAGTTCGAGCGAGCTGTCGAACAGTGCCCGATAGCGTTCCTCGCTCCGTTTTAAAGCCTGCTCGGCCTGTATGCGCTCCGATATGTCTATACCCATACCGATAAGGTATGGCTTGTTTCCGATATCTACACGGGCGCCGGTCAGCAGGTATCTCATTTTTTTACCGTCTTTAGCTACCAGCAGGGTTTCTACCGATGCATAGCCCTGCGAAAAAACAGTGGCTATCTTCGATGCCACCCTATCCCGTTCTTCCTCGGCTATAGTGTACAGAGCATTCATATTATGCAGTTCCGCGCTCGAATAGCCGGTCACCTTTTCCTCGTTTTTATTCCATCTTATGAGTCTCCCGTTTTCGTCCAATGCGTAAAAGATCCCGGGCATACTGTCCAGGACTGAATCCGAGAAGTTTTTCTCCTCCAGCAGGGCCTCTTCAAGTTGTTTTCGTTCGCTGATATCGCGCGAGATGCTGCGGAAGCCAGTCGGCTGGCCCGTCTCATCCCTGCGCAGGTCGATAGAGCTTTCTGCGTAAGAAATCTTCCCGTCGCGGCGCAGTATCTTGTGCGAGAAGGCTTTATTGGGTAGACCGGTCCTGAATACCTGGTTAAAGGCCAGGAACATATTCTTGATTTCATCCGGTGGGACGATGAAACTATAATTTTTTCCCAGCAGCTCTTCCTTGGAGTAAAGGAGGTTTGCACAAACAGAGTCGTTGACGAATGTAAAATTGCCTGCCAGGTCTACCTCATAATATGAGTCATACATTTGCTCGAGAATTGTGCGGTGCAATTCCTCAGAGCGCAAAAGAGCTGTCTGCAGCCGCTTGCTCTCTGTGACATCGCGGCTGACGCAGATAAAACCCCTGAGTTTACCTCCGTTTTCCCTGATAGGCGAAACTGTTGATTCGACTATCATCAAGATGCCGTCTTTTCTTTTCACTCTATGAGCGAATCCGGCGATGGGTTTACCGGACTTAAAAACCTGGTTAAAGGCACGATATACTGTCTCCTGATCCTCCTCAGGGATAATAATGCGGAAGTTTTCCCCTTCCAGTTCGTTGAGCTTGTAATGAAGGCCCCGGCACATGGAGTTATTGGTAAAACCGAAATTCCCGGCCAGGTCTACTTCGAAACAGGCGTCATGCATTTGAGATAGTATGGCGCTGTGTAATTGTTCTGATACTGCCAGTGCTTCCTCAAGCATTTTGCGCTGTTGGATATCCATGAAGCTGCCCAGAGTGGCGCGCCGTCCTTTGTAATCAATCGCAGATACCGTCTCCATCACCCACATTATATTGCCGTGCTTTTTCAGGAAACGATATTCAAATGGATTTTGCTTGCGACGCTGCTTCAGCATACTGATGGCCGCCTTGCGTACCATCTCGCGGTCATCGGGGTGGACGAGTTTGAGAGATTCCTGCCCAAGCAGCTCTTTAATAGAATAGCCTGTCAGGGTTTCGAAGAAGGGGCTGAGGTAGACGAATTTACCGTCCTGGACTATGTATATGCCGGCGCTGGTGCTCTGGAGCAGGGCCTGACCCAGAGCGGCCTGGTCAGCCTGGCTGGCAGTAATTTTCCCGCTGCTCACACATTTCTTTTGGATCGGTTTACGCGGGTTTGCCATGTATCGCCTCTATAACTACCTCATACCTAAACTTCAACCTGCATCACGGAGCGCCATAAATCGAAGTGAGTAATCAGCTGTTTACACACACAGGCTGAGAAATAACCTTTTGATTATAACATATTGAGCCGTACTGTTTGAACACGTAGTTAAAATTACTCAGGCAGCAGCTAATCATAATAACCGGCCTGGATCTCGCCGACGGTCTTGAAAAGGATCCTCAGGTTATCTTCGGGCATGGTGTACTGTATCTCATGTGTGGTTCCCAGTATATGGCGGTTTTTAGCCCTGCCGATGCGGTAGTTTGCCAGTATATCCTGTTTATACTCTTCCGGCGTCATGGCCTCTCCCCTCTGTATATCGATGCCGGTGATGAAACACAGCTTATCTCCGTATTTGTCCACAGCCAGCTTGAAGTCGTTGCCGGCGGCCGGCTGAAATGATTGCAGCATGTCGATACCCATTTCCACGTAGTATTCGAGGAACGGCATCTGGTAACCGCAGGAATGCAAGCATACCAGGGCGCCATCCTCATGGGCGGCGTCAACTTGTTTTTTTAGCCTGGGGTACATGAATTCTTTCCACATTTTCATCGAAATAAGAGGGCGGTTGTTATAGCCGTAATCATCGTAGATAAATACAACGTCCGCCCCTGCTCTTATGCTCCTGCGGGCGATCTCAATCTCGTGGTCGATGAACCTGTCCATGAACGACTTGATCTCATCCGGGTATTCCACCAGCCAGATCATATATTTTTCCAGGCCTATCATCTGATTGCTGGTCCAATCATGTGGACCCCAGGCTTCTGCGGCAATGCTGTGGTGAGGGTACTGCTTCCTGTATCGCCGGAACGTGTTGTATAGACTATTTTTTGTGGCATCGGGAAAAGCGAAATTCTTGAGGTCATCGAGATTCTTAATGGGGGGATCAATCATATCGGGATAGATTCCTCCGCCTATCTTGCGGCCTATACCGTAGATATCAACGATGTCGATATGGCCCTTTTTATAGCTCCATTTGCTGTAATCAGGTGTTGCATAGGAGGCAAGGATCATGTCCGCTCCCAGATTAATGCCATAGGCATTGGCGAAATTATAGCTATGAATATCCCAGAGCAGTGGCAAGAATCTCCAAACCTCAGCGGCCCGCATATATCCGCCCTTTTTCAGCCTGTTCCAGAGGAATTTTGCTATCAGGTCCCTGTTCCAGTGACCGGATGGCCGGTATTCGGCCATTAACCTGCAGCCTGTGTGCGCTTCGATCCAATAAAACACGGGCACCTGATCGGAGGGCAGTCCCCTTGCCGCCGCGTGAATCCTCTCTTTGGGCGTCATCGCGCCTTTACTTCGACTTTTCATGGTCTGCCTCCTGTGGTTGGATCGACAGCCCGTCTAATTCTTATGGGCGACAATAGCGCGCGCGTAATCTCGGCCGGCGATACAGTCCGGGCCGTAAAAATCCGCTCCTATCTTTTTGGCGTAATCATCGTTGAGAGGGGCACCCCCTACCATGATTTTTACACCCGCGTGTAATCCCTCCCTGTCCATGGCTTCAATAACGTCCTTCATCATGTACATTGTAGTAGAGAGCAGGGCCGACATGCCCATAACGTGGGGTTGATGCTTTTTAACAGCCTCAACGAACTGCTGTGTTGAAACATCCGAGCCGAGGTCCACCACTTCGAAACCGGCGCCTTCTAACGCCATGACAAGCAGGTTCTTACCTATGTCATGCAGGTCACCTTTGACTGTACCAACGACAGCTTTACCGCTTTTTGTAACTATCCCGGTAGTTGAGCGCTGCTTGATAATCTCTACACTTCTCTGCATGGCCTTGGCGGATACCAGCAGCTCAGGCAGGAAATATTCACCGTCTTGAAAGAGCTTGCCGACCACATCCATAGCGGGAATCAGCGCTTTTTCCATCAGCACTTCGGCCGATCCACCTTCATCCAGTAACTTCGCAACCCTGGCTGCGGCCCTGTCGGCCTTGCCGTCAATCACAAGCTGTTTTAATTCTTCCATGCGCTATCCTCCAATTTGTTGACGGCAGGCGGTTGCGCCCCGGCCGCATATCGTAGTCATACGAGTCACATTCTACAAATAAGAGGCGGCGGTTTCAAGCCGTCCATTGCATCTGCGATGTTAAACAGCATGATAAACGGTTTGACGGGCCGTGTCTGCAGTAGTTTAATAGGAGGCAAATAAACGAACGAGGTAAACATGCCCTTTCAACAATGGATACTGCTGAATGTTTCGACCTGGGTAATAGCCCTTGTGATGGTTTCTGTAGCCGTGGGTATCGCCGTAGGAAGCGTGTTGCTGGTGCGCCGACTGGTAGACATAAGCAGGTTTAAAGAACATCACGATATCGCCGGGCCTATTTTCAGCACCGTGGGGGTAATCTATGCTGTCATACTGGCGTTTGTGCTGGTGATAGTCTGGCAGGACTTCGACCAGGCGCAGAACGACGCCATACAGGAAGCCAACTACTTTATCGATATTTCCCGTGATGTTATGGGATTGCCGGAGCCGTTCAGGAGCAAATTCCTTGAGGCAAATATCAAGTATATTGATGCAGTGGTTCAATACGAATTGCCGTTGATGCGGGGAGGTGGGACGAGCATGGAGGCGCAGGCCGCCGCCCAAGACGTCTGGGAACTGCTTGTCACATTTGAACCTAAAACAAATAGCGAACAGATTTTTTTCAGTAAGATATTGGAGAAGATGAACAGCGCCGTTGAGATGAGGAGACAGCGCCTTCAGGATGCCAGGACGGGTCTTCATCCATCGCTGTGGTTTGTTCTTCTTTTGGGTGGAATCATCACGGTGGTTTTCACCGTTTTCTTCGGATCTGAGAACCTTTCGGCGCAGCTTATCATGACCACGCTATTGGCTATGCTGATAGCTCTCGTACTATTCACTATCCTGATAATGGATTTCCCCTATAGCGGGGACCTGAGTATCTCTGTAACTTCCTTTCAGCAGGCGCTGGAATACTTAAAGCACTGATGACTGCGGGCAACAATCAGTGATCAGTAGCATGCTGTGAAATGTATCTACTTGCTATTCAATCGACCGGTGCATAAAATTAATGGTACGGGCGGGCTGGTCAAGCCCGGATTTTAATTAAAGGATAATCGTGTCAGATAAACAGTCGTCGGTAAAACTATCCAGGGGCAGAATCGTCGTATCAGCCGAGCTCTGCAAAGAATGCGGGCTGTGTATTTATTTTTGTCCCAAAAAAGTAATTACGCAATCGGGCAAGCTTAACGCTGGCGGTTATCAGTCGGCAGAATTTACAGATAATGGCGATTGCACAGGCTGCGCTGTTTGCGCCATCGTGTGTCCCGAAGTGGCCATTGAGGTATACCGTGGCTAAGATTCTGATGGATGGTAACAGCGCCATCGGCGAAGCGGCAATCCGCGCCGGTTGCCAGTGTTATTTTGGATACCCTATAACACCGCAGAATGAGCTTACAGAATACATGGCAACCCACCTCAGCCGGCGCAAGGGCTGTGCATTCGTGCAGGCTGAGAGCGAGGTGGCTGCCATAAATATGGTGTACGGCGCCAGTGTAGCAGGAGCCAGGGCTATGACATCCTCATCCAGTCCGGGCATCAGTCTGAAGCAGGAAGGTATCTCATACCTGGCGGCCTGTGAGTTGCCGGCAGTTATAGTGAATATGCAGAGGGGAGGGCCGGGACTGGGCAGCATCTCGGCATCGCAATCAGATTATTTCCAGGCCACACGTGGCGGCGGGCATGGCGACTATCGAACTATCGTGCTGGGGCCGTCGTCCGTGCAGGAGCTGGCCGATATGACCATGAAGGCCTTCGATCTGGCCGATAAATATAAGATACCCGTAATTATTCTGGGAGATGGGGTCCTTGGTCAGATGAAGGAGCCCGTCGAGTTCAGCCGGGAAGCTCCCGCAGTATTGCCCGTCAGGGAAGGCTGTCTGCGGGGAGCCAAAGGGCGTTCCAGCAGGATTATCAAGACCTTCACCTCCAACCCATCCGAGCTGGAGGAAATAAACTGGAGCCTTTTCCGGCGCTATACGTTGATTAAGAAAGAGGAAACCACCTGCGAATCCTTCATGACCGAGGATGCCAGATTGATAGTGGCGGCCTTCGGTATCGCCGCCCGCATCGCCAAGGGCGCCATCAAGAATCTGCGTTCCGAAGGATTGAAGGTTGGCCTGTTCAGACCGGTCACATTATGGCCATTTCCGGACGAGCCGCTCAAAGAGTTGTCTAAAACCATCAAACAATATCTGGTATTCGAAATGAATATGGGCCAGATGATTGAGGATGTGCAGCTGGCGCTGGCAGGCCAGGGAGAAGTGGCCTTCTACGGCAGGCCTGGTGGCGTAATACCCAATCCCAGCGAAGTGGCAAGGGTAATCTCAAGGCTTTATTACCAGAAGGGCTTAAAATAATGAAACCTGTTTATCAACACCCTAAATCGCTTAAAAAGACTCCATTCCATTATTGCCCCGGCTGCGGACATTCTGTGGCACACAGGCTGGTTTGCGAGGTTATCGATGAGATGGGACTGCAGGAACGGGTAATCGGTATACCGCCACCCGGATGCTCTGTTTTCGCGTATAACTACTTCGATGTTGATATGGCGGAATCGGCCCATGGCAGGGGCGCAGCCGTGGCCACGGGCATCAAGCGCGCTTATCCGGAGAGCGTGGTTTTCACTTACCAGGGGGACGGTGACCTGGCCGGCATCGGCACGGCTGAGACCATCCATGCGGCCAACCGGGGAGAAAATATAACGACCATCTTCGTCAACAATGCCGTTTATGGTATGACCGGCGGTCAGATGGCGCCGACCACACTGCGCGGCATGAAGACTACCACAACTCCTTACGGGCGCGATCATATATTTGAGGGACATCCGATCAAGATGAGCGAGATACTATCCATGCTGGATGGCGTGGCCTATATCGAACGTGTAGCCGTGAACTCCCCCACCAATATCAGGAAGGCTAAAAAGGCCATTGCTAAAGCTTTTCAGGCGCAACTGGATGGACGTGGCTTCTCTATGGTGGAGATACTGTCACCCTGCCCCACCAACTGGAAAATGACGCCCATAAAATCATGGCAATGGATTGATGAAGAGATGACTGGCGTCTTCCCCCTCGGCGTATACAAGGACGTTATGGAGAAAGCAGGTGCTGATTAAAACTCTTATCGCCGGGTTCGGGGGCCAGGGTGTTCTATCCATGGGTTTGAACCTGGCGGAGGCTGCCTTGCTGGAAGGAAAGAATGTCACTTATTTGCCGGCTTATGGAGCTGAGGTACGTGGAGGCACAGCCAACTGCACGGTGGCCATATCCGATGATGAGATAGCCTCACCGGTAGCCTCTTCTCCGGAGTTCGTTATCGCTATGAATCAACCATCGGCAGTTAAGTTCCAGCACCATATACAGTCTGGAGGATTGTTCTTCCTCAATTCCTCACTGGTGGAGGCTGAAATAATCAGGGGGGATATTGAGATTGTGAATGTACCTGCCAACAAGATAGCCGAGGATCTGGGCAGTATCAGGGCTGCTAACATAGTCATGCTGGGTGCGTTCACCAAAAAGAGTGGAATAGTTACATTATCAAATGTTTTGGAAGCACTAAAACACATTCTCGGCGCCAAGAAAAAATTGCTGGAGTCAAATGAAAAAGCGCTGCTGACAGGGTATAATTTGTTCTGATTCCGGCTTAAGATGCGGGGTCACGGAAAAAGGAGTGAAGAATGAGTATCAAACAGGTATCGGTCATACTTGAGAACGTGCCCGGTATGTTCCTGGCGGTCAGTGAATGCCTTGGGCGCGAGGCCATTAATATACGAGCCATCTCAGTCGCCGATACGTCTGGAACCAGCACGGTGAGGTTCGTAACCGATAATCCTGACAAGACCCTGAGCGTCCTTAGAAGCAACGGTTACAAAGTGTTGGAGAATGAGGTGCTGGCGGTTGAAATACCCGACCACCCGGGCGCGATGCAGGCCATACTCAAACCGCTGCGGGAAGCGAATATTAACGTACTTTATTTCTATACCTTCCTGGGAAGGGGTGAGAGCGGCCAGCCGATTGTAATCATCGGTGTAGATAAGACAGCTGAAGCGGCAGAGGCGCTTAAAAGGAACTGGGTCCATATGTTCGGCCGTGAGATTTATTCGCTGTAACAGCTTTCAGTTCTAAAAAGGACGGCCGCTTTGCTTGCGTTTGAGCGCGGTTGTATACTTACTGCAAATCTGCCGGGATATATTTGCATTGGATTCGATTAAGATACTGCTTGCCGAGGACCATGCCGTTGTGCGGGAGAGTATCCGGGAGGCGTTGACACGCGAGCCGGAGTTTACGATTGTTGGTGAAGCGAGCAACGGCGACGAGGCCGTCAGTCTGGCCCGGGGATTGAAACCCGATGTAATAATCATGGACGTAGCTATGCCCGGGCTGAACGGGATTGAAGCTACCAAACAGATCAAGTCATTTCAACCGGGCGTATCCATACTGGTGCTCACAGCTTATGATGATGAGCAGTATATTTTCTCAGTGCTTTCGGCGGGCGCCGCCGGCTACCTGTTGAAAGACGTCGGTGTGTCCGACCTGGTAGAAGCTATTAAGACCGTATACAAAGGCGAGTCTGTGCTGCATCCCAACATAGCCAAAAAGGTTCTGCAAAAATTCCGCACGGGTAAGATTGAAGCTGTTGAAGAACCGTCGGCGGAACTGCTCAGCGAAAGGGAGATAACCGTACTGAAACTGGCCGCCGGCGGCCTGAGCAACCATGCTATTGCACAGGAGCTCCACCTGAGCGTGAGCACTATCGAGAGCCACCTCAGGACTATTTTCAGTAAACTGGGTGTAGGTTCAAGGACAGAGGCGGTGGTCGAAGCCATGAAAAGGAATTGGTTGAGCCTAAAAGACCTGAGCTGAGCGGGCGGCCATGTCTTATATTAACGTTATCTTAATACTGTTGATTGCCCTGGCTGTCACGGCAGGGGTGCTCATTTTTTTTATAGTCATACTCTACCATGACAGGGAGGACCTGCGAACCAGTTCCGATGTCATTTTGGCCCGTGTACTGGGCCGTTTTCCCCTTCCCGTGTTTGCCGTAAATAAAAAACACCATGTCATTCAATGGAACAAGGCCCTTGAAGTGCTTTCGGGCATCAGCAAGGAAGAGGTGATGGGGTCGAACAACCAGTGGAAAGCCTTTTACGGGAAGGAAAGGCCGGTACTGGCTGACCTCATAGCGGATGGAGCTTCCGAGGAGGAGATATCGGCTCGCTATCAAGGGAGCGCCAGAAAGTCGGCGCTTATCAGGGGCGCCTATGAAGCTGAGGATTTCTTTCCGTTACTGGGCGAAAATGGCAAGTGGTATCACTTCACGGCCAGCCCGCTTACCAGCCGGGGAAAGGTAATAGGTGCCATTGAGATATTGGAAGATGTAACAGAGCGGCATATAGCTGAGCAGAACCTGCGCTATTATGCCAGACAGATCACTCGGGTACAGGAGGAGGAGCGAAAATATATCGCCAGAGAGCTCCATGATACGACCGTGCAAACGCTGGTGGCATTGATCTACCAGATGGACAATTTCCGATCGGGCAAACCTGATCTCACGGAGGCGGAGAGGGCAAAACTCGATGCCATATATCAGAGAATGAAATCGGCGGTTGAAGAGGTAAGGAGATTCAGCCGCCAGCTGCGCCCGCCGGTTCTGGATGACCTCGGCCTGCTCCCGGTGCTGGAGTGGCTTAAAGGCGAACTCAAGAAAATGTATGACATGGAGGTTGAGATTTCGGCCGCAGGCAAGCAGAAACGACTGCAGCCGGATACGGAGCTCGCGCTATTTCGCATAATCCAGGAAGCTCTCATCAATGCCGCCAAGCATGCTAAGGTTTCATCGGCCACTGTGCAGATTGAATATCTTGAACACAATATAAAAGTCAGTGTGATTGACCGTGGAGTAGGATTTGACCACGCGGGGAAGATTGATTTATTGCCGAGGGATGGCAAGCTTGGCCTGGCCGGCATCGTAGAGCGTGTACAGATGCTCGGTGGAAAAGTGGATATCGATTCGGTCAGAGGCAGGGGCACTACTATCAACGTGGAAATACCGCTCTGAAATTATTCTCGAAAACTATGCAGGCGTAAATAAGTATCCGCTCATCAGCCGTGTTCCGGGACGGCCTGTCAGTGCGGGGAAGATTTAAAAATAACCGCTGCCAGCGGAGGAAGTGTGATACTGAGCGAATACGGCCTGCCGTGAAAGAACTTTGATTCGGCTTCGACTGCGCCGAGATTGCCCTGACCGCTCCCCCCATAGTCCGCAGCATCACTATTGAGTACTTCTTTCCAATTTCCTCCCCGCGGAACACCCACACGGTATGCGTAATGCGGCAAAGGAGTGTAGTTCAACGATACCAGAAAAATGTCTTCTGAGGAATTTCCGCGGCGCAGATAGCTTACCACGCTGTGTATCGAATCATTGCAGTCCACCCATTCGAACCCGCCGGCATCGAAATCCAGCTCGTAAAGAGCCGGTTCACTGCCGTATAGCCGTGCGATGTCCCGCATCAGTTTTTGCAGCCCGCTGTGTGGTGCGTACTGCAGAAGATGCCAGTCCAGGCTTTTCTCGTGGTCCCACTCCTTCCATTGGCCGAATTCGTTTCCCATGAAAACCAGCTTTTTACCCGGTTGTGTGAACATGCAGGAAAATAGCAGGCGCAGGTTAGCAAACTTCTGCCAGTCGTCGCCGGGCATTTTACCTATCAGCGAGGACTTGCCATGCACAACCTCATCGTGGGATAAGGACAGGACGAAGTTCTCACTAAAGGCGTACAGCATGCGGAATGTCAGCTTATCGTGGTGATACTTCCGGTAGACAGGGTCTCTCGAGAAGTACTCCAGTGTATCATGCATCCATCCCATATCCCATTTCATACCGAAGCCCAATCCTCCCACATAAGTAGGTCGGCTGACCATAGGCCAATCCGTCGATTCCTCGGCAATGGTCTGCACATCCGGATAGTTGTGATAGATCTCCTCGTTGAAGCGGCGTAGAAATGAGATTGCATCGAGGTTCTCCCTGCCTCCGAACTGATTTGGTACCCATTCTCCTTTTTTACGAGAGTAGTCGAGGTACAGCATAGAAGCCACGGCATCCACACGCAGCCCATCCACATGATATTTATCCAGCCAGAACATGGCGCTGCTCAGGAGGAAGCTGCGCACCTCGTGGCGGCTATAGTTGAAAATATAGCTCTTCCAATCAGGATGAAATCCCCTGCGCGGATCGTCGTGTTCGTAAAGATGCGTGCCGTCGAAAAAGCCCAGTCCGTGAATATCATTGGGGAAATGTGAGGGGACCCAGTCGAGTATCACTCCTATACCGTTCTGGTGCAGGTAATCCACCAGGTACATGAAGTCCTGGGGAGTTCCATAGCGGCTGGTGGGTGCGAAATATCCCGTTCCCTGGTATCCCCAGGAACCGTAGAAAGGGTGCTCCATGATCGGCATCAGTTCTACATGTGTGAAACCCATGTTATTGACATAATCTGCTAACCTATGTGCAAGTTCGCTGTAGCTGAGATACCGATTGTCATCTTCGGGCAGGCGCATCCATGATCCCGGGTGTACCTCATAGATTGATATGGGGGCATCCAATCCGTTAGCCTTGCCTCGCCTGTCCATCCAGCTGCGGTCTTTCCATGTGTAGGATAAATCCCAGACAATGGATGCTGTTTTGGGTGGTGTTTCGCAGTGAAAGGCAATGGGATCGGCTTTATCAACCTTGAAGCGACGTATATTGGACTCGATATGGTATTTGTAAAGGGCGCCCTTATCGAGGCCGGGGACCAAGCCTTCCCAGATACCCGAGTTCTCACGTGGAGACAGTCTGAAGCCCTTCCTGTCCCATCCGTTGAAATCCCCCGTGACATAAACGTGCCGGGCGTTAGGCGCCCAGACGGCGAAATAGGTACCGTCATACCCATCCCGGTGGATGGGATGTGCTCCCAGCTTTTCATAAAGGCGGAGGTGGCTGCCCTCGTTGAAAAGATAGAGATCATCTTTGCCGAGCAGACTGAAAGCCTGACTATTTGAATTCATAATCTTAAAGCAAATACAATTCTATTGACTGCTATTAGTCAAGGGCAGCAGGAGGTTTATTTCCTGGTCGCTAATCCCGGAATTTGAATCCCTTTTCGTTAAATAAAAGCAGACAGGCGTCCACTACCTGCGCATCGTAAAGGATCGAGCGATTCCTGGTTATTTCGTCCAGCGCTTTATCCAGACCCAGGGCGGGACGGTAGGGCCGGTGCGAGACCATGGCTTCTACCACATCGGCCACGGCCAGTATCCTTGCTTCCAGCATGATCTGGTCGCCGACAAGGCCTTGAGGATATCCCGATCCGTCGATCCTTTCATGGTGCTGCCACACTATGTGCGCGATCGGTCCCGAAAATTTAATCGACCTGACGATATTATAGCTGGCTTCGGCATGGGCCTTGGCCAGACCAAGCTCGAGGTTGGTAAGTTTACCTGGCTTGCTCAGTATCTCCGAGGGGACGTAGACTTTGCCCACATCGTGCAGCAGGCCTGCCACGGCCAGGTCCTGCACCTGGTTCTGTTCCAGGCTGAGCTCCTCGGCAATAGCGACTGCGAGCTGGCTGACCATGCGCTGATGGCCTGCGGTGTAGGGATCGCGCAACTCGCTCATCATGGCTATGGCCTCAATCGTTCCGTCCAGCGTGGAACTGGCCTTCTCAAGGGCCGCTTTAAGGTCTTTGGCCGACTGCTTGCGCCCGGTAATATCTTCGCCTATACCATAGACGCCGATCACCTTGCCGTCAATAATGATAGGGGTGCTGGTGACAAAGCAGTCGATTTTTTTACCGTTTTTTGTGATTATCGCTAACTCGTAGGCCTGGGGTTCTCCTCCGCAAGCTCTGGCGAAATGGCGCCGCACGGTCTCCAGGTGTTCAGGCGCTATAATCTGCTGCAAAGACATCTTCTCCGCCTCCGCTTCAGAATAACCGGAGAGCATAACTGCGGCGGCGTTAATGCTGGTGAAGCGTCCTTGAAGGTCCAGTGAATAAACAGCATTGGGATTATGCTGGAAGAGCGAGCGGTAGCGCTGTCCGCTTTCCTTAAGTGCTGCCTCAGCCTGTTTCAGCTGCGTGATATCCTGGATTATCACGCTGAAGCCTGCCAGCCGCCCTTCTATTATCAGGGCGCTGGGACTGGTGAACAGCCAGATGAGAGAGCCGTCTTTACGCAGGCCGCGAAACTCGATCGCCGGCAGTGTCTGACCCTTCTTCACCGCCTCCATGAAATCACTGATTATTTTGTTTTTATCATCCGGGTGAATAAAATCAAAGAACTGCTTGCCCATCACCTCGTCCCTGCTGTAGCCGTAGATCTGGCACAGCCTGTCGTTGACCATGGTCAGGATGCCTGTTTCGTCGGCCACGGCCACGCCTGAGGACGAAGTCTCGATCAGGCTGCGGTATTTGGTTTCGCTTTCGATCAGAGCCCTCTCAGCCCGTCGGCGCTGTGTGATATCGCGTGAAATACCCATTACACCGCTGAACTTGCCCTGCTCATCGCCTATGACCGTGTATGATGTCTCGGTCCATTTTGTCGAGCCGTCCTTGCAGAAGACCTCCATCTCACCTGTATATGTGACCGGGCCGCCTCCCGGATCGCTTTCAAATCGCGCTATTGCGCCTGCCACTCCGTTTACTACCGGCTCCAGTGATGAGGCTGTGATGACCTGTTCCAGCTTTAACTGCAACATCTCCTGCGGTGTATAGCCCCTCTGCTTATAAACCGAAGGGCTGAAATAGGTATAGTGGAGGTATTTGTCCGCGGACCATATTACATCGCTGGTGTTATCAGCTATAACATTATAGCGTTCCTCGCTTCTCTGCAGCTCCCGTCTGGTCCCGATGCGTTCAACCACGATACCTATATCAGCTGCTATAGCTTCCAGTGAGTTGCGGACGACATCGGGCATGTTGTCCAGAGAATGTGAATAAACTCCCAGACATGCCAGGATCTGCTCCCCGTGCTTGACAGGTATGGTTGCGTTGAAGGTCAGGCCTTCGGGTTTCAGCTCCACATCAAAAGGCGGAGTGAAGTCCTCGGCTTTTGCATAAATGGGCGACCCTTTCATAAGCAGGTGGGCCCATATGGTATCAGCAGGCAGGGACGATAATTTTTGGACCAGGGTGGGGGTAATATTGCGATAGCAGATTGCATGAAAATTGCCCGTCTCTTGATTTTTTAAATAAACCACACCGGAATCGAAGCCTGAGATCCTGATGGCGGCATCAAGGCACAGCCCGGCTGCTGTCTCGATGTCGTTTATACCGAGCAGTGATAAAGCCAGATCGCGGCGTATTTTGCCGCGTTCCTCCGATTGTCTGCGCTCTGTGATATCCTTGACGAAATTAAGCGCGGCCGGCCGTCCCTCCCACTCTATCAATATCGCCCGTAACTCGGCCCAGCGTATCTGGCCGTCGCCTCTGATCACGCAGAATTCAGCTACTTCCTCCAGAACTTCACCTTTGAGACGGCGCATATGCCTGTTGACGATATATTCCTTATCATCCTGATAGATGAAATCTGCGAAGGGGGTTGACAATAGATCTTCCTGCCGGAGAAGCATCATGCTGGCGGTATTCTGGTTGGCGAATTTAATCATGCCATCCTGCGTGATGAAGATGGCCTCATGGGCATTTTCCACCACCAGGCGATATTTCTCCTCGCTGTTGCGCAGGGCCTGCTCCGCTTGCCTGCGGGTCGATATATCACGGGAGGTGCCCAGCATACCGATGATTTCACCTGAGGCATCGGTTATCAATGCCATTGAGGTCTCCATCCAGACTGTGGAGCCGTTTTTGTGATATGTCTCCATTTCTATAGTGAACCAGCGCTTCTGGCCCGGGGTACTGTCCAGGATGGGGATACTGCCGTTTTCCAGAGCCCTGGCTATTTTATCCAGGGACTCAGGCGTCATTCGCTGGGCTATCCCGCGTGACATGGCTTCTTCCACGGTAAATCCGTTCAGCCTGGTGACGGATGGGCTGATAAATGTGTAATCGAGGTTTTTATCCAGCATCCAGATAATGTCCGCCGTGTTTTCAGTGATAAACCGGTAGCGCTCCTCACTGGCCTGCAGCGCCTGTCTGGAGGACAGGCGGTCAATAATGATTCCGATATCGGCGGCAATTGCTTCCAGCGAGTCTCGGATTACCAGGGGCATATTGTCCTGCGTATGCGATAAAACTCCCAGGCAGGCTATGACCCTTCCCTGGTAAACGGCCGGTATCATCGCATCGAAAGTAAATCCTTCTATTTTGAGCTTTTGATCAAAAGGCGGCGTGAACTCACTGGCGCTCACATAATTGGGCCTGCCTTTTTTGATATGGCGGGCGTCCGCGGAATCAGCTTTCAGCGTCAGGTAATGCTCTGTTGCGTATGCTGAGGCGCCGTAGTGGCAGGCTGCCTTTAAATCCCCGCTCTTTTCATCCAGGAGGTAGATTATCCCCGTGTCGAATCCTGAGATTTCAATGGCTGCGTCCAGACAGTATTTAAGCGCCGTCTCCATGTCGATACGGCCGGCCAACTTCAAGGCCAGATCGCGGCGTACCTTGGCCCTGGCCTCGGATTGTCTGTGTTCCGTGATATCAACGCAGGCGCCCACCGAATGTGTGACCACGCCGTTTTCGTCATAGATGACCTGCCCGCGGTCTATCCAGTTGCGCATTGATCCGTCTTTACGCAAAATACGGTACTCGACATTATAGGGTTCACCTGTTTCAGCATGACGGTTCAGCGCTTCCATAACGCGGCCGCGGTCATCGGGGTACAGCGCATTTTCCCAGGCATCCAGCGTTCGAGGGAACTCGTCGCGCTGATATCCCAGCATGCCGTCGATATCACCGAACCATGTTACGAGGCCTGCTCCGACGTCCCAGTCCCAGACGATATCCGTTGTGCTCTGTACGGCCTTGCGGAAAAGCTCCTCGCTCTTTCTGAGCGCCGATTCCGTCTCCTTAAGATATGTGTGTTCTCGCAGGGCTGCAATGCCGTAGGCCAGGTCCTCCGCAAGCTCATCCAGCAGCGAAATATCGTCTTCCTCAAAAGCGTTTTTACGGTCGGAATAGATGTTCACCGAGCCGAAGACCTGATCACGGTACTTGAGTGGCAGCGATATAGTCGATCGGATGCCGGCCTCTTCCACCAGGCTGAGCCAGGGTTCATACGCCGGATCGAGTGCTATATCCTGGATGACAGCGATCTTTCCTGTGCGGATAGCCCGTCCGGCCGGCCCCTTGCCCAGGTCACTGTCGCTCCATGTTATACCTGCGCTTTCAATTCTACCTGCGTCGGCCCCACTGATGGCCATCGGTTTGACTGTCTTGGTCTCATTATCCTGGGCATAGCCTATCCAGGCTATGTGGTAGCCACCTGTCTCGGTCATGATTCTGCAGATATTCTGGAGCAGCTCCATTTCACTGGTGGCATGCACCATGGCAGCATTGCAGAGGAAGAGCGTTTTGAAGAACCGGCTGGTCTTCTTAACGGAGGCTTCCATCTGACGTCGTTCGGTGATGTCGGACTGTACTACAAGCGAGGCCGGGTGGCCCTCCCATTCAATAGTGTTTATATGCGCTTCCACCCAGCGGATTTCACCATTTTTATCTATCACCCTGTAGATCTGCTCTGAAGGAGCCTGCTCGCCGCTCATCCTGCGGAAATGGCTGTCCATCACAGATTTGAGGTCATCGGGATGGACTATGTCCGCCAGGGACATATTAAGTATTTCCTCTCCGCTGTAACCAGTAATGGCTGAAATACCGGACTTGCAGAATTTGATCCGGCCGTCCTGTATGACATAGATCGACTCGGAGATATTCTCCAGTACCATGCGGTGACGTTTTTCGCTCTCATTTATCTGCTGTTCAGCCCTTTTACGCTCGGTTATATCTCTGGCTGAACATGCTGCACCCGCAACTCGCCCGGATGCAGATAATATAGGGCTCAGCGAAAATTCATAATGAGCGGGGCCGTCCGCAAAGTCATAGGTCCTTTCGAACGCAATCTTTTCTCCGTTTAATACACGACGCCCGACCATGCTCCAGAGGCTCCTGTTTTCCTGGGGCATGGAAGTTACAATGTCCATTCCTTCGGTGATGGTTACGCCGTAGACTTTCTGATAGAGCTTGCGGGCGCTGTTGTTGGCGGCGATCAGGTGATTATCACTATCGACCGACCACATGGCATCCTGGGTGTTTTCGAGTATGGCCGACATGCGGGATTCGCTCTCCTGCAGCGCTTTGAATGCGAAGAAGCGATCTGTTATGTCAGCGAAAGTGGCGTAGACCTGGTAAGGTTTATCTGCGTCCGGATGGAACTGAGGTATGGCGCTCATGCGGATCCAGCGGATTTTATTATCGATCCCTCTGAAGAATCCGATAGTTATTTCCCTTACCGGTTTGCCGGTTTTTGCTGCCACGGTTACGGGGAAATCGTCCAAAGAGAAATCGCTGCCATCCTCATGGAAGCAGTTCCATGCAGGATCGGCAGCTGCCCGACCGACCAAATCATCCATCTCCAGGCCCATTATTCTTGCCGCCGCCGGATTGGCCGATATCACCCGGCCTTCAGCCCAGCGCGTCACACCCTGATCCATGGTCTCAAACAGCAGGCGGTATTGCTCCTCGCTTTTGACCAGGGCGTCCTCGGCTTTCTTTCTATCGGATATCTCCTGTTCCAGCGCCTCCATCTTTCGTTCAAGCTTCTGCATGAGAGCAGCATTGTACAGGTCGCCGTCAGGTCTGTTTTTATTCTCCTTTGGGTTACCTGTTCTCTTTTTTGGCCTGATTTTGCGTGCAAGCAACTCTGATACAGTGCGCGTCAGTTCGTCCGGCTCAATGGGTTTACGCAGGAAAGTATCCGCACCCAGCTTAATCCCGAGCTCCTCGTCTTTTGTATCGGTAAAGGCCCCGGTGAGGAAAATAAACCGGATACTATTCAGGATCGGATCCGCTTTGCATTCCTGCAGGAGCCGGAAGCCGTCCATCACAGGCATGAGTATGTCCGATAATATTAAATCGGGCTTTACTTTACGCAACTTCTGCAGGGCCTCCTTACCGTTTGCAGCAGACGTGATATGGTAACCTGCGTTTTTAAGGATTGTACAGAAGAGGCGCAGGTTCTCTCCGCTGTCGTCCACAATGAGGATTTTCGGCAGCTTCCTGATCTTTCTTGCCGCTTTTGAAGCGGCTGAACGTCCTTCTTCCTTCACTTCACAATGCCTGCGCTAATTAATATCATCTTGGTTATGCACCTTGATGTCAAGTTTTTCGTAGCTGAAGGACCTTTGATGATTGCGTCGTCGCCGATGCTCTGGACAGTTTGCCGTAAAGCCAACATTTGATATGCTATAATCAATTTATCACAGGTGAACATATGGGAATTCGCTATATTAAAGAGCCCGGACTCATCGATCCGGTGATGATTGCGGCCTGGCCGGGCATAGGCAACATCGGCCTGATCGCACTGGATACGTTGCGCAGGTCGCTGCAGGCCGAGCAGATGGCTTATATAGAGCCCTATGATTTTTTCTATCCCAGGAAGGCCATTATACGTGGTGGCGAGCTGGTGAAACTGGATTTCCCGGCCAGCGATTTTTTCTACCATACAACTGGCAAGCATGACCTGATATTATTCATCGGCGAAGAGCAGCCGGCTGAGGGAGGAGGAGTCTATGCAGCCGGCAGCATGGCCTACGATATGGCCAATCTGGTTTTGGATGTGGCAGAGAAGTATGGATGCAGTCGCATCTACACATCCGGGGCGGCGGTGGCGCCCATGCATCATACTGCCAGGTCCCGGGCCTGGGCTGTGCCCAATTCACCCGAACTTGTCGCTGAATTCAGGGGCTACGATAACACCGTGCTGATGTCGGATATCGAGGGGCGTGGAGGTGAGGGTAACATTGCCGGCCTTAACGGGCTTTTACTGGGCATAGCACGTCGGCGTGGCATCGATGCGGTCTGCATCATGGGGGAGATCCCCATATACCTGCAGGGATTTCCCTTTCCCTATCCCAAAGGGTCCAAGTCGGTGCTCGAAGTGCTTTCTACAGCACTTGATATATGGATCGACATGGAAGTGATAGATGAGCTGGCCCGGCAAAGTGAGAGTGAACTGACACGGCTCTATGAAAAACTTCCTGATGAGATCAAACAGCAGCTCGACCGGCTCAAAGAGTCCACTGTGGCTGCAGCCGAGAGCGAAGGCCTGATAACCGAGGATGATAAGAAAAAGATACTTGACGATATAGATAAGTTCTTCAAGCATGATGTGGGGGGAGAGCAGAAGTGAGCGGCGAAGAGGCTATTAGACTAAGCGGCAGCCCCGGCCTGAAAGGATCAGTCTTGATAGTGGCCTGGGCTGAGGATGCCGGCAACCTGGGAGTGCGGGCCGTCGATTACCTGTTGCAGTCTCTGGGCTGCAGTGAGTTCGGCGAAGTGCTGCCGGAGGGCTTCTTCCCCATGAGCGGGGTAAATGTAGTGGATAATGTAGCCCGCTTTCCTGAAAGCAAGTTCTACGTGTGTGACCGCAATAACCTGGTCATTTTCAAGAGCAGCATTCCCAGGATGGGCTGGCACCGGTTTCTTACGTCCGTGCTTGACGTCGCTTATCGTGATTGCGCTGTCAAAGAGATATATACCATGGGAGCCATGATATCCACAGCCGCGCATACGGTCCCGAGATCGCTCATTTCGATCGTGAATAACAAAGAAATCAAGCCCGCGCTGGAACCGTATAATGTCGTTTCAGACAACGATTACGAGACTCCTTCCGGCCAGAAGCCCACCCTGAGCTCATATCTATCATGGCTGGCAGGGCAGCGCAATATACCGGCGGTCAATCTCTGGGTGCCCGTTCCGTATTACCTGGTGTCCACGGATGATCCACGCGCGGTAAAGCGGCTGGTATATTTTTTCAACAGTAAGTTTGATCTCGGGGTGGACTTCACGGCTCTGGATTCAGTCATCGCCCTGCAAAACAATAAAATCGCAAGGCTGTTCGACAGGTCTCCCGAGATAAAAAATATGGTGCGCAAGCTGGAAGTGGGTGATGGTTTGGATGGCGAGGAGAGCGAAAAGCTTGCACGCGAGATGGCCGAGGCGCTCAAGTAAGGGCGCCGTCTGCCGGTCCATTATATCCAAGTTTAGTGTATCTTAGGTGCGCTATTTTGATATAATTTGGCGTTTATCAATCGACGAATAAGGAGGACTTTTATGGCAGTAGGCTATCAGAAAGAGGGTAGGCTGGCCATCATCACGCTCAACCGGCCGGAAGCTCTGAACTCATTCGATCCGCAGCAGATAAGCGAGATCAATAAATGTTTCTACGATTTCAACGCTGACGAGGAACTATGGGTGGCCATTCTAACCGGATCGGGCGAGAGGGCTTTCTCCGTGGGCGCCGATATCAAAACCACTCTGCCGCTGATACAGCAGAGCGCTCACCGCGGTGAAATGCCTGCGCCGGCTATTTGCGAGGACATGCAGATATGGAAACCGATTATAGCCGCTATCAACGGCGCCTGCCTGGGCGGCGGTTTCGAGGTAGCCCTGGCCTGTGATATTAGGATAGCGGCCGAGAATGCCACATTCGGCTTTCCGGAGATCAATCTGGGCCTTATCCCGGGCTGGGGCGGTACACAGCGCCTGCCGCGGGCTGTCGCGCAGGCGAAGGCAGTTGAGATGCTAACTTCAGGCCGTCCCATCGACGCTCAGGAGGCCTATCGTATCGGGCTGGTCAACCGGGTCGTGCCGGCGGCCGAACTGATGAATGAGGCTAAAAAAATGGCGGAAACACTTCTCAAACCTGCACCGCTGGCCGCCCGGGCTGCCAAGCAGGCTATGATGATGGGCTTAAATACCACTCTACTGAATGGGCTTGATATCGAGTATCAGATTGAAAGGATTGTCACCAATACGGAGGATTTCAAAGAGGGGCGGCAGGCTTTTATCGAGAAGCGTAAAGCGAATTTTAAAGCCAAATAACACTTTGCAGGAGGAAGACCATGACAATAAAGAAAATAGGTGTTGTGGGGTGTGGATTGATGGGCCGGGGCATTGCCGAGGTGAGCGCCAAGGCGGGTTACGATGTAGTCGCATCCGAGATCAACAAGGATCTGCTGGATAAGGGTATGGCTGCCGTCAGGGTTTCGCTTTCAAAGGCGGTGGAGAAGGGTAAAATGGCACAGGCTGATATGGATAAGACGCTGGCCAAGATCAAAGGTACCACGGAAATGACGGATTTCAGGGACTGCGATCTGGTAGTGGAGGCCGCCATCGAGAACCTCGATCTTAAAAAAAAGATCTTTGTTGATCTGGACCGCGTCTGTGGTCCGGGCGCCATACTCAGCACAAACACATCGTGCCTGTCGGTGATGGACGTGGCGGCGGTGACCAAGCGCCCGGACAAGGTATTGGGTTGCCATTTTTTCAATCCTGTACCACTGATGAAGTTGTTGGAATTGGTGAAGACCATAACCACCAGCAAGGAGACTCTGGAGACCGCAGTGGAGTGGGGGAAATCGCTGGGCAAGACCGTTATCACTGCTCCGGACAGGCCGGGCTTCATCGTCAACCGCTCATTCCTGCCATATATGGTGGAAGCCTTCGAGATGTATGAAAACGGCGTGGCCACCAGGGAAGACATCGATACCGGAGTGCAGCTGGGACTGAACCATCCCATGGGCCCGCTCACTCTGGCAGATATGGTCGGGCTGGATACCCTGCTCTTTGTCATGGACGCAATCTATGCCGAGACTAAAAATCCCAAGTTCATCGCTCCTGTTCTGCTGCGCAAGATGGTTACCGCCGGCCACCTGGGGCGCAAGACCGGCAAGGGTTTTTACGACTATAAGTAGGGGTTGGGTTCAGACCCGCCCGGTTAAGGCCGGGCGCACCTGAAGGTACGTCCCCACGGGTGACCTGTAAAACATATGGCGCTATAATCTACGCTATATGAAGATAGAGAAGGCCCGCGAGCTCGGCTTCTGTTTCGGTGTGCGGCGCGCTCTCAAGATTATTGAAAGCGCGGCCCGCCGGGGACAATCTATCGCCACGCTCGGGCCGATTGTCCATAACAAGACGGTCGTTGCGCGGCTCAAGGCCCTGGGGGTGAGGGTGGTGGAGGATGCCGGCAATCTTGAGAGCGGCACGATTGCGGTCTCTTCACACGGTGTCTCTCCGGCGGTGCTGGAGAAACTCCTGGCTGAAGAGGCCGAAGTTATCGACACAACCTGCCCGATTGTGCGCAGCGCGCAGAAAGCAGCCCGACGGCTGGCCAACGCAGGCTTTGGTGTCATTATCTTCGGAGAGGCCAGCCACCCCGAGGTCCGCGGGCTTCTGGGTTGGGCCGGTGATAAATCCATTGCCTCGATGAACGCAGACCAGGTGGAGATTGAGAGCCTACCAACACGTATCGGTATCATGGCGCAAACCACGCAGAGCAGGGCGGAATTCATAGCCTTCGTCAACCGGCTCAATCAACGGCTGCTTCCCCGGGCAAGGGAGATCAGGGTGGAGAACACGCTCTGCCAGGAGACGCAGAAAAGGCAGCTGGCAGCCGAAGATTTGGCCGGGACCAGCGATCTCATGATAGTCGTGGGCGGGCACAACAGCGCCAACACCCGCCGCCTGGCCGAGGTCTGCCAACATATTGTGGAGACGCATCATATTGAGAACGCCGGCGAGATAGATATTGAGTGGCTGAAGGGCAAGAAAGCTGTGGGTATAACTGCAGGCGCTTCCACGCCGGATGAGGCTATCGAGCAGGTTATAGATAAAATAGCCGCGCTTTCGGCGGATGCTTAGCCCAGTTTCTCCGATAGAAGGCGTCCGCCCAGTATATGGAGGTGGAGATGCGGGACGAGCTGCGTGCCGTCCGGGCCAGTATTAATAGCCAGCCGATAGCCTGATTCCGCGATGCCCTCCTTTTTGGCTACCATGCCCGCTGCCAGCAGCATCCGTCCGGCCAGGGATTGGTCGGAGGCGGACAGGCCGTTTACGGATTCGATATGCTTCCTGGGTATCAGGACATCATGCACGGGCGCCATCGGATGAATATCGCGAAAGGCGATTAATTCGTCATCGCTATAGACGATGTCCGCCGGTATGGTCCCGGCAACAATCTTGCAAAATACACAGTCCATGGCGGGGCTTATCAGGCGATTCTGATCGTCTGGCAGGTAGTTGTGCGCTCGATACCGCTGATTTTGTGGAACTGCTCGGTAATCAGCTTGCCAACATTATCCACCGATTCCCCTTCCACGACAGCTATGATATCGTAAGGTCCCATCACGGCGTCCACGCTCTTTATGCCGTCGAGCTTCTTGAGATGAGTGAGGACCGACTTGGTCTGCCCCACCGATGTAGTCACCAGAACGAATGCTTTGGCTGCCATATTCCCACCTCCTGTATCTCAAATTTTAGCCTATCGCGTTAGCTTTGCGCAAGCTTTCTATATCCTGCCTGGCGTATCCCAGCGACTTCATCACCTCGTCCGTGTTCTCGCCCGAGTAAGGGGCCATGCTCCTCACGCTGCCCGGAGTTTGGGAGAGCTTGATAGCTATACCGGGCTGTTTGACCTTGCCCAGCTTCGGGTGATCGAATTCCAGCAGCATCTTGCGGTGAAGGAGCTGCGGATCGGTGGATACCTCGTCTATCTCGTAGACCTTGCCGGCCGGCACATCATATTTGCACAGTATCTCAAACCATTCATCGCGCGTTCTGGTCAGGAAGACCTTCTTGACCTCCTCCGTAGCCTTTTGCCATTTTTCATCCTGTTGAGGCTGTATGAAATGGTCGGGCGTGAAGCTGAATTCCTTTAGATCTTCCCGGTTGATCGCCCGGCACAGGTTTTCCCAGAACCATGGCTCCACGCAGCCGAGGCTAATGAGCTTGCCGTCCGATGTCGCGTAGGTCTGATAGTATGGATATCCTCCGGCCAGACCCCACTGCCCGCGAGGGAACTTCATGCCGGCCGCAAAGTGCTGCTGCAGGAAAAAGGTCATAAGCGTTATTACACTGTCCGTATAGGAAATATCGACGAACTGGCCCTTGCCCGAAGATTGGCGCGCTATAATCGCCAGCAGAATGCCCATAACACCGTGCAGTGAAGCGCCGGCGAAGTCGGCCAGGAAATTGAGAGGGATGGCTGGTGGGCTGCCGGGCCAGCCGATCAGGTTGAGTGCCCCTGCTATGGAGATGTAATTGATATCGTGTCCCGGGTTCTGGCTGTAGGGCCCGTCCTGCCCGTATCCACTGAGAGAACAGTATACGATGCGAGGATTGAGCTTATTGATCGTCGCGTAATCCACGCCCATGCGCCCGGCCACGCCGGGACGGAAGCCTTCGATGACCACGTCGGCCTGTTGAGCAAGCTTGTAAAAGACCTGCTTCCCATCCTCTGACTTAAGGTTCAGGCGGATGCTCTTTTTATTGCGGTTGACGGCGTTATAGGCCATAAACGACTTGAGGGCCTCGGCCTCGGCGGGATCGATCAATTTTCGTCCGCTGGCCGCAGGTACAGCCTCCACTTTAATGATATCAGCCCCGAAATCACCCAGGATCATACTGCAGAGTTCGCCCGGAGGCATATGGACGAGCTCGATGATCTTGATACCTTCTAATACCTGCATGTAACCTCCCTTTCGTATGTGTAAAATATTTGTGTGATTTATTGGATCAAGTCAGTGCGGAAGACAGATTATTCAATATTTTTGCCGTCGGCTCGTCCCGGTTCAGCGTGTAAAAATGGAAGTAACGCACACCATTTTCCAGCAGGTCCAGGCACTGCTCGGTGGCCAGGTCGATGCCGGCTTTAACGATCTCATCCGGATCATCTATCTCTTCGAATTTGGTGACGATGGGCACGGGTATCTCCACGCCTGACAGCTCGCTGAAGCGCTCGACCTTCTGGAAGTCGGTGATGGGCATTATTCCGGCAATGATGGGTATGTTGATACCGTCCTGCTCGAAGCGGTCCATCATCTGATAGAAGTGGAAGTTCTCGAAGAACATCTGTGTAATGCCGAACTCCGCCCCCTGGTCGATTTTCTGTTTGGTGTAGGCGGTGTCCAGCCCGAGGTTGGGCGATTCCAGGTGGCCTTCGGGATAAACGGCCACGCCGACGCAGAATCTCCTGTAAGTGGCCAGGAAGCGCACCAGGTCGGAGGCGAAGCGGAAGTGCTCCTGGCCGTCGAACACATCTGCTCCGTATTCTTCGGGATCGCCGCGCAGGGCCAGTATGTTCTCGGTGCCCAGTTGCCGGTAGTAATTGATCACAGGTTCAAGTTCGCTTCTGCGCGGATCGGCGCAGGTGATATGCGGCATCACGGTCAGCCCGGTTTCATCGTGGAGCTTCCTCACGATATGCTTGGTCTTGCCCAGTGTGTCGGCCCCTGCATGTTGGGTGACCGAGATAAAGGACGGATTGAAAACCTTAAGGTTTTCAATCCGTTTCAATAGCCTTTCCTCGCCGGTGGGCGTTTTTGGCGGAAAGAACTCAAAAGAAAGGCATTTGCCCTGTCCTCTTATAATTTCACTTATCTTCATCCGCTTGCCTTAAAAACAGCCTGTTTGAGGCCAAAAACAACGTTAATCTTACATGTGCCGGTAAAGGAAATCAAGCTATGGCTGGGCTTGGGCAAGGATTGACAAACAACGGTACGGGCCATATTATGTTGGCCTTATGGATGATCCGCTTTCGACCGCCAAAGTGCTTCTGGATATACAGGAGGGGGAACGGCGGATTATTGCCCGCGAACTCCACGATAGGCTGGGCCAATCGCTGGCTGTGCTCAAGTTGCTTCTGGGCGATGCGATGAACTCCTCCCCGGATAAGGCGCGTTATACTTTGAGTGAGGCGCAGTCGCTGGTTAATGAGATGATGTCGCTGGCGCGCGAGCTTTCCCTGGAGCTACGCCCCAAGATGCTGGACGACCTGGGGTTGTTGCCTGCTCTGCTCTACCTGTTTGAGAGCTTCACTTCGCGCACTCACGTGGCCGTTCAGTTCGAGCACCAGGGGCTGCACAAGAAAATACCTGCCGAGACCGGACTGGCCGCGTACCGCATCGTCAAAGAGGCGCTGGAAAACGTAGCGGCGCACGCGGGCACGGGCGAAGCCAGGGTCAGAGTGTGGTCCGACCGCTGGGTACTTTCCGTACGCATCGAGGACAGTGGATGCGGCTTTGAGGCCGATAAGCTTGCTGAGACCTGGCCCGGGGGTATCAACGGCATGCGCGGACGCGCCCTGATCGCGTGCGGCAGGTTTTCCCTTTCCTCTGCACCAGGTACTGGGACGGTAGTCACAGCTGAGCTTCCCCTTCCCGTCAGATCGAGGAAGGTGATCGAGGAATAAAAATGATCAGTGTTATTTTAGCTGATGATCATCACGTCGTGCGCAAGGGCATCAAAGCCCTGCTCGAATCCGAAGCGGATATTCGCGTGAGCGGTGAGGCGGGCAGTGGTGCTGAGGCCGCGCTGCTGGCCGGGCAGATAAAGCCCGATGTCATGATAATCGATCTGATGCTGGCGGATATGAGCGGGCTGGCGGTCATCCGGCAGGTGAGAAAGAGATCGCCGCTTACCGCTTCCGTTGTGCTGTCCATGTACGGCAACGATTGTTATGTGGTGGAGGCGATGCAGGCCGGCGCCTGTTCTTACGTGCTGAAAGACTCCTCTCCCGAAGAGCTGGTGCGCGCTGTGCGCGAGGCGTCGCTGGGAAGGCGCTACCTGGCGCCACCTCTCTCGGACCGCGCTATAGAAGCTTATCTGCAGAGGTCTGAGGAGAGCCGGCTTGAACCCTATGATATGCTCACCTCGCGCGAGCGCGAGGTGCTGCACCTGGCGGCGCAGGGGTTCACCAGTTCAAATATCGCTGAGAGGCTTTTCATTAGCCCGCGTACGGTAGAGGTGCACCGGGCCAGGGTTATGCAGAAGCTGGGGTTACGCAACCGCACCGAACTCATCCACTTCGCCATCAGGCGCGGGATCATACCTGAAAAGTAAGCAGTTTCTACTTGTCATTGCGAGGAGCATAGCGACGCGGCAATCTTGCACTTCTATTGCTTCATCACACAAGATTGCTTCGCTGCGCTCGCAATGACGTAAGAGATAGCTACATCGGTTCGTTCGCAATAGCGCCCAATCCCACGCCGCGCTTTTTCTTCAGGTAACGGTCGCGGATCACATAATAGATGACTCCGATGACCATCCAGACTATTAAAATTATGAAGGCGGTCAGACTCTCGAGAATCAGCGCGGCGATGAAGAATGCGCCGAACAGCAGCGCCAGCACGGAGACAATGTAGAGCCATGCCCCCTTGAGTTTAAATGGAGCCCTGGCGTAGGCCCCGGGCATTTTGCGGGGGAAGCGCATGGCGGATATCAGGATGGGGAAGAGCAGCACAATTGAACCGATGGAGGCGGTGTAGGCCAGCACCTCGAAGGACGATGCCCCCAGTGGCAGGGTGGCCAGGGAGAGCACGAACATAACGAGTAGACCCCAGTGGGGCGTGCCGAACTTTTTATTGACGCCCGCCAGCGCCTGTGGGAAGACCCCGTCCTCGGCGAAAACCAGTATATAACGAGAGGCGAACATGAAGGTGGCGTTGATGGTGGTGGCCAGGGCCAGTAATCCCCCGCCCACCGTGAAGAAAAGGGCCAGCCCGGGCGGCATGAAGTAACCGGCGGCAACGGAAAGCGGCTGGTTGGCGCAGACGCTGGACGGCACTGTGCCGACCGTCACCAGTCCCATCAGCGTGTAGAGGATTATTACGATGGGCAAGCTGATGGCGAAGGACAGCGGAATATTCCTGCCCGCGTTCTTGATCTCGGCGCCCAGGTCGATGATGAAGTTGGCGCCCATGTAGGCGAAGAATAGCATTCCGGCGGCAATGGCAAGGCCGACCGCCCCGCCGGGGAAAAGTGGAGTCAGGTTTGCCGGGTCTATGGCCGGAATGCCCCATATGACATATACCAGCAAAGCCACCAGCAGGACGAAGAACATGCCGACCTGTACGGCGCTGGCGGCCTTGACTCCCACCACGTTGATCACGAAGAAGAAGGAGAGGGTTATCACGGCCACCAGGTTGCGGTCGAAAGTGGGGAAGATTACGCGCGTATAGTCGGCGAAGTTAAGGGCATACATGGGCATGCCGCCCAGCATGATGCCCATCATGATGCCCCAGACACCGATGAAACCCCAGAAGGGATTGAGGATGCGGCTGGGGTAGCGGAAGCTGCCTCCTACGGTGGGCAGGATTGAAGCCAGCATTCCGATAGGCAGCAATGCCAGCACCATGGGCAGCGCTGCGATAACGAAGGCGATCGGCACGCCGGGGCCGCATTTGGCCACAGCCAGGCCGGTCAGGGCGAAGATGCCTGCGCCGATGATGGCGCCCACCTCTATGGAGACCGTGTCGAGGAGTCCCAGTGATTTCTTAAGGCCCGGGTCGGATGAACCTTTTTTTTCCTGCATACTCATCCTCGCTCGCCGGGCGGGTTTGAAAATCCGCCCGAAATCCGCTATTTCAAATACGGTATCAGGTTCTCTTTACAGGCCCACTGCACGCATTTGGGGAGCGTCTTGAAGCCGCCGCACTTTTTAATAGTCTCGCTGTAATCCACGCTGTTGTAGGTGTTCCAGAATAGCAGCGGAGCGCCGTCCGGCGACCTGCCTTTTTTAATGAAGTCCAGCATGGCCGCCAGCGTCTTGCCCGTATAGGTGGTTTCCAGCCCGATTCCCTCGGTTTTCTTTATCAGGTCCACGGCGGCCCTGCCCTCGGGTGTAACCCTGCCGTACTCGTCCCCGAAGAAACCTTGTTCAAAGTCGAAATCGGAGTCAGTGAACCTCATATCCGGAATCGAAGGATCGTGCTTTCGCATTAATTTAATAGTCTTGTTGCACAGTGATACGATACCTTTGACATTGGAATACTCGTCCATCGAGACCTTGACTCCCACGATGCGACTTTTCAGCCCGGCCAGCCTGCATCCAACGATTAACCCGGCCGTCGTTCCCATGGAGCCGGTGGCGCCGAAGATGTATCCGGGCTCGGGCATAAGACCTGCGTCGATCTGCTGTTTCAGTTCAAAAGCAGCATTGACATATCCAAGGGTGCTGAGGGGCGATGTGCCTCCGGCCCAGAGCAGGTAGAAGTTGGGGTGGGTCAGCATCACCCCGGCCGCCCGCAGGTAGGTCTCAGGGATACTGCGGCCTACGTTTATCTCGGCGCCGAAATGCTGGTCCAGCAGCAGGTTCTCCTGCACCTTGTCGGTGACCGGTTGTGGAATGAGTACCAGCGCCGTTTTGATGCCGGCGCGGCCGCAGTGAATGGTGGTGGCCAGGCCGTGGTTGGTGCCGATGCCGCCTACTGTGATCATGTATTTCTTTTTCTTGCGCAGGGCGTCGGCGATAACGAACTCCAGCTTGCGCACCTTGTTGCCCCCGTAGATGTCCGACGACTTGTCGTCGCGCTTTATCCAGATTTCGGGATATCCTATAGTCTTGCCCAGGCTCTCGAGCTTGTGGACGGGCGTGGGCCAGTTGCCGATGGGCATCCATGGCAAATTTGTTGCCAGGGCCGGGTAGGACTCAAATAGCGGTATCGTCATTAGTTTGGCCCTATGTCATTGCGAGGCCGAAGGCCGTGGCAATCTTGTGTACCCGTAATCACGTACAGGATTACTTCGTCGCAGCGCTCCTCGCAATGACGAATTAAAATACCTTCCTATTACAGACATAAGCTCTTAATTTCCTGCAGGCGCCGCCGCTGTAGCTTTGGACTCCACCTTGCCGGCAATGAGGTGTTTGCCCAGCCGCTTGCCCAGGCACAGGATCGAGTAGACCGGTGGCCGGCCCCACTCGGATGGTATCACCGAGCAGTCGCAGACATACAGGTTGTCGATCTCCGTCTTGAGGTTGGCGTCCACGATGTCATTTATCTTGCAGGTCCCGCCCGGATGCGAGGCGATCCACCAGGTTTTGAAGATGTCTTTGGCGCCGGCGTTCTTCAGGATCTTTTTGGCGCGCTCAAATCCGCTCATCAGCTTGCCGCGCTCTACCTGTGTGAACGGTTTCCTGATAAACCCGGATTTGCTGATCTTGCCGCCCAGGCTGTCGCGCGCTTTGATCATAATGGTTAGCTGGCTCCTGTTCGACAGTTTATCGAAGCGGAAGACCTCGGCGGTGAATACGTCGTAGATCAGCCAGGGCAATGTCATATCGGTCATCAAGTAATCGTCCTCCACCATGTGCTGCCCCATGGCCATGGGGAATTCCTTGCCGTCGTCCAGGCCCTTCACCGTCCCGAAGACCGCGATCAGCGGATCGTAGAAGAAATTGGCGCCGGCCTGCGGGATGCCGCTGTTCTCCAGTATGATGGGAGAGCCGATTCCGCCCGCTGCCACGATCACCCTGTCGGCGCCGGCGATGTACTTTTTGCCCTTGCGCGAGAACTCCACGCCCGTGGCCTTTTTATTTTCAACGATGACCCTGGTTACATGCGCCAGGTCCAGCAGCTGCGCGCCCTTTGCGGTGGCATCCTGGACGAACACACGCGAGTTCCACTTGGCGCCATACGGGCAACCCAGGTCGCATTTGTCGCACTTGGCCCGGCATTTGTCGAGGTATACGAACTTGTTGAGCTTCTGCCAGTTGTAGCCCAGATCGCGGGCGCTCCGGGCGATCATCCTGGCCGAGGGGCCGATCAATTCGTCCTTAAGAGGATTGATGGGGACCTCTTTTTTAATCTCGGCGGCCTCGTCCCGCAGGTTTATGCCGTATTTATCCCAGTAGTCGAAAGGAGGATCCCAGGCGGTGGCGTAATAGACGATTGAGCTGCCGCCCACCGTGACGGCGCGTACAAGTCCCAAGAAACCGTCGATGATATACAGGCTCTTATAGGGCATGCCGATGTAACCGAAAGCCTGGGCGTTGCTGCCCTGCACAGGAGCGTTGGAACCCCAGTCCAGCATCAGCACCTTCTTGCCGGCGTTGGTAAGCTCTCTGGCCACCGTGCCCCCGCCCGGGCCCGTACCCACCACTATGGCGTCGAATTTCTCTTTCAGAGTTTCAACCATTTACCTTCCTCCTGCCGCTTTAATCATAGACCGGTCGTTTATCGAAATTAGCATACTCCAAAAACAGGCTGCTTTCAATATCGAAGTCAGCATCAGCCGGCCCTTTTCAACGATGCCAAGTGATGCGTCTCCCACTTTGTTATACTTGAAACAAGATGATCAGGCTTTATATTACGTCGATCTTATTCGCGGCAGTAATCCTGGCAGGTTGCTCACCGGCGGATCAGCCTTCAGAGCAGCCGGCTGCAGAGAATACCACGGTCGCCGTACAGGCTGCAGAAGTGAAATCCTGGCCGGTGATCAACGATTTCTCGGCCGGGGCCGATGTAATCATGCCGGGTGAGAATGTTACACTGCGCTGGAGCGTGTCTGACGCCGCGGTGGTGACCATTGACAACGGGCCGGGCAGGGTTCAGCCCATTGGCTCAGTCGATGTATCGCCGCAGAAAACCACCAGGTATACCCTCACCGCTTCCGGGCAGAAGGGAGTATCGACCGCCTGGGTCACGGTTGATGTGGTGGAGAGGAGCGAATTCCTGCCGGACCTGGTCGTCACGGGCGTGACGCATATCAGCGGGCTGCTCTACTATAAGATCAAAAACATCGGCGCCGCCGATGCCGGCCCCAGCGAGACCTACGTCTATGACCAGAGTAACATGCTTCGGGACACGAGCTGGGTGAGCGGACTCAGGGCCGGTGAGGAAAAGACGCTGCCTTTCACCAATTACGACTGGGAAGGAAACACGATTAAAATATGCGCCAACGGAGATAATAAGGTGGAAGAGGCCGGTAAAGAAAATAATTGCTATGTGCCGACCTTTGGCTTCAAATATAGATACGATTTCACTCAAATAGCCTCGCGGGCGAGCTGGAGAGGCAGCGCCGGTCGGATCGAATACTCGGATGGCGATGCGGTTACCGGACACGCGCAAAAGCTGCTCGAAGTCGTTGCTGCGGACAATCAGCGCTATAGCAATGCCATCGAGATGGTACCACCCGGCCCCGGCTATGGCTGGATCGAAGGGATCTTCGGCGACTGGCGGGAGCAATGGCAGGCGGGAGGCTATATGCTGCCTCTGGAGTTGCCTTACAACACGCGCTTCACTGCCAGGGTGGGTCTGTCCGGGGAAGCCGGGGATGGCGGAGGCGCGGCCTTTCTCTTCGGCATAAAGGATGACAGGGGGAGCATCGTCTGGTGGCCGGCTGTCGAAGCTTCCGGCGACGGCAGGTTGCATGATATAGATATCGATCTTGCAACCTATGGCGGCAGGAAGGTCATGCCCGTATTGAGGGTGGAGGGGGGTGCGGAGCCGGGCGAAATCCATGCCCTGTGGATAGATCCCAGGATCAGCCAGTGAAATCAGTCCATTTTATTCCCGGGGCGACAGCAATCCGTTGAAGGCCCTCGGGGCTGCGTACTAATATAGCTGGATATGGTTGAGCTTCTTAAGTATGCCCTCAGGCTGGAGAGGTATGACGCCGCGGCCTATGCCATCGTTTATGGATTGTTGGTTTTCAAGATAAAAAATGGCGAAAAAGCAGGTAAAAAGGGACGTAAAGCGGGACTTCTACGGCCCCGCCCTGGGTGAAACCCGCAGCCTGATGCTGGAGGAGGCAGGTGGTGTGGAGGGGCTCGACCAGGAAATAGCCTTGCTCAGGCTCAAGCTGCGCGACCTGATCAGGGATTATCCGGATAAAATCGAACTGCACCTGCGCACGGCTAATGCCATCGCCGGCATGGTTAAGATAGGCTATGCGATATCCAGGGAGCAGAAGAAAAGCCTCAGGGAGGCCATTACGAAGGTGCTCACCGAGCTGGCCATTCCCCTGGGGGTCAAGGCTCTCATCAAGTAGGGGCGGATTTTCAAAATCCGCCCGGCTTATAACCAACTTTGTAGGGGCGGGTTTTTAAACCCGCCCGCAAAGGACGAGCGCAGGGCGGGCGGACCTGAAGGTCCGCCCCTACATTAATTGTAAAATGGAATTACGTCCCTATCAGCTCGAGATCGCCCGCGCCGTGCTGAAGAGCATCGAGGACCGGCGGGGCCTGACCTTCTCGGTGGAGATTGCCCGGCAGGGTGGGAAAAACGAGCTGTCCGCGCACATCGGGGTGCTGCTGCTCACCATGTTCATGCTGCGCGGGGGCAGCGCCGTAAAATGCTCGCCCACTTTCAAGCCGCAGACCGTTATCTCCATGATGCGCCTCAAGCAGCGGCTGGATGATTTCGGCTTCCGGGGATTGTGGGAGGCTGAGATGGGATACATCATACGACTGGGGGCGGCCTGCCAGGTCTTCCTCTCGGCCGAAGAGACCTCGTCGGTAGTCGGGCACACGGCCGATATCCTGCTTGAGATCGACGAGTCGCAGGACGTGGACAAGGACAAGTACACCCGCGATTTCCGGCCCATGGCTTCCTCCACCAATGCCACCACCGTTCATTACGGTACGCCCTGGGACGATTCCACCCTGCTGGAAGAGGTCAGGCTACAAAACCTCGAGCTGGAGAAAGGCGACGGACTGAAGCGCCATTTCCGCTTCGACTGGCAGGAGGTGGCCAGATATAATCCCGCCTACCGGGCCTTCGTGGATGCAGAGCGCGCCAGGCTGGGCGCCGACCATCCGCTATTCCTGAGCCAGTATGCGCTGCTGCTCGTACGAAATACGGGAGGATTCCTGTCACGCGCTCAAATAGCCCTGCTGCAGGGAACGCATGAAAGGCAGGCGCGCCGGGAGTCGGGGAGTAAGATATACGTGGCCGGCCTCGACCTGGCTGGTGAGGCCGAGGTGTCCGACGAGCCGGGGACGACGCTGCGCGGACGGGACGCAGCGGTGCTGACCATCGCCGAAGTGGGAAATCCTGTGGATGGTCCGGTTGAGGATGGGCCCCGCATAGAGGTGGTTGAGCACTACAGCTGGACCGGCAGGAAGCATCCGGAGCTGTACCGAGAGCTGGTCCACATACTTAAGGATACCTGGCGCTGCAGCAGCGTGGTCGCGGACGCCACGGGAGTCGGGGAGGGAGTGGCCTCGTTTCTGCGGCACGCGCTGGGCGGCTGCATCGTGCCTTTCAAATTCACGCAGCCCTCCAAGTCGGCCCTGGGCTTCAGCCTGCTGGCGGCCGTCAATTCAGGCCGGCTCAAACTGTATCGGACTGACGGTTCGGCGGATTATCGGGAGATGATGTTCCAGCTTGAGCGAGCGCGCGGCGTGAGCCGTCCCAACCGCACCATCAACTTCTTCGTCGATCCCTCCGCCGGGCACGACGATTACTTGATAAGCCTGGCGCTCTGCGTGGAGGCGGCCTCGCGCCTTGCGCCTCGCAGGGCTACCGGGACGGTGCCGATCTGATCATAATCGCAGAAAGATCGGATAGATGCTGTGTATGCCTGTCGGATATGCATATCTTCTGCAATATGGTATAGTTTATAGTGGTTCTTATGCGATGAGGGGTGGAGCATTACGACCGGGATTGTTTATGACTGATGTGAAAGGGGAATGGTTATGAGTTTGCGCTTTGTCATGCGAGCGCTTGTCCTGGCGGTTGTAATTCCGGCCGCGGCCTTGCTGCCCTGCTATCAGGCTGAGCCGGTTGGCGCCGATGATCCTTCGCCTCCCGTCGTTGTCACCCACTTTGCCTCGAGCATAAATGAAACCGGAGCAAGGCTCGAAGGGGAAGTATGGAATACCGGCGGCGCCGTTGTCACGGAGAGGGGTTTCGAGTGGGATAGTGACGGGCACCCTCCCTTTGCCGATTCCTGGACGGAAAGCGGGTCGTTCGGCACTGGAACATATAATCATGACGTCACCGGCCTCGCTCCCGGCGCGCTCTGTTATTACAGGGCCAAAGCTCTCAACAGCGAAGGATGGGGCTATGGTGGAATCATCACCTTTTTAACGCCACCCTTCGAGCCGACCAATTTTACTGCTGCAGCGGGCAATGGACAGGTCAGCCTCAGCTGGACCAAAGGGCAGGGCGCGACCAGGACGCTTATACGCAGGTCCACCACCGGGTATCCGGTGTTCCGCACCGACGGCGTCCAGGTTTACTTCGACGCCGGTAACGCTGCAGTGGATACCGGGCTGGCCAACCTGACGACGTACTACTATGCGGCATGGTCGGAGGTCACCAGGGGTTCGCTGCAGTGGTATTCATGGGCCAGGGCCACGGCGCAGGCCACTCCTTTTATTCCCGTCAACGTGACAACCGAAGAAGCAACAATTTCTTCCTCAAATTCTGCCATACTCAGGGGCAGGCTTACCTCGCTGGGCCTGGATAATACGGTTTACGTATCGTTTGAATGGGGAACAGCTCCGGGGGACCACAGCAATACGACTTCACCGCAACGGATGACGAATGCCGGGGATTTCAGCACGATGATAACAGGATTGAGGCACGGCAAAACCTATCACTACAGGGCGAAGGTGACGGATCGGGTGACGGCCTTCGGGCTCGAGAATAGTTTTACCCTGCCTCGCGCATATATCGATAACGCAGGCTCTTCAGGTACGATATCCGCCGTGCCGCCGGCTCAGCCGGTGTCCCTGCCCGGTGTGTACGTGCAGAAGGCTTCTCTTTCGGCGGCCAGGGCCCTGCCCGGCTCGCCCGTCACCGTCGGTGCAACGCTGGCCAACAGGGGCGCTGCAAATGGCTACATGACGGTTAAACTGTACGTTAATGGCTGCGAAGAAGCGAGCCGGTCTGTCATGGTCGAGAGCGGCAAAACCGTGCCGCTTGAATTCGCGGTCAGCCGGGATGTGCCCGGAGACTATGCGGTCCGCGTGGGCGGCGTCGATGCGGGCAGCTTTGCAGTAGATGCGCCCGCCGGCTCCGACGTTATCCTGTATTTCAGCATTGCGCTGATTTTAACTGCCTTTATCCTGGCAATAGTCCATAGGCGGATGAGGCGCAGGGCCTTTTAACTGTATCCCCGGGCCGATAAAGAAAGCCGGATATCAAATTCTTCTAATCCAGCTTATAGTGAACGGTCCGCTGCACCCTGCGCCAGCTCTCTGTGCAGCCTGTCTTCGGAGCCGGCCAGCCGGCTGTTGATGGCATCGGCTATCCTGTTGTCACTTGCGGGTATGGATTGCTTCGTCGCTGCTCTCCCCGCAATGACGTCCTAATAAAGAAGGGAGAGCGTTACGCTCTCCCTTCTTAAATGTCGATCAGTGTTTATATCAGGCTGGGCAGGCCCTTGGCGGCGTCTTCCATGTCGCGCAGGCGGCCTGTGGTTTCCTTCAGGCGGTCCTTCTGGGTCATGGCGAAGGCCGAGGCCCTGTCGTAGTAGTCGCGTATCTTCTGTACGAATGCCAGCTGAGAGAAGAGGATGGTGACGTTCACCGATCCGCGGTCCCTGGGGAAGTCGCCGGCGCGTATGACAGCGTTCTCGGCCAGCTCGCGCAGGTAGTCGCCCAGGCCTTTGGCGATATCCATGCTCATCTCCTTGGTGGGGGCGGCCAGCAGGTAGAGCGCGCGGCCGGCGTCCTCCGGATTGAGAGCAATGGAGAGCTCGCTGACGGCGGCGTCCATGGCCTGCATGGCGCGCAGGGTCTCGCCGCTCTTCTCACGGAAGCCGGTCTTGGAGAGCTCCCAGGGGAAGCGGAACCCGCGAGGGATGTCCGTACTGCCGCAGCCGATGGCGGTCCAGCCATCGATGGACTGCATGATGTCGCCGGCGTCCATAGTCTTGGCGCCCACGTGGCGTACGTTGGTCACCTCTCCCGCGCACATCAGGTCGTAGAAAGGCTCCACGATCTGGCGGTTGATGCGGGACAGGTTCATGGCCAGGCTGGCGTCCTTGCGCACGTAGCGCTGGTTGTCCGCCAGGAATACGCCGTCTGCCACGGAGTGAATGGATTTAAGGCAGGTGGCGGTGTTGTATACGCTGCGCAGTTCGGCCACTTCCTCGTGTTCGAAAGGCAGCACGCAGAGGGAGTAGACCGGTTTGCCGATATAGCGTTCCTTGAGCATCTGCGCGATGATCGAGATTGCGCCCGAGCCGGTGCCGCCGGCCGTTCCGGCGATCAGCAGGAAAGCGTGGGTCTGGTAGAAGAGGGGAGATGTGCGCACGGCGTCGATGACCTTGTCGCCGTCCTCGCGCGCCAGCTCGGCGCCCATCTCGTTGACCTTGCCTACCCCGTGTCCCCAGGTCTTGCGACCGCCGATCAGAATTCTGTGCATATAGTCTGAGCCGATATGAGATAAACCGGTCAGGTCGGTCTGGTCGGTGTTGACGGCAAAGGTCCCTGTAACAATGGTTGTACCGCGTTCACCATGAGCCCTCTGGCCCAGGCGGGCAAACTCGTCGGCGACACGTGAGCCGCATTGCCCCAGCCCGATAACCATTAATTTCATTGTGTAATACCTCGCTTAACTATTTAGTTTTATATATAGCTGAACGCATTAATACTGTTAGGTTTAACCCATATTAAAGCCGCATGGTCATTTTGTCAAGATTGTTGAATTACGATGACGACCAGCCGCCCTTTTTGCTGATGGCCCTGACGCGCCATATGATCAGTCCGACCACGACCAGGCCGGCTATGATCCCCACGATGGGCCAGAAGTCGAAGCCGGTGAAAGAGATGAATTGTGACTGGCTCCACTCACCGGCGTTTCCGGCCAGGTCGACCGCCTTCACGCGCCAGAAGTAATCCCCCCCCTGCGGCTTCTCGCCGGGCGGCATGATGTACTCGGGTTGGGCCAGCGCTTCCTTGCGCACCACCGATCCCGAGAAATCGGCATTCCGGCTCATTTCGAAGGAATAGGTGACGCCGCTGGGGTCCTCGGCCACGGACCATCTGAAGTCTATGGGCTTATTTTCGAAGAGGCCTATCTTGGTGCCGGCGGCGGGCGAAACCGGGGATGGGGCCGCCGGTGCGATGGACTCGATGGTGAAGGATGTGGAAGCCACGGCCTGTGTGCCGTCGCTTACGGTCACCAGGTGGCTGCCCGCACTGCTGGAAGGCGGTTTGAAGCTGGTGCTGAAGCTGCCCTTGCCGTCCGTAGTGGCGTCGCTTGCCACCTGCTTTGCGTCATAGGTGATGGTCAGCGTCTGGCTGGCGCCGAACCCGCTGCCCGTGAGCAGCGTGTTTTCGCCCACCGAGCCGCTCACCGGATTTATGGTTAGCTCGGGTGTGATGACGACTATATATTGCGAGACATCGTCGGCCCTGGTGGCGTCGCCGAACGCGTCGACAACGTGCTCGCCTTTAGTAGCGGCGGGCACGGTGAACTGGGTCGACCATGAGCCGTGCGCGTCCGCGGTGATGTTGCCCACGGCCTGCGTGTCATCGAATGTGACCTTGATATTGGTCTCGTTCTCCTGGAAGCCGACGCCGTTTACATAGAGTGTGTCTCCCGTATTGATGATGTCGCCCAGCCTGCCGCTGGCCTGTTCGACCTTTATGCCGGGCGATACCGTAAATACGGCGTCGGGTACATCCTCCAGGGTGGTGGTTGCGCCCCTGGCGTCCACCTGGTGCGTGCCCTTGGAAGATGCAGGAATGGAGAAGGAGGACTGCCACGTGCCGTTGAGATCGGCCGAGATATTGGACTTGACCACCAGGTCGTCGTAGATGACGGCGATATTGGTCTCGCCGTTGCCGAAGCCGGCGCCCGATACGGTGACCACGCGCCCTACCCAGCCTGAGTTGGGATTGATGCTGAAGGACGGAGTCACCGTGAATATCTGCTCCTTGATCTCAGTGGAGGGTGTGGTGGCCCCGCTGGCCGAGATTGAGTGGTTGCCTCTGTTGCTGGCGGGGATTTTGAGAGTATAGAGCCAGCTTCCACTGGCGTTCGCCTCGATACCCGAGGCGATTTCGCTGCTGTTGTAGATTATTTTAATGCCTGTTTCACGGGCGTCGAAGCCGTTGCCCTGAACGGCCACCTCTGTGCCCACCATGCCTTTTTTAGTGCCTATGGAGATACCGCCCTGGACAGTGAACTCCTTCTGGAAGGACTTGCTGCCAACCTTCAGCGTGACCAGCTGCTTGCCTCGCGGCGACTGCGGCACCTCGAAGATGAGGGGTTGGCAGCCTGACTTGGTGAGGGTGCCCTGCTGAACAAGCTGGTTCGAATCGCCCCAGTACAGGAAGTACTCCCCCTCGCCGTACTGGCAGAAAGCAGGTATTTTAATGTCCGAGCCTACCCGTCCCGTAGTAGGGTCCAGCGTAAGCGATTCCGCCTGCACTGCGGCCGGCAGTATAAGCGCTGTTAAGAAGGAAAGTGCAAGTAAAGACGCCAGGACCTTTACTTTCATCTCTTAATCCTCCGAATTGCTTTTGAATGTATCATAACACAAATAAATCAATAACGTAGGGGCGGGTTTCATTAATGCTTCTCATCAGCGTCAGCAGGTCATTGCGAACGTTTTTTCTCGTCGTTGCGGGCCTTTTCCCTCTCGTCATTGCGAGCGAAGCGCGGCAATCCTGTGTAGCGCAATCATGCGCAAGATTGCTTCGTCACTCCGTTCCTCGCAATGACCCGTGAATGAGTCATTAAACGTCCTTCGACGTCAACTTGTCCAAAAACTCCTGGTTGGTCTGCGATTTGTTCAGCCGCTCGATGACCCTTTCCGAGGCGTCGGTTGCGCTGTTGGAGTCTTCTGCGATCATGCTGACCATGCGGCGCAGCAGCCATACCTTGGCCACGGTGGCCTCGCCCAGCAGCAGCTCCTCGCGGCGCGTGCCGCTGCGCATGATATCGATGGCGGGGAAGATGCGCTTCTCAGCCATCCTGCGGTCCAGGTGCAGCTCCATGTTGCCGGTGCCCTTGAACTCCTCGTAGATGAGGTCGTCCATGCGGCTGCCGGTGTCCACCAGGCAGGTAGCCAGTATGGTCAGGCTGCCGCCCTCCTCGATGTTGCGGGCGGCGCCGAAGAAGCGCTTGGGCGGATAGAGGGCTACGGAGTCGATGCCGCCGGAGAGCGTGCGTCCGCTGGGCGGCATAGCCAGGTTGTAGGAGCGGGTCAGCCGGGTGATGCCGTCCAGCAGGATGACCACATCCTTGCCTATCTCGGCCAGGCGCTTGGCCCTCTCCAGGGCAAGCTCCGCCACGCGAGTGTGGTTCTCTACCGGCTCGTCGAACGTGGCCGAGACCACCTCGCCCTTGACCGAGCGCTTCATATCCGTAACTTCCTCGGGGCGCTCGCCGATCAGGCAGACCATGAGGTGCACCTCGGGGTAGTTGGTGGAGATGGCGTTGGCGATATTTTTGAGCAGCAGCGTCTTTCCCGCTTTAGGGGGCGATACGATCAGGCCGCGCTGGCCGCGCCCGATGGGCGCCACCAGGTTGATCAGACGTGCGGACAGGTTCTTGGGATTGCCCTCCAGGTCGAACATATCGTCCGGGAAGGTGGGTGTGAGCTGTCCGAAGTGGGGGCGTCCCTTGGACTGGTCGGATTCGAGTCCGTTGACCGTCTCGACGCGCAGCAGGCTGCAGTATTTCTCGCCCTCCTTGGGCGGGCGCGCCTGGCCGCTGACCGTGTCGCCGTTGCGCAGGCCGAAGCGCCTGATCTGCGAGTTAGAGATGTAAACGTCGTTGGGGCCCGGCAGCAGGGTCTCCTGTCGGAGGAAGCCGTATCCTTCGTCCATGATCTCAAGTATGCCGCCCAGGCTCATATAAAAGCCGGCCTGGGGCTCGGGTGGTGTGGAGAGGGGCTGGAGTTTGGCTATTAATTCCTCCCTGGTGAGCACATCGAAATTCTCGATGTTCTGTGCCTTGGCCAGCGCCATCAGCTCCTCAAGCGGCTTGTTTTCAAGGTCGGGTAAATTCATCATAATGACACCTCGGGTCTTAGATTTTTATCCTCGTTGCGGGCGGGTTTAAAAACCCGCCCCTGCGTATTACCTGTAGGGGCGTACCTTCAGGTGCGCCCGCCATAATATTCATATATTTTTAGTATCTCCCATCACCTTCTTCCAATCGTCCGCGAAGCGGGTGATGCCGCTGTCGGTCAGCGGGTGTCTGGCCATCTGGAGCAGCACGGCGTAGGGAACGGTGGCGATGTGCGATCCGGCCCTGGCCGCCGCCAGGCAGTGCTGGGGGTGTCGAATGCTGGCCGCGATGACCTCGGTCTTGATCTCGGGGTACTGGCGGTAGATCTGGACGATGTCGCTTATCAGCGAGATGCCGTCCTCGCCGATGTCGTCCAGCCTGCCCACGAACGGGCTGACGTAGGCCGCTCCCGCCCGGGCAGCCAGCAGCGCCTGGTTGACCGAGAAGCACAGCGTGTAATTGACCTTGATGCCCTCTTTGGACAGCGCGGCGGTGGCCTCGGTGCCCTCCGGGCCGGCCGGTATCTTGACCACCACGTTTTTGGCCCAGGTGGCGATTACGCGCGCCTCGGCCACCATGCCCGCCACGTCCTGGCTGATGACCTCGGTCGAGACCGGGCCGGGAATGATCGAGCATATCTCCTGCACCAGCTTTTTATAGTTGACCTTGCCTTCCTTCGAGACCAGGCTGGGATTGGTGGTGACGCCGCTGACGGCGCCCAGCCTGGCGCCGTGCCTGATGTGTTCCAGGTTGGCCGTATCAAGAAAGAGGCGCATGTACTTCTCCCTTTATAGATTTAATTAATATACAGACGCCTCCCTGCGGCATTATTTAATGGGCAGGGTGACCTGGGTGCCCTCGACGAGGGTCTCCCTGGCGGCGCCGATGAAACTCACGAACAGCGGGTGGGGCCGGTTGGGTCGCGAGCGGAATTCGGGATGGAACTGGCAGGCCACCATCCAGGGGTGGTCCCTTACCTCCGTTATCTCCACCAGCCTTTTATCGGGTGAGAGCCCGCTTAGTACCAGGCCTTTCTTCTCGAAAAGGTCGCGGTAATCGTTATTGAACTCGTAGCGATGGCGGTGGCGCTCATAAACGAGCTGCTCCGCGTAGGCCCGGGCGGCCATTGTGCCTTCCACCAGAGTGCAGGGATAGGAGCCCAGCCGCATGGTGCCCCCCATGTCGTTGACCTTGCGCTGCTCCGGCAGCAGGTCGATCACCGGGTAGGGCGTGCCGCTGTCGAACTCGGTGGAGTTGGCCCGTTTGTTGCCCAGCGCGTAACGTCCGAACTCTATAACCATGACCTGCATGCCCAGGCACAGCCCCAGGTAAGGTATATTGTTGTGCCGCGCGTACGAAGCGCTGGTGATCATACCCTCGATGCCGCGGTTGCCGAATCCGCCCGGCACGATGATGCCGTGCACCGATCCCAGCACGTCCTGATGCAGCCCCTTCTCCAGGTCCTCCGATTGCACCCAGATGATATTGACCGTGCGGTTCTGGTAGAGCGCGGCGTGGCAGAGTGATTCGCGCACCGAGTAGTAGGCGTCCTCCAGCTCGACGTATTTGCCCACCAGGGCTATGTTGATGCTCTCCCTTGGCTCCTTCATGCGTGCCACCATCTGGCGCCACTCCGCCAGGTCGGCCCTGGTGGCGTTGAGCCTGAGTCGGCTGATGATAAAGTTGCTCATGCCGAACTCTTCCATGATCAGCGGCACCTCGTAGATGGTCTCGGCCGTGACCATGGGAATAACGGCTTCCTTGTCCACGTCGCAGAAGAGCGAGATCTTGTCGCGCAGCCCCTGCGAGATGGGGTAATCCGAGCGGCAGAGAATGACGTCGGGCTGGATGCCGATGCGGCGCAGCTCGTTCACGCTGTGCTGCGTGGGTTTGGTCTTGAGCTCCTTGGTGGTGGCGATGAAGGGCAGGTAGGTGACGTGGATATAGAGGGCGTTGTCGCGGCCCACCTCGTTGCGCATCTGGCGGATGGCCTCTAAAAACGGCTGGCTCTCGATATCGCCCACCGTGCCGCCCACCTCCACGATGATCACCTGCGCCTTGGATATCTGCGCCACCTCGCGAATGCGGCGCTTGATCTCGTTGGTGACGTGCGGGATGACCTGAATGGTGCCTCCCAGGTAGTCGCCGCGCCTTTCGCCGGCGATGACCGAGGAGTAGATCTGGCCGGAGGTCACGTTGGAGGCCGCCGTGAGGTTGGTGTCGATAAAGCGCTCATAGTGCCCCAGGTCCAGGTCGGTCTCGGCGCCGTCGGTGGTGACGAAGACCTCGCCGTGCTGGTAGGGCGACATGGTGCCGGGGTCCACGTTGAGGTAAGGATCGAGCTTCTGCACCGAGACGGAGACGTCGCGGCTTTTCAGTATGCGGCCGATAGAAGCCGTAGCTATGCCCTTTCCTACCGAGGAGACCACGCCGCCTGTAACGAAAATATATTTAGCCATAGCTATACAAGGATGCGATCATATATGTCTGCGATTGCATAATTAATCACGGGTTAAATTGTGTCTGCGGGAGATTTGAGCTTGCCGGAAAAGCAGGGTTTTTTTAAACCCTATAGTCATTATAGATACACGTATTTCGGTATGTCAAGTTTCCCTGTACAGGCGAACCCGTAGGGGCGTTGCTTTAGCTGCGCCCGAATGTTATTACGCGAACCGTCCGCGAATCATGATATTGAAACTAATACGCCGTTTGGTTATCATCTAAGCGATACTTATATGGAAAAAACCAGAGTTCCCATCCTGCTGTTCACGGTTGCCGCGCTCGTTCTCATCATGGCGGTGGCCTTTTATTTCCGTGTGGCGCTGCCGTACGACGCGGTTTTCGACGGGCCCTGGATCAAGCTGACCGGCATCGACGCCTATTACTATATGCGCCTGGTGGACAACCTTGTGCGCAATTTCCCTCATCTGATCAGCTTCGACCCGTATTTCATCTACCCGGGCGGGGGGCATCCGGGCGACATACGCTTTTTCGCCTTTATGATGGCGGGCATCATCAGGCTGCTGGGCGGCGCAGCGCCCGCGCAGCAGACGGTGGACGCCATCGCCGTATACGTGCCGGCCGTTATGGGCGTGCTGACGGTTATCCCCATTTTTTTCATCGCCCGGGCGCTGGCCGGGCGATGGGCCGGGCTGGTGGCGGCAGCGGCGGCGGCCGTGCTGCCGGGCGAATTCCTCAACCGCAGCATGCTGGGCTTCACCGACCATCATATAACCGAGGTGTTCTTCACCACCTTTTTCGTCCTTTTCTTTGTGCTGGCCCTTCAGCACAGCCGGCAGTTCAGCTACCGGTCGTTGAGGGAGGGCCGCTTCCCCCGGTTCAACCGCGATATCCTCTACAGCTTTATCGCCGGCATTTTCATGGGGTTGTATCTCATCTCCTGGCGCGGGTCGCTCATGTTCCTTTTCCTGGTATTCGTCTTTTTCGTCATACAGTTCGTCAGCGACCATTTGCGCGGCCTGCACACCGATTACCTGAGCAAGACGGCGGTCACCTGTTTCCTGATCGCCCTGCTGATATATGTGCCGGTTTCGCGCGATAAGGCGACCCTGCTGGCACTGGGCGTGGTGATACTGGCGCCCATCGTTTTGAACGCACTCTCGTTTATCATGGCGGAGCGCGGGTGGAAGCCGGTTTACTATGCTGTCGCGGTCGGCGTATTGCTGGGTCTGGGGTTGCTGGGCGCCTGGCTGGTCTTCCCCGATTTTCTTAAGGTGGCGGTGGCTGAGTTCGGCAGCGTATTTTCATGGAAATTCACCCAGGTCGCGGAGAGCGAGATGAAGTCCCTTTTCCTGCCCGGCGGCGTCTTTTCGTTTGAATCAGCCTGGGGGCAGTTCGGCCTGGCGCTTTACCTGGGCCTGGCCGGTCTGGCGGTACTGCTCTTCCGCGCCGTGCGCCGGGGCGCGCCGGAGCTTATATTCACTGCTGTATGGAGCGTTGTAATAATGCTGGCTGCCTTCGGCCTGACGCGCCTGTCTGCCTATCTCTCCGTTTGCCTGGCCGTGCTGACCGGGTACCTGGCCGGCGCGGTCATCGAGGCCGTTTACGCCGGCCGCAGGCAGGCTGCGATGGCGAAGCCCTCCAGGAAAAAGCGCAAGGCGCCGCTGGAAGGACGTATCGATGCCGGCAGGCTTGCGCTGGCTGTGGCCGGCGTTGTGTGCATACTTGCCATGCTCGTGCCCGGGGCCACCATGGCCGCTGCGCAGGCTAAAAACCCCTCCCACGCGCCGCCGGATGCCTGGATGGAGGCGCTGGACTGGTTGAGGGCCAATTCACCCGAGCCCTTCGGCGACGCGGACTATTACTACGCTTTATATAGCGATCCCCGGGCCGGCAAACCCTATGTATATCCTGAAACGGCTTACAGCGTTATAACCTGGTGCGATTACGGTTACTGGCTGACGCGCGCCGGGCGGCGCGTGCCCATGTCCAATCCCGGAGGGGGCTATAAAGAGCGTTCGGCGAAGTACTTCACGGCCCGGGACCTCGCGGCCTCAGCGAAGATGGTGAAAGGCTGGCGCGCCGGCTACGTAATCATCGACAACCGCATCGCCAGTCCCAACGACAAGTTCTATGCCCTGGCCGGCCTGAGTGGAAAGCAGGAGAGCGATTATTACGAGCTGTGCTGGCAGCAGAGGGAGGGCAAATACGACCCGCTGCTGGTCTTTTACCCCGAATACTATCGTACTATGGCCGTCCGCCTTTACAATTTCGATGGGAAAGCGGTCACACCTGCCTCAACCCTGGTTATGGCCTGGCAGGAAAGGCAGTTGCCCGGCGGGCAGAAGTTCAAGGAGATAACGGAGCTGAAGAAATTCCGCAGCTATGCAGAGGCGGAGTCCTTTATCAGCGGACAGAAGAGTGGCAATTACAGTGTTATTGGAATCGATCCCCTGGTGAGTCCGGAGCCGCTGGAGGCGCTCACGGCCTACCACCTCGTCTACCAGTCAGAGGAGACGGCCGGCGTCGGCTCGACCACGCAGCTTCCGGCCATCAAGATCTTCGAGATTGTAGGGGCGGGTTTTTAAACCCATCTGAAAAGAACGGATCAGCGTAGGGGCGGACTTTCAAGTCCGCCCGAAACAGCAACGCCCCTACGAGGTTTCACTGCTTTTCGGTGGTGCCGGCGGCCTCTTCTTCTCGAAATACTCTGCTACAAAGGCGGCGATCACACCCAGTATCAGTCCCAGCACCAGGGCGATGCCGATATTAAACAGGCGGTTGGAGGGTGTGGGGTCCTGGGGTGGCGTGGCCTCGTTGAGCAGTCTCACCGGGCTGATCATGGTGCTGCGCTTGATATTCACTTCCTGTGCGTTTTTCAGTGAATCGAGGTAGGCGTTCCAGGCGACGTCCCTGGAATTGAGCAGCTCCTTGTTGCGCTGGCTTTCACGGTCCAGTTGCACCGACAGGGCATTGATCTCGCCGAACACCTGGTCGGACGTTTTGCCGTGAATGTCCGACCTGTCCTCCATCTCGCGCACCAGATTATCTATGTCAGCCTTGCTTACCTGCGCAGCGGCGTCGGTGGAGATCTGCGTCCCCTCCGGTATGCTTGTATATGACCTGAGCTTGATCAGCAGGTAGGCCAGGCCGGCGGCGTCGCCGGAGGCGGATGAGCCCTGATCAACCCTCTGGCTTTCCTGAAGTTTCAGCGCCTGGAAAAGCAGGCGTGCGTCGGCTATCTGGTTGCTGAATTTTTGCATCTGGCTGGTGCGTTGAAAGGACTCGTATGAATCCTGGGCCTTCTGGTAAGCGGTATAGGAGGACTCGATCTGCGCCTGCAGGTCCGAGGCCGGGAGCATCGAATTCAAAGATACCTCTGTGGCGTATTTGGTGAAGGCGTGCGCCCAGGCGTTGGCCAGCAGGGCGGCCCTTTGCGCGTCCGCGTTGCGGGCCGTGCATTTTATGAATGTGCCCCCGGTATCGATTTTGAATATGTTTTTCACGGCGGACAGGCTGCGTTCGGCCGGCGCGAGAACGTTCGACAGCTCCCTGAGCATGAACCCGGCGGTCTCGCCTGATTGGGCCAGCTCGCTCATGCGGTTGGGTGTTTCTTCGTACGATTGCACGAGTACGGTGGCCTCATAGACGGGCGGCGTGGCGAAGCTGACGATACCGGCCGTGACAACGGCTATCAGCGTGATGCCCAACACGAGCTTCCAGTGCTTGAATATGGTCTTTACATATTGCGCCAGGTCTATCTCATCTTCCATCTGTGTTCTCCCTGAGCGTCTTCACGCGCGTCCGGTCATATGTCATAATATGATTTGTATTTTAGCATACCCCACAGGATTTCTGCATAAAGCTCAATGACGATATTACAGGGTCTGATACTGGGTGCGGTACAGGGAATTGCCGAGTGGCTGCCCGTCAGCAGTAAGGGCGTAGTCACGCTGATACTGGTCAACGCCTTCGGCATGCAGTTCAAGGAGGCCTTTTTCCTGGCCGTCTGGCTGCACCTGGGTACCCTGCTGGCCGCCGTTGTTTACTTCCGCCGCGATCTGTGGGAGATGATCAGATACCTGCCCGCATATATCCGCGATATACGCCGTCCCGGCGCCACAGAGCAGGGCAGGCTGATAACCTTCCTCATTATCGGCACTATAGTAACGGGCGCCGTGGGCGGGCCGCTGATACTGTTCAGCCTTGACAACCTGCAACTGGGCGGCGCCCTGTTAACCGCCCTTATCGGCCTTTTTCTGATTATTACCGGCCTGGTGCAGAGGTTCGCCATAAAATCGGCGGGCGACGTGGATAAGCCGCTGCGCATCATCGATGCGCTGTGGGTAGGTCTGGCGCAGGCGCTGGCGGCCTTCCCCGGTTTCAGCCGCAGCGGTATGAGCGTGTCCGCGCTGCTGTTATTGCGCTACAGCGGCAGGCAGGCGCTCAGGCTGTGTTTTCTGTTGAGCATACCCATCATACTGGTGGCCGAAGTAGGGTTGGGGCTGATACAGGGGATATCGGTCAACGAGGCATCCGTTGCCGGGCTGGTCTCGGCTGCGGTCTTCGGCTTCCTGACCATCAAGGCGCTGCTGAAGGTGGCCATAGTCTTGCCCTTCTGGATATTTTGCATAGCGCTGGGATTGCTCAGCCTTGTGCCCTGGCTGCTCGGCTTATAGGTCACCCAATAGTGAAACACAGGTGTTTGTCAAAAGTATTGTTATTTTAGTCTGGCGAATATGAGTATGGCTGCTAATCCGCATGCAGCTTCCATCAATATAAGAGTGACGACCAGCCTGCGCTCGCTGATGCCGTGGGCGACCAGCATGATGAACTGCCCCAGGCCCACCGGCCTTTTACCGGGGCAATACAGTTTCCCGCCGATCTCATTACCGAAGCTTTTGGGGAAGCGGTTCACAGCCTTGAAGGCAAAATCTATGAAATAAGGGATCATTATGATGACGCCCGCCCATTCGAAATCGCCGATTATCACGGCCGAAGCGATGATCGCGCCGATGAAATAAGTGCCGATATTGCCGATGAACAGCCGGGCGGGGTACCAGTTGAAATAGATGGTTGCCAGCATTGCGCCGAAGGCTGCTGCCAGCAGGATCAGTGATGACGTCTGGCCTAATGAATATGCGATAATGCCCAGCGAGCAGGTGGCTACCAAGCCCATTCCCAGCTCCAGGCCATTAAAGGCGGCCAGCATATTAACGGCATTTGCTGCTCCGGTTATACCGAGGGGGATCAGTATCAGCGGATAGATCAGACCGAGATTGACCTGCCCCAAGAGGGGGATATTAATATTTGAACTTCCCGCATTTACAGCAACCAGTGGAAAAGCCGCAATCAGTGGCAGCAATGCTTTAGCTATCTGACGCAGGTTCAACAGGTCATCAACGGTGCCCAAGAAAGCGATGATCAGGATCGTTACCAGGGCAGCCAGCAGCTCCCGGACCTGGATATTCATCTGAAAATCAGGTCCGCAGAAAGAGTTGAAGGCGATAGCCAGCAATACGGTGAATATACAACCGGTGATGGTACCGATGCCGCCCATATCGGGTATCTCGGGTTTGTTGCGCTTGTTCATGTCGAGCTGTGTGATACGGGCACGCTTCAGACGGGGAATTAAAAAAAGAATACCGCCGAAGGTAATGCCGAAAGCAAAGGTAGCAATGATCAAGGAAACGGCTGTCATATTCTGATCTTGTGTGTACATCATATAATTTATTGAAATCAAGTACAACTCACTCGAGTTGATTTAGGATTTCTGTTTTTGAGCAATCACTATGACTGTCTGAGGTTGGTTTTTCTTGGGTACCATATACCCCACCTTGTAACGAAGCAAATAACCGAAATAATAAAGTGTATTTCTAATGATCTTTTTAGCGGGTGAATTATTTAAAGTGGCTATAAGAAAATTGACCTTCGGCAGCACTTTATCTGTCTTGCCACCATTGACTGACGTCCTTTGGTGTTTTTCATGTTTGGATAAACTGGACCACAACGATGAAAATATTTGACGTGCAACCAGTTCAGGTACCATCGAATACCTGTATATTTTTACGAATCTGAAACCGCTCTTTTCACACAGGTCCTTTAAATTATCGGTGCTGAAGAAAAAAAGATGGTCTGGATAAGAGAATCGTCGGTATAACTTGAAATATTTAGGAGCTACTTCGCCCAAATTGCCGGTTTCGAAAACTAGGAATGAGCCCTCTTTCATTTTCTCATTGATTTCTTTAAATGCAAAGATCGGATCAAAAAAATGACTTATTACATCACAATGATAAATAACATCAAAATCTGTGTCGCTGAAGGAGGAACAATGAAGCGAGGATTCTTCACAAGGGATCTTCATTGTATTGCGTATGTAGTCAGCTTGAATATGATTAAGTTCTATTGCATACGGATTAAATCCTTGCTTTCTTGCTTCGTCTAAGAAGTACCCCGCGCCGGCTCCGATATCCAAAATGGTTCCACCCTCCACAAACGAAGTTATTATTCTAAGATTATGCCTGGCATGCAGTCTCTTAAATAGTTCATTCTCCATATGAACTTCAGCAGATTTATCCGCTTTATTATCTTTATAGAGTTCTTGAATCTCATTGATGGTAGGTCGAGGTGATACATATATAAGACCACAGTGACAGCATCGTCTACCTGTGTATCCACTTTCTTCGATGACAATCTGATTGTCGTCTTTTTCGCAGAATATGCACTTGATCTGTTCCATAGTATGGTTCCCTTGACCTTCCCCCATATTCATCAGTACCTCATCTTAGAACCCGGTTCTTATAAAGCATACGCCAGCGGCGTTCTAGTGCTCAATGTGATGTGATCTGTGATTTCTTTGTAGGTTCTGAACATACCTGTTATCACCCTTCATCCTTCTGGTTATTTCCGATATTCGACAAGCACGGTTTGACTAAAATATTTTAGTGGTGGCAGCACCTTAAAAAGAAACTTATCCAATGCCACCAATGTATTATTATTGAATCTATCGTTTAAACGTATGAGTCGAATCAGGAAACCAAAGGGAGAAATCCTAGTGGTTGAAAATACATATGCTCCAGCTAATATTAATTCTTTACTTGTCATAACTCTATCTTCGCTTGATTTCACATAGTTAAGCCACGCTTTTCGTTGCAGGATTGATGGGCGATAATTACTGCTCCCTTTCTTCCCTGCCGGGAACAAGTTCTGAACAAAGTTAAACAACTTGCTATTCTCAACAGGTTCGTAAAAAATAGCCAAGCCGTTTGCTTTCAGTACGCGATGACACTCATGGAGTGCTTTCAAGACATCGGATTCAGAGAGATGATGCAGTATAGCTATACCGATAACGATATCATACTTTGAGTCAGCGAATGGAAGAGCAGTAATATCACCTTGCCGGAATTCACATTTAACTTTATTCAGCCGCGATAGAGCGTCCGCTGCGGTAACTAAATTTGTTCCTATGTCAACAGCGGTTATTTTTGCACCTTGCTTGGCAAGCCAGACTGAAAAATCCCCCCGACCAAAACCCACCTCAAGTATTTGTTTGTCTTGTATGGGGTCAATCAATTCCATTAGCGTATCGTAGAAACTCCGATTATAAAGCGGGCAGATAGATATAATATAATTGTGTGGGTTCTGCTC
>DAOUFR010000075.1:0-16757 GCA_034429715.1 Dehalococcoidia bacterium
CCATCTTGATCTCACGCAGGTCGAGCTGGCCGGCCAGATGGGGATCAGGCAGCAGACGGTCAGCGAATGGGAGCAGGGAGATTATACGCCCAGGGGAGCCTCAGCCAAATTACTGAGCATCATAGCGGACCGCAGCGGTTTCAAGTATAAGGCGTGAAAATGGGCCCCCTTTTTTAGAGTTGGATACACTATAACGTGTAAAGACGATGGACACGATTACTGAGAGATCGGTTTCCGCGCTGTGGATGTCGGGCCGGCTGTCATGTTTCAACGACGACTCGGGCCATAGCGTAGAAGTCATCTGCCCGGGACGTGTCAGCACACGCGGCGGCTGCGACTTTCAGGACGTGGTGATAAAGATAGATGGGGAGAAGACCGTCGGGGATGTCGAGGTCCACGTCACGTCCGACCTCTGGCGGCAGCACGGGCACCACAGGGACGCGGCCTATAACGGCGTGATACTGCATGTGTCGATGTGGCAGCGCGGACTCCTGCCCGTCAGGCTGCAGGATGGACGCATCCTCAACACCGTGATACTTGCCCAGTACGTTAAGACAGGCGGCAACCTGCTGAGAGTCATGTCAGCAGGAGCAACGCGGCGCTGCCCGCACCTGCCCGGCTCAGGGAAGAAGATGGACCGGATCATTTTTGAGTCCGGCCTGGCAAGGTTCGAACAAAAATCAGCCCGGTTTGCGCAGGCGCTGCAGAACGGCGACCCGGATCAAATCCTGTATAAAGGCATCTGCCGCGCGCTGGGGTACGCCTGGAACGTAAAGCCTTTCGAAACACTGGCTGAAAAGGTCACGCTGCAAATGGTCAGGCGTAATGCTGCTGAGAGTCTACGCGCTAAATACAATCTGCTGCTGAGCGCAGCGGGCCTTGCAGACCGGCTGATAAGTCGCCTGCCTGAGGATGTACAGCCGATGAGGGCGTCTGACTGGGCCACGGCGTCCTCGAGGCCGTTGAACCATCCTGCTTTGAGGATCGCAGGCTTGTGCCACCTGCTGCACAGGTATGAGAAGGCGGGCCTGGTTCCAGGCCTGGTTGAGCGGTTGAATAACGCGCTGCCGAGGGAGGCTGTAACCGTTCTCGACAGGGCTTTTACGGTGGAGGGGGCGGATTCACGGGTGCTGATAGGTACCGGCAGGGCCAGGGAGATAGTGGTGAATGCGGTGCTGCCTTTCATGCATGCCTGCGGCGCAAACACCAATAACGGTCTGCTGGAAAACAATGTGAAGCGCATCTATGAATCGTATCCTTCGCTATTACAAAATGAACTGACGCGTTATATGGGCGGTCTGCTGGGCAACCAGGCCTACGGCGCCTGCAGGCAGCAAGGCTTGCTGCATATCTACCATAATTGGTGTCGCACGCGGGAATGCGGGAGCTGCCCCATAGTTACTTTGCGAAAGCCAGTCCCGGTATGACGTCGTGCTCGCTGTTGCGCAGGTTGCCCGATACACAGTGGTAGTAGGCGCAGGAGGCGATCATGGCCGCGTTATCGGTACACAGTATGGGTGGTGGTATCAGGACCGGCAGGGGTGAATCAGCCTTGAAGCGCTCGCGCAGTGCAGTGTTGGACGCCACTCCTCCGGCCAGCAATATCTGCTTCACGCCGGTCCTCAGGGCGGCCTGCACGGTCTTGCTGACCAGCACATCTATAATAGCCTCCTGGAAAGCCGCCGCCGCCTCTTTCACCCACGTTTCATCCCTCTCTTCCTTCTCCTCAGCCATGTGAAGCAGCGCTGTTTTGACTCCGCTGAAGCTGAAATCGTCGCTGTCCTTAAGCCAGGCGCGCGGCAGCGACAGCTTGGTTGTCACATCCCTGGTGGCGGACTGGATGGAGGGGCCTCCCGGATAGGGCAATCCCAGTATCCTGGCGCCCTTGTCGAAGGCTTCGCCGGCCGCATCGTCCCTCGTGCGCCCCAGCCGGCGGAAGCTGCCATGGTCCTCCATCAGGATTATATCGCTGTGCCCGCCGGATACGATCAGGCAAAGGCAGGGCAGCTCGGGTTTCACCCCGTACAGCCAGTTGGCATAGATGTGCCCCTCCAGGTGGTTAACGGCGATAAAGGGGAGGTCCTGCGACTGTGATACTGCTTTAGCGAAATTGACGCCCACGATCAGAGATCCCGCCAGCCCCGGACCCACCGTAGCGGCCACGGCGTCTATATGCGTGAGCGTGACTCCCGCTTCGGCCAGCGCTTTTTCGGCAACGGGCGCAATGGTGAGCAGGTGCTGGCGCGAGGCCACTTCGGGCACGATGCCGCCGTACCTGGCATGTATGTCCACCTGTGACGAGATCACATTGGATAAAATGGCCGTCCCGTCCCTTACAACCGCTGCGGCGGTCTCGTCGCAGGATGTCTCGAACGCCAGTATATTCACGGCAGGGATTATAGCACAAAGCTAATACAGTATCCGGCGATTGCTGTTTTGCGGACGTGTTGCTACAATTAAACCCCGGCTCAAATCACCATCTGATAGCGAGGATAACAATATGGAAATAACCTGGTTCGGCCACTCCTGTTTCCGCATCAAAGGCAAGGAGGCTATTATAGTAGTCGACCCCTGTCCCGATACCACCGGCTATTCCCTGGGCAAGGTCCAGGCGGATATAGTGGCCATCAGCCATGCTCATCCCGGCCATTCCTTTCTCGACACACTGCAGGAGGGATACCGCGTGATCAAAGGCCCGGGGGAATATGAAATAAAAGACACCTACATTACGGGCATAGCCAGCTACCATGACAGCGAGCAGGGCAAAAAGTCAGGCAAGAATACGATCTATGTGATCGAGATGGAGGGTGTGACGCTCTGCCACCTGGGTGATCTCGGTCATCCGCTGACCCCCGAGGTAACCGGTGATCTGGGAAACATCAATGTTTTGTTCGTCCCTGTGGGTGGCCATTCCACCATCGGCGGCCAGGCCGCAGCAGATTTAGTGCGGAACCTCAACCCGGGCTTCGCCGTCCCCATGCATTACAAGACAGGGGACGAGAAAGCCGACCTCGAATTGCCTGAGAAATTTCTCAAGGAGCTCGGCATCAAGGACCAGGCCTTGCAACCCAAGCTTGTCGTCACCAGGACCAATATCCCACTCAGCACGCAGGTAGTACTGCTCGACTACCCGCATTAGCCTCGCCCGCCGGCTTTGACATATAAATAGCCCTGACGTATCATTGCTCGTTATGAGCCTCGCTAAACGTGTTTTCGATCTTCAACAAATCGAGCTTTCAATTCAGGACCACGTCAAACAGTTTGAGGCTATGGATCTGCGTATCCGTCATAACGACCAATTTGAACAGGCTGAATCAGCATTGAAGTCGGCCGAGAACGAGCGGGCCGGGCTCGAAAAACGATATAAAGAGCTGGACGCTGAGGCTGAAGCCCTGAGGACGCAACTCGGGCAGATCCAGGATAAGCTGTACGGCGGCAAAATAAAGAATCCCAAGGAGTTGGTCGGATATGAGCAGGAGGCGGCCATGCTCAAGTCGGGCCTGGATAAAAAGGACGACGTGCTGCTGGATATGATGGAGAAGCTGGAGACGGATAAGGTGGCGATTAAAAAATTGAAGGATGTCTGCAAGTCCGCCGGCGATGCCTGGGAGAGCGAGAAAGCAGAACTGAAGGTCCAGTTGGAGAAGGTCAGGGATGAATTTAAGGAGCTTGAGAAAAAACGCGGTGAAATGCTGACCTCGATTGACAGGGATGCGCTTGCCACATATGAAGCTGTGAAGGGCAGGAAGGGGCAGGCAGTGGTCAAGGTGGAGCAGGGGCGCTGCCTGGGTTGCCGGGTAACATTGTCCGTCAGCGAAATGCAGCACGCGCGCGGCAACGCCATCGTAACCTGCGGCAATTGCGGACGGATATTGTATCTAACATAGTCTATTTGACCTGCTGTCAGTCAAGTTGTAGAGTAAGTGAGCCAAGCAGGCCGGGTGACCGCTGCGGTTTTGAAAATCGTAGAGGAAAGTCCGAACTCTACCAGGCAGGGTGCTGGGTAACGCCCAGGAGGGGTGACCCTACGGAGAGTGCAACAGAAACATACCGCCCGTCGCAGGATGGGTAAGGGTGAAATGGTGAGGTAAGAGCTCACCGGCGACCGGGTGACCGGCCGGCCGTGCAAACCCCACCCGGAGCAAGACCTAATAGGGGGCAATGGCTTGCCTGGGCTGACCCCGGGTTGGTCGCATGATCGCCGCGGCAACACGGCGGGTAGATGGATGGTCACCGCTCCGTGCAAACGGAGGCACAGAAATCGGCTTACAGGCCTGCTTGGCAGATATTCTGTAATATGAGAACTGATATTATCCTAAACAGGTATCGGGCTTTCATTTATATGGCCCCAGTTGTATTAAATTTGTGATGCTCCTGTTGGTACTTGCAACGGATGCCATATGTTTCGATCAAATCTCTTATTTGCAGCATTTTTTCTTCTGGCAAAGGTTTGGTTATTGAAAGATTGTATTTTCTTCCCAAAGCCTCATATTTCCCTAATCCATAGCTGTGATAGCTCAATATCTCAATTTCTGTTGCTGCACTAACATTATCTCTTACATACCTGGTAATACCTACGATATTACCAGGAGCATCTGTGTAGCCGGGGATTATCGGGATTCTTATTGTTAGGTGAGTCTGCCTGCTGTCGATAACTTCAGATAGCTTTCTGGCATTTGCCAGTATTATATTGTTTGATATTCCTGTGTACTTCTTGTGCTCCAGATCGTCCATCAGCTTCAGATCGTAGAATATCCAATCAGTGTACGATAATACTTTTTCAAGGTCCGGCCACCGGCAATGGCCAGTAGTTTCGATTGCCGTATGAAATCCTTTTTGTCTGCAACGTTGGAGCAGGTTCAGTGTAAATTCCGGTTGAGAGAACGGCTCTCCACCACCAATTGTGACGCCTCCGCCTGAGATGAAGTAGTATGGTCTGTCTTTCTCCACCTCTCGAACGATCTCATTAACGGATTTTTCTTCGCCGTTGATTTGTCTGGCTGAATTTGGGCAGATATCCGCGCATTTATTAATGGAGTTACAATTGCTGCAAATCTCCCTATCTATCACCATCGTGCCATTGACAATCTTGTTCGCATTGTGGCGGCATACTTCAATACATTTCCCACATAACGTACATTTAGACCTATAAAAGAATAAATCGGATTTAATGCGCTGACTTTCTGGATTCGAGCACCACACACATCTTAATGGACACCCTTTTAAGAAAACAATGGTTCTTATTCCCGGCCCGTCATGTATCTGATTTCTTTGTATGTTTAATACGATTCCGTTTTCCATGGAATCTACCTATTGGGTTAGATGAGCGTTCACTATCTCAAATACTGATCGGTTACATAAAAGCACACAACTATAACTTGTGTTCAGTTCTGGATATGATATCGTCCTGTGTCATTTTGGCCAGATCGACGAAATAAGCGCTGTAACCTGCTACCCTTACCATCAAGGTGGGGTACTTCTCAGGATGAATTTGAGCGTCCAGTAACGTTTTCTTCGAGATGGTGTTCATCTGAAGATGGTATCCACCTTCATATACATAAGTATCAACAAGGTTCGCCCATTTGCGGAGACCTTCCTCCGTCAACAAAGAATCACCGCTGAGCCATATATTGGTTATCGTACCTCCGGTAAGTGCTGCAAGGGGAAGCTTGGCAATCGATCTTAATGACGCTGTGGGACCAAGCACATCTGTTCCTTGTTGTGGTGATACTCCATCCGCCAACGGTCTCATGGCCCCTTTTGGAGCCGGGAGAGCACCCACTTCAATTCCAAACGGGACATTGCAACTGGTTGGGACTGCACAGGGCCCCGGTGTACCTCCCCGCAGATTCCTGTACTTTCTCACAGTCTTGGCGAAATGCATGAACATTTCCCGTGCCAGATCATCCACATAGTCATCGTCATTCCCATATTTTGGAGCCTTCAGAAGTTTCTTATGAACGTCTTCATAACCCGCAAAATCGGATTCCAGGGCTTTTGCCAATTCTTCCAGTGTCACCGTTTTACTATCGTAGACACATTTCTTCACAGATGCCAGGCTGTTAGCTAAATCTGCGATTCCTATGATCTGCACGTGAGGACCAACAGGATAACGGGCACCGCCATTTGCACAACCTATGCCTTTTTCTATGCAATCGTCGGTGAATATTGACTGTATCAATAATTCACTTTTCTCTGCGATTGTTTTCTCCGCAATCCATAAACCCCTTATAGTCAGGTCCACGAGGTATTCCATTTGCTTCTTAACGGCATCTTTGAAATCTTCAAAAGACTTAAGATCCTGGAGGGGACCCGTGTCAAGCCCCACTTTCTCACCTATATGCAGTAAACCTGTTCTTTTCAAGCCACATGTAAAAACCAGTTCCACCATGGACCCAGCATTGATAGCTCCCCCAGCGGTATGGCCAAATTGCTTGCATCCCGCGCCCTGAGGCTCTACGCATCCAATGGGCTTTACATCCCAAATAAGCTCATCCCATCTTTCGGAAGGATCATCATTCATTCTCATCTCTATCAGTTTTTCATAGTTGAAGATAGAGGGATGTCCCATCCCTGCTGCTATCAACTCACCCGTTTTTACTTTTAATTCCCAGGGCATATCTCTATGCCACATGATACAAAGGGTCGGTTGTGTTGTCCGGACATTGAGTAGAGCCTCTATGAACATATAAGAAAGGTCATTAGCATAATATTTCAGGTCCTTATCAATGCCGCCAACATGGACTTGCTGAAATGGATAATAGCCTGGAGTGGACCAGGCAATCATTTTACTCAGCAGCCAGTGTATCCCGGTCATTTTTATCCACATGCACTCTATCAGTTCCAGTGCTTGCGCTTTAGTTAGAGCGCCGCTTTCAATATCCCTCTGGTAATACGGATAAAGGAACCTGTCCATCCTGCCGAGGCCGAATCCACATCCACTTCCTTCCAACCAGAGGAAACATTGCGTAAAGAACATTGATTGCAAGGCTTCATGAAGGGTTCTTGCCGGTTCATACGGAACCCTGCCTACAATCTCTGCGATCTTCTTTAGTTCACTGGCTCGAGCGCGGTCTTTTTCCTTGGCCGCCAGATCCAATGCATGATTCCTGTAATTTTCGCTCCATTGCTTGATACCGCCGATCGTCTTAAGAATGGCCTCAAAGAAAAATTCCTTCTCAAATTCATTCTTACCAAGCTGCGCAAGCTTTTCCTTGGCCCTTCCTTCGTACCACTTAAAGCCCTTTGCTACAATATCATCGTAAGGCGGATTTATATGCGAACCCACGCTGTGCAGATAGTTCGTTATGTTGGCAACGCCTGTATCTATCAGAATACCCCACTCATCGGGCATTAAATCCATCGCTTTTTTAGTAGAGATTTCCCTGACTGTCCTGTCTTTCCAGTAGGGCAATATTTTTTCCTTTAACTCTTTTTTCTGCTCTGGAGTCACCTTCCAGGGATCATAATCTCTCGTGTCCAATTCCTCGAATTCTTCCGGGGCCTGCAACCAGCCCAGCATAGCCGGCTTAATTGATGTGCCTTTCAATCTGCATCCGGGTTGCCCCACTATCAGTTCTAAAGGCATTATTACGGGAGGCATTGCCGAAAGTACTTCAGCAATTGCCTTACCTCGTCTCAAAACCTCTGACTCACCCTCCGTTTCCTTATAAACCTTGGTATAAGCCCGCATACCATGCAGGCAAATGTTAGGTCTCGTTTCGTGAAATTGTTGATTTAAATTCTTAACTCTCTCAGTAGAACCAATTCTTACGAGTTTTCCCTGCCTCCAATCCTGTGTCTCACGCATTGTTACTGTCGATGGCTGAGCCATAGCGAATTACCTCCTTATTCATTCTAAATCGTGTGATCATACCTTGATGTTCATGTAGTTAATGAGAATACTGTCTCTCACCGGCGTAGGCAGCAACCTGTTCAGGAACATGAAAAAGGAGCTCTTGAAATCCATCTGATTGTGAAGTTTTGGTTTCTCGGACTTAAGCACCTTTACAATCTTCTTAGCCGCTTCAATAGGTGTCGGTGCCGTTTTAACGAGTTCATCGTCCCTATCCATAAATCTCTTAGCCCTATCTCTATAAGGCGATTCCGCAGGTAGCAGATGGTGGATTTTGGTACCCATGCTGGTGGAAACCTGTGCAGGTTCGATCAAGGCTACACGTATACCGAACGGCTCGATCTCATAGCGCATGGCATCAACCATGCCTTCGATCGCGAACTTGCTTGCCACGTAGATGGAATCGAATGGGAATGGGATCTGGCCGACCAATGAGGACATGGCAATAACCTTGCCACCGCCCTGTTTTCTCAATGAGGGAATGAAAGCCTGAAAGATGGCGGCAGTACCAATAACATTGATCTCCAAACATTTTAAGGCCGCCTCTAAATCAACTTCTTCAAAGGAATCAAAAATGCCGATGCCGGCATTAGAGAGCACGACATCAACTTTGCCATACTTCTTTAAGACACTATCACGGAATTTAAGAACCCCCGGGCGGTCGGTAATATCCAGGGTGGTGAGCAAATGGTCTCCTCCAAGATTGCTCAGCTCTTTCTTTAACGAGATAATGCCTTTTTCATCCACATCAAAGCCAGCGATATTATCGCCTCCGCTAGCCAGGAGTTTGGCTACCTCTCGCCCCATGCCATCAGCTAAACCAGTAATAACGATTGTCTCAGCCATAATGAAACCTCCTCATTGTTATTTCATCCTGTTTTCAGAAATCCGACTTCATCACCACTCGTTCATTTGTTTCATCGATGCCGCATGGTTACTGTCGTTTGCTGAGCCATAGCAACCCCCTTCTTTGAATAAATGAATATCAATAATTATATTTATGATAGTAAATGGGCTGGGAAGGCTTTTGCTGTACGTATATTAACAGCCGCTGGATATGCTGTCAATTCGGCGTATCAACTCGGTGAACAAACTCATTAATATTAGCTCAATATAACACTGTTCACCTGGATGACATTATAGGGAAGGGCACTTAGAGTGTAAGGTAATCAACTTCTTTAAAGACGCCGTCTATTAATTGTTGTATCACTCATTTTCAGGCCACAGATCTTTGGCAACATCCTTCAGCCCCAGCTCTATCAGTTTTTGCTTTTCAGGCTTGCCTGTGTTCCAATCCCATTGCCGATAATCGTAGTATTCCTTGAGTAACACAGCCATATCAGGTGCTTTTCCTTCGGAAGCGCCCTCTTTAAGAGCTTCGACGGTTATTCGCGGCATTTTATCATCTTCCCGTGTTATTCCAAGTTTATTATTAATTGCTCTCTTTATAGTTATCGAACGTTCACCAATTATATTGAGGTCGGTCGGATTGCATTCCCACCCGGTGACATTAGTAAATACTTCTGCTATTAGCGTCGCGGAGAATGGAGCGAACTTGCAAAGGAGAAGAGAGTCGAAGTTTTCGAGGTAGTTCTGCAATCTGGCCGATATGGCCGCCTTTTGTTCAGACTTGAATCTGTCGTCACTTTGAGCGATATCCAGTTCGGGAATAGACCAGCCAAGCTCAACTCTATAGTAATTGCCTTTCATGTGGCATGCACCACGAGGACTCGTTGCATAGCAAATCGCCTGGCCGGGGAAAGCCCTGGCGTCGTGCATAGGCACCTCAAGTCCTTTAACATTGGCTGCTTCATCGGCGTCAATGCCCAATTCTCGTGCCATCTTACGTGTGCCCTCACCTAATATCTCGCCTATCCCCTCCCTCTTTACAATTAAATTGATCAGTTTAATAATAGTATCAGTATCACCCCACTTTATTTTCATGCCAGCCCTTTTCTCGGTAAGAAGTCCCTTATCGAAGAGATACATTGCAAAAGCAATCGATACACCGGCTGAAATAGTATCAATTCCATAAGCATTACAAAGGTGATTGGCTATAATAATTGATTCAAGGTCGAAATTCATGCATAGTGGGCCGAATGATCCTACTGTTTCGAATTCGGGGCCGTCTACATCAACATTTTCCCTGAAATTCAATATATGCCGGCCACATGCAACGGGACATCCATGACAGGACAAGCCCTTCACCAAATATGACTCCTTCAACTTAGTAGCACTTATTTTCTCCGTGGGGAAGACATTTTTTGTGAAATACCTTGCTGGCATATCAGAAAGGAGCTGGGCGATTTCTACATAACCCATTGTGCCAAATTGTTTAAACATGTCCATTGACGACATAGCAAGGTCCCTTGCCTGCTTTGTGAGTTCAGTGATTTTCTCTGGATTTGCCACTCCTACCTTAATGTTCCCGGAAGCGGCGATAGCCTTGAGTTTCTTGGAACCCATCAGCGCTCCCATCCCGCAACGACCGGCTGCCCTGCCGTGATCGTTCATTACGCAAGCATAGCTCACCATGTTTTCACCAGCCTGTCCTATAGACGCCACGCTAAGCCCGTCCACTTTAAGCTCATCTTTCAGGGATTTTTGCGTCTCATAAATATCCTTACCCCACAAACTTGATGCATCCCTGATTTCAACCTTACCTTCAGTCAAATATAAATAGACAGGCCGGTCCGCCTTACCAGTCACAGCAATGCCATCGAAGCCTGCCGCTTTTAGTTTGACCGGAAATATGCCCGCGGTTGTTGATTCTCCCCATATTCCTGTGAGTGGCGATATGCCGCATATGGCGATGCGGCTGGACATTGGAATACCCGTGCCGACAAACGGCCCCGCGGCAAGAATCAACAGTTTATCAGAGCCCAGTGGATCACCAGGTTCAACCTGACCGTAAATTAGCCTGGCGGCCAGCGCAGAGCCACCAATATATTGTTTCAGTTCATCTGGTGGAAATTCCAGATTCTTAGTTTTACAGGTACTGAGATCTATGTGTAGAAATCTGCCACAATATCCGAACATTATTTCTTCTCCTGAAGTACAAGTTATTCTTATTTTCAGGTTGCGGAGCTGTTAGTTATTGCCTGATCACCCCGCATTCGAACATTCTCGGGAAAAGCGGCTGTCAATTAATAGGGCAGAGCCTGATGTTCCGTAAGTCTAACAATCGTCATTATATTTGTCAATTCGCCGAACTGGTTCATTATTGTATTGCAAGCAAATATAAATCACTCGCCGGGAAAAGACGTCAATTATTAATGTAAGCTATAATATTACAATTGAGATTGTGATAGAGGATTGATTTATGGCTGCAAAAATAAAAACGCTGAATAAAAGGAAATTGCAGGCACTGGCCGCAAAGAAAAGAATATTCGAGGCATCTACCAGGCTTTTCGCGGAAAAGGGATTCGAAAAAGTCAGGATAAAAGATATTTGTGATGAAATTGGTATATCTGTAGGGGCTTTCTATTGCCACTACCCTTCAAAAGATCGAATAATAGTCGACCAATACAGGAAAATTGACGAATACAATGCAACTGAGATGTATGACATAATATCGCGCCAAAAGACCTATCGTGACAAACTTCAGGCCTGGAGCAGAATGAATCTCAGCTTCATGCTCGGTCTGGGCAAGCCCGCCATAAAAGTCACGTATGCCAGTCAAATCGGCTTAACGAAAAAGCATTCCTTTCTGATCAACAAAAAAAGGCCAATCTACACAGTAGTGGAAAAGATATTAACAGAAGGGCAGAAAGCAGGTGAGTTTCGCAAGGATGTTTCTGGCGAGGTTTTGATACAAACAATCAACAGGGCATTTCGCGGCCTGCTGTTTGAATGGTGTCTGGCAGGAAGCAAGTTCGATCTCGAAGCAGCCTGGAAAGAGATGAACATGATTTTAAGCAATGGCATCTACAGCGATAGACCGTAACAGCGTATTCCGCCACCGCTCGCGTAGTTAGTTATAACATCCTAATTACGCTATAATTCACCGGTTAAATGAGAGACAGGATTGGGCTTACAGGCCTGCTTGGCTATTCTTATCTGCAGGCATAAATGCGCTACAATATATGACGGCCCGGGGGGCCTTTAAAATTAATATTTGTTTCCACTGGAGTTGTCAGATGCATATGAAAATGAAACCTGCCCTGTGTGTCCTGCTGACGCTGGCTGTGCTGGTTACCAGCCTGCCCATGCTGGCCTGCGATTTCAAATTTGTGCCGGGCGAAGCTGATAAAAAGACACTGCAGGGATTGCCGCCGGAGTTTCTGGCCATCAGCCAGGCCTGGGACGTGCTGCAGAAGAACTATGTCGATAAGACCAAACTCGATCCGGTCAAGATGGCCCAGGGGGCCATACGGGGCATGGTGGCAGCGGTGGACGATCCATATACCGAATATTTTTCACCCCAGTCATTTGAGTCGACCCTGATCGATCTTACAGGTCTTTACTATGGTATCGGCGCTTATATAGGAAAGAAGGACAATCAGATCATTATCATGTCGCCCGTACCCGGCTCTCCCGCCGAAGAGGCCGGGTTAAAGACGGGGGATATGATACTGAAGATAGACGGGCAGTCTACCGCGCAGATGAATACGACCGAGGCGTCGCAGAAGATAAGGGGCCCGGCCGGAACGGATGTTGTCCTGTTGTTTTACCGGGATGGTGAAAAGGAGCCGTTCGAGAAAAAGATAACCAGGCGCGAGATCAAGCTGGATTCGGTTAAATTCGAAATGCGCGGGAACCTGGCCTACATTCGGATACAGCAGTTCATACTTCCTACGACCAGTGACTTTAAGAAGGCGCTGACTGAGGCCGACAGGCAGGGCGCCAAAGGCCTCATACTCGACCTGCGTGACAATCCCGGCGGTCTGCTTTCGGAGTCTGTCGATGTGGCCAGCCAGTTCTTAATGCGCGGCATCGCGGTCAAGACCGTGGATAAGAATGGACTTGAGACGGTGCAGAAAGTGAAGCCGGGAGGCATCGCCAAAGACCTGCCGTTGATTGTCCTTGTCAATGGTGGCAGCGCCAGCGCCAGCGAGATCGTGGCGGGAGCGCTGCAGGACAATGGAAGGGCCAAGCTGGCCGGAGAGAAGACATTCGGCAAAGCCAGCGTGCAGAATTTCGTCAGGCTCGACGACGGATCGGCCATCAAGATGACCACGGCGCATTATTATACGCCCAACGGCACGCTTATCAGCGGAACCGGCCTGACGCCCGATTATCCACTGGACCTCAAGGATGAGGAGCTGATCAAGTGGGCAGAGGATTACCTGAACGGTATCATATCTCCGCAGCCCACACCGGCGCCGGCTCAATAAGGCGGTCCCCTGTCTACAGGCCGGCCATGCCTGCAAAATATCTATGCAACCTGTCGTCGCCGGTCAGCTCGGGATGAAAGGAAGTCGCCAGCAGCTTCCCCTGTACGGCAGTTACAATCTCACCTCCAGGTAGTCTGGCCAGTACCTCTACACCATCCCCTGCCTTGAATATCAGGGGAGCGCGGATAAAAACAGCGGGGAAAGGCCCCCCCTTTATACCTGATATTTGTAGTTGCGTTTCGAAGCTGTCCACCTGTCGGCCGAAGGCATTGCGCTTCACGGAGATGTCCATCAGCCCGAGAGTCTCCATGGGGTTGCCGTCCGGATTCACTGCGCCTTTAGCCAGGCATATCATGCCGGCACAGGTGCCCCAGACCGGCACACCTCTCATCGCAAGATTTTTAACCGAAGCGATTAGATCGAAGCTGTCCATCAGCTTCATCATGGTGGTGCTTTCTCCGCCCGGTATGACCAGGCCGCTGATCTGCCCCAGCTGATCGGGCAGTTTCACTTCGATGGCCCTGACGCCGATCCGTTCGAACATGAGTATGTGTTCTATGAAGGCGCCTTGAAGCGATAGGACTCCTATCGTCGGATTAGGTATTCTTTGATTTGATATCGACGCAGTCATAATTTAAGAGCGCCGCCCGCCTTTAAAGGCGGGCGGCGCATGTCCTCGTCTTTAGAGATGAGATTATACTACAGGATGGGCAAATATTTCTTGATCTCGTATTCCGTTACCTGGATCCTGTAATTGTTGTATTCCACTTTCTTGTTCTGGATAAAGGCGTTGAAGAGGTGGTCTCCCAATGCTTTTTTAACCAGTGCGCTCTTCTCCGTTAACGCGATGGCCTGGGAGAGACTGCCCGGCAGGGTCTTGATGCCGCGGCGTCTCCTCTGCTCCTCGGTCATCTGATAAACGTTCTCCTCGACCGGCGCCGGCGGCTCCAGACCTTTCTCAATGCCGTCAAGCCCTGCCGCCAGCATAACGCTGAATACAAGGTAGGGATTGCAGGCCGGATCGGGGGACCTGTACTCCATGCGGGTGGCCATTTCCCGGCCGGGTTTATACTCCGGCACCCTGATTAAATCCGCCCTGTTGCGCCGCGCCCATGACAGGTATACGGGCGCCTCGTAACCGGGCACCAGGCGTTTATATGAGTTGACCCACTGACTGGTTACGGAGGTTATCTCGGGAGCATGTTTGAGCAGTCCGGCTATATAGCTCCTGGCGATCTTGGACAGGTGGAATGGATCGTTCTTGTCGAAAAAGGCGTTCCGGTCGCCCTTGAAGAGCGATTGGTGCACGTGCATGCCGCTGCCGTTCTCGCCGAATATGGGCTTGGGCATAAAAGTTGCATAGACGCCGTTCTCCATGGCTACCTGCTTGACCACCAGCCTGTAAGTCATAACGTTGTCCGCCATGGTGAGTGCATCTGTGTAGCGCATATCGATCTCATGCTGGCTGGGCGCGACCTCGTGGTGCGAGTACTCGATGCCGATGCCCATCTCCTCGAGCGCCAGCACCGTCTGCCTGCGCAGGTCGACCGCCATGTCCAGCGGGACCAGGTCGAAGTAGCCGCCGGAATCTAGTATCTCGGTGCCCTTGTTGTCCTTGAAATAGAAGAACTCCAGCTCGGGTCCTACGTAGAAAGTGTATCCAAGATCGGAAGCGCGCTTGAGGTTCTGCTTTAGGATATACCTGGGGTCTCCCTCAAAAGGTGTACCCTCGGGCTTGTAGATGTCGCAGAACATGCGTCCGACCGACTGCTCCTTGGGCCTCCACGGCAGCAACTGGAAGGTGTCGGGATCCGGCAGGGCGATCATGTCGCTCTCGTCTATGCGGGCGTAGCCCTCGATGGATGATCCGTCGAAGCCCATGCCTTCCTCCATGGCACGCTCAAGCTCCTCTATGGTTATGGAGAAGCTCTTGAGGAAGCCAAGGATATCGGTAAACCACAGGTTGATGAATTTTATATCGTGCTCTTTTGCCATCTTGAGCACGTATTCAACAGCTTCCGCTCTATCTTTTTTAACCATGTTTCCTCCTCGGCTTATTATTATCGCGCTTTGTAATCAAAGCATAAATAAGGGGCAAAGTCAAAACTATTTACATTGCATTCGGTAACGTACGGCAAGTGTAGGGGGAGCGGCGCATATCCAGAGCTGCGCCGCTCCCCATTGAGTAAGCTTTAAATGTCGAAGTAAAGGTAAAACTCGTGCGGATGGGGCCTCAGCCTTATCTCGTCGATCTCTTTGGTCCGCTTGTAATCGATCCAGACGTCGATCACGTCCTGTGTGAAAACGCCCCCTTTGAGCAGGAATTTATGGTCCTTTTCCAGAGCATTAATAGCCTGTTCGAGTGAACCTGGGACTGTCCTCAGCCTTTTAGATTCTTTAGCGCTGAGTGTATAGGTGTCCCTGTCGAATGGCTGACCCGGGTCGATCTTATTCTCAATACCGTCCAGGCCGGCCATCAGTAGTGCAGACAGCGCCAGATAGCCGTTGCATGTATTATCGGGAGGCCGGAATTCGATCCTCTTGGCGTTGGGATTCTCAGAGTACATGGGTATGCGGACGGCCGCGCTGCGGTTGCGTGCCGAGTATACCAGGTTGACCGGCGCTTCGAAGCCGGGCACCAGCCTCTTGTACGAGTTGGTGGTGGGAGAGCATATCGCGCACAGCGCTTCGGCGTGCTTGAGCAGTCCGCCTATATAATATTTACAGGTCTGGCTGATAAGGGCATAGCCTTTGGGATCGAAGAACATGTTTTTACCGCCTTTGAAAAGGCTCTGGTGCACATGCATGCCGGATCCGTTGTCCTGAAAGATGGGCTTGGGCATGAAGGTGGCTACCTTGTTATGTTTGCGGCAGACGTTCTTGATGACGTATTTGAACCACATCATCTGGTCGCCCATCTTGAGCAGGTCCTTGTATTTCATGTCGATCTCGCATTGGCCGGCCGTGGCAACTTCGTGGTGGTGAACCTCAATATCGAGACCGGCAGCGACCATAGTTTCAACTATCTCGGACCGCAGGTCCTGCAGTGAATCGTGCGGTGGCACAGGGAAATAGCCTTCCTTGTACCTCGGTTTGTAGCCGAGGTTCGGCTTCTCGTCTTTACCGGTATTCCAATCTGCTTCGATCGAATCGATGTAGTAGTAACCGCAGCGCTGATCCTGGTCGAAGCGGACGTCATCAAAAATGAAGAACTCCTGCTCGGGTCCGCAATAGCATGTATCGGCGATACCCGTGGATTTAAGGTATTGCACAGCTTTCGCGGCGATGTATCTTGGATCCCTGGTATAGGCTTTTTTCGAAAGAGGGTCGAAGATGTCACAGATAATGCTCAGAGTGGGGTGCTCGCAGATGGGATCGATTATGGCGGTTTCGGGATCCAGCTTCAAAATCATGTCGCTTTCCTGGATAGCCTGGAAGCCGCGGATGCTGGAGCCGTCAAAGCCGATCCCCTCGGCCCAGATACCGCCTTTGGAAGGATCGGAGTCGAGATTTCCATTGAGTTCGCCGGATGTGATGGTGAAGTGTTGCCAGAGACCTGGCAGGTC
>DAOUFR010000076.1:0-15873 GCA_034429715.1 Dehalococcoidia bacterium
CCCCTGCAAGAGCTGTCGGGAGGGACGTCCCTCCAACTGCGAGAACTTCGCCGAGGGCAAGCTGGCGCCCGGCATGTTCACCGGCATCTGCCGCGACACGGGCGGCGGCTTTGCACCCTACTTCATCGCGCACAAGGACCAGCTTTTCAAGCTGCCGGAAGGGATTACGGTCAAAGAGGCCGCGCTCTTCGAGCCGCTGGGCGTGTCCTTGCAGGCGGTACTGGAGAACCAGCCGCGGGACGACGACCAGGTGCTGGTGATCGGTGCGGGTGTGATCGGCAACCTGGTGGTACAGTCGATACGCGCCCTGGGCAGCAAATGCCGGGTCACCGTGGCTGAGCCCTACACCTTTGCCGCCGATATGGCGACGAAGGCGGGTGCGTACAGGCTGATCACCGACGGCGATATACTCAGGCACACCATCGAGATCACAGGCGCGCGGGCCTACAAGCCCATGCTGGGACAGGAAGTGTTGATGGGCGGCTTCCAGAAAATCTTCGACTGTGTGGCCAGCCAGTCGACACTCAACGCCGGCATGCGGGCGCTGGCGACGGGCGGGACGATCAGCATGGTGGGCATCGGCAAGGAAGCGAAGCTCGATCTCACGCCGCTGTGGCTCAAGCTGCAGACAGTCAAGGGCGCCTATTCGTCCGGCTATGTGGATTACGACGGCGCCAGGCGGCACATCTTCGAGATAGCCTCTTGGATGGTCAAGTTGAAGAAGATACATCTCGAGGAAATGGTGACGCACACCTTCAGATTGGAAGATTACCGCCGTATGATCGAGGTCAACCTGAGCAAGGCAAAATACAAAGCCTTAAAGACCGTGGTTTCATTCGACTAACCCGTCATTGTAGGGGCGTTGCTGTAGGGGCGTTGCTTTAGCTGCGCCCGCCGCTCTTCCTCTGCAATAACATCTCCATGAACGACCCTGCCCGATCCTCGAACTGCGACATCGAGAAGTTGGCGGGGTCCATGTGGTCGGCTTCGATCACCACCGAGGGCACGCCCAGTTCCTCCTGCAGCGCGCGTTTGATATCCATCTGTCCCAGCGTGATGGGCAGGCAAGACTTATTGGAGTGCAGTATCACACCGTCGATGTGGTAGTCCCGGCAGGCCTTGAGCACCATCTCCTTCCTTCTCTGCATCGAGACGCAGGAAACCATGGGGTATGACTGCAGCGACTTCATGGCGAGCGCCTCCAGCGGTTTGGACGTATCCAGCCGGATGGACCAGGCCGCCGAGTAGGTCTCGGCCACCACCACGCCCCCGTATTTCTCGAAGTAGTTGAAAAGCCCCAGGTTGTACCACAGCGGTATGTTGTCCCAGAACAGCCTCACTTTTTCCTCGGCTATTATGCCGGTCTTCTGCTCGGCACGCTGCTTCACCTCGTCACGCACTTTGGTCAGGTAGTCCACCGCCAGCTGCGTACCCTGCCGGGTGACCATCACGAACATCAGACCCACCTCGGCTGCCGAGATGGGTGTGGGTATGCAGCGCCGGTAGGAGGTGATCTCGTCCCACAGCGCGCAGGACTGGTCGGACAGGCGCACCACCTCGGCCAGCCGGTCGTAGTCCAGCTTGTGCCCGGTGGTCTCGGTCAGGAAGTCGATGATACGGTCTATCTCGCTCAGCGCGTAGTCGATGTGGTAGCGCTGTATGTTCTCGATCGGCACCTGGGGCAGGTCGGCCTTGAATACCTTCGCGTTGGGGAAGCGTTTGGCGATGTACTGGAAGTTTTTCATAGCGGGTACGCAGCCCGCGCCCGGCACGAAGATCATGTCGGGTTCGGGCAGTCCGTTGAGAGGCACGCCTTCCTCGCCCATCAGGCCGTTGATATATCCCACGCAGTTGCGCAGGTAACCGCACAGGTCGGGCGAGAAGCCCATGGACTCGGCGGTCATATAGTTCTTGTGTATCAGTCCGAAGGCGGCGCATACGGGGGACCAGTTCTCGGGAAAGACCGGCTGCAGGTCCATGGCGTAGAAGATCTCGATCAGGCCGTTCATAGGCGGCATCCAGCCGATGGGCTTGCCCGCCTTTTTGGCCTCGTGTCCCTCCAGGTAGAACTCGGCCACGATCTTTTGCAGTTCCCTGGCGGTGGCCAGCCTCTTGGTCGATTTCCCTGTATTCTGCGTCTTATCCATTTATCATCTCGAAGAAGGCGCCGAAGCGCGTCTTGAGCTGTCCCTCGATGTTTCCGCTCTCGTCCATCTCGATCGATAGTACCGGTATGCCGTCGTTTCTCAAAGCCTCCGACAGCGCCGGGTAGTCCGCCAGGTGCGGTGTGCAAAACTTCTGAAAGAGGAAGATTACGCCCCGGGCGCCCGATTTCTCTACCAGTTCCATGATCCGTGGCACGCGGTCCTGAACGGTCGAGCGTGAAGGGCAGGGGAAGCGGTGCATATAGCGGTCGATCAGCCGGTCAATGGGGTTTGCGGCAGAGCCGTCGACAGGCTGGCAGAAGCGGTACCCGTTGCAGAGGTCGTCGGCGATCACCTGACCGCCTGCTGCTTCGAGCAGGTCGAAGATCCACATCTGCTCGACGATGCTGCCCGAAACCAACACCGGTATGCCTTTAGCTGAAACAGCTTTCTTACCATCGAGTGCGCTGGTGAGGTTGGTCAGGAGTTTGAGGTACTCCTCGGGAGGCAGAGAGAAGCCGGCCTCCATAATCGTATAAAAGTCGCGTGCTGACGGCGTAAACATGTTCCACAGGCGCAGGTCGTGCAGGTGAAGCAGGTTCTCCCGGATCTCAGCATAAAGGTCGAGGGACCGGCCCAGCGTAGTCGAGTCGATCCTTCCACCGGCCCCGGCCAGTTTATCGATAAGCTCGTTAAGAGTTTGCCTGTAGTAGCCCCTGGCGCTTTCACCGGTGTTATAAGGCAGGGGTACTGTGTGAAAAAACCCGATCCCGGTGTTTACTTCCCAGATATTCATCATGCCGCAGGATATATCGCAGGTGTAGCCCTGTATTACGCCTGAGAGATATTTGTACTCACCGCGCAATGCCCTCTCCAGGGAAGTCCGCATATAGGGGCAGACGAAGTTGGGGACCAATGAGCCGGCCTTTTCGACAGTTATTGTCCCACCGTGAATCCTAATCGGCATAAATCCGGCCGCGTGGATCAACTCGATGGGTGTATAAGTGCAGAACCAGCCGAAGACTTTTTGTTTTTCTGCATGACGGGTTAACCGCTCCGATCTAGTTGCAACGGCATTGATAAAAAAGCTAATGTTGATGCTCTTACTACTCAAGCTGTTTCCACCCTGCAATCACACTAACATCAAAATATTACCATACTATGGTGTCTAGGGACACGATATATAATTGAAATCATTGATGGTCCGAGAATACGTGATTTAAAATGATAGATAGGGATCTAAGTATATTGAAGTAATGTATATATTATCATAGAGCATTGGTCTTCGGAGTGTGAGTTGATCATAAACCCTATCTACGGCATCTTTGGTTTCACCCATTCTAAGACACCGCCAAGTCAGTATTGATTGTAAAACAGTCTCACTTGTACCTCAGCAGGACAGCGTCACGGGGAGCGTTAAAACTTGGATCGAGAGAGACAAGCGAAAGCGAATGAGGAATGGGCATAAATCACTAAAATAAATACTGCATGTGTTGAAATATTCATCATTTCGTGATTTACTATCTATATCAGTCCTCTATGGAGGTGCAGTGATGACTGTCAGCTATAAGAAGCTTTTCCATCGAATGATAGATATAGGTATGACAAACTCCGAACTCCAACAAAAGGCTGGCTTCAGCGCAAATATTATCACGCGATTGAAGCGTAATGGTTACATCTCGCTAGAAAGTGTGGAAAGCATCTGCCGGGTGCTGAACTGCTATGTGGATGATATACTTGAATTTTCTAATGGTTACATAGATAGTGAAAACAACGATTGATTGAGTACCTCATATGATACATTGCATAACTTGCATCTGTGTGCCGCGGAGACTGTATCGTTACACATAACAAGAGAGATAGCTATGCTTAAAGATAAAAAACTAACATATATATCGCTGTTCAGTTCTGCAGGGGTAGGCTGTCATGGCTTTCAGATCGAAGGGTACCATTGTGTTGCAACCAATGAGCTGATTGACCGGCGCATGGATGTTCAACGAGCCAACAAAATATGCCAGTTCAAATCCGGGTATGTAGTCGGAGATATTACAGCACCTGCGATCAAAGAAAAGATACAGGACGAAATTTCAAGATGGGAACGATTGGGGAATGACAGAGTCGATGTCGTTATTGCAACTCCTCCATGCCAGGGTATCAGCGTTATTAACCATAAGAAAAACACCAACGACATCTATAGAAACAGCCTTGTTGTCGAATCCATTGATATTGTAAAACGAATTCGTCCTCGCTTCTTTATTTTTGAAAATGTAATGGCGTTTCAAAAAACCTTTTGTATCACGCCGGATGAAACGGTGATTCCCATTGGCGAATATATCAGAGCCGTTTTGGGACGCAACTATATTATCACAGGGCGCATTTTAAATTTTATGAACTATGGTTCCAATTCGTCAAGAACCAGAACTTTGGTGATTGGCACCGATAAAGCATATAGAAACAAAATTGTACCATATGATTTATATCCAGAATATCGTCCAGAAAAAACTCTCAGGGATGTTATCTATAATTTCCCTCGGTTAGAATGGGGTGAAATATGTCAAGATGACTTCTATCATGCGTTTAGGACATATGCAGTAAAGATGCGCCCTTGGATTCACGATTTGAAGGAAGGGGAATCTGCATTTGATAATGATGACCTTATCAGGCGTCCTCATCAAATTAAAGATGGCGTTTGTATCATCAACGTTAGAAAGAACCGCGATAAATATACAAGGCAGCCTTGGGATAGGTTTATACAATGTGTTCATACCAGAAACGATCAATTGGCAGCTCAGAATACAATTCATCCAGAGCAGGATCGAGTTTTCAGTATTCGTGAGTTAATGGCGATGATGACTGTGCCAGCCAATTTCAGATGGATGGATATGAACCTTGAAGACCTAAATGCACTGTCGGATTTAGAAAAAAGAAGAATCTACAAGGAGCATGAAGTAAATATCCGGCAGTGTTTAGGGGAAGCGGTACCAACTGAAATCGTGCGACAAATCGCTCTAAACATCAAAAAAGCTTTGTTCTCAAAACGCTACGAACCTGCTGATATAAATAGGATAATTGCTGAACACGGCTTGGATACAAAGGACATCCTGAAATCTTTTTTACAAGAGAATCCGCTCCGCCTCGATATTGATACGCTAATGAGAATCGTAGAACTCTGCAATGCGAAGCGTGAAGAAAATGCAGCATTTTATACAAACAAATTCATTGTAAATGAAATAGTGGAGAAACTTCCCACTTTTTCAAAGGATGAAATTCACATTATTGAGCCATCAGTTGGCATTGGCAGTTTTATTCCGTTCCTATTTAAGCGTTATGAGGACGTTCCACGGGTAATTTTGGATGTTGTTGACATCGACAATGAGAGTATCCAATCCTTAAAACTTGTTCTCAAGAATATTGTTGTCCCTGCGAATTTCACTATCAATTTCATCTGCCATGACTTTCTCATTATGGAGTTCCCGTATCGATTTGATCTCGCTATCGGCAATCCACCATTTTCCAAATTAGATACGAAATCATTGAAAAAATCACCCATCATAATAAACAATATAAATCAACGCACAAACAATCTTTCAGAGATGTTTTTGGAGAAATGTGTACGATGTAGCGACTATGTGGCGCTTGTGTTGAATAAAACAATTCTTAGCACAGATGAGTTTTCTGAAACGAGGGACTGGCTACGACGCAAAAGAATAGAGGCAATTATCGACTTTGGACGGCATGGATTCACTGGAATCTCAATTGAAACAATGTGCATGTTTATCGCATCGTGCCTAAAGCCCAACCAGACCCTAGTCTATAATATGAAATATAATACAACACATAAACAGAATCAGGATTATATAACAGACAAACATTTCCCATACTTTATTATATACCGGGATGTGGAATTTGACATGGTGGCGTCTAAATTAAAATTTGGCGTTTTTCATGTATTTAGGGATCGGCAGATTACAAAATCAATTACCTCTTCCTCACCAGATGACAATGGAAATTCCCTCTGGGTAATTAAGGCAAAAAATATCGATGATGACGGTTTCGGTGTTACTCACATTTCTGGTTATGATATGTATATCAATATAGGACAAGCCAAGCCTTTAACCGTGTATGAGTATGTAAATAACGGAAATGTATATTTAACGCCAAATATGACATACAATCCAAGGGTCATTGAAAATTTGCCTGATACAATTGCCGATGGTTCTGTAGCCATTCTGATACCTAAAGTGCCAATTAAGCTGTCAAAAGCCCAAATGGCATATTTCTCCACTGATGAATATCGCCGATTTTACAGAATCGCACGCAATCTGTCTACACAATCAATAAATGTAGATAAAACAAGTGTTTTCTTTTATGGGGTGCTTTGCGATGACAAATGATGTGGTTCGTGATTTTTTAAATGAGCATACGTATGATATTAGGATTTCTGGCAATGGTCGCTGGCTCGACCAAAAATGTACAATGGATGTTGTCTGCTTTGTTGCAGACTGCATTGTCGATTATATCCGTAACGGTGGAGTGCAGCCGTTTCAATCCCCAGATATTTGGCGCACTCCTTATGCCGTTAAGAATGTCCAAGCTTCCTTTGGCAAGCCAGATCCAATGAACTATTCTGCACATGATGAGTTTAATAAATTTTTCCGTCAACCCATGAAGATGCTCGCGGCTGCCGGGGTCCTGCGAGAAGATGGGCGCAAGAATAATGCCATCCAGTTTTCTGTTGAGAATATGGAGGTGTTGGAATATATTGCTTTGCGCGAGAAAAATGCGTTTAATTTTCTATGTGCATATATTGAGAAAACCCTGCGTGATAGTGGGCTGTGGGGTTCATTTGAACGGTTCTTTGTTGTACAGGATGACGTTGAGTATCAGAATGCAAAAGATCGCTTTGCGAAATTTTCCATAAGGTACACAAAAATTAATACCAATATAGAATCATATCGTATTTTCACCAAGGTTCTTAATATATTGGCGTGTGAATACCAGAAACGTGGGACTGTTCGTGGACATTTGTCACGTTCGTTCATTACTTTTGACAAACTTATGTATAATCAGGTTAACTGGCGCGATGAGCTAAGTGGTAAGGATAAGAATGTTGCACGAAGAGACTACAATCCGCAGCCTGAGAATAACGATTCATATTATAAGTATCGTGTTGACAGAGCCGTTAAGAATCTTCACCAGTTTAATGACAAATATAATCACTCTCGCTCCGAAGTAACTGATACAATGGCTATTGGTGTACCCGCAACACATATTCATCATATTTTTCCACAGGGTGCTTTTTGGGAGATCGCAGATTATATAGAGAACCTTATAGCGTTGACTTCTGGACAGCATTTACAGAAAGCTCATCCCAACGGTAATACTCAAATCGTTGACCGTGATTTTCAATATCTATGTCTGATTTGTAAAACAGAAAGTATAAAGCAAAACATTCTCAAGAATGACCATGCGCCCGTGATATACAGTTTTGATTGCTTTACTCATGTTTTGGCGGTTGGACTTAGAAAGCCCCAATTTGAGAAACTTGTAGAAAATGACTTTGCGGAAATACTTAACCAAATTGAAGTGTGCTATTAGTTAAAGCTGTGACTCCATTAATTTGAAAGAAACGTTGAAGTAAAAGCCAGCTGGTGCGGCAAATTCGCTTATGTCGTTAAGCATCACAGGGCGTTTTGATTTGAATATTATCTCCGCATCGTCCGTGTAATCCTCACGTATCCCGAAGATGCCACGCGCCGCTGCTGGACGAACATAAAATCACAGAAAAACTCTAAGAGCAACTGGCCTGGTTTAACGGGGGAGGGTCACGACAGGTATCATCAGTTAAGAAACACAAGGGAAAGGTAGACATAAATGGACCAATTTAAACGTAATAAGTATCTTTGGGTTGTTCGCTTATGTGTTTCTAGACCGTCCCTATCACCCCGACGATCATCCTAATATGCGAAGTGGTGGCATTCGGCGGTGGAAACAGTAGGTACGACTTGTCCATTTTCCTTTAGGTCTTATATGCTTATATTATGAAGACCATAACTGAAACTGCTGTCTTCGGCGGCGGATGTTTCTGGTGCACCGAGGCCGTCTTCTCCGAACTGAAGGGTGTATTAAAGGTTATGCCCGGGTACACGGGCGGACGCTCCGATAACCCGACCTATCAGCAGGTCTGCGGCGGCAATACCGGACACGTAGAGGCCGTCAGAATCGAATACGACCCGACACTGATCGGATACAACGACCTACTCGAAGTCTTCTTTTACACACACGACCCGACCACGCCCAACCGCCAGGGCAACGACGTGGGCGAGCAATACCACTCAACCATCTTCTACGCAGACGACGCACAAAAGGAACTGGCTGAAAAATACATCGAGAAACTGAACGACTCAGGGGATTTCCATGCCCCCATCGTCACCACGCTGAGGCCGCTGACTAAATTCTACGAGGCCGAGGACTACCATAGAAACTATTATCTTGAGAACACCAACCATGTTTACTGCCGGGTGGTTATTGCACCCAAGTTAGCTAAACTTAGGGCGAAGTTCAAGGACGCCTTGAAGTGAGCCCTGTTGTGGTATTTCGTGTTTTGATCACAGCAGATTGCCGCGGCCTTCGGCCTCGCAATGACGAAGGGGAAAAACGCTCGCAATGACGGGGGTGCAGGTTTAGTAATCCCGTTAAACAAAGCTCTCGCAGAGATAGACTGCTGACATGGCGTCTTCCCCGTGCCCGTCGCAGCCTATCTCTTTCGCCAGACCCGGCGTTGTACAGGCGCCGCCGATAATGACCTTCACCTGGTCGCGCAGCCCGGCCTTCGTTATCTCCTCCACCGTGGACCGCAATGAGACGACCATGGGCGTCAGCAGTATCGAAAGCCCCACTATCCCGGCTTTGTGCGCGCGCACGGCATCGACGATGCGCTGAGGCGCGACGTCGGACCCCAGGTCGATCACCTCGAAACCGGATGCGTTGAGCATCATGCCCACCAGGCTCTTGCCCAGGTCATGGATATCCCCCTTGACGGTCGCCAGCACCACCGTCCCCTTGCCCTGTACGTCGGTTTTGGCCAGCAGGGGCTCCAGCGGCGCCAGCCCGGCTTTCATCACCTCTCCCGCCAGCAACAGCTCGGTCAGGAAATATTCGCCGCTCTGGAATTTATCGCCCACTATCCTCATGCCGGCGCTCAGGCCGTCGTTCAGCACGGCGCGCGGATCGGCGCCCGCCTTCAGCGCAGCGCTCACCTCGCCGGCCACCGCATCGATATCCAGGCTGACAACCGTATCCAGCACACCTTTTATGGCATCACGTTCATTCATCGCTCACCTCGCCTCTATCAGGCTAAATTAAGGGGGTAGGCCCCGTAACGGTGGGTATCTTCGATCATCCAGCGGGTGTTCTCGACCTTGACCGCGTTGTGCGAATTGGTCATGGCCATGATGAACCCGCCGTCTACGGCGGCGGCTTTCAGCATCGTCTTGACCGCTGCTTCCACCTCCTCCCTCGTGCCCTCGCTCAGGACGTGGGAGATGTCCAGGTTGCCGAAAATGCACATGCGCTTCCCCAACCGCTTTTTCACGTCCGCAATGTCTATGCCGGCCGTCGGCTCCAGCGAATGCACGCCGTCGAAGCCCCAGCCCGCAAACATCTCTAGCAGCAGGTTCACGTTGCCGCATGAATGTACGATGATCTTGATGTCGCGCCTGTGGGCCTCTTCGCAGAGCCTGCGCAGGCTGGGACCGAAAAACTCGTCCAGCACGCGCGGCGGCATCTGCGGGCCGCTCTTGTGACCCATGTCGTCGGAATAAACGAAGGCCGGCATGCCTGCATCGGCCGTGGCGTTGATGGTCGCCAGGTAGATCTTCTCGTAGTATTTCACCATTTTCCGCACGAAGTCGGGGTTGCGGCGCAGGGTCACGGCGAAGTTCGCCAGGCCCATCGACTGGGAGGCCGACTCCCACAAGCCGGAGAACAGGCTGCCCATCAGGTAGATCTTGTCCCCGTAGCGCTTCTGCAGGTCGGCGAATACACGGTAAATGGTCTTGTAAAATTTGTCGGGATCGGGATGATGCCAGGCCTCCCACAGCTCCGGCGTGGTCAGCAACCCCTCCCGGTACATGGGCGTGTCCACGTTTCCGTCCGGGTCGGCCACCAGGTCGTACAGCTTGCCCCAGATGTCGGTGGACTGCCGGTTGCCTCTCAAATTGAAAATGGACGAGTACATCAGCCAGGAGCAGTCGTAGCCCAGGGCGATGTCGGCCTCCAGCTTTTTACCCATAAATTTCTCGGTCTCGCTGGTCATCCAACCGATACGGTTGATCAGCGGGGATGTCAGCTTGAAGAGCGCCCCCGTCACCCCTTCCCTGATCAGCTTCAACGGGAGGGCCCCGTCTTTATTGCCCAGGATCTCGTAGATCTGGTTCTGCTCCTCGGTGCATGAGAAGATGGGCACGCGGTCGGGCACTCCCAGGTTTAATGCGGTCGCGGTACGCTCGTGGCAGTTCATAGGCTACTCCTACCTCCCTCATTTCCCGTTTCAATTATGAACCTGGAGACTATTGTATTCAGACCCGGCACTGATAGTATCCGTTTTGACTCACTGCTGTCAATGACGTAAGCGGGTTCAGCACTTGGCCGCGTCCTTCTCCCGCTGGTCGAGTATCAACTCGACCGCCATCGAGGCGACTTCTCCGGCCAGCGAGGAGCACCTCTCCAGCACGCCGGCCTTGAGCGCGGCCTCCAGGTCCTCAGAGCTGATCAAATTGAAGAAACGGCCGTAGAACTTCACCTGGAGGTCGTGACAGCGACAGGTGCCGTAGATGGCGTTGAACCTGTTCTCGAGCTCCCGGCAGATCAACAGCGCCTTCATCATCTTGCCGCGGCGGTGGAACTCCTCCTTCCTGCGCCCGTAGAGACAGCTGATGGCCAGCACCGCGCCGGACAGCGATCCGCAGTGCCCGTCACCTGTCAATCCGATGCCGTCGGCGAAACCCGTGGCCGCGCGGAATACATCCTCGTTCTCAACGCCCAGCGCCTCGGTCACGCCGGCAAACACGCTCTGCGCGCAGTTGCCATATTCCATCTCGTACTTCTTGGCCAGCGCGAAGGCCGTGTCTTTAAGCTCCTGCCTCGTTTTCTCCATATCTCAACTCCTTTATGCTGCGATATTATATCCTCACAACCGCAGCATCCGCACCTTGCCTTGCCATGCGCCCGACACTATACTGTGATTAGCAGTATGAAAGTTGTGGACGTCGGGCAGGGCACCGTAATCATCTCCCTGACGGGGGACATCTCTGCTGCCGCGGAGCAGGAGCTACAGGGACTTCTGGCTGCAAACGCGGGCAAAGGCACCGTCATGCTGGATTTCCGGTCTGCCACATCCCTGGACAACACCGCACTCAGCATGCTGGTGCGGCTGCACAACTCCACCAGGTACAGGGGACAACGCCTGATGGCCGCCGGTCTGAGCGGCCGTATGCTCGACACCTTCCGGCTGGCGCGCCTGGACGAAGGTATACCCTGCTTCGATGACATCAACACCGCCCTGCGAAAGTCCGGCTACAACGGACAACCGCCACAGGATATCCTGACTGAAGCCCCGTTAGCCGAAACACCTGCGGACGACCGCTGGGCGAAACCAGTGTCCAGGCTGAGCCTCAAAACCATGCCTGCGGAGGCGGTGAACCTCAACGTCAGGGGACGCCGTGTGGCCGGGCCCATACAGGGATTCGGCCAGCTCTGGCAGAAGACATATCGAATCTCTCTGCCGGGCAATATTTCTCCCGGGCAGGCCGTCTCAATACTCAAAGAGAATTTCACGAAATTCCAGCCGCCGGCCAACCGTTTCTATCCCCCTCCCGAAGGCATCCGACCGGGCGAGGTTATTCTGATCAACGCCGATACGCCGGGCGGGCTGATCGTCACGGGCGTGATGGTGCTCTATGCCGCACCGGAGAGCTTCACCTTCATCACGCCGCAGGGACACCCCGAGGCCGGCTGGGTAACCTTCTCGTCGTTCAAGCAAGGCGACTCCACAACCGTGCAGATACAGGGACTGGCGCGCGCCGGCGACCCCGTCTACGAGCTGGCCTTCCGCATCGCGGGATCGAAGCTGCAGCAGGGTATCTGGACCCACGTGCTGCAGTCCATGCTCAAACACCTGGGCGTAGAGGGAGAGGTGCAGGTGACGCCCGTTTGCCTGGACACCCGTCTCCAGTGGAGCCGCTTTTTCAACGTCTTTCTCAACGCACAGATACTCAGCATGCTCTACGCGCCCGTACTGCTCCTGCGCAGACTGCTCAGAAGGTGATTTAACCGGACTTGACCAATAAAACGAACAACGGCGATAAACAGGCCTGCATCGTCGGCTCAGGCCCCAACGGCCTGGCGGCGGCCATCGCCCTGGCACAGGCCGGACTGCACGTAAGCGTGATCGAGGGCAATGCCTCCACCGGCGGCGGCGCGCGCTCGGCGGAGCTGACGCTGCCCGGCTTCGTGCACGATACGGGCTCGGCGGTCCACCCCATGGCCGCCATCTCGCCCTTTTTCAACTCCCTGCCGCTGTCAGACCACGGCCTGGAATGGAAACAGCTGCCGGCGGCGCTGGCGCACCCCATGGACGACGGTTCCTGCGCTCTGCTGCAGAGGTCGATACTCGATACTTCATCCACCCTGGGAAAAGACGCTCCCAGATACAGACAGCTGATCAGGCCGATGATGGAGGACTGGGAAAACCTGCTGCCCTACCTGCTGGGCAGGATGCGCTGGCCCCGGCGCCCCCTCTCACTGGCCCGCTTCGGACTCAACGCCATGCAGTCCGCCTTGTTCCTGGCGCACCGCTTCCAGTCGGAACGCACGCGCGGCTTTATAGCCGGACTGTGCGCACACTCGATACTCCCCCTGGACGAATGGCCAGGAGCCGCCTACGGACTGGCGCTGGCGCTGGCCGGGCACGCCACCTGCTGGCCCATACCGAAAAGAGGGTCCGGCAGCATCAGCGCCGCGCTGGCCTCGTATCTTAAATCCATCGGAGGAACGATAACCACGGGCAAATTCATCGAAAAAGTGAACGACCTGCCGAAGGACGCCACTATCATCTGGGACGTCACCCCCGCTCAGCTGCTGAGAATCAAAGGCATCAACCTGCCGGATGGCTACCGGAGGTCCCTCCAGGGATACCGCTACGGTCCGGGCGTCTTCAAGATCGACTGGGCACTGAGCGAGCCCATCCCCTGGAAGGCCCGCGAGTGCGGGCTGGCCGGAACGGTACACCTGGGCGGCACATTCGACGAGATCGCCCTGTCGGAGAGCTGCGCCTGGCGCTGCGAGGATGCCCCCAAGCCTTTCGTGCTGCTGGCCCAACCCAGCCTGTTCGACGCCACCCGCGCGCCGGCGGGCAAACATACGGCCTGGGCCTACTGCCATGTGCCCAACGGCTTCAACGGCGACATGACCAACACCATCGAGGCGCAGGTGGAGCGCTTCGCGCCGGGCTTCCGCGAGATAATTCTGGCGCGCCATACCGCCGGGCCGGCCGCACTGGAAAAGGACAACCCCAACCTGGTGGGAGGCGACATCAGCGGCGGCGCCCAGACACTGTGGCAGATCTTCGCCCGCCCCGTCCTCAAGCGCGACCCCTATAAAATACCGGGCGCCGATATGTACCTCTGCTCCTCCTCCACTCCACCCGGCGCCGGCGTGCACGGCATGTGCGGCTTCCACGCCGCCTCATCCTGCCTCAAAAATATGTGATCGGCAGTCACCTGGTCCCTCCACCGCAGCGGACAGCAACACGCAGGGAAATAGTAGCCACAGGGCAACTATGCTACAATCAAACGAGCGGACGCAGGCAGACGACTAATTCAAAAGGTCCGCCACAGGCAGGTGAAGACAATGATCGAAAAAGTCCACACGCATATCATCGCAGAGCTGGAGCAGAATACCAAAACAGACACCATCTTTATCCTGGCTTCCATCCTGCTCAACCTGATCGCGCTGGCCATTAACTCAGGCGTGGCCAACTCCGGCGATAAGGACGCCACGCAGTGGATAGTCTTCTTCACCTTCATCGTCCTTGTGATCGTGATCAACCTGGTGGCGGAGATCGGCATCATCAAGGGCAAGCAGACCCGCCAGAAGCTGGTGGACGGCCTGCTCAAGATGTACAAGGACCAGGGCGTGGACGGCTATTACGATCCCTCGCTGATCAACAACTACCAGACCCGCTACAGCCTCTTCCTGTTGGTGGTGCTGGTCACCGGACTGGTGGCCATCATCGTCCCGGTGCTGCTGCTGCTTTAATAGACAAATCGCGCCGGCCGATAACGTCGCCCATGAGAAATATCAAGTTCATCACACAGGCGGAGTGCGCCCGCGTACGTGGCGTGCTGTTCGACATCGACGACACCTTCACGCACGAGGGCAAGATGCTGCCGCAGGCCTTCCAGGCGCTGTGGGACCTGCGCGACGCGGGACTGATCACGGTGCCGCTCACGGGGCGCCCGGCCGGATGGTGCGACCACTTCGCGCGCATGTGGCCGGTGGATGGCGTGGTGGGAGAGAACGGCGCCTTCTACTATTACTACGACCATAAGGCCGGCAAGCTGCGCCAGCGCTATATCTTCACGCCGCAGCAGATCGCCGACAAACGGAAAAAGCTGGCGACTATTAAAAATGAGGTGCTGCGCCGCGTGCCGGCCGCCGCCGTGGCTTCGGACCAGCCTTTCAGGCTGTTCGACCTGGCCATCGACTTCTGCGAGGACGTCAAACCTCTCAGCGAGGACGAGATAGACGAGATCTGCCGTGTTTTCGAAAAACACGGCGCCACCCACAAGATCAGCTCCATACACGTCAACGGCTGGTTCGGCGGCTACAACAAACTCTCCACCGCCAAACTGTTCCTGGAGGAGAGATTCAAGATCAAGTGGAAGGAGGCGCAGAGCTGCATGCTGTTCGCCGGGGACTCTCCCAACGACGAGCCCATGTTCCAGGCGCTGGAGCTGACCGTGGGAGTGGCCAACATCAGTAATTTCATTTCACGCATGAAGCATCCACCGAAGTATATTACGAGTAAAAAAGGCGGGCACGGATTCGCCGAGATGGCCCGCATCATACTGGAGCGAAGAAAACCGTCTAAAGGAGCAGACAAGTGAGCGATAAACCGATCGTCTCTATAGTCAAAGGCAAGTTCCCGCCCGACAGGCAGGAGATAGACAGGATGGTGCGCAAGGCTATTGAATTAGCGGGCGGCCTCAAGTCCAAAATCAAGAAGGGCAGCCATGTCGTAATCAAGCCCAACCTGTTCGCACCCTACCCGCCGCCCATATCGGTGGACCGCCGCGTTATCTCCAGCATGGTCAGGCTGGCGCGCGAGGCCGGCGCCAAACGTGTGACCGTGATCGAGGGCGTGAGCGTGGGCACCCTGATGAAACGCGTCAGGCCTGCAGCCACGCCCTGCGGACTCAACCGGGGATTCAACACTCTGGAGATCATGCGCATGCTGGGCATCAAGCGCGAGGTCGAGGAGGCGGGCGGCGAGGTGATAGGCGTCGAGGACGCCGAAAAAGTCGAAGTCGATATCAAGGGCGGCATAGCCCTTCACCGGGTAGACTATCCAAGAATAGTGCTGGACGCCGACTGCTTCATCAACCTCCCCGCCATGAAGACGCACACCATGACCATGGTGACGCTGTCGATCAAGAACCTGCAGGGG
>DAOUFR010000077.1:0-11765 GCA_034429715.1 Dehalococcoidia bacterium
CGCTGCTCCGACGGCCTGTACTCTCATATCCTGGCAGACCCTGCCGTTCATCGAGCAGTCTGCTTCCTGGATATTGGCTGCCAGTAATCGACATTCTTGCAGTCCCGTCTATCACCCCGGGCGGCGCAACGCCGGTTGACTGTACCAAACATCGCTAAATGCTCGATTGTGCATCTATTCACTGCGATATCAGATCTCTACCATCGACATCTTATGTGAAGAATTTGAGTCGCACTGTAATGATAGGTAAAATAGATTGATAATTGTCACCGGGCTCAAAAAGCGCAACACCCCACATGCCTGAAGTCGATAAAATGGATAAGCAGTCCCGAGCATTAATAGAGAGCAGGCGGATATCGGCCGTTGAAAAGATATCCGAAATCCTTGTCAACGAGCGGAAAAAGGAAACTTCAGCGCAATTTATACTGGACTATCTCATTGGCGGATTAGAAGTTGCTGATGCCGGTATTATGTGGAGATATGTGCCTTCAACCAAACGTCTGGTCCCCGAGATTACCTCCGGTATTGACCTCAGCACGTTGAAGCAGGTTAGACTGAATACCGGCGAAGATATTATCGGCAGAGTATTTCAAAGTGGGAAAAGTGAGTATTACCCGACAGGTAAAGCCAGGTCAGATAATGAAGATAACGCAAAAAAGATCTCCAATGTGAAAATTCCCGGCCTGGATTCTATCGTCTCTGTCGCCTGCATACCCTTGAATGCCGAAACGGCAAAATACGGCGTCCTGACATTTTTAAACTCGAGGCGCGGGGCCGTGTTCACGCATGACGATATCCTGTTTTTCCAGACCATAGCTTACTTGCTGACGCTGGCTATGAAAATGACCGATCTGGGTAAAACTTTAAAACAGATGGAAGTGATAGGTACTGATGAGCAGTACCGGGCCGGACTTATCTCCACCCTGGCGCACGAAATGCGCACCCCTTTAACTTCGATCAAGGGTTATGCCACGGCATTACTTATGAAAGAGGCCGCTTTCAATTCTGAGAAACAACGTGAGTTTTTAAAGATTATCGACAGGGAATGTGACATCCTTGAAGACCTGATCATCGATCATTTGGAATCGTCTATCATTGACGCTGGTATGATGAAGATCGATCTACAGCCGGTCCGGTTGCCCCGCTTAGCGGCGAAGGCAGCTAACGATGTAGGCCGACGCTTTCCGCAACATTCATTGCTGCTTGATTTTGCCGGCGACTTCCCCCTGATTGATGCAGACCCTGACCGTATCCTTCAGGTTTTTCGACAGCTGCTGGACAATGCCGCCAAATACTCGCCTAAAGGCGGACTGATTGTTTTACAGGGGAAAATAGCGGAAGACAAAGCAATAATCAGCGTATCCGATGAAGGAGTAGGGATTGCGCCGGAAGACCTTAACCACTTGTTTGACAGGTTTTTTCGCGCAAAATCAAATTCAGGCGCTCAAATTATCGGTACAGGATTGGGCCTTCCCATCAGCCGCGCTATCGTTGAGGCGCATGGCGGTCGTATTTGGGCGGAGAGTCAGCTTGGGCAGGGAAGCAAATTTTGCTTTAGCTTGCCGTTAAAAGGCCCGAGCCGGGACCTTGTTGATGAATAAGGAGAGTCAAATTAAAGAGAAAATATTAATTGTAGAAGATCAGCCCCAGGTGATCCGGTTGGTCACTGAAGTGCTGCGAGCTGTCGGGTACGACGTTATTGCTGCAACCGGTAGCGAAAACGCTGTGGAGATGCTGGTCGGCGAGCAGCCGGCTCTGATATTGCTCGATATTATGTTCCCCCGTGGACCTGACGGTTTTGAGCTTTGCCGTCAGATCCGCCAGTTCTCTGACCTGCCCGTCATCATGCTGACGGCCAGGGCGCGAGATAATGACATATTGAAAGGTTTTGATGCCGGGGCCGATGACTATTTAACCAAACCTTTTAATGCCAAGGAGTTGGTGGCACGGGTCCAGGCCGTATTACGCCGGACCCGTCAACCCGACAAAATTATTACAACCTCGTTTAGATGTGGCGACCTGATTATCAATTTCGCCCGTCGCAGTGTCCAGGCATACGGTAAGGAAGTTTCGCTGACCCGTACTGAATTCTCCCTGCTGCGCGAACTGGCTCTAAATCCAAACCGGGTCATGCTGAATCAAGATTTGCTGAATGCGGTATGGGGACAAGAATACAGGGATGACATCGACTATCTGAGGGCTTATATACACTACCTCAGGCTCAAGCTGGAAAAAGACCCTTCGCACCCTCAATATATTGTTACCTCACCCGGCACCGGTTATATGCTGGTCTGTCCTGACAATGAATAGGCGGCGATCTACCTGAAGGCAAGGGCTTCTTCGCCGTTTTCAGTCTTATTTCCACGGACCCGCCTGATACGTACCTCCGTTTTTTCATGATATTTTCATGAAATGACCTGCGTTTTCTATGAAATTTTAATGAGTTGGCGACTATCATAGTGATGTGTTATATCCGGCCAGGTTTTCGCAGGCCAATTTTTTAACATGGGGAGGGATGAAATGAGAAAGGTCCCGATTACGCGGGAGGGGAAGGGTAACAATGAAAATACTTCGGCTTCTTCACTTCGCAGGTTGGATCCTGCAAGCACGGTTGAGTCCATCGTAAATAAAGCTCTTAAAACTTCCGCCGGTAAAATGGGGCTTCGTGATGTGAAGGCCGTGATTGCCTGTCTAAAGGAAAATGACCCTGTGGCATGCAGTTATTGTCACTATAACGTTGCCAAGGAACTGGGAACTGTATTGGGGTCATGGGATAAAAATATCCGGGCTGTTTACGCCTATGGTTATGATGACAACACATCGGCGGAAGAGTGCTCTGAAAACATATCATTGTTTTCGCTCGTCCACATGATCATCTGGGCAGAGCGCAAGACCAAGGCATTGAAGGCCTTGATAGAAGCCATAGACCATGCACTGGTTCAACACCAACGACAATTATTCGCTCTTAAGGAGCTGGAACATGTGCTGGATGTCCAGGTGATTGATGATGTCGATGTTAAGAGCCGCACAGGTTATGCATCACTATTAAAGTCTATTCACCAGATGCCTGTTCAGGTATGGGGTGGCAACAACCAAATTTAAGCCGGACACTCATAGTAAAAATCATCATAACGGTATGGAGCGGTATTCGCATGGAATCGACTGGTAAAGAAAACAATGGAAACCTGCTCGCAATCCTGCAGGATGTCCAAAAGGAATATGGATACTTGCCTGAAGAAAGGCTGAGGGATATTTCCGCAATGCTCGGCATGTCGCTTATCGACGTTCTTGGCGTCGCTACTTTTTACAGGTCATTCAGCCTCACGCCCAGAGGGAGAAATCATATAAAAATATGTCTTGGCACTGCCTGTCATGTCAGGAGTTCCAGCAGGATTCTGCAGGAGACTGAATACAGACTGGGCATAGCACCCGGGGAAACCAGCGAAAACGGCGAGTATTCTCTTGAAACAGTGATGTGCCTCGGATGTTGTGCTATCGGCCCCGTCATGGTTGTCAATAATAAATACTACGGACAGATGACCCCCGCAAAAATTGAGTCCGTATTGAAAACATTGGGTGAGAAGCGATGTCTATCCAGAGAGAGATAAATCAAATACAAACAGTCAGTGACCTGGAGAAGCTGCGTAAGAGTATTCTCGAAGAAAAATCATCTCCTGTAATGTGCATTTCTTTATGCGCCGGCACCGGTTGCCGCGCTGCTGGAAGTGAGGAAGTCAGGGATGCTTTCACAGAAGAAATCGAGAAGCGGGAGCTACAATTAAAAGTTCAATTGAAGGAAACGGGTTGTCATGGTTTCTGCGAACGTGGGCCGATTGTACTCGTCGGTCCCAAGAGGATTTTCTACCAGGGAGTAAAGCCCGGAGATATTCCGGAAATTATCGCGGAAACTGCTCTCAAGGGTAACATCATTGAGCGTCTGCTCTATGTAGACCCGCTGACGGATGAGAAAATAATCTATGAGCCCGATGTTCCTTTCTACAAGAAACAAACGAGAATTATCCTTTGTGCCAACGGAGAGATTGACCCTACTGAGATCAAAGATTATATCGCTGACGAAGGTTATTCCGCACTGAGCAAAGTTCTTCTCCAGATGACTCCGGATAATGTTATTGAAGAGGTAAAAAAATCCGGCCTGCGCGGACGCGGCGGCGCCGGTTTTCCTACCGGGGGGAAGTGGGAGCTTTGCAGGAAGGCAAAGGGCGATGTGAAATATGTGATCTGCAATGCCGACGAGGGAGATCCGGGCGCATATATGAACCGCAGCCTGCTGGAGGGAAACCCTCACAGCGTGATTGAAGGGATGATAATAGGGGGTTATGCCATAGGGGCGGAGGAGGGCATAATCTATGTGCGGGATGAATACCCGCTGGCAGTGAAACACTGCAGATCGGCAATCGAAAAGGCGCGGGAATATGGACTTCTGGGCGATAACATACTGGGTTCCGGCTTCAGTTTCAATATATTGATCTCGATGGGAGCGGGCGCTTTTGTCTGCGGAGAGGAGACCGCCCTTATCGCTTCAATTGAGGGAAAAAGAGGGACGCCCAGGCAGAGGCCCCCCTTCCCGGCACAAAAGGGTCTGTGGAACAAGCCGACCAATATCAATAACGTTGAAACCTGGGCCGCCGTCCCCTTGATAATGAGAAAGGGAGCAGGCTGGTACTCGCAAATAGGGACTGAAAAAAGCAAAGGTACCAAGATATTTTCACTGGTGGGAAAGATAAACAATACAGGCCTGGTCGAGGTACCCCTGGGGACAACTCTCCGTGAAATTATCTATGACATCGGCGGGGGGATACCGGGCAACAGGCAATTCAAAGCTGTCCAGACGGGGGGACCTTCAGGTGGCTGTATACCTTCTACACTTCTCGACCTCCCCATCGACTACGAAAGCCTGAAGAGTGCAGGCTCCATCATGGGTTCCGGCGGCATGATAGTGATGGATGAGAACACCTGCATGGTCGATTTGGCACGCTACTACATCGGTTTTCTCAACGACGAGTCCTGCGGTAAATGCCTTTCCTGCCGTAAGGGCACACAGAGGATGCTGGAGATATTGACGGACATCACGGAGGGTAAAGGCAGGGAAGGCGACATAGAACTTCTCGAGGAATTGGCCTCTTCCATAAGGGATGTTTCGCTTTGCGGCCTCGGTCAGACGGCCGGAAATCCCGTTCTGGCCACCATCCGGTATTTCAGGGAGGAGTATGAGGAGCATATAAAAAAGCACCGCTGCCGCGCCGCCGTATGTAAGGCGCTGGTCAAGTCTCCCTGCCAGAATGCCTGCCCGGCAGGCATAGATGTTCCCCGCTATATCCGGCTGATCCATGAAGGAAAATACGATGAAGCGGTGGCTGTAGTTCGAGAGAAGGTCCCCTTCCCCGCTGTGCTCGGTTATGTTTGCCTGCATTTTTGCGAACAGAAATGCAGGCGCGGTGAGGTAGATGAAGCACTGGCCATAAAAATGCTCAAACGCTTTGCCGCCGACCATGACTCCGGATCATGGAAAAAGAACTCCAGGATGTTACCGGCGTCAGGTAAAAAGGTGGCTGTAATAGGTTCGGGGCCGGCAGGGCTCACCGCGGCATACTATCTGGCCAAACTGGGGCATGGGGTCACGGTTTTTGAAGCCGCCCCGGTGATCGGCGGCATGATGCGGTTGGGCATACCTGAGTTCAGGTTACCCAGAGAGGCGCTCGACAGTGAAATTGAGGAAATCAAAACAATTGGCGTGAGTATAAAGATAAACAGCAAGATTGAATCGCTGGACGCATTGTTCAGGCAGGGGTACGATGCGATTTTCACGGGTATCGGCGCCTATCGCAGCAGGGATATGGGAATAGAGGGTGAAGAAGATGCGGCAGTGTTAAACGGTATCGATTTTCTCAGGGATGTGAACCTGGGCGTTAAGATGGACCTCGGAAGCAAGGTCCTGGTTGTAGGCGGAGGAAATGCTGCCATAGACTCGGCACGGACTGCGCTTCGCCTCGGAGTTAAAGAGGTCGCCATCGCCTACCGCCGCACTTACGCCGCCATGCCGGCCAGCGCGGAAGAAGTCATGGAAGCCATTGAAGAAGGAGTGAAGCTGGACTTTCTGGTCACGCCTGTCAAAATTACCAGATCGAACGGCAGGTTGAAGGTTGAGTTTGTGCGGATGGAACTGGGCAGCATAGATGAAAGCGGCAGGCGTCGTCCTGTACCACTTAAAGGCAGTGAGTATGTGTGCGAATATGACTCGATCATTAAAAATATCGGCGATCATCCCGAAGTACCCGATGGATACGGACTTTCGTTGGGGAAGGGCGGGGAAATAACGGTGGATCCCGACACGCTCGCTACTTCCAGAGAGGGTGTCTTTGCCGGCGGTGATGTTGTTACGGGTCCGGCATCGGTAATAGAAGCCATCGCGGCAGGAAGGCAGGCCGCTATTGCTATAGACAGACATCTTGGCGGCGAGGGTGATATCGATGAGCAACTGGCGCCTCCGGAAGTTCTAACTCCTTTTACTATCGAAGAAGGGGAGCACCGCAGACCGCCGATATGCATGTTGTCACCCGACAAGCGAAAGGGCTTTGCCCTGGTGGAGCTTGGCTATGATCAGGCCAAGGCGGTTGAAGAAACGGAACGATGCCTGAGATGTGATCTGGAGAAGCATTAGAGCACCTTGGGTAGAGATGAGAGAGACAGATGTTAACACTTAGATTAAACGGTACTGACGTCCGGGCTGAAGAGTGGTGGAGCCTGCTGGAAACGGCCAGGTTCTACGGCATAGAGATACCTACTTTATGCTATAATGACGGGCTTTCCCCCTGGGGAGGTTGCCGTCTATGTATTGTGGAGATAGGTGAAGGGGAAAACACCAGGTTGGTCAGCTCATGCACTTACCCTGCGACTGAAGGTATCGTTGTCAGGACACATTCCAGGAGAGTCATAGCCGCCAGAAAGATACTGGTGGAACTATTATTATCAGTCTGCCCGAGCTCTAAAACCATCCAGGACCTGGCATCCGCACTTGGGGTACAGAAAGTAAGATTCAAAGTCGACCATGACGACTGTGTCTACTGCGGTTTGTGCGTAAGAATGTGCGCCGAACAAATGAACGCCAGGGCAATAGGTTTTGTTAACAGGGGCGGCAAGTTGCAGATAACAACACCGTTCGACCGGCAATCCGAAGTATGCCGTCATTGCGGCGCCTGCATGTATATTTGCCCTGCCTGCCAGCTCCGCTGCCAGGGTCCGGAGGCGGCAAACGTCGTCTGCGGGAGTTGCCTGCGCCCCGAACCTACCTGCACCGAGTTCTATCAGGACCAGATGTGTTATATGGGTGCTGCGGGTGATTGCGGAACATGTATCAGAGAAGCTAAAAAGGGCTGAGGTAAATGAGAAATCAAGGGAACAAACGATAGCGCTAAGTATTGAAAAGGAGAAGTGACAATGGTTATCTCAAGGATAAATGCATCTGCAGCGACACTTTCAAAGAATAGGACTGAGAGCTCGATCAGCTCGATAAGCGGAATGTGCGTTACCTGTGTGGACGGCTGCATAGGAATGTGTGAAATCGGGAAATCGGCTTACAGGGGCTCTGAAGCTATTTACCCGCAGCCTTTCGGCATCATCACCACCGGCGCGGAGAAGAATTACCCGGTGGACCTGTCGCACTTCTCCATCCTGGGAACGGTAATAGGCGCATATGGCATAGAAGCGAGTTCGGAAAAGGCCATCTTCGCAAATGTGAACCTGGAGAACAAGCTCGGACTGAGTAACGGGATTAAATCGAAATTACCTATTATCATCGGGGCCATGGGCTCTACAGCCGTCGCACAAAACAACTGGGAGGGCCTGGCTATAGGCGCTGCTTTAACCGGCATACCGCTGACAATCGGAGAAAATGTATGTGGCATGGACCAGAAAGCAGAAATGGCTAAAGGCAAGGTGGTTAATTCACCGGAGCTTGAACGCAGGATAAAACTGTATAGAGACTGGCAGCAGGACGGCTATGGCGCCGTAATTGTTCAGGCTAACATTGAAGATACCATGCTGGGCGTTCAGGAATATGCCTTATCCCGGCTGGGCATTGAACATGTTGAACTCAAGTGGGGACAGGGTGCCAAGGACATCGGCGGTGAGGTCAAGATCGATGATCTGAATAAGGCCCGGCTCCTCAAACAAAGAGGTTATATTTTGCTTCCGGACCCCGATTCTGAAGAGGTGGCCCAGGCTTTCAGGCAGGGACGATTCAGGGAGTTTGAAAGGCATTCCAGGGTAGGCATGGTTAACGAAGAGGTGTTTCTTAAGAGAATTGAAGAGCTTCGAAAGGCCGGGGCCAAATACATATCGCTTAAGACCGGGGCATACAGGCCGGTCGACCTGGCAAGGGCGCTAAAGTTTGCATCAAAAGCCAAGATCGACCTGCTTACCGTTGACGGCGCGGGCGGGGGCACGGGCATGAGCCCCTGGAGGATGATGAACGAGTGGGGCATACCGGGAGTGCCCCTGTGGTCGATGCTATACAAATATGCCGACAAGCTGGCGCGGAGAAAAGAGTATGTGCCTGACCTTGCTATCGCCGGCGGTTTTGTCTTTGAAGACCAGATATTCAAGGGATTGGCGCTGGGCGCACCCTACGTGAAGGCTATAACCATGGCCAGGGCGCCAATGGCAGCCGCCATGGTTGGCAAGACCATCGGCAAACGGATGGCGGAAAAACAGGTGCCCGTATATATTGAAAGGTTCGGCTCAACGCCTGAGGAAGTATTTGTCACCGCATCGGAATTGAAGCAGAAATTCGGAAACGACTTCGAAAAGATTCCGACGGGTGCGCTTGGACTGTACACCTATATGCAAAGGATCACGCAGGGCCTGCGCCAGATGATGGCCGGCTCACGCAAATTCGCCCTGAAACATATCAGCCGGGATGATATCACAGCACTGACAGATGAAGCGGCCAAAATCAGCGGAATATGCTTTGTCGGCGAAGTCGATAAAGAAGAAGCGGATAAAATACTGGAATCCAAGTAACCCCTGATACCGCTTATCACTCCACCTTGCCAGTGTAGCACAGGTCGAATGTATCGGGCGGACCTGTCACCCTCAGACTGTGCGCGATTGTCACGGACAGTCCGACGTCGTCGTAGCCCGATTTTTCCGCGTTCTTCTCTACGCATTCATTGTACCCGTGGTTATTGACATCCACTTGCTAATTTTGCTATTATACGGCAATAGGTTTCCGCTAACCGTAAGAAATGACATTTGAAACACAGGACGTAGAGAGGAAAACCCTCTCCATTCTCAAAGTGCTGACCGGCGAGGAAGAGCCGGTGGGCTCCATCGTAATTGCCCGCAAGCTCAAGGACCTGGGCATCGACCTGGGTGAGAGGGCGGTGCGCTATCACCTCAGGATGATGGATGAGCAAGGCCTGACGCGTCTGGCAGGCCGTCGCGATGGCCGTGTCATCACACCGCAGGGGCAGAAGGAGCTGAAGCAGGGCATGGTCAGGGACAAGGTAGGGTTTGCGCTGTCGCGCATCGAACTGCTGGCTTTTCGTACCACCTTCGATTTGGAGAGACGATCGGGTAAAGTCCCTGTCAACATCACCGTTTTCAAAAGGGCCGATTTCCAGAAAGCGTTACAATTAATGAAGCCGGTGATAAGCTCGCGTCTGACTGTGAGTAATCTGGTGGTAGCCGGACGCGCCGGCGAGAAAATCGGCGATTTCATAGTCCCGCCGGACAGTGTCGGGCTGGCCACGGTCTGCAGCATAGTGGTCAACGGCACCCTGCTCAAGGCCGGCATACCCATGGATTCGAAGTTCGGCGGCCTGCTGCAGATGCAGGATCACAAGCCGTTGCGTTTCGTAGAGCTGATACATTACGCCGGATGTTCTCTCGATCCTTCGGAGATATTCATCAAAGCCGGCATGACATCCGTTTCGCACACCGTCAGGACGGGCAGCGGCAATATCCTTGCCAATTTCCGCGAGATACCGTCGATCTGTCGTCCCGTGGCCCACGATGTCATCTCCAGGCTGGCCAAGGCCAACATCAACGGCATCCTGGTGTTCGGATCGGTCAGCGAATCTGTCTGCGAGGTGGCGGTGGAACTGAACCGTGTCGGCATTGTGTTAATAGGCGGGCTTAATCCGGTGGCGGCAGTGGAGGAGGCCGGCATACAGGTGGAATCCCACGCTATGAGCACTGTGGTGGATTACAAAGAACTTGTTGATTTCGAGGAGTTGCTTCAATGAAAGAGATCAAGATCATCCCCTGCCTGGACATCCGGGAGGGCAGGGTGGTCAAGGGTGTCAAGTTCGTGGACATCAGGGATGCCCGCGACCCGGTAGAGGCTGCGGAAGCCTATTGCCGCGAGGGGGCCGATGAACTGGTCTTCCTTGATATTTACGCCAGCATGGAGAACAGGAAGACACGGTTGGACTGGGTACGCAAAGTCGTGGAAAAGGTGACTATTCCTTTCGCAGTGGGCGGAGGCATCGGCAGCCTGGAAGACATGAAACTACTTATTGACTCGGGGGTGGACAAGGTCTCCATCAACACCGCCGCTGTTACCAATCCTGATTTGATCAAGAAAGCGGCGCAGGAATTCGGCAGAGAGCGCATTGTGGTGGCCGTAGACGGCCTCAAGAATCCCTCCGGCAGCGGCCGTCCCAGGCTGGAGGTGGTAATCAAGAGCGGCAGCGAGCCGACGGGGCTGGCCATCGTGGACTGGGCACGCAAGATCGAGAAACTGGGGGCGGGCGAGATACTGCTTACAAGCAAGGACGCCGATGGCACCAAGGAAGGCTATGATATTGAGATGACGCGCGCGGTGGCAGAGGCTGTGTCGTTACCGGTAACGGCCTCAGGCGGTGCGGGCACGCTGGAGCACCTGTACCAGGCGGTGGTTGAAGGCAAGGCGTCGGCTGTGCTGGCAGCTTCAATCTTCCATTTCCGCGAGATATCAATCGGCGAAGCCAAGAAATACCTGAAGGGCAAGGGCATCTCGGTAAAGCCACTGCCCAAATAGCTTTTTATGTAATTTCACTTCATTTTCGAAAGGAGGAGATATGTCTCAGATCAATCCATTTGAAATAGTCAGGAAGCAGGTAGATAAATGCTCGCGCATTCTGAAGCTGGACCAGGACGTCACTGAGGTGCTGAAGAACCCCATGCGTGAACTGCATTTATCACTGCCCATTCACATGGATAATGGCGCCGTGAAGGTATTCCAGGCCTACCGGGTGCAATATAACGATGCCAAAGGACCCACCAAAGGCGGCATCCGCTTCCACCCTGACGAGACCATCGACACTATCCGCGCACTGGCGGCATGGATGACCTGGAAATGCGCCCTGCTTGACCTGCCCCTGGGCGGAGGCAAGGGCGGCATCATCTGCAATCCCAAGGAATTGTCCGAGGTCGAGCTTGAGCGCCTGAGCAGGGCATACGCCCGCGCTGTCTATCAGTTCATCGGCCCCGAAAGGGACGTGCCGGCGCCTGACGTATATACAACACCCCAGATCATGGCCTGGATCATGGACGAGTACTCGGCCCTGGCCGGCAAATCACAGTTCGGAGTTATCACGGGCAAGCCCCTGGCACTGGGCGGCTCCAAGGGACGCGGAGATGCCACAGCTATGGGTGGTATGTACTGCATACGAGAGGCCGCTAAAGAGCTGAAGATCGACCTGTCCAAAGCGACCATCGCCGTACAGGGTTTCGGCAACGCCGGATATTATGCGGCAAAGCTG
>DAOUFR010000078.1:0-19043 GCA_034429715.1 Dehalococcoidia bacterium
GGTATGGTGCGCAACAGCTCTGCACATCTGCTCAACCTGATCAACGATGTGCTGGATATCTCCAAGATCGAAGCAGGGCAACTAACAGTCTCCAGGGAGCCGTGCGATATGCGTGCGGCCATCGATAAGGTCACGGGTAGCATGCAGCCGCTGGCCGAAAAAAAAGGGCTTGCACTGAACGTTGAGGTCGCCCCGGAGGTGGGGACGCTTATCAGCGATCAAAGGCGCGTAGAACAGGTCATATACAACCTCATCAGCAATGCCATCAAGTTTACCGAGCGCGGACATGTCCGCGTGGAATGTTCACTTAAAAGCGGGGAAATTATCACCCGCGTTATCGATACGGGGATAGGGATTAAAGACCAGGATATGGAGCATCTGTTTAAACCGTTCTACCAAATAGACGACGGTCTGGTCAGGCAATACGAAGGCACAGGTCTGGGTTTATCGATATGCAGCAAAATCCTGGAGTTGCTGGGAGGAAGGATCTGGGTTGAGAGCGAATGGGGCAAGGGAAGCACCTTCAGCTTCGCGCTGCCTGTGAAGAGGTGACTATGAGCAAAGGCGCAGTACTTTATATCGAGGACAATGAGCAGAATTTCTACCTCGTGAACGTATTACTGAAAACAAAGGATTACCGTGTGCTCTGGGCGCATGATGGTCGGGAGGGCATAGAAAAGGCCCTTCAATCGAGGCCGGACCTTATACTGCTGGATATCCAGCTGCCCATCATGGACGGCTACGAAGTAGCAAGAAGGCTGCGCAGTAATCCCGAGTTAAGTAAGGTTCCTATCATCGCGGTGACCTCCTATGCAATGTCCGGCGACCGTGAAAAAGCTTTGAGCGCAGGATGCAACGGCTATATTGAAAAGCCGATCGATCCGGATACCTTCCTGGCACAGATCGAAAAGTATTCCTCCGGTATCGATCCGGCAGGGAATGAAAAATGACCAGAATACTAGTTGCGGATGACAACGCGCAGAACATCTATTTACTTGAGGCGGTTTTAAAAAGCCAGGGGTACGATGTTATATCGGCCGGGAACGGGGCCGAGGCGCTCGAATCGGCCTTGAAAAATCCTCCCGACATTATTGTCACAGACATACTCATGCCGGTTATGGACGGATTCGAGCTATGCCGACGCTGGAGGGCGCACGAGCTGCTCAGCCAGATCCCGTTTATCTTTTACACCGCTACCTATACGGATCTTAAAGATGAGAAATTTGCACTGAGCCTGGGCGCCGACCGGTTTGTAATCAAACCGCAACAGCCCGAGGTGCTGGTAAAGATCATCCAGGAAGTCCTGAACAAACCTCGCAAGGCGCAACAGGTCTCCCGCAAGAAATCCACCGAGAAAGAGACGGAGGAACTGCAGCAGTATAACGAGGTGCTTTTCCGCAAGCTGGAAAAAAAGGTCAAACAGCTTGAGGATGTGATTGCAAAACAAAAGAACACCGAGGATGAGCTACGGGAGAGTGAGCTGAAATATCGCACTCTCATCGCTCAAAGTCCGGACGGAATCTTCATAGTCGATCTGAAGGGAAATTTCCTGTCGGTCAACAGGGTCATGTGTAAAAACCTGAACTACAGCGAAGCGGAACTTCTTGCCCTGGGAATCTGGGACATCGTCCCCACCAAGTATGTCGAACAGCATAAAAAAAGATTGGCGAACATAATAGCGGGAAAAGCCCCCAACGAAGCCGCCGAATACGTAGTGCGGGGAAAGGACGGCGATCTGTATGTCGTCGAAATCAGCTCAGCCCCGTATTATGAAGGCGAAAAACTGGTCGGTTTCCAGGGAGTTGCACGTGATATCACCTCTCGTAAAAAGATAGAAAAAGCGCTTCAAATATCCGAAGAGAGATATCGCACACTTGTTGATAAAGCCCTTGAAGGTATTATCGTAGTTCAGGACGGAAAAGTCGTTTTTGCTAATCCCAAAGCTTATGAAATAATCGATTATCCTCGTGACCAGGCCGAGCCCAGGCCTTTTATCGATTTTATCCACGCGGAAGATCGGAATTTAATTATTGAGCGGCACTTGAAGAGGCTGAAGGGCGAGCAGTTTGATGAGGTCTACCCCATCCGCCTGATCGATCAAAAGGGTAACATCAAGTGGGGACAGATCAGTTCCGCTCGTATAGACTGGCAGGGTCAACCAGCGACACTTACTTTTGTTACAGACATCACCGAGCGTAAAAAAGCGGAGGAACTGGTGAGATCATCAGAAGAGAAATACCGTTCGCTGGTTGAGAATATCAACGACGTTTTTTACACACTGGATGATCAGGGGACAATTACTTATGTCAGTCCGGTGGTCGAGCGGTTGACCAAGTATAAAGTCAGCGATCTGATAGGCAAATCCTTTACCTCGATTATTTTGCCGGAAGACCTGCCGGATGTCGTGTCCAGTTACAGCCGGCTCATATCCGGTCAAATGGAACCATCGGAATTCCGCATAGCCGACAAAGACGGCAGGATCATATTTGTCCGCACTTCCAGCCGACCCATTTTTAAAGATGGAAACATCGTGGGCATAACAGCGCTGATAACGGATGTAACCGAGCGCAAGCTGGCCGAACAAGATCTGATAAAAAGCTACCAGAAGATCCGGAAAACATTGAATGATGCCATCAATACCATGGCCAAAATCGTAGAGATGCGAGATCCCTATACTGCAGGCCATCAACACAGGGTGGCTGAGTTGTCTATTGCTATAGCCAAGGAACTGGGGTACAGGGGTGATCATCTGGAGAATCTCTATATGGCGGCGCTCATCCACGATATCGGCAAAATCTACGTGCCGTCCGATATCCTGAGCAAACCGGGCAAACTGACTAATATCGAATTCAACCTGGTAAAAACCCATGCCCAGGGAAGCTATGAAATTTTACGAAATATGGAGTTTCCGACTTCAATTGCCCAGTCCGTTCTGCAACATCATGAAAGGTTGGACGGATCCGGCTATCCGGGCGGACTCGCAGGCGAGGCGATATGCCGGGAAGCCCGCCTGATCGCCGTGGCGGACGTGGTTGAAGCTATGTCATCGCACCGTCCTTACCGGCCTGCCATGGGAATGGATAAGGCGCTCGAAGAGATAACCGCCAATAAAGGCAAGCTGTATGACAGTGCTGTAGTGGACGCTTGCCTGAACGTATTCAGGAAACAGAGCTTCCAATTTGAATAACATCGTCTGATCGAAACATTAGATCATTCATTTTCCTGTCCCTCATCAAGGATTTATAATTGTTTCCGGAAATATTTAAACAGAGTATAAGGGCGTTGACAGATCGTGAATAATAGAATGAAAGACACTGTAAAACCGACATCTGCCACATCAGGAATAAATATCCTGTCTGTGGCGGGCTATATCCTGGGCATCGCAGGCATCGTCCTGATATTGATAGCTGTTTCAATTATCTCTTCGCCGGCGGGCAACCGAGGTCTCTCCGGATCACCAGCATCGATAGCCGACAATATCACCGTCTCCGACCTGACCACAGGCGGCGCCACAATCAATTTCAGCACGGAAAGCGCTCAGGTCATAGATGCTCTCGTGTATGATGCTCAGGGAAAAATCATCGGTGTTTTCTCAGACAGCATCCCTGTAACAAATCATCTCATTAGAATAGAAACCCTGTATCCTGATTCCATCTACAGTTTTCAGCTGCTGTCCGCTGACGCCGCCGTCGGTAGAAGCATATCTGAAAAACACTCATTTACCACCCTGAAGCCGCCGCCTGTGATCTCGAATTTACAGGTCTCTAAAACGGCGGAGCCGGCGGTCAGGATCACCTGGGAGACCGACCTGCCTGCCGTCACGGAGTTGTCATACTGGGAAGAGGGAACCACCCGCCAATACACGATCGGTGAAAATATGACGGGGACGAACCACGAAGCCATTATGCAGCCGCTGGACGGCGAACGTATTTATGCTTTTGTGATCAGGGCAAATGATACTCAAAACCATGGGATCATCGCCGAATACGAGGGCTTGATATCACTCAAGAACGGCGCCCGGATAATGCAGCGCGCACCCGATTTTACACTTCCTTCAGTTAAAGGTGAACCCGTGCAGTTGAGCCGCTACCGCGGCAAGGTCGTGCTGCTGGCGTTCTGGAGCATGAATTGCCCCTCCTGCCAGAAGGAGATTTTGATGCTGCAAGAGGCGTTTGATCGTGCAGGCGAAGACGGAGTAAGCATTATCACAGTACATGGGCCGGCACGTGAGGAAGCTATTAAAAGCTATTGCTCAAGCCATGGCCTGACACTGCCGGTATTACTGGACCTCCAGGCAGACGTCGGTTCCTCCTACGGCGTTATGCAGCTCCCGGCAACATTCCTGCTCGATCAATCCGGAGTGATCCGCTCTGCGGATCCTGAATTCGAGACTCTGGAGGAATTGGACAGGCTCACCGGTCAATTCCTGTCCAAATAAAGAGGGCAAACTAAGAATTCCACCGGCTTCAGATAGTCAATGTTGCTTAACGTTAAGGTCGAGTTTGCTGAAATGCTGTATGCTTAACAGGATAAGATTAATAAAGAGCTTTGAAAGGAAATAATAAGTGAATATCAAAACAATATGGGCGGCCATACTTCTACCGGCTTTGATCGTAATAACGATATCAACGGCCTGCCAGCCTGCGACACTCCCTGCCAGATTTGAAGTCACTTATCTGGAAATAAGTCCAAAGGAAATCAATATAGGTGAAACAGCCAATGTCAGTGTCAAGGTCATGAACGCAGGCGGGACCTCATCCATATATGGCGTGAATCTGTATGTAGATGATAAAAAAGTCAGCACCAAGCTGATTACCCTGGATCCCGGATACACACAGAGCGTAGTCTTCTCACTCCCGGTAGACAAAGCAGGTACACATAAAATTGCAGTCGGAGAAAAGAGTGGGACACTTACCGTAATATCAGAACTAGTGCAGAAGCAAGTGGAACTAGCTTACGATAGCGGTGCCGCCAAAGACTGTTTATCTCTGGTCAAACCCAGCACGGGATACGTGGTCAGATTCGTTTCAACTTTAAAACAGTTGAGCATAAGAAAAGTTAGCATATTCGGCTTGGTCTATGGCTCGCCTGGATTTCACATCGTTAATAGCGATCTGCAGATCTGGGATGCGGACCAAAAAGTACTCTATTCCACACCGTTTTCGGGAGACCAATTTCCATTGAGAACACGTATCGGCGACAATATCGACTCAACCGGCGCCTGGGTTGATATAGATATGCCCGATGTTGAAGTCAGCGGCGATTTTTATGTCAACATATATACCGGCGTCTCCACGGGCCAGGGATTCCGTATGGGCGCCGTGGACATGCCGAACACTCATTCCGATACATCGATCCGGGACGAGAACGGAATCGATTATCTGGCGCCGGACTGGCCTTATATGCCTACCTACTGGTATGGGGATAAAAACCGTGTGAACTGGATGATTAGAGTCTCGGGCAAAGCTATGGTTCCGCAGCAATGATTCAGTATTGCCAGAATATGGCTGAAGCGCCTTCAATTCCGGATAACCGGTCAAACAGATAGAAAAATATCGCGGATCGCTCGGCGATTAAAAGGTGATCCTCTGCTCCACAGTCCTCGCGTAACCTTCGATATCACCGGTTTTATACTGTTTTAGCCACAGCCATACGACTACGTTGCTCTTTCTGAATACCAGCAACCTGTCGATAGCTACAGAATTATTCAGGAAGCACTCATCCCCGATAGAGGGATTTGTCAGCGTAACTCCCGAGGGCCTGGCAGCTGCATATACATCGGCTGCCGCCTCCTTATCACGATAAACAGCCACGGTATTCTGCAAGGTGGGCGCGAAGGATGAACCCTGTGAATAAGAAACAGTGCTCGAAGACGTGCTGCCCCGATATGGCGGAGGCGAAACGTTTCCTCTTATCCATTGAGCCCCCATATCGTCCTTGGTCAATACCATTTCATATGCCTGTTTGGTCACCAGTCCTTCCATTGATTTGGTTATGCCGGGCTGAGTAATTGCCGGCACCTCATCAGGGACCTGTTGTGAAGGGGGGGTAACTGGCAGTGATGGTTGTACCGGCGATGTGGCCGGCGCAGCGGAGGCGATTACTTTTTGTTCCACTATCCGCGCATAGCGCTCAATATCGCCCTCTTTGTACTGCTTCAGCCACAGCCATACCACAACATTGTTCTGGCGAAAAACCAGCAGCTTATTGATCGGCACAGAGTCGTTCAAGAGAGATTCATTTCCGATGCCGGGATTCGACGAAGCTGCGTTCGTCGCTTTCTCTTTGGCATAAGCAGTTTCAGCGGCAGAGATACTGCGATAAACGGCCACCGAATTCTGAACGCCAGGCGCATAGGCTGAACCCTGAGTATAGTACGCATGGCTGTACGAACTGGTCTGCTGTATGGCGCCCGTCACAGCAATCCCCTGCGCCCATCCCGGCCCCATATCCTGAATCGTCAGAGTCATGACGGATGCCTGCCTGGTTATCAATGTTGTAGGATCAAGTGAACCACCCGTCGGCAAATCTGAATCTGGAACTGGTTGAGATATTGCTTGATTATCCTGCTCCGGCGTTGCTGGAATTGGGGGCGGGGGTAAAGGTTCCTCTGGAGGCACGGGCAGGGTCGCATTTGTAGATGCAGCAGTGTCCGCCGCATTTCCCTGCGGCTGGTCCACACTGCCATTTGCACAGGCAGTGACGAGAACTAACCCAAAAACCGTGCAGCCTATTAACATCCAGCTTAACAACTGTCTCATACCTCTACTGTTAGCACCTCCGGTAGTATTATATACCGTCTCATATAAATGATCTCCACTGCAAGTGGCCATCCCAATATTATTCTTCCCAGTAAATCTCTTTATTTGTATGATCTATTTTTAGATGATGTCCCGAAAGAGTACCTTTAGTCGGATCAACGCGAAATTTATTCCAGGACGTGACCCAGTGATCGAGTAAAATGCCCAATTCGCCCTCATAAATGCCGGTATTTTCGGCCAGCTCAGATAAAGAAATCCTTTTCAGGGATTGAATAATTTTTAACGTCCTTTTCTTTAGGACAACCTCGCAGATTATTTCAGGCCAAAACCAGAATAAAACTAAGACACCCAGCGCAGCACCGCCTGCCATGGAACCAAGAAGCACTATACCCACCACTACCTGGGTAGTAGCTAACACAGGATCAGTTGATATGTGGAAATTCGGCTGGTGTAGGGCAAATTCCGGTAAGGTAAGAACCAGCGTTAAAGAAACAGCCAAAAGCAGGCCGACAACACCAATGGCCTTACCAAGCCATTTGCCGGACACGAAATAAAAATGAATGATTTTGCCTGAATTACTCAGTATCATAACACTCGTAAGATAGATCTGTCGTAACGCTCTTTGGATCCCCTGAGCTGCACCAGAATTCCCAATAATACGCCTGCAGCAGATCAGCGGACGGAGATATCCATTGTGGTTTAGGTATTAATGAAATGCTATAGGCTTTGTTGAAGGTGATCAGCTTGTTATCCAGATTTCCAAATGTATCCGCATTATTTTTAGGGCCGAAGCTTGGGTCTACGGGCACCCATCCAACGTCCTGCAAGTAAAACTCAGCCCAAACATGATAACTTCCGTTTTCAGGCAGCGCCCACCGCCCGACCACAGGCCGTGCAGGTATCCCCGACGCCCTGCACAATGCCACAAAAAATGCTGCGTAATCACCGCACTCCCCGTAACCGTTCCTAAGAGCGAAAAGTGCCCCTCCAAGACCATCTATTTCCTGGTAATTCATGTGGCTATTGACATATTCGTAATATAATCGCGCCATACGACAGGGATTGGACTCATTTCCCGCCAGCTCGGCTGCAAGATTAATAATCGCCTGATTATCCGCTTCGATCAGTTTACCGGCCCGGGTATACATAGCATACTCGGGATTTGAACGGTTGTATTCAACTGTAACGGGACCTTCAGGATTAAGCTTCACCTGAAATACTTTAACGGTGTAACGTTGAGTAAATGATAGGGATGAGTTCCGTGCAGGCTTGTTTTTGAATTCCCAGAAATCCTCGCCGGTCCCGGTAACAGAATCAACCTGGCAGCTTGTTGGTGAAAGACTGGCGGTTTGGGGAGAAATGACCTTCTGCGATTCCCAGTCTTTAATGGAGGGAAGCCACACTCTTATAACATTTACCATGGCATCCCCATTACTTATGGAGAAGGTGCGCTTCACCGTATATGTTCTGGCATTAAAATATTCCAGCGTTACGGCCTGCCCTTGCTGTGCAACCTTCGTCTCCGAAGCGTCATGCCCTGCTATTACCACCTGCTCAGGTTCCGTAGAGACAACGGGTGTATCTGGAACAGCAGCGCAGGCACATACTGCGGAGATACATGTTATGGAAATGAAAACAAGTATGCTGAGTAGTTTATTCATAGTCCCGTGAGAAAGTGCTCTGCTTAAATCTATATTACCACGCATATAGAATTATCTAAAATCAATCGGCCTGACATGCAAACTCGCTGGAAGAATTTTCGGCATTGAAAGGCTGATTACTATTTATAGACATATACGATCTTTTACGGCAGGGCAAACGATACTGTGATATAATTCTTGAACACAATAATAATTCTGTTAAAAACCATCGATATTTCGTTAGCCCGACGGCAGCACATGTGGCACAGTTGCAGGGCTAAGACATAAAAATCAAGGATACTTAATTTCAATTATTTCGCAATAAACAACGGTCATACTGATCCCACCATATAGAAAACTGATAAACAATAACAAGTAAGCAACAATGAGGTGCTCCATTGGCTGTTAGCTACACTCCAACAGATGCGGTCATCGATACAGTGGCCATTATTCTTATTCTATTGCCCGAACCTGCAACCACTGCACTCGGTATCGCCATGATGGCACGTCCCCGGGGCAATAAAAAGCAAGCGACGAGCAGCAAGCCGCTGCACAATTATCCGGACTATATTTATAGAGTTGATAACATCCGGGGCAGGCATATAACCTGGGAGGTTAAAATTATCAAGGCCGGCCAGCTTCCGCTGCAACAGCAAAACAGACCCACCGTTAATATAAAGCGCCGCGAGGAATTGATATTAAGCCGCAAGACGGGCGCCACAAAATCGGACCCATTGACACCGCGTACGACGCGACCGGGAGCAATAATACATCACACGCTCAGGACTCAGAATCAACCTGCGCCTATTTTTAAACAAGGGCCACCTGAAATCCACACTCACCACACAATTGAGAAAAGCCCCGGCTACATCAAGGCGATGGCCGACGGCGTAAATCGGAAGCATGAACCTAAAATCATCCACCACTCGTTGGAAAACTCACCGGCCTCACGGATAATCAAGCCGGTCAGAATCGAGAAACCTCCTCCTACCGTCGTGCAGCATCATACACTCAATCCAAAGCCTCCTATAGATAGCCTAAAGCCATTAATTCCACCCGCACCGCGACCGAAAAAGCGCAATCTCCCGGGCGGAGATATAACTATTCGGAAAGATGACTGAGGTATGGCTGTAACAATCTTACGACGATGTTTTTAAACAGCTCAGCGATTATGTATAGTCGGTATTTAGACGATAAGGCTTTTATCGTATGCGTCGGAAGAAATTTTCTCTATCCGCCTGGTAAATTCACTGCTGGCTTCATACTCGGGACTGATAAACTCTATATCGCCTAATGCAGACAATTTACCTGTCTCTTTTCTGCTATGCATCCGGGCCAGTATTTTCAATTTGGGATTCAGATGCAGTGCATAGGTTATAGCAGATTTAATGGTCAGCATATCAGGCACAGTAATCACGAAAACCCGGGCCTCTTTCAGGTTTAATTGAGCGAGTATATGAAAATTGCCGGCATCACCGTATATGTGAGGGATATTTTCCTTTTCCAATTCGTCTATTAATTCCGGATCAAATTCAATGACCTGGAATTTTATGCCGTCCTTGCGCAGATTCGCCGCAATATTTTTACCTATCCTCCCGTAACCCGCCAGCAAAACCTGATATGCTGCAGACGCAGTATCATTAGCTATAACAGTGTTTATCACCGACGAGTCCCGCTTCATTCTAACCAAAGCGGCAGACGGGCGGGCCAACCTAGGCAACAACCATGAAACGAAGGCGAAGAGAACCGGCGTCAAAATCATGGTAATAATAGCGCTGGCTACGATGAGTGAATAGAATTGATCTGTTACTATCTTGCTATCGGCGCCGGCCTGCGCCAGGACAAAACTGAACTCACCTATCTGAAAAAGTCCTATGCCCGATAATACGGCGATTTTATTGCTGTATCTGAACGCGCGCACTATCCCAAAGACAATAATTGATTTTACGATAAGTATGCATATTACGATTAACAAAATGGTGGACCAGTTTTCAACCACAAATGCAGGATTCAGTAACATGCCCAATGATAGGAAAAATAACGTAGCAAAAACGTCTCTTAAGGGTGTGATCTCAGCCAGCGCCTGGTGAGCAAAAATTGACTCTCGTAAAACCAGTCCGATTACAAATGCGCCGAAAACGGCGGATAGGCCCAGTATATGGGTACCAAACCCGGCCATCAAACATAGAACAAGGACAGATAGTATGAACAGTTCACGCGATCTCACTCCTCCCACGCGACCAAAGGCCCAGGGCAACACCCACAAACCCATCCCGATTGCGACTGCGATGAATATCGCTGCTTTACCGACAGCTAAAGCAAACGCATTGAATAAATTGTCTGTGGGCTGGCCTATAAGCGATACTATCACCAGCATAATAGTCACGCTTATATCCTGAAGTATAAGCATGGCTATCATAATTCGGCCCTGTATGGAGCCGAGTTCACCTCTCTCCATCAATACTTTAAGGCCCACCATCGTGCTGCTCAGTGATAGTACCAGACCGAAAACCGCGGACTGCGTCAGTGGCCATCCGAATAGAGCCCATCCGAGAATGAAACCGGCAGCGAAAGTTATTACAATTTGAAGTGTCCCGCCCCACACACCCACATTTCCCACCTGTCGAAGCTGGGTGAAAGAAACCTCCAATCCCAAGGTGAACATCAAGAGGGTTATCCCGATAGTGGCTGCAGCTTTAATTAAGGTAACATCGCCAACCCAACCCAGAACATACGGACCTGTTACCACTCCCACAAGCAAATAGCCGAGGATCACGGGCTGTCCCACACGCCGGGCTAACATCCCTCCGATCAGCGCGGCTCCAAGGAGTATCGCAATTACAATTGCCGGATCTAAATCATACATAGCTCTATACCGGTATCAGGCCTGTTATCAGTTGTAACGGCAAACAGCATCACTTGTTTGCCTATACGATCATTATCAGAGATTGGCAGCGCCGGAGTATCGCTGGATTTAATCAGGATTGCCGCGTACGCTTGCCGGCTGTTAGAAATAGACGGTGGAGTACCATAATTATATCTGAGAAGATACGAATTTTCAAACTTGCGCCTATATAGTTTGCACTGCAGACACGTGAGTTCACTGTAGCTGATTCATAGCTTCAGAGCAGTTATTGACAGTGGAAGGGAATGCGAGTAATTTATTGCTGGGGCACATATGGGATGACGATGTTTGCCCGCACGTATATGCGTGAAATCCCGGATAGCGAATTGACCTAAACAGGAGTTGTTGTTATGAGCGAGCTGATGAAGTGGAATTTTGCTACACGAGCGGAGACGTACAAGAGTATGGCGCTGATTGCGGGCCGGGTCGTGAAACTGTCATTGCCTCACAAGGAGCACCGCCCCACGGGACCGGACCAGCGCAAATGGTGGCAGAAGGCCGGTTTCTGCGTGCAATACCAGATCGAAAAACGCCCGGACGTGGGATGGGACCGCGATTATATCGAGTTCAATAAATCGATGACGGACGAGAAGGGCAACCTCAAATTCAATGGCCCTTACTGTAAAATTGAGGATTGGGTGGCCCTGAGTAAAAAGATCGGCCTGGACTATCATAGCTTTGAGACCAAATGGCACGACGGCATCTGCTGGTTCAATACCGGACTGACCAAATGGAAGACCGAGGTCGACTACGCCGGCAAATTCGCCGAGCTCAGCAGAAAAGAGCATATTATTTTCATATATTATTACTCGTCGGTTTTCGACCACAATCCACAGTTCGATCCCATACAGCCGAACCCCCGCATCACACCGTCATTCCTGGGACTGTTGCCTCAGGAGAAATATAAGATATATTCCAGCTATCTGCTCGGACAGTATGACGAGATAGTCAGACAATATAAGCCGGACGGCATATGGCTGGACTGGTGGTGGGCCGATAAGACCACTAAAGATTCGATTGCCCATTTAAGCAGCAGACATCCCGATGTTGTGCTCGCCTTCAACCTGTCATCGATGTTCTTCTCTTCCCATAAGGACCAGCACTTTTCATCGGGAGAAGCACATGCCCTGGACGGACCCTTTATCGGGAAACGGGAAGAAGCCGGCGGCATCATCTCCGTCCTTACCAGCACCTGGAAATGGGCCAATCTCTATCGAATGATGTTTAAACATCCCTGGGAGCTGATTACACCGACCTCGGTCTGGTGGCAGGATATGAAGCTCCGCGAAGATATATTTGAGTTTGTGCGCCAGGCGGCGGTCGTCATGGCCTGCGGCGGTAAATTCGCCTGCGGTACACCCGCGCTTATGGACGGCAGCCTGGATCCCGACCACGTCAGGCAGCTGGAGACGCTGGGAAAATGGTATATCCCCAGGAAGGAGCTGTTCCTCGGCGCGTATCCTATAAGATATCTGGGATTCGCACCGAGAGGCGTATCCGTTGATAAACAGGATTTCAATACTATCGCATGCTTTTACAGGGACGGTGTGCTGCTGCATGCGATCAATATGAAGGGCAAATCCGAGCCGGTGGAGATAACTCTCAAAGGCGGCAGGTGGAAAGCGATAAAGACCGCCTATCTCGAGCCGGCACACCGCCGGATAGAGATCACGAGCAGGGGACCTGACAGGATTATAGCTCTGTCAAAAGACGACATCGATCATATCGACACAATCATTTATCTGCCCGCAATCGATACGTTATAAGCTATGAAAAAACAACTGTTGGAAACCGCACTGGACAGGGGAAACGGTGTTCTCCGCCTATGTCCCAACTGGGTTCCCCGCTCTTTCTGCATCCCTGGAAGGAGGCTGAAGCTCCACCCCGATGATTACTATGCTTTCGGCGCCGACCGGGGCGGCATCGACGAACGCTGGTTTGCATCGACCACCAGGGCTGACAACGGCCCGCTTACGCTGCAGGACGAGGGACTGAGCTATATTTTCTGCGATGATGGGAACAAGAAGAATAGGATTCTTTTGAAAGAGGCCCTGGAGTCAGCGGGCAATGAGATCCTCGGCTCGGAGGTGATGAAGAAGCACGGCGGCTGGACCATGTACAGCAAATTCTTCGACAACCTCGAACCGCTTCCGCTGCACCTTCACTTGAGCGATGAGTACGCCGCCCGTGTGGGTCGCAAGGGAAAGCCCGAAGGCTATTATTTCCCCGGGCAGTTGAACAATCACGGCGGCCTGTTTCCCTACACTTTTTTCGGTTTGAACCCGGGGACAAAGAAAGATGATGTGCGCCGTTGCCTGGAAAGATGGAACAGCGGAGATAACGGGATTTTAAATTTGTCCCGCGCCTACCGCCTGTCGCCGGGCACGGGATGGGATGTGCCGGCAGGAGTGCTGCATGCGCCGGGCTCGATGCTCACCTATGAGCCGCAGAGGGCTTCTGACGTTTTCGGCATGTACCAGTCGCTGACCTGGAATAAATATGTCCCATACGACCTCCTGGTCAAAGACGTGCCGCGGGAACATCGCATGAATATCGACTATCTGGTGAACATGATCGACTGGGAGCTGAATACCGACCCTGATTTCTATAAAAACAGGTTCCTGTCCCCGCGGCCGGTCAGGCCGCTCGATGAGATGAGAGAGCAGGGCTACGAGGAGTACGACATAGTGTATAATTCGCCCTTTTTCAGCGCCAGGGAGCTTACCGTGCATGCGGGCAGGTCGGCCACCATCCGCGATACAGATGCCTACGGAGCTATAATCATACAGGGCCGGGGCAAATTCGGCGCTCTGGAGGTCGAATCGCCGGCCATGATTCGCTTCGGACAGATGACGGCGGATGAGCTTTTTATCACCTGCGGATCGGCGCGTGAGGGCATAGTGATTACAAATACCAGCGAATTCGACAACCTGGTGATGTTGAAACACTTCGGACCCGCGGCCTGAGAGATGATACCGCAGACAAAGATCGAAGGAAGGTATTAGAGTTGACAATCGATAGTTCCAAATATTTCTACGCAACCGGCGCAGGCGGCTTTGATTTTCAGCTATCGACGAAAATCATATTCGGCGAGGGGACGGTACGCAGGCTGAGCAGCGAGGTCAAAGGGCGCGGCAGGAGCAGAGTACTTATTGTCACCAGCAGAGGGATGTCGGAACGGCAATCGCTGAAGGATATACTTGCCGACCTCGGTGAAGCAGGAATGACCGTAAATATATTCTCTTCCACGCCTCCCGAGCCGTCTGTAGAAGATGTAAATAAATGTCTTGAATTCGCGAAGCGGGTAAAACCTGATCTCGTAGTCGGGATCGGCGGCGGAAGCGCAATGGATGTGGCCAAGAAAACCGCCCTGGAAATCGGAGCGCCAAAAATCATGATACCCACGACGGCGGGAAGCGGCAGCGAAGTGACGTATAATTCCGTTCTCATGGTCGAAGGGCGAAAAAAATCGTTCAGCGATATCAAACTTGCAGCCGATCTTGCCATAGTCGATCCGGACCTGCTGGCAACCATGCCCGCTTCAGTCATGGTTTGCTCTGCCATGGATGCTATGGCGCATGCCGTGGAAAGCTACGGCGCCAGGAAAGGAAACAGCATAACGCGTGCTCTCTCATTGGAGGCATACCTGCTGAGCCGGGATAATATCAGCCATGCCTTATCCGGTGATGCGGCGGGCAGGCGCAATACAGCGATGGGAAGCCTGATGGCCGGTATGGCGTTGACCGGCACGGGGACGACGCTGGGACATGCCCTGGCCTATCCGCTGTCTAACCGCGGTATGACGCACGGCCAGTCACTGGCGGTCGTGCTGCCTTACCTGTTGCAGATTAACCGCTTCGATGCGGAGCATGCCGATGAATTGAAGTCCTTCCGCCGGAAGTATTGCAGCCTTCCGGAGATCGCCCGGGATATCCCGACTATGGCCGCGGAGGTTGCAGCTGACGAAAGGCACCTAAGCAATAATCCTGTTGAGGTAACATTGCAGGAGATTATTAATGTGTATACCGGCATGCAAAAAGAAGGTTGAGAGAAGAAATCAGTCCAGCTCTAATATAAGAAAGCCCGTCCTTGGAAAGGACGGGCTTTCTTATACATTAAATTTATAAACTGCTCAGGCCGTCGTAGCTTTAGTGCCACCGGTAGCGCCGGCTTTGGAACGCCTGCGCATGAAGACGATCAGCAGTACAATGCCGACGATCACGAGCACTATTACCGCCAGAATGATAATCGGTACCGTGTAGTCATAAGCCCAGGTGAGCAGCTTGGTCTGAGGGCTGTTCATGAGCACCGTGCCCCGGCCGTTCTCCGCGATCATTCTACCGCCCAACAGGCCCCAGAACCCGCTCATAGGTATCGGCTGCATCGCCAGATCATAGGAAGCAGTGCTGTCCTTGAGCTCCCATGAGCTTTCATTTACGGGTGGATTGTCTGACTTGAGTGTAAGCAGATAATAAGTGTCATAAACCGCTTTGACGCTGCCGGCCTGGCTGACATTGAAGGCCAGGTCGCGCCATGGGCTGGTGCTGCCGTCGGGCAGAGTCCACTGCTTGAAAACATATTTGACGTCCGGCAGTGCCGAATTGATTACCGGGCTGGCCGCACTACTGGTGAAGCTGCTACCCAGGGCATGGTAACCGGTGCCGGGCGGCTCGGACACGCCCGACGGCTCGCTGCCGGTCTGGATAAATACCTCGACGGCATAATCATAGTGGGCTATCAGATTAGTGTCACTCACCAGGATCTGGTGCGGCCCTGTAACACCATACCGGACATTAGGATCTGCACCTGCTACTGATTGCTCCACACTGGTGAGGTACATCTCCCCCGGGTGACCGGTGAAGGACGCCGACTGGCTGCCACCCAGTGTGGCCTCCGCCGCGCCATCGATCAGCACCGGTGTGGCGCCTTCGGTCAGGCCGGGGCCGACCTCAACAGTGAAGTCGTAGTAGGAACTATAATCTATGCCGCTTGTATAGTCGCCATAGGAATCGATAACCAGTATGAAGGGGCGGCTGGCGGGCGGACAGCAATCCGCGCAGGTGTAAAAGTTGTCGGTCACCGTGGCGGTTACGTTATAGATGCCGGCGGAGCCGAGTGGCGGAACGCCGGTGATCTCCCCCGTGTATGGATCAAGAATGAGTCCCGGAGGCAGCCCTGCCGCGCTCCATGTGTAGTTGCCCGAACAGCCCGCGGCGCTGAGAGGAAGATAGAAGGGCAGGTTCTCCATGGACCAGGCCATAACAAATGTTGGGATGATGGTAAGCGGAGCGGGAGGCACAGCAGCCACAACTGTAATAGTCACCGGCGCTGCGGGAGAAGCTGTGGCACATGGCGGAGGGACCGGTCCCGGCCACATCTCGGTCACGCCCACGGAGAAGTTATACACTCCGGCAGACCCCAGGGGAGGGCAGACCGTGAGCACGCCCGTGTTCTCGTCCAGCACCACCCAGGCGGGCGGCGCACCCGACAGCCAGTAGAAATAGGTGAAGGGCCCGGTGGGACATACCTGCCCGACCGGGCTGAAGGTGGTGGTATATGACTGACATTCGTCAAGGGTTTCGGATACAGGATTGGGGGTGATATTAAAACACCCTGCCGCAGTAAGGACTAACAGTACCAGAAAGCATATGCAAAGCCTCAAAAGCATTGCCGGCCGCCGCTTCTTATCATCATCTATTCTCATGTCACCGTCTCCATATCAATTCGCATTCAATTATCCAACAACCTGCCCGACTGCGGTAAGCGTGTCATTGCAGAATGGGAGGGCGCGTAAACACCACGCAGGATTTGGTAGCCTCGCTCTGGGACGAATAACATCTTCCACCGTATTGCGTGCACTGGGTACGCGTGGTCTGGAAGACTTTTCCGTTGGCACAGCACCAGCAGGTCTGAGCAACCTGGCAGTACCTGGTAGCCTCAGTTTGCGATGAATAGCAACTGCCGCCGTACTGCGTGCACTGGGCACGTGTGGTCTGGGAGACCTTGCCGTTCGCGCAGCACCAGCAGGCCTGGGCGGCCTGGCAGTACCTGGTAGCCTCGGCCTGGGACGTATAGCAGCTGCCGCCATATTGAGCACACTGGGAAGCTGTGGACTGGTAGACCTTGCCGTTCGCGCAGCACCAGCAGGCCTGGGCGGCCTGGCAGTACCTGGTGGCCTCGGCCTGGGATGTATAGCAGTTGCCACCGTACTGCGCGCACTGTGATACTGTTGACTGGAAGACCTTGCCGTTAGAGCAGCACCAGCAGGTTTGAGCTGCCTCGCAGTACCTGGTGGCCTCGGTCTGGGATGTATAGCAGTTTCCGCCGTACTGTGAGCACTGGGCTGTTGTGGACTGATAGACCTTACCGTTCGCGCAGCACCAGCAGGCGGCTGTTTCCTGGCACGCCTTGGTCGCATCGTACTGGTTGCTATAACTTGAGCCTCCCATCTGGGCGCACAGTTCCCGGCTGGTTTGCATAACCTTGCCGTCACGACAGCACCAGATCTCCGTTGAGCAGGCATCGACGGCCTCCTTCTCGGTAAGGAACCACTGCCCACCAGATTGCAGGCAGGGCGTCTGGAGGGTTGGACCGACTTTACCGTCCTGGCAGCACCAGCCGCGTGACTGGCAGCCTTTGAGCGCTTCGGCCTCGGTAGAGTAGGCCGTTCCGCCTTTCTGAGCACATATTTCTCTGGTTGTCTCAACCACCTTGCCGTCCAGGCAGCACCAGATGTTTGACTGGCAGCCTTTGAGCGCTTCGGCCTCGGTGGCGTAGGCCGTTCCGCCCTTCTGGATACATGATTCCCTGGTGGTCTCAACCACCTTGCCATTCAAACAGCACCACACTGTGTTGGGTTTGCTGTAGCAATACCAGAACTGCTGTTTATCAGGTGCGTAGTAGCAGGGCCCTTTGGAGCACTGGTTAGTAAAACCCCGTGCGGCCGCGTCATTCGGCTGCAGGCAATAATCACAGCCCTTGGAGCACTTCTCGAAGGCCGGCGGGTAGGAGGCAACGATCTGTCCGGATGGTCCGCCGGGCGGCGCCAGAGAGGTCTGTCCCAGCCACTCGGGTTTTCTGGACCCGGTTGAAGCATTATCCGATGGCGTTAGTACACGGGCAGCGGTCGTCACAGGCGGACTGCTGGCAAAGGAGAGAGTCAACATTCTCTGCTGGCTTCCTCCCGTATTGTTCGCCAGCAGGACAGCCTCGAAGCTATTGCTGCTGCCCCGGCGTATCTGGTAAGTTGTTCTGCCCCTGACGTTTCCCTTACAGGACGTGGAGGGAGGGTTGTTGATCTCCCGTATGACCTCGCCCGCTTCGATCAGCTGCACGCTGGTTGCGTTACTCACCTCAAAGGAGTAGACAGCTGAGGCGCCGTCCTGCAGCACCATGGGAGAGGCGGAGAAGGATTTGATCTGCGGCAGGCCGGTCCACATCGAGGCGGCCGCGGCCATATCCGCGCTGCCCAGCAAAGTGGCAACCGCCACCGCAATGCACACCAGCAACCTCAAATAACCTGTAAATCTGTGAATAATGATACTCATACCGCCACCTGCCAATTTAAAATTTGCCTCAATCAGGCACACAGCACATAAAACCACTCACGGCCCGGATACAGTCATATTCTGCTTTGTAACGGCAGGATTTGTCAATGGTTCTATACGAGTTCAGGACTATAGTACCAACATTTGACCATCATAAAATAAAAATCGCCGGAAGCTCTTTAACTGAAAA
>DAOUFR010000079.1:0-4212 GCA_034429715.1 Dehalococcoidia bacterium
TCCGGAAGCAATTGCGTCCATCGCCTATCACGGAAGCATCTCCAGTGGCAAGCTGCTGGCGGGCGCCGTGAAGTGCCAGACGGGCGGCTGCTACCAGATACAGACATATTTCACGGCTAATCCAACCTCCATGTACCCGGTCTGGCTGCCCAGCCAGAAGGCACCTACGGGATCGCGAAATGCCGTTGTAAAATGGTCGGTTGACGGCATCGCCGCCTATGCGGGTACCAGCGGGACGGAGAGCGCTTTCTCGCACAGCCTGAATAACGGCGCAACCTGGAACCAGTAGGCCTTTATGCGTGTAAACAGTCAGTATCTTCGCAAATTAACCACGCCGCAGGATGCGGTTACCCGTATCAAGAGCGGCGATACCATCGTCCATGGATCCAGCATTGCGGAACCCCCCGCTCTTCTGACGGCGCTGGCAGAGCGCGTCCGACAGGGAGATCTATCCCGGCTAAAGGTATACTCCAGCCTGCCCATGCAGCATGCCGCACGTACGGTCCTTTCTCCGGACTTATCCGATTGTATAGAGTCGAACTCCTGGTTTGTGACAGAGGCTGACCGGTCACGGCATAAGATCGGCTTAAGTTATTACGTGCCGACACATATCCACCAGATACCCAGGCTGATGCAGGAACATATGGATATCAGTGTCATGATGACCACGGTTTCGCCAATGGATAAATATGGTTATTTCACTTTCGGTGCTGTAAACGATTACAACGGGACGGCCGCGCGCGTCTGCAAGACACTGATAGTCGAGGTCAATAAGAACATGCCTCGGGTACTGGGGGACAATCTGCTGCACATATCGGAAGTGGACCTTATAGTTGAAAACCATGTCCCCCTGCAGGAGATCCAATCTCCACAGCCCGGACCCACCGACGAGGTGATTGGCCGATGCATCGCCGAAATGATACCGGACGGTGCTACCATCGCGCTGGGAATAGGAGGCATAACCAATGCCACAGGCAATTTCCTGAGGGGGCACAGGGACTTAGGTATACACAGCGGTGTTTTCACCTCTACTATGGTCGATCTCATCCAGCAGGGTGTGATCAACGGACGTAAGAAAAATATTCACACGCGCAAACATGTTTTTATCGTGGCGCAGGGCGACAGGCGGATGTACGACTTTATTCACGATAATCCCAGCATGGAGATACATCCCGCCTCATACGTCGAGAACTCGGACGTGATCGCCAGTAACGATAACATGATAGCTGTCAACACAATACTTGAGCTGGACCTGACAGGGCAGTGCAATGCAGAGTATATGGCCGGATCGCAATTCAGCGGCACAGGCGGGCAGCTTGATTTCGTCCGGGGCGCCTACAATTCCCGGGGCGGCAAATCCATACAGGCCTTCACTTCGACCGCGCGCAAAGGCACCGTCTCACGCATCGTGCCGTTGCTCAAGTCCGGCACAGTGGTCTCAATACCGCGCATGGACGTCCAATACCTGGTTACCGAGTTCGGCTCAGTCAACCTCAAGGGCAAGTCCACACGGGACCGGGCGCTGGGCATTATCGGCCTGGCCCATCCTGATTTCAGGGACCGGTTATTGAGGGCTGCGGAAGATATGTACCTGCTATAACCCGGCTAATTGACATGTGAAGCGGGATATCTGATAAACTACGCTACATTTTCATATAGAGTCAACAGCCCTGATTACTTAATTGGAGGCAGTTATGAAATCCAAAAAAACACGCGCACTGGTTATTTCGTTGAGTGTCATACTTGCCATCGTACTTATCGGCGTAATCGCCTTCCAGGTCTTTTTCAGGCTGCCTCAGCCTTCTTACAGCGGCACATTGCAGGTGGACGGCCTCAAGGCGCCGGTCGAAGTGAGGACGGACGAACATGGCATTCCCCACATATTCGCTCAGAGCAACGAGGACCTTTTCTTTGCGCAGGGATATATCACGGCCAGGGAGAGGATGTTCGAGATGGACCTCACGCGGCTTGCCGGCAGGGGAGAACTGTCCACTCTCTTCGGCGAACGGATGATCGAGACGGACAAGTATTTTAAAACGCTGGGGTTCTACCGCGCCGCTGAAGCGGAATACGCAAACATCAGCCCGGATACCAAAGCGGCCGTCGACTCGTATACCGCCGGCGTAAACGCCTACATTAACACCGTGAAATATCTTCCCGCCGAATATACTATCCTGGGAGGCAAACCGCAGGCGTGGAAGCCGGCCGACAGCATGGTGGGCGGGCTGCTGATGTCCTATCGCCTCAACTCCCCCCGCGGGATCAAGCCGGTGCTCTACCAGATATACAAACAGGCGGGGCCGGAGATGCTCAAGAAGCTGTTGCCCTATATCCCCGAAGGAGCGCCCTATATATCGTCAACCGACGATGACGTCCCGGCTTACGCGCAGAGCACTCTTCCGGATATCGATACAGAATCGTCTTCCGGTATGTACAGTGAAATAGACTCCCCGGTGCCGTTGAGGATGCGCGCCTCTAACTGGATGATCTTCTCCGGCTCGCGAACGACCACCGGCAAACCTGTCTTCACGGGCAGCCCGGACCTGGAGGCCGCCATACCATCCCTCTTCTACCTGGTACACCTCAAAGGCGGCGATTACGACGTGATCGGAGGCTCCATCCCGGGCCTGCCCGGCGTGCATGCGCTGGGATTCAACGGCCACATGGCATGGAGCATCACCGTGGGCAACGGCGATAACCTGGACTACTTCACCGAGACATTGAATCCGGCCAACCCGGACCAGTACCTCACCGAGGACGGTTATAAAGATTTCCAGATCATCGATGAAACGATCAAGGTCAAGGGCAAAGGAGATCAGAATATCAGGGTTAAAGTGTCCCGCCACGGCCCGATCGTCTCTGAGGTGATGCGCGGTCTACCGCCCGACTGCACCATGCTCTGGCCCGGGTTGATGGGCCATGACGGCACGGTAGAAGGGCTGCTCGGGATGAACCGCGCTAAAAACTTCGACGAGTTCCGCGCAACCCTGGGCAAGGTGCGCGGCGGCAGCGTGCATATGGGCTACGCAGACGTCGACGGCAATATCGGCTACCAGTACATCACAACCTTCCCCATCAGAAAATCGGGCGAAAATCCCATCCCTGTGCCGGGTGAAAAAGGGGAATACGATTGGACCGGCTTCGTACCGTTCGAGGACCATCCTTACGAGCTCAATCCGGCCAAGGGCTATGTGGCATCATTCAACCAGATGCCGGAGCCGGGAAGCTACTACGGCACGGCCTATTTCATCTTCGAACGCCCTTTCCGCTTCGAGGAAATGGCCAGGGCCAAGGATAAGTTCAGCGTGGACGATATCCGCAATATGCAGAACGACGTCGGATCCAACCTGGCCAAACGCTGGGTGCCTGAGATCGAGAGGGTCTGTGGCAGCGACCAGGCGGTGGCCAAATACGTTGCGATCCTGAAGGACTGGGATTTCAGAATAACCACGGACAGCCCACAGGCCACGCTCTTCAACTCGTTCAGCACTCACCTCATCAAGAACACACTGTACGACCAGCTCGGGACTGCAATCGTAGATGAGCTTTTCAAGGACCTTCATGTATCGATTCCCACACAATGGCTGATCAGGTACATGGACGACAACAACAACGAGATATGGGACGATATCTCCACGGCAGCCGTCATTGAGACCCGTGACGATATGGTGCTCAGGAGCATGAAAGATGCTGTGGCAGAGCTGTCAGCGCGCCTGGGCAGCGACCCGCAGAACTGGCCCTGGGGCAAGGTGCACCAGATGACCATCAAGCATCCCCTGGGTGGTGTCCTGCCCTTCCTCAACCTCAGCCCGCTGACCTATGCAGGCGACGATTTCACCATTCACGCCGGCTGGTGGGACCGGGCGCACCCCTATGATATGTACAGCGGCGCTGCTATCAGGATCGTTGTAGATATGTCCGATCTCAGCAGCATGACCATCATGTGCCCTCCCGGCCAGTCCGGCATGTACCTCAGCCCCTACTACAGCGACCTGGCTGAGACCTGGTCTAAAGGCGGGCAGGTGCCCGCACGTTACACGGACGCAAGGCAACTCAAGCAGGTGCTGATGCTGGAGCCGGGGCAGGTGAAATAAGCAGCCTCAATGAGATAGATAATGTTCCTTACTGATCGAGGGGCATTCTCAGGACCATTTTAGCCAGGTCCCAGGCGTGTTCGTAAAGGTGCAGGCCCTTGCTGAATGCGTGTATCTC
>DAOUFR010000080.1:0-13153 GCA_034429715.1 Dehalococcoidia bacterium
GTTATCTCATCTATAATTCTGGTTACATCGTCTATGGTCATTATCTTGCCGGTCAACATCTGCTGCGCGCCGTACCACCCAGCCACAGTCCGGCTGTTCTCCATGCTCAACAGCATGCGTCCTTTAGCCATCTCCCTGGCCTTGTTCAGTTCGGCACCCGATATGCCGTCCCTGGCCAACGACAACTGCTCCAGGATCGCCCTTATCGCCTTCTCCGTCTGCGCGGTATCTATGCCTGCCTGGATAACAAAAGAGCCGGTTTCGCGGAAATGCTCGACGTAGCTGTGGATATCATAGGCCAACCCCAGCTTCTCCCTTATCTCGGTGAAGAGGCGGCAGCTCATGCCTTCGCCCAATACCATGCTGAACAGGTCCAATACAAACCTGTCGGGATCGTAAATGGATAATCCCTCCAGACCCAGCGTCAGGTTGACCTGCTCGGTCTCACGATACTCAATCTTTGTCCTGGACGCGGTCTGGCCGGCCCTGCTGTCGATGTATTCCGGCTGTCCGCCGGATTGCCATCCTTCCCCGGCCCGGCTGAGCATGGCCAGGAGGCTGTCGCGATCAAAATCGCCTGCTATACTGGCCAGCATATTGGACGGCGTGTAGTACCTTTCAACACGCTTGAGCATCTGGTCCCGCGTGATGGCCGTGACCGTCTCCCTCGTGCCCGCAACATCCCTCCCCAGCGGTTTGCCGGGCCACATCATATCGTCCAGGATCATGCCCACGCGCTGCTGGGGAGAATCCAGGCTCATGTTGATCTCTTCGATGATGACCTGCCGCTCTTTCTCGATGTCTTCCTCGCGGAAAAGCGGACGTCGCATCAGGTCTGTGATAACGTCGACAGCTGTCTCCAGGTGCTGGCTGGCCAGCTTGCACCAGTATGAGGTCAGCTCCCGGTCGGTGCCGCCGTTTAAAATGCCGCCCACGCCCTCTATGGCCTCACTGATCTCGCGTGAGCTGCTGCGCTTCTGTGTGCCCTTGAAGCACATATGCTCGATGAAGTGCGATATCCCGGCCTCACCGTCATTTTCGTAACAGCTGCCCGTCATGACGAATAACAGCAGGGATACCGACCTGGTATGCGGCATGCGGCACGTTATTACCCTCAGGCCGCTCTCGAGGGTGATTTTCTCATATTCCATAGGCTTCAGTTGTCCGGCGCCGGGCGCAGGATGCCACAGCCTCCGACCACACATTATAACAAATTCAAATCGGCAGATTTCCGTGATATAATCTATTTACGGGAGTAACACAATCGTACGCAGAATACGAAATAAAGACGGGACTTGATTTAAATGGATACTGGAACCTGGAAAGTAAAAACCGGCCTGGCCCAGATGCTTAAGGGCGGGGTCATTATGGATGTCGTGACGCCTGATCACGCCAGGATCGCCGAGAACGCCGGCGCCTGCGCGGTGATGGCGCTGGAGCGCGTGCCGGCCGATATACGCAAGGACGGCGGCGTGGCCAGGATGTCCGACCCCACTGTTATAACCGCCATCATGAAGGCGGTGACCATACCGGTGATGGCGAAATGCCGCATCGGCCACTTCGTGGAGGCCCAGGTGCTTGAGGCGCTGGGCGTCGATTTCATCGACGAGTCGGAGGTGCTGACTCCCGCGGACGAGAGCCACCACGTGTGGAAGCATGATTTTAAAGTGCCGTTCGTATGCGGCTGCCGCGACCTGGGAGAAGCCCTGCGCAGGATCTCGGAGGGCGCCGCCATGATACGCACCAAGGGCGAAGCAGGCACAGGCAACATCGTTGAGGCCGTGCGCCATATGCGCTCGGTCCAATCCGCCATGCGCAAGCTGCAATCAATGAGCGCCGACGAGCTTCCCGCCGAGGCCAAAAACATGGGCGCCCCGCTGGAGCTGGTGATCGAGGTGCACAAGAGCGGCAAACTGCCTGTGGTCAATTTCGCCGCAGGCGGAGTGGCCACGCCGGCCGACGCCGCACTCATGATGCAGCTCGGCGCGGAGGGCGTCTTCGTGGGCTCGGGCATCTTTAAATCCAGCGACCCCGAAGCGCGCGCCATCTCCATAGTCAAGGCGGTAACCCATTACAAAGACCCGGCTATCATCGCCGAGGTGTCGAGGGCGCTCGGCTCCGCCATGCCCGGCCTCGATATTAAAAGCATACCCGAAGACAGCTTGCTGGCCACCAGAGGTTGGTAATTTGCGCGCACAATATGCGTCTGCCGATATCATTTCCGCCATCACAGAGGAGATACCTTGCAGACGATAGATATAGATGACATCCGGTCTCTGCTGGCCGTTATGCCACCCCACATCGCCTCGGATCTCAAGCAAGAGATCGGAAACGGTGACCTGCTGGAAATCGTCATGGACCTCGGCCGGCTGCCTGAAGCACGTTTCCCCAACCGCGAGATATTATTAGGCGATCACGAAGTCACAGAAGCAGATATACAGCATGTCACCAGCCTGATCGGCACCTTCAGCGGCGATAACCGGGCGGGCCTGACACGTACGCTGCACCGCATCTCAGCCATCAGGAACCGCGAAGGGAAGATCGTCGGTTTAACCTGCCGCGTGGGCCGCGCCGTGATGGGTACGGCCAAAATAATTCAGGACCTGGTCGAGACCGGCAACAACGTCCTTCTGATGGGCCCGCCGGGTATCGGCAAGACAACCATACTGCGTGAGACGGCCCGTGTGCTGGCCGACGATCTGAAGAAACGCGTCATCGTGGTGGATACCTCCAACGAGATCGCGGGGGACGGCGATATAGCGCACCCGGCCATCGGTCACGCCAGACGCATGCAGGTTCCGACGCCCACGCTCCAGCATGCCGTGATGATAGAAGCCGTAGAGAACCACATGCCCGAGGTCATCATCATCGACGAGATCGGCACCAGCCTGGAGGCTGATGCGGCCCGTACTATCGCCGAGCGCGGCGTCCAGCTGGTAGGCACTGCCCACGGCAACAGCCTGCAGAACCTTATGATGAACCCCACTCTGTCCGATCTTGTCGGCGGCATACAGACGGTCACGCTGGGGGATGAGGAGGCCCGCCGTCGCCACACGCAGAAATCGGTGCTTGAGCGCAAGGCCCCTCCCACCTTTGATATCGTGGTGGAGATACAGGAACGTTACAAGGTGCTGGTCCATCCCGATGTGGCGCGTGCTGTCGACGCTGTCCTGCATGGAAAGGAGAGCCGTTCGGAGGTCAGGTGGCTGGATCCCGACGGCAACGTGGTTAAAGAGCAGGCTGCAAACATACGTGAAACCCTTAACAAACCCGAGACGATAAAACAGGGGCTGCGAGTCTACCTGTTCGGCATAAACCGTCCCATACTGGAGCAGGCCGCACATGAGAAAGGCCTGGATATCGATATCACGGACGATCTGCGACTATCTAATATTTTGATCACGACCAAGAACTATTTCAGGCGCAAGCCGCAGAAATTGAGGGACGCCGAGGCGCAGGGCATACCTGTCTACGCCATAAGGGGCAACAGCCTGCAGCAGTTACGCCACTGCCTGGACAGTATCTATACAGGGCCGCGCGACGAGGTTGTAGATACAGCGTTGGACGAGGCATTGCAGGCCATCGACGAGGTTAAAAACGGTAAAAAAGAGGTCACGCTCAGCCCGCAGAACTCGTTCATCCGGCGCCTTCAGCATATGCTGGCCGAAAAGCATGATGTTACATCCAGCAGCTCGGGACGCGAGCCCGGGCGGCGGGTCAAGATAGTAAATAACTGAGAAGCCTGATATTCTGGACTGCGTTATGCCCGAGCGTAAAGGATTGTTCATCACCTTCGAAGGGTGTGAAGGCTGCGGTAAAAGCACCCAGGCCGGGCTTCTTCACGATGAGCTGCTACGCCGCAATATTCCCTCGGCTCTGACGCATGAGCCGGGCGGGACACCGCTGGGTGACAGGGTCAGGAAGATACTCAAGGTCAAACGCAATTACGATATCAGCCCTCAGGCCGAGCTCCTGCTTTTCAACGCCTGCCGCGCCCAGCTCGTCAGGGATGTCATCCTTCCTGCGCTGAATAAAGGCGCCAACGTTATCTGCGACCGCTTCACGGGCTCCACCCTGGCCTACCAGGGATACGGACGGGGCCTGGGGGTGGAGACCGTCGCATCGATCAACAACGCCGCCACGGGCGGACTGCAGCCGGACCTCATTTTTTTACTGGATCTGCAGCCGCAGGCGGGGCTGAAACGCAAGCGTAACACGGGCGACGACCGTTTCGAGGCGGAGGACATCGCATTCCACCACAGGGTAAGGGATGGCTATCTCGATCTCGCCGGGCGAGACCCGTCACGCTGGATCGTCCTGGAAGCGCAGCAGCCGGCTGCCGAATTGGGGAAGGCCGTACTTGACCGCGTCCTGCCCCTTCTGAGCATGGCCACGACCTGAGCAGCTATGATTGGCGCGGGGTAACATACAGCCGTATGAATAAGATATCCGGCGGCCCGCTGTGAGCGGCCGCAAGAAGGCGACCTCCAACGTTCCTCACCTGCGGGAGGAGCGGGAGCTGCTTTCATCGGGTTTCCGCCGCATCGCCGGCCTGGACGAGGCCGGCCGCGGAGCGCTGGCGGGGCCGGTGGTGGCCGCCGCCGTAGTATTGCCCCAGGAACCGGACTTCCCCTGGCTGCCGCGGGTCAAAGACAGCAAGCTCCTGCAGGAGAAGGAGCGGCAGCAGGTCTTCGATTGCATGACTGAGTGCGGAATCGAGATGGGTATTGGTGTGGTCGAGCCGGACGTTATCGACGCGGTGAACATACTTAACGCCACAAGAAAGGCCATGAAGCTGGCGCTGGCGGCGCTGTCCGAGCCGCCGGGATATCTGTTGATCGATGCCGTAAGGCTGAGATACATGGCCATACCCCAGAAAGCCATTATCCGGGGAGACCGAACCGTGTTGAGCATCGCCTGCGCATCAGTGGTTGCCAAGGTAACGCGCGACCGCATTATGCTGGAGATGGATGAGCGCTACCCCGGCTATCAATTCGGCCGTCACAAAGGCTACGGCACGCGTGAGCACTTCGAATGCCTTCGCCGCAACGGGGCGTCATGCATACACAGGATGACCTATTCTCCGCTGCGCGACCTGGCCAGGCTGATATGAAGAAACAGGAGACGGGAAAACGGGGCGAGCAGCTCGCCAGCAGGGCGCTGGAGAAGAAAGGATACCGCATCCTGGAGAAAAACTACCGCTGCCGGCAGGGTGAGATCGACCTGGTCGCCCGGCACCGCGACTATATTGTTTTTATTGAGGTGCGCAGCAAGACAGGGAATGCCTTCGGAACTCCGGAGGAATCGGTGACCTCAGCTAAAAAACAGAAGTTGCTGGCCACGGCACTGGATTATCTGGGCAATCACAAGGACCTGCCGGAAAACTGGCGCATCGATTTCGTCGCCGTCGAGATCGACCCGTCGGGCGGCAAGCCGGTGCGCGTCGAGATCATAGAGAACGCGGTCTGCTGAGTATACTTATTCTTCCAGCGTCGCCATGGAGATGCAGCTGTGCGCCATGGACCCGCCCGCCCTCAGCGCCACCGCCACGAAAACCGCCTCCGCAATCTCCTCGTCGCTGGCTCCGGCCTTCCTGGCGTTCTTGGTATGCCCGTGGATGCAGTAAGGGCATTGCGTGATGTGCGCGCAGGCCACCGCGATTAGCTCCTTGGTCTTCTTGTTCAGGCTGCCGTCCGCCATCACCTTGCCGTCGAAATCCAGGTAGGCCTGCATCAGCTCCGGCTTGAGAGCATACATCTTGGCAGCCTTTTCTATATCCTTTTTCCCGTAAAAACTATCTCCCATCTGATCCTCCGAAATTATGTAATATGAGCGAAGGTTATAATTTCAGGCGCGTACGCTGAATGATCTCGAGCTTGGACGGCACGGGCAGGTCGTCGAAGTAGGCGCAGTACCCCGCCACCCTCACCACAAGGCCGGGATATTTCCCCGGGTGCCTGTAAGCGTCGTCCAGCATATCTGGGTCCAGCACGTTGAACTGCACCTCCATGCCTCCTTTCTCAAAGAAGCCTCTCATCAGGGCCGCCACTGTATCCGTCCCGCGCTGGCCCTTGATGACCGCCGGATCGAATCGCAGGTTGAGGGCATATCCGTTGGGGGAGTGACAGGGATCGATACAGGCCGCCGAGTTAAGCAGCGCCGTAACTCCCAGTTTATCCTTGCCGTTGGACGCGCCCAGGCTGGCGGCGAAAGGCTCCTTGGCATTGCGCCCGCTGGGCAGCGCGCCTACCAGTGCCCCGAAAGCCACGTGGCAGGTCACGGAGTAGAATCCGGAGACGTACCTGCCTCCACGCGTATTGGTATGCCTCGTCAGTGCCCGGTAGAAAATAGCAGCCGCCTCCGCGGCATATCCGTCGGGCAGCTCGTTATCGTTGCCGTACTTGGGCGCGGCAGCCAGCTCGGCCTGCATGGCCGGGCTTGAGCGGAAATCATGCTTGAGCGCTGCGCACACTTCCGCCATGCTGTATTTCTTCCTGCGGAAGACCAGTTCTTCCAGCGCCGCCAGCGAATCAGCCACGTCGGCCAGACCCACTCCCTGGATGCCGCTGGAATTGAACAGCGCGCCTCCCGCGCTGATATCCTTTCCCGACTCCAGACAGCCGTCTACCAGCATGGAGGAAAAGGGTGTGGGATGGTGGTTGCGATTGCCGAGCTCCACCATCTGTATATCCTCCACCAGGCGGTCAACCACGTGATTCACCTGGGCGGTATAAGCTTCTACAACATCCCGGATCGATGCGAACCCGGCGGGGTCCGGCGTGGGCGCGCCCCGCCGCCTGTTGCTGTTGAACAGGCGGCCGCGGTTGAGCGCCATCTCGAGGCAGATCGGCATATTCATCAGGGCGGCGTCGGTGGAGAAGAAGCTCCTGCCGGGCAGGGCCAGCTCCACGCAACCCACCACAGCATAATTCCTGGCTTCCTCGAGAGGGATGCCGTTGGCGACCAGCGACCTGACGGCCGCCTCGTCGCTGAATACGGCGGGCACGCCGTTGCCCGCCTTGGCCACTTCGATCACCCTCTTTAAATATTTTTCAGGGGAGCCCCCGTGCACGCGCGCCTGGTAGTTGGGATCGCGCAGGCCGGATTCCTCCATCATATCCAGCATTACGTATGTCAACTCGTTGGTGGCGTCTGCTCCGTCGCGGTCCATGCCGCCGATGATGGCCGCCTGCACCACCAGGTAGCCTCCGTGATACTGGCTGACGCTCTCGGACAGCAGGAAGACATGTTCTGCCGCCTTGGCCGAGAAGCACAGCAGCAGCTCTTTGGCCCTGTCAGGGGTAATCCTTCCGGCGTCCAGGTCTCGCCGGTAATACGGGTATAAGAACTGGTCCATGCGTCCGAAGGAGACCGCCGAATTGATGCTCTCCAGGCAGATGGCCATGTGCGTGAGCCACAGGGACTGCAAAGCCTCCTGAAAAGTCTCTGCCGGATTAAGCGGCACCCTGCGGCAGACGGCTGCTATCTCCTCCAGCTCGGCGCGCCGCACAGGATCCCGTTCGGCGGCGGCCATCCGCTCGGCCTCGTCTGCAACGCGACCGGCGTAGCTCAGCAGGCCCTCGCAGACTATGGCGGCTGCTCTGGGCAGGTCGCCGTCGCTGCCTTTCATCGAATCCAGGTACCCCTTTACGCCCATCCTGAGCATCTTCTCGTAATTGGGCAGGAAATGTCCTATGCCGCCGGCCTCGTTTATCAGATAAAAAGTTGCTTTAAGCTGTTCAGCCGCGTACTGAAAGAACCTGCCCATATGCGGAAAGAAGGCTTTAAAAGGCATGTTGCGGAAAAGCCAGTAGGGAATGACGTCGAACAATATCCTCAGCCGGTCCTTCCAGGGCATCAGCATGGGTGTGGTCTTCCGTTTATCTATACGAGGGATGTCCGTGCCCATGAATACGCCGCTGAGCTCCGGCTGCATGAGGGCGGAGATGCGGTGGCTGCCCATGTTTCCCACGATCAGCTCATCGGGATATATGCGCACTGATTTATTCTGGAGGATGTAGCGGGTCGCCATGGCGCGACGCACTATTAAGGGCTGCGACGGGTCATCGTGATGCTTGTAAAAGTCAGTCACCAGGTAGGCCCGTTCAGGGCAGAGGTGCACCCTACTGCCCAGCAGCTCCTTCTTTATGCGCTGGAAGCGTTCTGTTCTCTCGGTCGCAGCGACTGCCATAATTTCTAAGTGTCCAGGGCGAACGGCGGGTACTTATCGGTGATCATGATCATGGCATAGCACATCACCCTGAAGCCCCATCTCATCACACCCAGCACGAAATCGAAGAGTCCCCTGGGGAATTTGCCCGTGAAGAGTATGGCAAACCAGGCGATGATGATCACCACCAGGGCGGCGATCCACAGGAAGCACAGCACGATAATATGAGGTATTGCCAGGAACCACTTGACCAGCGGCAGCCAGCGGTTAAGGCCCGCGGCGTCCGGGTACGGCATATCCAGTTGAACGTTCTGCTCTTCGTCGGTGGAGGGATAAACGTCAGTCATCAGGTAGAGGTAGGATGCTACCCTGTAGCTGAACTTGGAGAGATTGAGGTTCCAGTCATACCACCATTTCGGGTACTTTTGACGGAACAGCAGCATCAGCACCAGCGGAAGCATGATCAGTCCGACGCCGGATACGACCGTTCCTGCTTCCTTGACCCCCATCTGGAAGCTGCCGCCCATCAACAGCATAAGTACGATTAAAATGGGAATTACCGTGAATATACGGAAGAAACTTGTGAGGCGGTTCAGCTTGCGCTCCGGGTAATCGATTTTCAGGCTTACCGGGTAATCAACTGACATTGTACTGCCTCCTTCCTTTATTTTGGCTCCGGGTCAGGATACTTTCATCCCGCCCTTGCCCAGGTTGTATATCTCCTCTATCTTGACCTTGACCGCAGCCTTGGGCGGGACGGGTATTTTCATAAGCTCCGCGAGCTTCTTCGCTTCGTCGTAAAGCGGCCCGGATGTAATTTTCTCCACCACCTTGCCCTCGAACCTGTAGCCCTTCATCTTGCCCCAGTCGGCCACCACTATCGCCACTTGCGGATTCTTCTGTATATTCTGCCAGGTCCTGCCGCCCGCCAGCTCGAAAAATGTTATGTGCTCGTCATCCATCATCTGGCTGCTGCCTTTCATCGCGATGCTCGGTTTACCTTCCGCGCTGGCCGAGCCCACATATACCTGCCGCCCGGCCAGAAGAGCCTTCATGTCCTCAGTCAAACTTGCCATAATACAACCTCCTGCTATTTATCCAAGCGCAATTATAATTATTATCGCATCAGGGTTCAAAAGCAACAGGGAAATTCTTATGGACCGATCATCGCCTGCTTTTGACCACCCGCCTGCTGCTTCCTATAATTCATTAAACGTATGGCAGAATTCACCCGCCGTGATTTTCTTAAATATGCCCTGGCCGGACTTGGGGCCGTGCTGGCCGCCAGGTTTATCAGCGCCTGCTCGCCGCCTCAGTCGGCACTGAACACTCCGCAGGCGCCGACACCAGTCACACCGACGACAGAGCAAAACGGGCCTTCCTCTGTGAAATACCCCGACCTGGCTGTGGTACGCGGCGGAGAGCCTGAGGCCCTGGCCCGAAAGGCCGTTGAGCTGCTGGGCGGCATCAGGCGATTTGTAAAGAAGGGAGACAACGTCATCATCAAACCCAACATCGGCCCCGCCATGCGTACTTATGAGTACGCAGCCACTACCAATCCCTGGCTGGTGGCAGCCGTGGCCAGGCTGTGCCTGGAGGCCGGCGCCGGCAGGGTCAGGGTCATGGACCAGCCCTTCAGCGGTACTGCGGAATCTGGCTTTTTAAACAGCGGCATACGGGAGGAGGTGGAAAAAGCGGGCGGAGAGATCGAGCTGATGTCACGCTTCAAATATGCCGCAACCGATATCCCGCTGGGCAGGGACATCAGAAAATGGAACATCTACGAGGACATACTCAAGGCCGACGTGCTGATCAACATGCCCATCGCCAAGCAGCACGGATCTTCGCTGCTCACGCTGGGGATGAAAAACCTGATGGGCACGGTCCAGGCCGCTCAGCTCTTTCACCTCAACCTGAATCAGCGCATCGCGGACCTGGCCAGCCGCGTCAGGCCGACGCTGACCATACTGGATGCCATACGCATACTGACGGCCAACGGCCCGACGGGCGGTGACCTCGGGGATGTTAAGAAACTCGACACAGTGATCGCGGGTGTTGATATAGTGGCGGTGGACAGCTACGCCACCTCCCTCTTCGGGCTTCGACCTGACGACATACCGCATATAAAGATAGCCGCGGAGATGGGTCTGGGCTCCAACGATCTGAATAAACTGGACATCAAGGAAGTAACTCTTGGCAGCTGAGAAAAAAAGTTCCTCAGGCTGGAATACGCAAAGCTGGCTCAACCTGCGCGCGGCCGTTCAGGCGCTGGCCTTCATCGGATTCCTGGCGCTCTTTCTGAATGCGCTCCCTCTCCTCATGCGCCTCGACCCCCTGGCCGTTCTGGCAAATACTATCTCCAGCAGGAGCTTACCGCCTTTCGCATTCATAGCCCTTGCAATGACATTGCTGGCGCTTATTTTCGGACGTGCCTGGTGCGGATGGCTCTGCCCCATGGGCACGCTGCTGGAGTGGCTCTCCTTCAATAAATGGCGCCCAAAGAAGATCGCGATAGCGGACGGATGGAGGTCGGTGAAATACGTCATCCTGATTGCCATCATCCTTGCCGCCGTCTTCTCTAACCTGACATTAATGATCTTCGACCCGCTGACCATCATGGTGCGCACCTTCGCCACCGCCATATGGCCCGGCCTCGACCTCGCCGTCAACGCCGCGGAGTCGCTGCTCAATAATGTACCGGCATTCCAGGCCCCGCTGGCGCGCTTCGATAACGCCGTAAGGCCTCTGCTCTTGCCGACGACCCAGTTCAGTTATCCGGACGGCTGGATTTTCGCTGCCATCCTGGCTGCGATCATTTTATTGAACCTGCTCACCGAGCGCCTTTGGTGCCGCTATATCTGCCCGCTGGGAGCATTCTACGGCCTGGCCGGCAAGGTAAGCCTGATACGCCGCCGCGTAAACGAAAGCTGCATCAAATGCAAGCTCTGCGAAGATACCTGTCCCACCGGCACCATACGCAGGGATAAGGATTGCTCCAGCGATCCCGGTGAATGCATTATGTGCCTCAAATGCATGAACTCCTGTCCCTGCTCGACCAGCGATTTCGGAACGGTATTGTCAGCAGCCAAATTCAACAGCTACGATCCCGTGAGGCGACAGCTCTTCCTGGGACTGGGCGCGGGCGCTGTCCTGGCGCTGCTGTTCCGCCTGGGCCTGCCGTCAAAGCAGCGTAATCCTTACGCCATCAGGCCGCCGGGCGCCGGCGAGCAGGACATGACGGCCAGATGCATCCGCTGCGGCGAGTGCATCAAGGCCTGCCCGACCGGGGCCATACAGCCTTCGCAAATCGATAAGGGTGCTGAACAACTGTGGACGCCCGTGATCGTGCCGCGTATCGGCTTCTGCCAGTATTCCTGCAACGCCTGCGGACGAACCTGCCCGGTGTCAGCCATACCCGCGCTTTCCCTGGCGGAGAAGAAGTCCACAATCATTGGCAGGGCTTTTATCGACCGCGACCGCTGCCTGCCCTGGGCACAGAGCACGCCCTGCATAGTCTGCGAGGAGATGTGCCCCGTGCCGCGTAAGGCCATCCGGCTGAGCAGAGCCGAGGTGACAAAGGAGGACGGCAATAAGGAATATCTACTGCGTCCCACCGTGCTGACCGAGCGCTGCATCGGCTGCGGCCTGTGCGAATATAAATGCCCGGTGGAAGGAGAGTCTGCCATCCGCGTCACGGCCTGAGCATACGATAAGCCCTTTTGACTAAGCAGCGTATTTGTGTTAGAAATTACCCGTACGTATCTGTTGTAAAGATACGATTGATTTGAACAGGAAGTGAGCTATGTTTCGCACTTTCGGCATACCTGAGCTTTTACTTGTCCTCGCAGTTGTACTGCTCGTTTTCGGCGCAGCCCGGCTGCCCCAGATCGGCGACGCCCTGGGCAAGGCCATACGCAATTTCCGCAAAGGCGCTTCGGGCGAGGGTGACAAAGATAAGACAGATAACGTGAGCAAGGCCGATGCCGGGGCCGCGGACAGAGACAACTCCAAAACGTAATCTTGGTAATCGCCGTTCCAACCATTTCTGTGAGGCAGTTGTAAGCCATGGACTTTTTCGGGATAGGCCTGCCGGAGATAATTTTCATTCTCCTCATCGCCTTTGTACTTTTCGGTCCCAAACGCATCGTGGAGATCAGCAGATCTGCCGGCAACGTCATGCGCAACCTGTCAAAAGACGCCTCGGATATACAAAGAAAACTGACCGAAGAACTGGAAGGAGAGAAACCGGGCGGCGCCGGCGCGGCCGACAAGTCCTCCCGGCAGGCGAAGCCCTGAATCCCACCTCATGAGCGCATCAAAATCAGAAGGCATCTCACTGCACCTTGAAGAATTAAGGCGACGGCTGATCATCTGCCTGATAGCTATAGCCGCCGGCGTTATCGTCTCATTCGCTTTCGCCGACCAGCTTTTCGCCATACTCATCAGACCCGCCGGCGGGGTAAGCCTGATCTTCGTTGAGGTAACCGAGATGCTGAGCACCTACATGCAGGTGTGCTTGATCGGCGGCATAATCATATCCATGCCCGTGCTGATATATGAACTGATGACCTTCGTGACACCGGCCCTCACAGCGCGGGAGAAGAAGTACGTCTGGATAATCCTGCCCTTCATCATTCTGATGTTTGCGGGGGGCGTGCTCTTCGCCTATTTCGTTCTGATCCCGCCCGCCATGCAGTTTCTGCTTAGCTTCGGCGCAAACATAGCCACCCCCCAGATCAGGATAGGCAACTATATCTCACTCGTATCCAGGCTGCTGCTGGCCATCGGCCTGGTATTCGAAACACCCGTCATCACCACCTTCCTGGCCAGGCTGGGCATACTGTCCTGGAAATGGCTGGCAAAGCAGTGGAAATGGGCCGTCATACTGGCCTTTGTGCTGGGCGCCCTGATAACGCCCACGCTCGATCCGGTCAACCAGACGCTGGTGGCCCTGCCGCTGATCGTGTTGTACCTGCTGAGCAT
>DAOUFR010000081.1:0-20373 GCA_034429715.1 Dehalococcoidia bacterium
TATGAAATTCGGCATCGTTGTCTTCCCCGGCACCTGGAGCGACCGCGACTGCTATTACTCGGTGCACAATATCTGCGGACAGGATGCTGTTTACATCTGGCATAAAGAAACCGACCTCGCCGGCTGCGATTGCATCATTCTTCCCGGAGGATTTTCCTACGGTGACTATCTGCGCACCGGCGCCATCGCCCGTTTTTCACCTGTCATGGAGGCCGTTGCCGATTTTTCTAAAAAAGGGCGCCCCGTCATAGGCATCTGTAACGGATTCCAGGTGCTCTGCGAGGCCAACCTCCTGCCGGGGGTGCTGCGGCAGAACGAGCATCTGCAATATCGCTGCCAGTGGACATACCTGAAAACCGAAAATAACTCGACACCTTTCACCAGTAAATGTAATAAGGGCCAGGTGCTTAAAATACCCATATCGCATTACGAGGGCCGCTACTACGCCGGCGATGACGTTATCAAAGAATTGGAGGACGGCGGACGCGTGGCCTTCCGCTACGGCACACCGGGCGGGGAGATAACCGCGGCTGCCAATCCAAACGGAGCGCTCAACAATATCGCAGGCATTGTCAATAAAAAGGGCAACGTGCTCGGCATGATGCCCCATCCTGAGCGGTCCTGCGAGGACATACTGGGCAGCATCGATGGAAATATCATCTGGGAGTCCATAATTGCCAGCATCTAAAGAGCAGTTGGAAGAGATTGCGCTCAGCCGCAAGGAATATAACCTGATTGTGAGCAAGCTGGGGCGTGAGCCGACCGAGGTCGAGCTCGGCATGTTCGGCTCACTCTGGAGCGAGCATTGCGGCTACAAACATTCCAAGGCCCTGCTGAAACGTTTCCCCACTTCGGGCAAATACGTCCTTATCAAGCCGGGAGAGGAGAACGCCGGAGTTATCGATATCGGCGACGGCCAGGTCATCGGATTTAAGATCGAGTCTCATAATCATCCGTCCTATATCGAGCCTTATCAGGGCGCCGCCACCGGCGTGGGAGGCATCGTGCGTGACATCTTCACCATGGGGCTGCGGCCTATCGCCCTGGCCAACTCCCTTCGCTTCGGTCCCATGTCCGATCCGCACAACAGATACCTGATGGGCGGCGTGGTGGGAGGCATCGCGGGTTACGGCAATTGCCTGGGTATCGCTGACGTATGCGGCGAGATATACTTCGATAATTGTTACAGCGGCAACCCGCTGGTCAACGCCCTCTGCCTGGGTATCGGACGCCGGGAGGACCTGACCCGGGCGCGCGCCTCGGGAGCGGGAAATCTCGTCATGCTGGTGGGCGCCGATACGGGCCGCGACGGACTGCACGGGGCATCGGGACTGGCCTCACGGACTTTCGAGGAGCAGCGCGAGCTCCGCTCCGCCGTGCAGGTGGGCAATCCCTTCATGGAAAAACTTCTCATCGAAGCCTGCCTGGAATTAACACGCACCGGATGGATCGTCGGTCTGCAGGACTGCGGCGCCGCAGGATTGACCAGCGCTGCCATTGAAGCAGCCGACAAGGGAAATTCAGGCCTGGATATCGATGTAGCAATGGTACCCAGGCGGGAAAAGGGGATGACGCCCTACGAAGTCATGCTGTCGGAATCGCAGGAACGCATGGTCGTCATCGTAAAGAAAGGGTGCGAGGACAAGGTCAGCGACCTTTTTGACCGCTGGGGCCTGCACTCGGATATTATAGGTAAAGTAACGGACGACGGCATGGCCACCATCCGCGATGGAGGAAAGATTGTCGCGCAGGCGCCAGTAAAATATCTCAACAATCCGCCTGTTTATCGTTTCCGTCCAAAACGTCCCTCCTGGCTGGATGACCTCCAGGAACTCGATCTCAAGAAAATCAAAGACATAACACCCGGAGACACTGGTAAAATTCTGCTTCGCCTGCTGGCTTCACCCAATATCTGCAGCAAGCGCCAGGTATTCCGCCAGTATGACCACCAGGTGGGCAACAACTCGGTGGTTTTACCGGGTGACGGCGATGCGGCTGTCCTGCGCATACAGGAAACAACAAAAGCATATACCCTGGTGACCGATGGCAACGGCCGCTATTGTTATGTAAATCCGTTAGTCGGCGGAGTCATAGCTGTGGCTGAGGCCGCGCGCAATACCGCCTGCATGGGCGCCCGGCCTATGGCCATCACCAACTGCCTCAATTTCGGTAATCCTGAAAGAAATGACGTGATGTACCAGATGCACCGCTGCATCGAGGGCATGTCTCAGGCCTGCCGCAAGCTCAAAACACCGGTGGTAAGCGGCAACGTCAGCCTGTACAATGAGACCCGGGGTGTGGCTATCTTCCCCACGCCGGTGGTAGGCATGGTTGGTCTGATAAAAGACGTTAAACGCCACTGTACAGCCGGTTTTAAGAGCGAAGGAGACGCGGTCTTTTTGCTGGGAGATTTCGGTGATGACCGGGCCATAGGCAGCAGTGAATACCTTGAATTGATCCACGGAGTAGTCAGGGGTACACAGACTATTGATTTGCGCGCAGAGAAAAACCTTCATGCCCTTCTCATCAAGGCCATCGACCGTGGATTGCTCAGGTCGGCTCACGACTGTTCCGACGGAGGACTGGCTGTAACGCTGGCTGAAAGTTGTATAATTGGCGGCATAGGATTTAAGGGAGACCTGCCGGCACATGGGCGCCTGGACACAATGATCTTCGGCGAAGCGCAGTCACGCGCTGTCGTCTCAGTCAGCCCGGGAAAGGTGCGCAGACTGGAGGAAATGGCCTTTAAACACAGGGTGCCGGTGACAAGGCTGGGAACCGTTGGCGGCGGTCGCTTTGTGCTCAGAGGATTGACCGACCTGCCGGTCAATGATCTGGCAAAAGCATGGAGCGGCGCAATCTGATGCGCCCTGGTGTTACCGTAGGGGCGTTGCTTCAGTTGCGCCCGCTTCGGGCGGGTTTAAAAACCCGCTGCATTATGCGCCCGTTAGCGGACAGGTCTAAATACCCGTCCCAACAATTAATAATAACGGAGAGATCGTTTGGCTGAAATATCTGAATTCAGGGGCGTGCGCTACAACCCTGCCACGGTGCAGTATATGCAAAATATCATCTGCCCGCCCTACGATGTTATATCTGCCCAGGAGCAAAAGGCACTTTATGAAAAAAATAAGTATAACATGGTGCGCCTGGAGTTCGGTCTCGAACAGGAGGGCGACAACGAAGGAAGTAACAGGTACACCCGCGCCCGCGATGAGTTCAACCGCTGGTTGAAAGATAATGTACTTATACAGGACCAGGTGCCTAATTATTATGTCCATGAGCACAGCTTCGAAATAGGCGAAGCGAAAAAAAAGAGGCTGGAACTGTTTGCCTGCGTGCGTCTGGAGCCCTGGGAGAATAAAATAGTCGTCCCCCACGAGTTCACCATGGCCAAAGCCAAGGCCGACCGGCTGGATCTGATGAAGGCCTGCTCGGCAGACTTCAGCCCCGTCTTCGGGCTTTACGAAGACCCGGGCGGTAAGATCAACCAGTTGATCGTTAACCGTGTTAAAGCCAATCCCACCTATAATTTTCAAACAGGGACGGATTATCACCGTTTCTGGGCGGTCAACGAGCCGGAGTTTGTCCAGAGGGTCAGCCATTTTCTAATTCCAAAACCTATTTATATAGCCGACGGACACCACCGTTACGAGACAGCGCTGGAGTATCGTGAGTACCGCCGTGAGCTTGATCCCGGCGGCAGCGGCAACGAGGCCTACAACTACGTCATGATGGCGCTGGTCTCCTTCTCCGACCCCGGTATCGTCATACTGCCCATCCACAGGCTTGTACGCGCCATCCCGAAGGAAACCATCGATAAATTTAAGCAAGGCCTGTCCGATTACTTCGACGTCAGGGAAGCTTCCGCAGGAAATGTGTCGCTTGCCGCGGCCGCGGGCAGTATCCGCATATACGGATTGGAGCCCGGACAGGTGCTCGGCCTGACCCTGCTGCCCGGGATAAAGGTCAACGATTTTCTCAAACAGAGGCGCTCCGAGGCTTACGGCAGGCTGGACGTCAGCGCAGTGCAGCATATTATCTGCGAGAAATTACTGGGATTACCGCCGGGCGATTCCGACAATCTGGCCTACACGCCCAGCGGTGAATCCGCCTGCCGCATGGTCGACAGCGGCCAGTTCCAGTTTACGGTTCTGCTCGATCCCATCTCCGCAAAAACAATCAAGGCGGTAGCTGACTCTAACGACCGTCTGCCGCGCAAGTCAACTTTTTTCTATCCCAAGCTGCCCTCCGGGCTGGTCATCTTCCGCACCGACGGGGAGATCTAAATCGAACTGTTGGGGCGTTGCTTAAGCTGAGCCCGAGCAAAATATCAATGTAATCCCGATTCGCCGGCGGATTTTCAAACCCGCCCCTACAGGTCCAGGCGCGATTGCGCCGCATCGCCCGTGGCTACCTCCATGCAATTGCGTCCTCTCTCCTTTGCAAGGTAAAGGGCCGTATCCGCTGCCGTGATGACGTCGTCCAGGGTGCCATAACTCGGACAGGCCTCGACCAGGCCGATGCTGGCAGTGATCCTTACAGAGCGGCCGTCAGTAATATGTATATCCGTGCTATCTAAAGCTTTGCATATGCGCTCGCCCAGCACCAGCGCCTCCTGGATGCCGGTCTCGGGTAAAACAATTCCAAACTCCTCACCGCCCAATCTGCCGAAAACATCCGTTCCGCGTATTTGCCCGTGTACAATCCCTGCAAATTGCCTCAGAGCAGTGTCACCGCTGAGATGTCCGAAACGGTCGTTGACCGTTTTGAAAAAGTCGAGGTCCAACATCATTAAGGTGTAAGGACGATGGTACCTGACATATCTCTCAGCCTCATTTTCCGCGAGCTCCAGGAATTTCCTGCGGTTCCAGATGCCGGTCAGATCATCGATCGACGCCATGCGCGTCAGCTCGTTGCGCATATTCTCTTCCTCCAGAATATCCAGGAACCGACTGCGGCGGAAAGCCTCTATTCGCAGCGCGAAAAGTATGCCGATGAAATTGGCCAATACATATGATGTGAGGATGACGTTCCAGATCACAGGTCCCACCGGATCTTTAAGCAGACCGATGATGATAAGATCTCCGCCTGTAAGCAGTATCGCCAGTGCCGTTTTAATTAAACGACGGCAGGTAAAAAACAGGTATATTGCAACCACGATAGCCACGTCCAGAGCAACATACTGAGCGTAAGATCCCGGCCTGGTCCAACCAATATAAACGCAGATACTGACAACGCAGATGCCATAGGCCAGTACGAGCAGGTCAAACGCGGCCGGCCGCGTGACGGCTTTCAGCAAGAATACGATCACTACCGCTGTTGCAGCCACAAGGACCAACCGCAGAGCCAGCAGCAAATAGAATTGCCCGGCAAAACCGAAGAGGAGGTAATCGGAATATGAGAATACTGCAGTAACCAGACCTATTACCACCAACCCGATGACCATCTGTCTGACATCAGTCACAAGGTAAAATTGACGGTACTTACGGTATTGGTCCCTGGTCAGGCGGATGGCGACTGTGCCAACCGCGGCTTTCCACATGGTAAAAACGTACAACCTCCGACGGGACAGGTTACTCCCAGCCGCATCATAATGCAAATCCTATATGTTTTTCATATACTACCATGGTTAATACTGTGGGGGCGGACCTGTGGGGGTGTTGTTTTAGCTGCGCCCGAACAAACTATCAACGTGACGCCCGTTTCGCGGGCGGGTTTTCAAACCCGCCCCTACTCAATGATCTCGTAAACAGCGCTTCCGTAAGCCTGTTTCAACGCTTCATCGAAGGCCGCACGCCGCGGCTCTCGCAGGGGCAACAATCTGTCCAGTGTCTTGGGCCGCATCGTTTCGAAAAACGCGCATTGCTTCCACATCCTGGCCAGGGTATCTCGGGCGCCGCCATATATTACATATTCGATGTCGCCAAGGTGCGGGCCGAGAATCTCCCGTGCGTGCTCTTCGATGCGGGTAAAGAAATACTCCATCTGTTTCTCACGGTGCCTGGCGAAGCGGTTGGCTGACGATCCGCCTTTATGATGCCTGGCATGCACCAGTCCTGTCCCGGCCTTGCCGGCCAGCAGCTTATCGCCCTGAAAAACACCGATTGCGTAACGCCCCAGCCTCACTAGTATCAATCCCAGCTCCCGGTCCTTTTCCAGGGAAGACCTCAACGGGCCGGGATCGTAGCCGCGGCGCAGGCCGTCCTCAGCCAGCGGGAAGGGCGGCCGGACAACATAGCCTTTGCCCATGGCATAAAAAACAGCGGCGCCGGTGGTCGACCCGGCCGCTTTCTCCACCAGTGTGTCCAGCATCTCGCCGCGATCCAGCGCCTTCTGCAACACCTTTTCAACCTCGGCCTTTGGGGCAGCCGGCCTTATGTATACCGAAAAAACGATGCCCTGCTCCGGCATATCCCGCAGCCAGCGCAGGGTTTGGGATCGGCCCAGATCGAAGCGGTCGATTACTGCCATACTTTCATCCAATACCCACTTCACGGGCGGGTTTGAAAACCCGCCCCTACGTTAATTCGACTATAGTTACGCCATCTCCACCCTGGCCACGGCTACCCGGCCTGAACGATTTAACCAGCGCGTGTGTGGCCAGCGCCTCCCGTACTGCGCCTCTTACAGCGCCCGTTCCATATCCGTGAATAATGCGCACTTCCGGTAACTGCGACATGAATGCATCGTTGAGATAGGAATCCAGTGCGGATTCAACCATTTCGGCCCTCTGCCCCCTCAGGTCCAACTCGGGCGCGGCCGTGCGAATCGTCCTTGGCCTGGCCTCTGCCCTCCCTCCGGGGCCGGTCGATCCCGTCGTATCGATCTTTTCCACGCCGTCCGATCTCAAAGATAGTCGTATATCGCCCACCAGCGCCTCCAACCTGTCCTGCCCCTCATCCACCGAGACCACGGTGGCCTGTGTATTCATATCTTTCAGACGGATGCTGTCACCTACCGCGATTTTTTCAACACCTGATTCGTCACCGCTGATAGCAGCCAGTCTCTGGTCCAGCTGCGCTGAACGCTGCTCTGCCTGTTTTGTGATATTTTCCAGGGCCTTGCGCGCGCGCTCCAGACTCTCTTTTTTCCTCTGTTTCCTCAGTTCGTTCTCAGCCTCGCGGATCTCCCGATACAGGCCGGCAATCTCGGTATTAAGGTTGTCCTGTATCTCGCGTACCATCTCCCGCTCTTTGCTCCGGATACGTGATATCTCAGCCTCCAGATCGGCGGAAAGCCCGGCAGCGCGGGCATTTTCCAGTTCGATGGACTGCTGGGCCTCGGCCAGCCTCTTGCGCTCGGCCGCCAGGTCAACCATCATGGCCTCGACCTCCTGCGAGCCCTTCGACATGATGCTGCGGGCCTGATCGACTATCTCATCCGGCAGGCCGAAGCGGGCTGCAATATTAAGCGCATTGCTGCCGCCCGGTATGCCCACGCTCAGACGGTATGTCGGCATCAGGGTGACCGGATCGAAATCGAGTGAGGCGTTGCGCAGTCCCCTGTTGAGATGGGCAAAAGCTTTGAGCTCCGAGTAATGGGTAGTCACCACTACAGCCGTGCCCTTATCGACGAAATGTGTGAGTGTCGCCTGGGCCAGGGCGGCGCCTTCACCCGGGTCGGTGCTGATACCCAGTTCGTCCAGCAACACCAGGCTGGCAGGAGTAGATTTTTTTACGATACGCGCGACGTTGCTGATATGAGCGCTGAAGGTTGAGAGTGTCTGCTCGATGCTCTGCTCGTCGCCGATATCGGCGTAAACCTCGTCGTAGATCGGCAGCCGTGTGCCGTCCGCACAGGGTATGGGCAGGCCCGCCTGCACCATCAGCACCAGCAGCCCGATGGTTTTAAGCGCAACCGTCTTGCCCCCGGCGTTCGGGCCGCTGATGACCAACACGGAGAAATCCCGGCCCAGCTCTACACTGAGAGGCACCGCTTCACCCTTGAGCAGCGGATGACGGGCGTTGACCAGCCTTAAAAACCTGTTTTCAGCCCCTGTGACGATTTCCGGCTCGATGGCCCGGGTTTTTTCCGCGTACAGGGCTTTGGCCAACGCCAGGTCCAGGCGAGCCAGTATCCCGATATTCAACCCGATATCTTCGTCCGCAGCTCCCACGGCGGCGCTGAGGGCGGTTAAAATACGCTCGATCTCCTGCCTCTCTTCCACCTCGAGCTGCCTGAGCTCGTTGCCGGACTCGATGGTCTCCATTGGCTCGATGAAGACCGTTGCGCCGGTATTTGAAACGTCGTGTACTATGCCCTTGAGTTCGCGCTTTGCCTCGATCTTGACCGGCAGGACATAGCGGCCGTTGCGCTCGGTCACAAGCTGCTCCTGCAGCATCTCCTGGCCCCTCTTCGACTTGACTATTACCGATAGCCGGTCTTGGAGCTGCCTGCGCGTATCCTTGAGTCGCCACCTGACATCTGCCAGATGGGCTGAGGCCGAGTCGAGGACTTCCCCTGCGGGTGAAAGGCATTTGCCGATTTCGCCCTCGAGCTGCGGCAGCAAGGTGATGTCCTGCGCGATACCCCATAGCGCCGGCAGGTCGGCAGAAATCTTTTGCAATCCGTTGCGGGCTACCCGGCAGGCGGCCAGCGTTCTTTGTATACGGAGCAATGTCAATGGATCGAGGGCAACCCCTTTGCCGGCGCGGGCAGCATCCTCCCGGACATCGTGGGCCTCGCCGATATGAAAATCCGGCCTGACGGACAGCAGCCGCCTGGCTTCGGCGGATTGTCTGAGCAGCAGCCTGACGTGGTCTGCATCGGCGATAGGCTGTAAAGCCAGCGCCAGCTCGCGGCCGGCCGGAAACGAAGTGTAGTTCGCCAGCCGTTCCCGCACGCGCGGGAATTCCAGCATGGAGAGGCTATTGGTATCCACGGGGATAATTATATCCTGTCACGGAGGGTAATTATAGCCTGTTGGCAACGTCTCTAACCGTCTGACATGATTTCAACGAATGAGGCTGTAAGCTCTCTCTCGTATCTTGACATACATTTTATGCATGTTATAATGGGCCCGTTTGTATACGTATAAGCAGGTCATTTCTGTACGGCTTATATGTAGGGCAAATCTCAAATAGATTGGATGGTTATATTATCAACGAATAACATATCAGGAAAGCTATGACCGGTTCATTGATCTGGAAATACTTTGCGGTGGCCATGGTGGTGACGGTGGTTGTGGCTATGGGAGCAGGGGTGCTTACTCCGGATAGGGCGCAGGCGGCTACCAACTACTATGTTGATCCAATTGGAACCGACGATGGTGACCACGGAACAGGCACGGGAGCTGCAGCATTTAATACTATTCAGTATGCTGTAAATGACGCCAGGGTTGTCGCCGGCGACACAATCAATGTAGCGGCGGGGACATACGTTGAACAAGTGCAGATAATAAAATCTCTGACATTGGCCGGGGCCGGGGAGGCAAATACCACCATAAAATCACCAACCACCCCTGTTGATGTTGGATATCATAGTTACAGACCCGTGGTCTATGTGAGCGCTGCCGGCAGCGGAACCACAATTCAGAATCTCAAAATCGATGGAGATGGGCGGGGGTCGGCTATCGGTGACAGTTGGAAGTTCTTCGGTATATGCTTTGGAGACGCGTCAGGCACAGTGGATAGAGTAACGATCACCGGGGTCAGGAGAGCCACAATAGATGACAATGACCCGAAGCACGATGCACTCAGGTTCGTTAACTATACTTTGATCAATACCACGGCAACTATCACCAACTGTACTATCAGTAATTATGGAAAAAATGCGATCACTGTAAATAATTTTGGCGGCGATTTAGCCTACGACATTACAGCTACAATAAGCTACAACTCTATTACAGGTAATGGTCCCACACCATCCATGTCACAAAACGGAATCCAAATATATGATGCAACTGCCTCAATCCATCACAATAACGTACAGAATAACGCCGCTTCAGGATGCGGGGGAAGCGGAAATTGTGATAAGGATCCAACGACTGATCCGAAATTTGATACGGCTGCAGGCATATATTTGTACGGTTCGCGAGCCTGCTCGGTTTATAACAATACCCTGGCAGGTAACAGTTTTAGCATCTGGGCGATCTCAGCAACTTCGGTCGGTATACACGATAATACTATTAATGCGCCCGCACTGGCCACCAAAACCGCCGGAATATCGGTGTGGAGTATAGATCAGGGATGGTTCCCCATGCCCGAACGGGCAACTTCGGGAACGATAAACAGTAATACGATAACCGGAGCTGATTACGGGATATTGATACGGAAATACGACTCGATGACTCCGACCGTCACAGCCGCACATAACAGCATTACGGGTAATACCCTTTACGGCGCGTGGAGCAATGTTCCATTTGCCGCCACCAACAACTGGTGGGGCGCCAACGACGGTCCAGGCGCTGTCGCTGCCGGTCATGGCGATAAAGTTAGCGCAAACGTGACCTATGATCCATGGCTGATGCTCAACCTGGGCAGAAATCCGGCCAGTATCACGGCCAACGGCGCTTCCACTTCTGCTATCACAGCCGATATGACCAAAAATTCAGATAATGTGGTTACTGCCGGTGTTCCTGACGGCACCACCATCGGCTTCACCACCACCAGCGGCTCGCTCTCTAAAGCATCGGAGAATACCGTAAGCGGCATTGCCGCCGTAACCCTCACCTCATCGACTGTCCCGGGCATAGCCACTGTCACCGCGGCAGCGCCGGGAAGTGCAGATTATGGAAAGACCTCCTCGACCGTCACCTTTAAACCAGGCACAGCATCCACTATTACCTTCACTGCTGTTCCCGATAAAATCATTGCCAACGGGACGTCAACCTCCGCTTTGACCGCCACGCTCAGGGACCCGCTGGGCAACCCGGTAGCGGACGGAACAGACGTGGTATTTACCACTGATCAAGGCGCTGTGGGCAGCAGCACTATAACCAAACAGACAACGGGCGGCGTCGCCACTGCTACATTGACCTCGATCGCCAGCACACAGACAGTCATCGCTGATGTAAGCGCTGCGGCTAACGGGGTCTCAAAGATGATCTCCGTATTCTTTGCGCCTCCCTCTGCGCCTCCTATCAATAATTACACGGCTGATACAGTGAGCGGCAGCGGGACCATCACCGGCACCGCCACCGGCGGGAGCGTCACAGTCGATGGCACGGGCAGTCATACCGTTACCACGGTCAATTACGGTGGCAACCCGGGCGGAGCGCCCAGCTTCAATGCATCGGGCAACTACTACGATGTCCACATAGATAGCACCGCCGGCCTGAACAGTATGACCATACAGTATTCGCCTGCCACGGCTGCAACCATCATTTATTACTGGACAGGGACGGCCTGGAAGGCTGTTTCCAATCAAACTTATGCCGGCGGCGTTGTAACCGTGACCATTACAGCGACAACTTTCCCCACCCTGGCAGACCTTTCAGGGCTGTTCTTCGGCTCGGGTACAGAGCTGGTCACAACGCCGGCAACGCCAACTCCAGCTCCGCTGGTTAACCCTATGATCTCAACCTTACCTACTTCGCACGGCGCATTTATGCCGGCCATCCCGATACCCCAGGCGCCCATAGCCCTGCCCAACGTATTAGTAAAGAGCGCAGCTATATCCGGTCCCTCGCGGGTGACTGCCGAAGTCACCAATTCGGGTACCGCTTCCGGCAGCTCGCGCATAGTGCTATCGGTGGACGGCAAGCCTACCGACTCACAGGTTGTCAGCCTGGCGCCGGGCAACACCATCACGGTCAGCTTCGACGTCAGCAAGCTCGGACCCGGCGCCCACACCGTGGCTGTTAATAACGTCACTGCCGGCAGCGTATCCGGCGGCATGTCTGGAGATGCTGCGCTCTTCGTTGTTTTAACCGTCTTGCTGGCACTCATCTGCGGCCTCTTCTTCTACATCTTCCGCAGGAAACGCGCCTGACCTTCTAAATCTGTGGGGGCGTACCTTTAGGTGCGCCCGCCGTTAACCATATCCCGTAGGGGCGTACCTTTAGATGCGCCCGATTATTACCAAACCGTTCGGGCGGGTTTAAAAACCCGCCTCTACAATTTGACCAGCTTGACCCCTGTGATATACGGCACTTCAAGTATCTTCTTGATGATGGGATCGTCGGCCGGCTCATCCAGGGAAAGGATCATGAGCGCCTCGCCCCTGGGTGTTATGCGGGCCACCTGCATGGCGGAGATATTGACATTGTTTTTACCGGTGATGGTGCCCACCGCGCCGATGAGGCCGGGCTTGTCGGTGTGGTAACAGAGCATGAAGTAGCCTCCCGTGGGCACGATGTCCAGCCAGAACTGGTTGATCCTGACGATATGTGTCTCATCACGCAGCACGGTGCCGGCCACATCCACATTCCCGCCGGTGGCCACCACCTCCAGCGAGATCAGGCTGGCGTAGTTGGCCACGTCGGTCTCTTTCTGCTCCGATATCTTGAGCCCGCGCTGCTGCGCGATGACGCCTGCATTGACCAGTGTGACATGCTCCTCACTGACCGTGTCGAGAAGCCCGCTGAGAATGGAAGCCTTGAGAGCGGAGGTGTCGTATTGCGCGATCTCGCCCGAATACTTGATCTTGAGTCCCTTGAGCTGCCCTCCCATGAGCTGCCCCGCCATTTTGCCCACCACAGCAGCTACATCCATATACGGCCTGAGTACCTCAAGCAACTCAGAGGGAATCTGTGGCACATTGACGGCGAACCTGGCAGGCTTGCCGTTGAGGACGTCGATGATCTGGTCCACCACGTCGATACAGACATTGGTCTGGGCTTCCTTGGTCGAGGCCCCCAGGTGGGGCGTGGCGACGACCTTATCGCTTTTAAACAGGATGCTGTCGGTGCAAGGTTCAACGGCATAAACATCGATGGCCGCGCCGGCCACCTTGCCCTCTTCGATACCCTTGAGCAAAGCCTCATCGTCTATGAGGCCTCCCCGCGCGCAGTTGATAATACGCACCCCTTTTTTCATCGCGGCTATCTCTTTTCCGCCGATCATTCCTTTGGTCTGTTGCGTGAGCGGCAGGTGCAGCGTGATAAAGTCGGATTCCTTGTAGAGCTGTTCGAGTGGAACCAGAGTAACACCGAGTGACTGGGAGTATTCCTGCGAGGCGAAGGGATCGTACCCCACCAGCCTCATTTCGAAACCCTGGGCGCGGGCGGCCACACCGGAGCCGACGTTGCCCAGCCCGATGATGCCCAGTGTCTTGTTGCGCAACTCTACCCCGGTATATTCCTTGCGGTTCCACTTGCCCGCCTTGAGCTGGCTGTGCGCCTGCGGGATATTGCGCGCAAGGGCCAGCATGAGCGCTATGGTGTGTTCGGCCGCAGCCACCGTATTGCCTGTGGGAGCATTGACGACCATGATACCCTTCTGGGTTGCAGCATTGATATCGACATTATCGAGGCCCACGCCGGCGCGGGCGATGATCTGCAACTTACTGCCGGCCTTGATGATATCGGCAGTGACCTGCGTCTCGCTGCGCACTATGATGGCATCATAATCGCCAATAATAGTTATCAGTTCATCCGGCTTCAGGCCGAGCTTGACGTCCACCTCTGTCATGGCCTTCAGGCTTTCCATGCCCTCAGGCGCTAAAGGATCAGCTACAAGTACCTTCATGCTGTCAGCTCCTCATCATTATTCATCCGTTACCGGGCGGGTTTAAAAACCCGCCCCTACAATTTATGCTTTCTTCGCCTTCGGCAGTGCCTTGTCCATGGCGGCGAGCACCTCGTCCATGTCCTTTTCCGTAACAAAGCCCAGGTGGCCGATACGGAAGACCTTGCCTTTCATACCGCCCTGTCCTCCTGCGATGACGACCTTGTACTCGTCACGCAGAGTGCCCGAGAATTTGGATACCTCGATATCTGCGGGGACTTTCACCGCCGTCACTGTATTGGATGCGTTCTTCTCATCTGCCACCAGCAGCTCCATGCCTTTGGACCTGACCCATTTCCTGGCCTTGTCCGCAACCCTGGCGTGCCGGGCGAAGATGTTCTGCAGCCCTTCTTTCAGCATCATTTCCAGGGCAACGTCCAGAGCGAAGTAGATCGAAACAGCCGGGGTCCAGGGGGTCTGGCCGTCCGGGATAAACTTCTTGGCGCGCGTGTAATCGAAATAGAACCTGGGCATTTTGGCCTGGGAGTGCGCCTTCCAGCCATCCTCGCTGATACTGACAAAGGCCAGTCCGGGCGGTACCATCCATCCTTTCTGTGAACCTGAGACCACCACGTCCAGGTTCCAGGCATCCACCTGCACATCGATGGAACTCATGCTGCTGACAGCGTCTACCAGGATGAGCTTGCCGGCTTCTTTCACCACTCCTGCAATAGCCTTGAGCGGGTTGGTAGTGCCGGTTGATGTCTCATTATGTGTCACCAGCACAGCTTTGACGCCGGGATTGTCCTTGAGGGCCTTTTTAACATCGTCCGGGTCAGTGGCCTGCCCCCATTCATACTTGAGGGGAATAACTTCAGCGCCATAGGTCTTTGCGCAATCGGCAAAGCGGTCGCCGAAGATACCGATGGAGACACCCAGTACCTTATCTCCGGGTGAAAGCGTATTTACCACAGCGGATTCCAGGCCTCCGGTACCCGAGGTGGTGAGGATCAACAGGTCGTTCCTGGTCTGAAAGCACTGTTGCAGTTTAGGGGTTATCCGGTTCTGCATCTCGGCAAACTCCTTGCCGCGATGATTGATCATCTGGCGTCCGCTGGCTTTCAGTACCTCGTCAGGGCAAGGTGTCGGGCCTGGAATTCTCAACTGCATGTAGGGCCTCCCAAAAGATTAGTCCGTAAATTATAGATTATTTGGGCGAGCAATGGAATTCAGATATGCGCATATACATTGCGAGAAACATCATTTATCATGCTATTTCAAGAGTCTACTATATGTCACTGCGAGGAGCGCAGCGACGTGGCAATCCCGGACTCATAACTTCCCAACACCAGATTGCTTCACTTCGTTCGCAATGACGGATCAGCTGCGGACGATCTTTATATAGCGCCTCTTCCCAACCTTGATCACACTGCCGTCGTCGATCTTGTCCATCTCCAGGTCTTCATCGACCGTTTTGCCGTTAATTTCAATAGCCTTCTGCTCGAGCAAGCGACGGGCCTCCGAGCGGCTTTTGGCCAGCCCGGCGCGCGATATCTCCGCGGATAGCAGCGCGGTTGATCCACCGGCTATTTTAAGCACCGGTATCTCGTCGGGAACTTCCTTTTGCTGTACGGTGCGGGCGAATTCATCAGCCGCCTCCCCGGCGTCCTTGACGCTCCAGAAATCCTTGACCAGCTCATGGGCCAGGCGTTTCTTGACCGTCATGGGATTGAGACGGCCGCCGGCCATGCCAGCGTTGAAATGTTCGATCTCTTCGTCCGGCACATCGGTCAGCAGCTCCAGGTACGGTATGATCATACTGTCGTTGATGGACATGGTCTTGCCGTACATCTCAGCCGGCGGGTCGGTGACGCCGATATAGTTGCCCAGGCTCTTGCTCATTTTCTGCACGCCGTCGGTGCCGATCAGCAGCGGCATGAGGAAGACCTGCTGCGGCTTCTGCCCCACCATCTCCTGCAGCTGGCGGCCCACCATGCAGTTGAAGACCTGATCGGTGCCGCCGAACTCGACGTCAGCCTCGATCATGACCGAGTCGTATCCCTGCATAAGCGGGTAAAGGAATTCAGTGATAGCGATGGGGTGCCCTTCGGCGTAGCGGCGCGCGAAATCTTCGCGGGCCAGAAATTGCGCAACGGTGAACTTACTGGATAGTCGGATGATATCCTCCAGGCCGAATATACCTTTCTCGAACCAGGGGCTCTGCCAGCGAACCTCGGTCCTGTCCTTATCCACGATTTTGAAGAATTGCTCCATATAGGTCCCGGCGTTGGCTTTGACCTGATCCCCAGTGAGCATGGGACGTGTGGCCGATCGCCCCGTGGGATCGCCGATGCGGGCAGTCCAGTCCCCCACGATAAGCACGACCTGGTGCCCGAGCTGCTGGAACTGCCGCAGTTTGCGCAGCCCGACCACGTGGCCCATATGTATGTCCGTGAAGCTGGGATCGAAGCCCTGCTTGAGCCGCAGCGGCCGGCCGGACTGAATCATCTTGAGCAGCTCTTCTTCGTTAATAATCTGGCTTACGCCCCGGCGAAAGAGGCGTTTGAATTCAGATTCTGACAGTCGTTTCATATCTTCATTCCTCGAAATTAAAGGCTTTCCCACTCTTTTAGCGTTATGCGGCGTCCGAGTATATGCCCGACTTCTTTTATCATCATGCGTAGTTGCGGTGTTGAGTACTCGCTATTTGAAGGGATCGCCAGCCTGCGATGTCCGGATATCATAAACTGGTGTCTTGCACCGGAAAAAGGGCCACTGAACCCGATTTTTTTCAGACGGTCAATAAACTCATAGCGTTTACACCGCCTTAACCGGCTCATTAACTGGCTCCCTGTTAAGGTCTATATTACCAATTACAGGTAAAGTATGGCCGAGTTTCAGGCCCACCAATATCCAGTCCTCCAGTGTGGAGCGCAGTTCATTCTCGCACCTGGTAAGAGTTGTACCGAGCGCTATGACACCCGGGCAAACCGGAATACGTCCGCAGTAAGTGCCGTCCTCCAGTTTGTCATAGACAGCTTTCTCAAGCGCACACCTGACGAAATCAGTCAGGATAAATTGTCTTGCCATATAAAACCTCTATTAAAATAAATCGCTCTTCACATTATATCATTGTTGCAAACAAGATTGATTTACCTGCAGGGACGCTCGGGTTGTCGTAGGGGCGTTGCTTTAGCTGCGCCCGCTTCGGGCGGACTTAAAAGTCCGCCCCTACGTTTTACTTAATATATTCCTCGCTTTGAGCGCATCATTGGCCATCTGCTCTTTAAGCTCCTCCGCACTGTTGAACCTCATCTCGTCCCTCAGCCTGGCTACCAGTTCAATACATAGTCGCTTCCCATATAGATCGCCGTCGAAGTCTAATATATACGTCTCGACCAGGCGTTTCAACCCGCCGAAAGTCGGCCGCACACCGATATTGGTCACGGAGGTCAGCCTCTGCCGTCCCCGGATTGCGACGGTTGCGTAGATGCCATCCCTCGGCATGGCCTGTTCCGGCTGCATCTTAATATTAGCAGTGGGAAAGCCGAGGGTACGGCCGCGGCGGTCCCCCACAACTACCTTTCCCTCCAGAATGAAGCGGCGGCCCAGCATATCTTTAACCTTATTTATATCGCCCGCCGCCAGCAATCTGCGGATGGAACTGCTGCTGATAACTTCGCCCCCCAGCCTGGCAGGCTTGACGACCTCGACGCGAAAATCCAGTTCCTCTCCTATCCGCTGCAGGCAATCCGGATCGCCCTGCCGGTGATGTCCCAGTGCAAAATCAGGCCCCAACACCAGGCCGCCCATATTCAAATGCTTCTGCAGCAGCAGGACGAATTCACGCGCGGAAAGCCCGGCTACGTCCCGGGTAAAGGTAACCGGCACGACCACATTCACCCCGGCCGCGCGCAGCAGGCGTGTGCGTTCACGCAGCGTGGTTATCCAGGGTATGGTGTCCCGGCGGCCCAGCACCTTCTCCGGATGCGTGCGGAAAGTGACCACGCCCGAGGGGCAGCCCCTCTCTCTCGCGCGGGAAACCAGGTGCCCCAGCAAATGCAGGTGACCGCGGTGCACACCGTCGAAAACACCTATGGTCAGAAGGGTAGGGTAAGAGGTCTTATATCTGGCCAGTTCAGCTTCAATATTCATTTTTCATACACGGGGCATACCGCCAGGTGCGCCACTTAAGGGTGGACGATATTTTAACATTATTGGCGCAGGCGGGCATAATATCGTCTGCACCGGCGGGCGCCTGCGCATAATGGCTTCTGCAACACATGATTTCTGGCTGCATATCTCGACCGTTGATATAATAAGCTGGATGGCTCTACAGATAGAATCTGCCGGCAGACAGATATATCTGCTGCGCGGCGGCCTGAGCCATGTCAGGAGATACCTGTATGAATAATGATCCGTATCGATATGTATCGTCCATTGCAGCAGTCCTTATAATAGGATTCATCCTGTACGCAGCCGTATGGCCCGGGACAGGGCAGGCGGCGCTGGCCGATACTCCCGGCACGTGCGCTATCTCCCTGCCGACATTGCCCGACGGCACAGTCGGCACAGCGTACTCCGTCACGCTTGAAGCAAGCGGCGGAACGGAACCCTACACCTGGACCGTGATCGGCGGAGCCCTTCCCGACGGGCTGACGCTCAACAGCGCTACCGGCGTCATATCAGGAAACCCCTCCACCCCCCAGACTTACAGCTTCATAGTGCGGGCCGACGACAGCGCCCAGCATTACTGCACCATGTCGATTTCCATTACGATAAACTCCGCCACGTCGGCTTCGACTGTCAGCACGATATCGACGCTGATGCTCGGCAAAACCGGCAGTTTTATACTGGTCGACAACATCCTGCCTGCCGCCAGGGAGTTGGCCAGCTCGGACGGACGCGTCAGACTCAACCTGGCAGCCAATACGACTATCAATATGCAGGGCTCCACTCAGCTGGGAGCGGCCACGGAATCCAAACCTCCGGCGGCAACTGACAATTCCACTCTCATTCGCGCCTACAGCTTCATGCCATCCGGCGCCACTTTCTCGCCGGCGGCGACCATGACGCTCAAATACGAGCAGGCATCACTGCCTGCCGGCGCCCTGGAATCCGATCTCTACATCGCCTACTGGAACGGCGCATCCTGGGTCAAGCTCAGCTCCACCATAGATACGGGCGCAAAGGAGGTCTCGGCCCGGGTGGCGCATTTCACCATATTCGCCATCAGGTATTTGCCCTCGACCACGACTACGACTACGACGACCACGACTACGACGACAACAACTGCCGCTTCCACTGCGATCTCGGCCAACCTGCCGGGCAAGACTTCTTCGTTTACAACCAGTGGGGGTAAAACGACCTCGCCCGTCAGCCTCAGCAGCGCCAACGATAACATTACAATTGTCCTTGCCGAGAATACTACGCTAAGCCTTCCCGCCGGAACCCATCAGATCACCGTTATTCGTCTCGCCGACCAGCCGGACCCGCCGGCGGACAGCAAAATCATCGAAGCCTACTCTTTCGAGCCCGCTAACGCCACCTTCAGTCCGGCGGCCTCCGTGACTGTAAAGTATGATCCCGCTGTCCTGCCCGATGATGTCCGGGAAGCCGATCTTTACCTGGCTCTCCTGAAAAGCTCGAAATGGTCGAGTATCTCCTCAAAAGTTAATACAGCGACGCACAAAGTGACCGCGAAGGTCAGCGGTTTTTACACATATGCACTGCTGGGCAAGGTAAAGGCCGCCACCACTACTTCCGCGACATCCAACACAACGGTCCCCATATCCCCCACCTCAAATATTACCGCACCATCCGGCAATACCACAGGCCCCTTAAGTAACACTGTAACCTCCGGCATGGCCGTCCCCGTGCTTGTGATCATCGTCGCAGGCGGCCTGCTGGTCATCGGCCTGGGCATCGCGTTTGTGATAAGAAAACGATCGTAGGGGTGGGTTTTTAAACCCGCCCGAATCAGACGATACACGTTATAATATTCGGGCGGACCTGAAGGTCCGCTCCTACAGTATGGTATAATCTCCTCTGATTTATGCCGATGCTGTTCTTTTATATACTTCTTGTCATCGCCTCGTACTTTCTGGGCGCAACACCCTTCATGATCTTGATCGGGCGCATGCGCGGTGTGGACCTCTCGCATGAGCCCGACCTGCATCACGCGCTGTGGTACAACGTCGGCCGCCCCTGGGGGATACTCGGCTTTATGCTGGATATACTCAAGGGCATCCTGCCGGTGCTGGCCGGATTCCTGCTGGGCTTCCCGCTAGTAGTCAACGGGCTGGCGGGCCTGGCGGCCCTGTGCGGGCAGATGTGGCCGGTCTTCCGCCGCTTCGACGGCGAGCGAGGCAACACAGTCAGCGTGGGCATCAATTTCACACTTAGCGTTGCTTACGGCGTCCCTCTCATCTTCATCATCGCGCTGGCCATAGCCATGGCCGGATTCCTGATCCGCACTGCCCTGCGCTGGAAGGGCAGCGGCAGCAACCTCGACGAGCGCCTGCGCCTGGGCGGGTCCCCCAGCCTGGTCTTCCCGCTGGCCGTCATTATCGGATTCGCCTCCTGCCCGGTCAGCTCGGCCCTGCTCGGCGGGCCGATCGACATGACGCTTGTTTTCGCGGGCGTCGTTGCGCTCATACTCATCCGCCGCCTGACGGCAGGCCTGCCGGCCGACCTGCGCGGAAGCAGCCATCCGCTGTCGATCATCGTCAACAGGTTGCTTTTCGACAGAAGCGAAAGATAA
>DAOUFR010000082.1:0-41272 GCA_034429715.1 Dehalococcoidia bacterium
TCAGATCACGTTTTTAATGACGATGCTCTGCTCACGGCGGGGACCAATGGAGATAACGTGGAAACGGCAGCCGATGAGCTCCTCGAGGCGACTGACGTACCTGCGAGCGTTACGCGGCAGCTCCCTTGCCTTGCGGGCGTTGCTGGTACCGGCCTTCCAGCCGGGTAATTCTTCGTATACAGGAGTGCAGCTTTCGAGGGCCGCCGCATCAGCCGGGAAATGGTCTACCGTCTTTCCACCGATTTTGTAGCCCACACATATTTTCACGGTATCCATCTCATCAAGCACGTCCAGGCGTGTCAGTATGCCGCTGGTAAAGCCGTTGAGATTGGTACTGTAGCGTCCTACCACTGCATCAAACCATCCGCAGCGTCGCGCTCTTCCCGTTGTGGTCCCATACTCGTGGGCGCGTTGCCTGATATACTCGCCGACCTCATCTTTGAGCTCGGTGGGCATAGGACCGCCGCCCACCCTGGTAGTATAGGCTTTAAAAATACCGACAACGCGGTCGATCCTGCGCGGGCTGATGCCTGAGCCCATGCAGGCGCCTGCGGCCAGCGGGGATGACGAGGTGACAAAAGGATATGAGCCGAAATCGGTATCCAGCATCGTGCCCTGTGCGCCTTCGAGCACGATATTGCTACCGCGCTCCAGGAGGTCGCTGATCATGGCGGTGGTGTCCTTGATATAGGGTACCAGGAGCTCGGCGTAGCCGGAATACTCATTAAAGACCTTGTTGAAATCCAGAGCCTCAGCATTATAGAGCCTGGTCAGCAGCTCATTTTTAGATTCAAGAAGGCTGGCCAGCCTTGACCGGAACATGGAGGCATCGATGATATCACAGGTTCGTATACCCTTACGGGCGGTTTTATCTGAGAAGGCAGGACCAATGCCTTTTCCCGTCGTACCTATAGCTGAAGCCCCTCGTTTCTCCTCATCCAGCCTGTCGAGCAGGATATGCCAGGGCATAATCAGATGTGCGCGATCGCTGATATGCAGGTTGCCTGTATCGATCCCCTTGGCTTTAAGGCTGTCGATCTCTTCCAGCAGTACCCTGGGATTGATGACGACACCATTGCCTATGATGCAGGCTGTACGCTGATAAAAGATGCCTGACGGCACGATGTGCAGTTTGAATTCGCCACCCGGGTTGATCACCGTATGGCCGGCGTTATCACCGCCGGAAAAACGAATGACGGCATCCGCCTTCTCGGCCAGAAGGTCCACAATTTTACCTTTACCTTCGTCGCCCCACTGGGCGCCAATAACAGCTACAACAGACATTTTATTAATCCTGAAACAGACGTACTTGCAGATTCAATAACACACAAATTCAGGGAAACCTTAATTATCAACCCCGGGACATATAGCTCTTGCCCCAGACATGGAGAAGGACGCCGCCTGCGAAAATCAGCACGGCAAAGCCTACGAGTAAGGTGAGAAATACCAGCAAAGGCATATCCACATTGATCCAGCGAACGCCCATTACTGCCAGGCCGATACCGGCAATGATCCATGCAAACATCAGCACAGTCAGGGAAGTGAGGCTCACTTCAAATACCCGGTCGCTCATAGTATCGACCTATTAATGCGTACTCCTTTTATTTTTTTGCCTGCCGCCAGACATGTATAAACCGCTGTCCGACGGTCACAAAAGAAAGGACTACCACTATGGCCAGTGCTATGAACACTTGGTTTAGGAGCAGTCCGAGCGCTAATATTATAACCCTCTCAACACGCGTAAACAAGCCGACCGTGCAATCGATGTTAAGTCCCTCGGCTCTGGCCCTGATATAACTGGTCAGAAACGATCCGATCATGGCCAGGAATATAAGCACGAGCTGTAATGTGACATCGTAAGGCCAAACACCGGTACCGGTAATGAAGATAAAGCTTAAGAAGATCGCCCCTTCAGTGATTCTGTCGACTGTGGAGTCGAAGAGCGCCCCGAAACTGGAGGTCTTCTGCATATAGCGGGCAAGCGCACCATCCAGCAGATCGAACAGCCCGGCCAGCAAGAATATAAGGGCTCCAGCCACGAGATGGCCGAATCCTACAACAACTGCAGCTATCAGGTTTATTACCAGGCCGATAGTGGTCATAATATCGGGCGTTAACTTCAGCTTGCTAATGAAAGGGACCAGCGGATCGGTGATTAAGCGGCCGGCTTTCCTGCGTAATTCCTGGAAACTTGACACTTCTTTATCCTTTTAAATTCGAGGAGATGGAGGTGTAGTAATCGACGACCTGGCGGCTAACTTTTTCCCAGCAGTATTTGTTAGCCGTGGCCACTCCCCTCTCCGCCATCGATAGTCTCAATTGCCTGTCGTTCAGCAGTTTTAACAAACAGTCCGCCACTGATCGCGGATTATGCGGCCGGGCCAGTAGACCCTCCTGGCCGTGTGTAACAACACTGGCATAGCCCGGAATATCGGTTGCCACTACGGGTGTACCGCTTGCCATGGCCTCCAGCAGAACCATGCCAAAGCTTTCGCCACCGGTGGCCGGAGCGCAGAAAATATCGGCTGTGCGGTATAACTTCGGCAGATCGTCGAAAGTGACATAGTGCGTGAATACCGCACGGTCGTTTAGAAGCATTTTTGCCATGGTTTTATATTGGAAGCGCAGCATGAGACCGGGGCCGGCGATGATCAGCCGGAAATTGGGGAAATCTTTCTTCACGAGGGAACAGGCCCGGATCAAGTCGCCTACTCCCTTGCGTTCTTCCAGCCTGCCCACGAAAAGAATATTGAGCCGATCGTCTTTAAACTCGTCCATGATCGGCCCGTCAGGGTAAAAAAGATGGATATCCACTCCGTTGGGTATGATGCGATAGTCGGCCGTAAGATATTTGGATATGTAATCGCGAGCCGGCTTTGAGACAGTGATTTTTCCATGCAGCTTGGCGCCGAGTTTGCGCATGGTAGAGCGGTTCAGCCAGTACATGCTCGATTTTTCGTGGCATGCGTGAAAAGTGCCCACGTTTATCGCCTTTGACTCAATAAGAGTGCTGAGACAGAGCATGGGGATGAAAGGTTCGTGCAGGTGAATAATTTGAAATTCTTCCTTGTCCAGTACGCGCCGGACCTGATATGGCAACCAGGGGGAGAGTGCGATGCGCGCAGTAGTGCCGCCGTATGGTATAGGTATGGGACGACCGACGGCCGTAACCTCTTCATCGAAATAGCGCACGCTTTTCCTGCGCACCGGGGCGATGATCTTTACGGAATGGCCCATCAAATGAAAATGGTGAGCCAGGTACGATATGTGGTAGATGACACCGCCGGGATGAGAGTAATCGTATGGCGAAACCAGCCCGATTTTCATCATACTGCCCTAACAGAGCTTTACCTTCCCTTTTTCAGCGCCTGACGCCCCTACGCTGAATCCGGCAGGCAAATGGGCTTCTGCTGTTCTTGCCCGGCAATAAACTGTTCAACGCGCCTGCGTGCTTCGTCGTCTGAATATTGGATGGGCGGTGATTTCATGAAATAGGAACTGGGGGCCACGATGGATCCGGCCAGACCGCGGTCCTTGGCTATCTTGAGGCAGCGGACGGCATCAATCACTACACCCGCGGAGTTGGGGCTGTCCCAGACCTCGAGCTTGCATTCAAGGTTAAGAGGCACATCGCCAAAAGTGCGCCCCTCCATCCTGATATGGCAGAACTTGCGGTCCAGCAGCCAGGGCACGTAGTCGCTGGGGCCGACATGTATATTATCGGGATTCATTTCATAGTCCATCTGGGATGTGACAGCGTTGGTTTTGGATATTTTCTTGGACTCAAGGCGCTCGCGCTCCAGCATGTTATAGAAATCGGTATTGCCTCCGAAATTTAGCTGGTAGGTGCGCTCCAGCTTGACGCCGCGATCCCGGAAAAGACGTGTAAGTACGCGGTGTACGATGGTGGCGCCGACCTGAGACTTGATATCATCGCCGATAACCGGCATGCCGGCTTCATGGAAACGGTTGTGCCAGTACGGCTCCCGCGCTATGAAGACGGGGATGCAATTGACCAGTCCCACACCCGCGTTGAGAAGTTGTTCGACATACCATTTGGTCGCCTCTTCGCTGCCGACCGGCAGGTAGTTGATTGCGACATCCGCTTTAACCTCTTTAAGTATGTTAACGATATTGGCGGTGGGTCCCGGCGCCTTCTCGATGATTTTGCCGAGGTACTTACCCAGTCCGTCATGCGTCATGCCCCGTACCACCTTTACGCCGGTGGTGGGGACATCACAGAATTTATATGTGTTGTTGGGTGCGGTGAAAATGGCTTCTGCAAGGTCTTTTCCAACCTTGTTACGATCGATATCTATAGCCGCCACGAAGTTGATATCCTTGATATGGTAGCCTCCCAGGTTGATATGCATGAGGCCCGGCACGAACTCATCGTCCTTGGCTTTCTTGTAATAATGCACTCCCTGGACGAAGGAGGAAGCACAATTGCCGACTCCAATAATGGCTACATTTATTTTTCCCATCTGGTTAACTCCTTACCGGCTCAGGCGGCAGGCTCACTTGCCGTCCTGGCCATTATCTTTAAGCATCTCTTTGATGATCTGACGTGGTCTCACAAGCCACATAGGGATTCTGGACTCATGCAATATCTTGTCCGCCACGCTGCCCAGCACCCAGCGCGCGATGCCGCTCCTGCCATGTGTGGACATGGCGATGAGGTCGGCCTTTTCTTCTCTGGCCACTTCAATGATCTTGCCGGCGGGATCGCCCGATACGATCCTGACTTTTACATCGAGGCCCCTGTCGCTCAGCCGTGCTTCGACTTTATCGAGGTATTTCTGTCCTGCATCGTGCATGGCTTTAACGAATCCGTTAAATTCGGGCCCCAGCCAGCGTGCCTCGATGGCATGAGGCGCGGGCAGAACATGGACCAGCACTATCGAGGCGCCGGTCTTAAGAGCTACGGCCTCGGCATCATGCATGGCCGCCCCGCCTGTCTCAGATCCGTCCAGGGGTGCGAGGATACGCTTGAAAGCGGCCTTTCTGTCCCTGTCCATTTCCCTCACCTGTTTGCTGTGTATACCCAGTACAGGCGCGGTGGCCCGGGAGACCACTTTTTCAAATACACTGCCCAGCCACCATCTGCGAAGGCCGCTGATCCCGTGCGTGGCCATAATGATGAGGTTCATGTGGTGATCGCGTGAATAAGCAAGGATGCTCTCGGGCGGACCCCCATAAAGCATCTGACCTTTAGCTTTTATATCATGCTCCCGGGCAGTGACCTCCGTGTAATCGAGCAGCTCTTGATGCGAGTCGCTGTAAAGCAGCACAGCCCTACAGGTTATGTCGTTCTTCTGGAGATGCTCGACCGCGTGGTGTACATAGTTGTCCAGTAGCTGATTAACTCTGCGCCTTTTACTGCCGAGCCCGACTCCCAGGATATCAACCTCCGAGTCAAACCTGATGGCAATGTCCCTGACGTATGGAAGTACGGTCTCCGCCTCGGTGGAACCATCGAGCGGGACCAGTATTTTCTTAAACATGTCCGCTGAAAATCCGCTTTATTATAACAGATTATTATACTGTTCTTGAATTACACGAGATTTTTATGCTAACTTATAGCGTGATATATGACTTCCACTCGCACACCTTTCACAGCGACGGCGCCCTTTCCACACTGGAGTTAATCCGGCGTGCCGTGGTGAGAGGATATTCGGCTATCGCAGTAACCGATCATATAGGAGCCGGTGCGCTGGAAAGGCTTATAAAAGAGGTCAGCCAGGACTGCGAACTGGCCGGCTCTCACTGGAATATTGTAGCTGTGCCCGGTGTTGAACTCACGCATGTGCCTCATGAGGCCATAGACGGCCTGGCAAAGAAAGCCAAAGAACTGGGAGCAAGGCTGGTAGTGGTTCACGGCGAATCACCCGTTGAGCCGGTAGAGGAAGGGACAAACCTTGCGGCTGTGAAATCAAAATATGTCGATATACTGGCACACCCCGGCCATATGACTGCCGAGGTGGCTGAGCTCGCTGCAAAGAACGAGGTTTTTATAGAGATTACTACAAGACGGGGTCACTGCGTTACCAATGCGCATGTGGCGAAGACGGCCCGTGCAGCGGGGGCATTGATGCTGCTGAACTCGGACAGCCATGGTGAGGACGATCTGCTGACGACTGTCCTGGCAAATGAAACTCTGGTCCAGGCCGGTGTCAACAGCCGGGAGATCGATCAGATACTGGAGCACAACCCGATGAAGCTTCTTCAGAGGATCAGGCGGCGGTCCTGAGAACAGAACCGGGGAATTTGCGACTTAGCTCTTGCCGATACGAAATACTTTGGTCCCGCAGATCGGGCAAACGCCTTTGGTCGCCGGCCTTCCATTCTTCAGTTTTACACTCACGGGGTTCTTGATCTCTACCTTTTTCCTGTCCTTGAAGCAGTAAGCCTGGGTCATGGAGCACCTCCTGAAGCTATTTTATAGCTCTTAAGGCTAATATATCCAATAAGGTTAGGTATGTCAAGCAGGCGTAGATAGCAAGGTAAAAAGCTTTTGCCGTTTTACAGGTCGAAAACCTTTTGGGGATGCCACAGACCACTTTCGGCCGCGTATTTCATTACGGCCAGCAGCCGACCGTCCTGAGTATAAGCAGAGCAGTAATTCTTTGAGTATGGATCGTATATATCCAGAGCGATATCGAGGCCTTTTGCTACGCTTGCGGCCTGTACCTCATCAATATATACCCTGCCGCCGCCGGTTAGCGCAAAATCCAGCGGGAAAAGCAGTTGCTCCAGGCGACCCTCCGCAGCTGCTTCATGTAATTGACCGGGGGTGACGGCATCCGCTATTTTAAAAGGTCCGTACGAGGTGCGTTCCAGGTCCTTGAGATAAGCGTAGCAGCCGAGGTTCACGCCCAGGTCATTGGCCAGCGATCGCACATACGTACCTTTTGAGCAGGATATTCTTAATTTCAGGTAAGGCAGGTCAAAAGCTATGATCTCGATATCATGGATGTGGACCCTGCGTGGTTGAAGGGTTACCGCGCGGCCGGCTCTGGCCAGTGCGTAAGACTTCCTGCCATTGATTTTGACGGCGCTGAAGGCCGGCGGCACCTGTATTATATCTCCCTTAAATGCGCGGAGCGCTTCTTCTATCATCGTGCGAGATATATTATGCAATACGCCACGAGCGATAATGCGGCCTTCGCCGTCATATGTATCGGTGCTTAAGCCCAGTTCGATCCCTGCCAGATATTCCTTGGGGTACTCCATGAGGTATTCAGCAACGCGGGTGGCCTGCCCCAGGCAAATGGGGAGAATGCCGCTGGCAGCTGGATCGAGCGTACCGGCATGACCGACTCGTCTCTCACCGCTCAGGCGGCGAACTCCAGCCACGATGCTGAACGATGAGCAGCCGGGGGGCTTATTTACGTTTAGCAGCCCGTTTAAGCCCATCCGCCCCACTTTTTTTATCCTCCGCTGCTACCCTGTCGATCAAACTGATCAGGTTTACGCCGTGCTCAATGGAGTCATCGAATTCAAAGCTGAGTTCGGGAGTGACCCTGATATTCAGGCGGTGGGCCAGCTCGCGCCTCATGTAGCCGGCAGCCGAGTTAAAGCCTTTCAACACCTCGTTCCGGTCCAGTGTGTCTCCCAGGGTGCTGATGGATACACGAGCATTTTTAAGATCGTTGGAGATTTCGACTGCAGTTACGCTGATCAAGCCATTGAGACGGGGATCGTTGATATGCTTGCGCAGCAGGTCGCTGATTTCGATCTGGATTAAATGGTTTAGACGTTCTGTACGCCTGGTCATGGCATTCTCCGTAGTAATATTTGGGGCAGAGGATCAGCGTCATCCGTGAAAATCGTTATCAGTCAACCTTTTCCTGGCGGACGAATTGCAGGATATCGCCGACCTCGAAATCATTGAAATTTTCAAGTTTCACACCGCATTCCATCCCCGTCGCAACCTCTTTGACATCGTCCTTGAAGCGCCGCAGGCCGGCTACCTTGGATTCAGCTATAACCTTACCTCCGCGTATGATCCTGACCAGTGAATCTCTGGTTGCCTTACCTTCTTTGATCTGTGAGCCGGCAATCTTGCCTTTCTTGCCGGCCTCGAATACGGCTCGGACCTCCGCCTGGCCGGCCACTACATCAATGTATTCCGGTTCAAGCAGGCCTTCAAGCGCCTTTTCCACATCTTCAATAAGCTTATAGATCACATTATACTGGCGAACGCTGATCTTCTCCTGTTCAGCCATGCGTATGGCGCCGGTTTCAAGCTTGCTGTTGAATCCTATTACAACCGCCCGTGAGGCTGCCGCCAGCAGTATATTGCTCTCTGTAATGGCGCCGGTGCCCGTGTGGATGACCTTGACCCTGGTTTTGTCGTTGCTCAGGCGTTCCAGTGAATCCTTGATCGGCTCGATGCTGCCGTGCACGTCGGTCTTGAGGATGATATTCAGCTCCTTTATCTCGCCTGCGCTGGCCTGCGCGGCTACCGCCGTGAGGCTGACACCCCTGGACGTGGTCGTAGCCATCCCGGCGTTTCTGTTTTTCTCGATCAGGGCTTTGGCTTCCTTTTCATCGCTCACAACCTGGAATACCTGGCCCGCATCCGGTACGGAATTCATACCCAGGATTTCCACAGGAGTTGCAGGCTCAGCTTTACGTATGTTTTTTCCATCGTCATCGAACATGGCCTTGATCTTGCCGCCAACAGTACCTATGACAAGGTTATCACCCGTTTTAAGGATACCTTTTTGCACCAGCAGCGTTGCTATGGGACCACGATTTTTATCGAGCTTGGCCTCAATAACTATACCTTCAGCGGGACAATCCACCTCCGCCTTAAGCTCCAGGATGTCGGCAACCAGCAGAAGGTTTTCCAGCAGGTCGTCGATGCCCTGTTTCTTCTTGGCCGAAACGGGCACACAGATTACATCACCGCCCCATTCCTCGATCACCACGCCAAGGTCAGAAAGCTGCTGCTTGATGCGGTCGGGATTGGCATTGGCCTTGTCGATTTTATTGAGTGCTACGACTATACTTACGCCCGCCGCCCGCGCATGGTCCAGCGCCTCGATAGTCTGAGGCATAACGCCATCGTCTGCAGCAACTACCAGGACAGCTATATCCGTGGCCCTGGCGCCCCTGGCGCGCATAGCGGTGAACGCTTCATGGCCGGGTGTATCAAGGAAAGTAATCTTGCGGCCTTTCATCTCGACCTGGTAAGCGCCTATATGCTGGGTGATGGCACCTGCCTCTCCGGCAGCCACGTTGGTCTGACGGATGGCATCCAATAGACTTGTTTTACCGTGATCTACATGCCCCATGATAGTGATAACCGGCGGGCGCGAGTGCAGTTTGGCGTTCAGCGGGGACACCTTCTGCCTGCCCTGGGCGCTGGCCAGCAGCTTCTTAGCAGTGAAACCGAATTCAGCTACCAGTTTTGAGGCGACTTCGTAGTCCAGCGACTGGTTGATGTTGGCCATTATGCCGTTGCGCATCAATTGTTTGATTATCTCAATGCCGCTTACGCCCATCTGATCGGCAAGCTGTTTGACCGTTATTACCGGGGGTAATCCTATTTGCGACTTGTTGGACGTGTTCTCGCCCGGCGCTTGTTCCTGCCTGTTTTTCATTAAGTACTTTCCTTCTTTGTCAGGCCTCGGCCGTATTCCAGCAGCAGAAGCCGGTTATCTTCAGATAAATTTGTACGCAATCCATGCTCAACACGATTGCTTTTCAATCCCTTTTCCCAGCATTCTCTCGACAGGCAGAGATAGACGCCGCGTCCCGGCTTTTTGCCTTTCAGGTCGGCCTCAATAGCTTCACCTGAACATACCAGGCGGACGAGCTCACGTTTTCCCGCCTTTCTCCGGCAGGCGATGCAGGTGCGCTCCGGCATATGCCTGATTCGAGGTTGCTGCGGCTTATGTTCAACCCTCAAAGTCTTCATCTTCGTAATACGTTTTCTTCTTGGCTTTGGTTTTCTTGGTCTTAACGCCCGCGTCCTTTCCCTCTTCTTTCTTGGGCGCCTCTTTCTTCCTTGATTTCCCATTTCTGCCGGCCATGATCTCCTCGGCGAAACGGATCTTGGATGGCTGCTGCGACAGAGCTGCGTCAACAGACATTAAAATTTCGATACCGACGCCTTCGGGCTGTACTTCGCCATCTGCTGCGGCAACAGCAGCCTCACTTTCAGGTTCCTTTTCCTCTCCGGCTGCAAGTCCCTCCGCGGTTTCTTCTCCAGGAGCAGGGACCCCAGCTTCCAGTATATCTTCAGCCTGTTCAACAACCTCGGCCTCGGTCACCTCCTCCTTTTGTGCCACCTTCTCGGCTTCCATCTCCGAGGCGCTCTTGATATCGATACGCCAGCCTGTCAGTTTGGCAGCAAGGCGGACATTCTGCCCCTCCTTGCCGATAGCCAGAGAGAGATGCTTATCCGGCACCTTAACCAGGGCCGTGGTCTCAGCCGCATTAAGGGTGACGCTTAAAACCTGAGCCGGACTGAGGGCGTTACCTATAAAAATGCGGGGATCGTCGGACCACTGTACCACATCGATCTTCTCGCCGTTCAGCTCATTGACTATGTTCTGAATCCGTATTCCCCGCAGTCCTACGCAGCAGCCCACCGGGTCAATGCCGCTCTGGCGCGAGAACACAGCAACTTTGCTGCGGTAACCGGCCTCTCTGGCCACGCCCTTGATCTCCACTGTGCCTGCAGCGATTTCGGGTATTTCAAGTATCAGCAGATCCCTCAGCAGATTGCGATGCGCCCTGGAGGCAATCACCTGCGGACCCCTGGTGGTACGCGCTACCTCAACAATGTATAGCTTGAGGCGCTGACCCTGGCGGTAACGCTCGGTTGGAGACTTCTCGTTCTGGGGTATGACTGCCTCTGTCTTGCCGATATCGATGACAACATGCTCGGGTGTAACGCGCTGTACGGTGCCGGTAACGATCTCGCCCTCTTTGCCCACGTACTCTTCATAGATAGCGCCTCGCTCTGCATCATGAAGCTTCTGGAGAATCACCTGCTTGGCGATCTGTGCGGGTATACGGCCGGCATTGGGGGGCGGCAGCTCGGTAACGATAGTATCTCCGGCCTTGAGGGTCTTGTCTTTCTTTTTGGCCTCTTTGAGGGAGATCTCGCGGTACTCGTCTTCGGGAGCTTCGGATACCACCTTTTTCATGGTGAGCTTAACTTCACCTGAAACCGGATGGATTTTAACTGCTATATCCTCACCGTGCGTGAATGATTCTTTGCGGTAAGCTGAAACCATGGCTGATTCCAGCGCAGTGAGGACTATCTCCTTGGGCAGATTTTTCTCTGCCGCAAGCTGCATGAGGGCATTCATAAACTCGGTCTTTACCATCGTTGCCAAACTCCCTCAATATGCATTTTTTCTCAATAAAAAAGTGGGTACAAGGACCCACTTTTTGGACGAGTATTGAATTCATTAAAATAGTATCACATCTCTAATGGAAATGCAAACGCCGCCCGCGTACGGCGCGTTGTCCGGCGGCAACAGCCTGTCGATGGCAAGACGGACTAAACGGTTAAGCGGGTGGTGGGAACAGCTTGAATTTTAGCAGCGAACGTTGCAGAGAACGGTGCCTGATGGCATCCAGAATTACTTTACTATGCCAGTCAAAGGTGATGTCCGGGGAGGTCAGTAAAGACTCGTGTATACCATGGCGCAGGATGACCTGGAAGATATGTTCGGACTGATGATCTGTCAGGCCCTGATAAAATCGGTGCGCCCAGTAATCTATGTCGAGCTCATGCTTCAGGATTTTATGCCAGCGTTTCTGGTAAAGCGCAAGACGCCTGGTTGAAAGGTCCCCGGCCTTGAGTGATTCATCGAGTGTTCGCACGGCCATCCCTGCACAGATAAGTCCAAAATAGATTCCTCCGCCTGTAGTGGGCTTGGTCTGTCCGGCGGCATCGCCGACCACCAATACACGATCAGTATAAGTCTTCGTCAACGGCTTAAGAGGGATAGAGCCGTAACTGATATCAGGTGAGGCGGGAAGTATTTTCCCCCGCTCCTCAAGATATTTCAGGAAAGCGGCGATTGCCGGTCCCGGATTTCTGTTGCTTAAAAGGCCGGCTTTGGCTTTGCCGGCATGTGTCGGCACCAGCCAGGCAAAGAATCCCGGCGCTATGTGCCTGCCTGAGTATACCTCTACCTCATCGATATTCTTACAGGTTACTTCTGCCTGAGCGCCGTGTGCATACTCGCGAATCCGCCCCAGGCCGATCTGCACTGCCAGATCCGGCGCCGTCCCGCAGGCAATCACACAAGCACGGGCGGACAATTCCAGCGGCTTTGAGCCTTGCGTGGCTTTAACATAAATGCCGTGAGCACCGCTTTGCAAGCCGGTGGCGAGCGCGGAAAAGAGGTAATCAACCCCGCTTTTACCGGCCTGTTCCGCTACGAGCCGGTCGAGCGCCGTACGATCAAGGATATAAGCCTGAGTGGTCTCACGTTCAATTCTGACATGGTTGCCTGCCGGCGAAAAGACTGTTGCCGACCTCGCCTCACTCTGGATTACGCTGTGTGAGCCGGGCAGCATATCGAGGCAGGCCTTGCTTATTATTCCGGTACAGCTTGTTTTATGGCCCGGCTCCGAATGTTTTTCCAGAACTGCGACTGAGTGTCCCAGTCGGGCAAGCTCTCGAGCAGTATAGCTCCCGGTTATGCCGGCGCCGATCACAATTATGTCATACATGGTTGTACCCAAATATATTCGGATGGGAGCACCCACAGCCCGGCTTGAAAACTGCGGTTATTGCGACTTTAATCCGCCGAATCTGCGCTGACGTCTGCCGAAGTCAGTCAGAGCTTTCTCAAGCTCATCGCGGCCGAAGTCGGGCCAGAGCACCGGTGTGAAATAGAGTTCGGCATACGCCGACTGCCAGATAAGAAAATTGCTTACGCGCATCTCTCCGCCCGTTCTTATGAAAAGGTCGGGATCGGGTATTCCGGCCGTGTACAGATATCTTGAGAAAACATTCTCATCCAGGCTGTCGGATTTAATCCTGCTGCGTATGATTTGCTGCGCAGCGTTGACTATTTCGCTCCTGCCCCCGTAATTGAAAGCGACATTAACCGTCAGGCCGGAGTTATTGCTGGTCTTTTCGATAGCAGCCCGGGCTTTTCTTCGAATTGCTTCCGGCAGCCGGTCTTCTTTGCCAAGGTGACGGATGCGGATATTCTGCTCGTTAGCTATCTTAACCGCCCGGTCGAGGTTTTCGGAGAGGAGTTTAATTATGCCGTCAACCTCTGCCTTGGGTCTGCTCCAATTTTCGGTCGAGAAAGCATAAAGAGTCAGGTAGGGGATCCCGTATTCAGCGAAGATCTCCACAAAATCGCGCGCATGAAGCGCACCCTGCTTGTGGCCGTACAGGCGTGGTTTGCGCCTCCGGGAGGCCCACCTGCCATTTCCATCCATTACAATGGCCACATGCTGAGGCAGCCTGTGTTTCTTTAACAGGCCTGTCAACGGTTTTGCTCCCCGGCCCCATCCTGTTTCACGGGTGTATCCTCTGCTGCGAGAGGTTTCTTGATATACTGGTGGCTGGATTGATTCAACACTATCATATCGGGTTCAAGGTCGCTGGCAAGGCATACATGCGATCCTACGGTGGAGTTGGGACCGACCTTGCGGCCGGGCAGGATGCCTGAATTAATACCTGTTTTGCAGTCATCTCCGATGACGGCCCCGAAATGGTCTCTCCCGGTTGATACTCTTTGCCCTCCGTATTTCACCGGTATATCCGCCTGATCAAAACGGAAATTGGCTGTTACGCTGCCTGCCCCGAATGAACAACGGTTGCCGATAATGGAATCACCTATATACGATGAGTGAAACCAGCAGTCATCGCCGGTATAGGAGTTTTTTATCTCAGTAGAAAATCCGACCACACAGTTTGCGCCGATGTGGCTGTACTCCCTGACCAGCGCGCCGTTGCCTATCACCGTGTTAGGGCCGATGTAAACCGGTCCTCGCACCACAGCATTCTCAAGTATACGCACGTTTTTGCCAATGATTGCTTTACCGGACAAAGTTGCCCGGTCCGATATCGAGAGCGACGGATCGATCTGCCGTTCAGCCGAGTCGAGGAAGTACCTGACTATGTCAAAAATATGCCACGGGTATTTGATGGGAGCCCAGAAACCGTTGTACCTTACCACTTTAATTTTATAGGCGTGCCTGACCATGCCGTCCATAGCACATTCGTAGACATCATCACGCGTGGTTTTAACGATGTCTATATATTCCAAAAGCTTGTGCATATCGGTATGAAGGTGAAGGAGAATGTTTACCAGGTTGCCCGGCTCAGTTCCCGGCTCGGGCTTTTCCACTATCTGCGTAAGCTCGCTATCACCGTTCACAGCGAGGTAACCCCCCGGGAAATACCGGCTTACCTCGTATCCGACGATATAGGACGTGGCCTTCTGGCTGCGGTAGGCATCCAGAAGCGCATGGTAAGCAGCGCCGTCGAAAACATCGTTGGGATTGACGACAATAATCGCACCGTCAAGAATGTTGGCTGCCGACTTCAGGGCGTCGGCGATGCCCAGCGGCTGTGACTGAATCACGAATTCGAACTTGGCCCCGGTGATGGACCCGGCAATCTGTTTTATATGTTGCATATTATTCGGATTGCCCACCATGACAAAGTTGTTCAGCCCGGCTTTTCGGGCCAGTTCCACCTGGTGTTCCAGCAACGGTTTCCCCATGAAATCGAGCAGGAACTTATCCTCTGTAATAGGGAACATCCTTTTGCCCACACCCCCGCAGAGAAAGACAACTTTCATCAGGCTAATCCCTTGGCTGCATCTTTGAGCACAGAAAGTCCCATATTGATAAGGCTGCGCGCGTGTTGCTGGCTGTTGGCTTCAGCCAGGACGCGTATGGCAGGCTCGGTTCCGCTGGCACGTATCAGTAACCAGCCATCTGCGAATTCAAAGCGCAGGCCGTCCAGATCATTTAATGAAGCTGCGCCGAGTTTATCCGACTGCTGCCTGATCTTTGCCATGACATTCAACTTGTTTTCATTTGCACAGGATATTTTTTCTTTGAGAAAAAACAGCGGCGGCAGGGTAGCCAGAAATGAGCGGATATCGCTGGCGCGTTTTATCGAACGCAGCAGGGTCAGGGCGGCAAAGATACTTTCGGGATAGTAGCCTGCCTGCGGCAGTATATAGACACCAACAGATTCCACGCCGAGCGCGGCGTTGTTATCCTGGGCCAGATGTGCTGCAAATACATCGCCCACCTTGCCCCTGATAACCCTGCCCCCCAGGTCTTTTATGGCCAGTTCAAGCAGCATGCCGCTCTCTACAGTGGTAGCGATTAATTGCTTACCCGATGATTTGACGGCCGCCCTCGAAATAAAGGCAATCATCTCGTTGAAGCCCAGAAAACCCGTCTGATCGCAGAAAACCACGCGGTCAGCGTCGCCGTCAAAGCAAATGGCGAGATCGGCGTCCTTCTGCCGCAGGAATTTGATCGATCCCTGCAGAGTATCCTCTTTAGGTTCCGGGCTGCGTCCGGGAAAGCGGCCGTCCGGTGTATCGTTAATTGTGAATACAGTGAATCCCAGCTGTTTAAAAATATCGCCGGCCAGCCCTGCTGCGGCGCCGTTGCCGGGATCTATCAGCAGCTTCATATCAAGGTTGAAGTCCCAGCCGCTGACAAGTGTCTTAATGAATTCAATATACCGGTCTTTCATGTGGGGAAAGTGTGTTACAGCTCCGGCCCGACCGGTTCTGAAAGAGCCGCTGTGGTAGATTTTCTCGACCTCCTCCTCCTGAGACCGCCCGTATCCGATGGCGTCATGGTTGAAAAGCTTAATGCCGTTGAACTCGGGTGGATTGTGCGATGCCGTGATCATGACGCCCGCGTTGAAATTCATCTCACGTGTCAGCAAAGCCAGGGCCGGTGTAGGAACTATACCTGCCTGGGCCACATTAACGCCGGCGCCTAATAATCCCTCTGTTACGGCTGCTCTGATCAACTCCCGGCTGAGGCGGGAATCCATACCCAGGCAGACCGTTGCGCCGGCGGGAAGCAATGTGCCCAGCGCGCTGCCCACATTTTTGCATAACTCGGGAGTAAGGTCCTGGTTGACCACACCCCTGATCCCGCTGGTGCCGAAGAGTGCCATATTCATGTACCCCTGTTGCAGTTGATGGATATCGGTAAATGATGGTAATGCCTCTGCCTGCGAATGTCAATCAGGGTGTATGAGTCAACGGAAAACCGCCCGGCAGCGCCGGGGATATTAAAATGCGGGCATTAATCTGTGGATGCGGACATGTAAATATCTTGACGTATATTGTATAATGCATAGATGTGGTCGGATGTAGGGTTTTAGCTTTAACGGGACCATATTCAAATATTGCTATTCCAGTTATTTGGGGATGCTATGGGCATTGGTAGCAGCAGTCTGAAAAAAAGGAAGGAGGTGCCAGCTTTTAATTAGTAGCAATTATTGCGAGCCAGATATAGTCCGCTGGGACTATAGATTTCCGCCGGTTCAAGTATCAGGGAATTATTATTCAAAGGAGGTTAGTGGATGAAACGCTTTTTCCTTATTTCTTTTGTCAGTATCCTTATTATTGCTCTTGTGCTGCCTGCCTGCGCACCGCAACAAAAAGATGTTATCAAGGTGGGTGTAATCGGGCCCATGAAGTTCCTCGAAGGGGAACATCATTGGATGGGTGCGCAAATGGCCCGAGATGAGATCAACGCTGCGGGCGGCGTGAATTTAAACGGGAAGATGTACCAGATAGAATTGATCAAGGCGGATTCGAACGAGATCCTCAGCCCCACGGACGCTGCCTCGGCCATGGAGAGGTTGTTGACCGTAGATAAGCCCAATTTTGTAGTTGGCGGCTTCAGGACAGAGGGTGTCTTCCCCATGCAGGAAGTAGCCATGAACTACAAGACGATCTTCATAAACTGCGGCGCAGCCACGAGGTCCCTGCAGATGAAGGTCTCGGAAAATTATGACCGTTACAAGTATTTCTTCAAGGGCACACCTTACAACGAGTATTATCTGGTCAATTCGGATTTCCTCATGCTCGGCATGGTGGCAGGCGCCTTGAAGAAGCAGTTGAACATCACCGACAAGCTCAGGGTCGCCATAGTAGCAGAAAAACTGACCTGGGCGGACGCCATGGTGAAAACCGCTGAAGCTACCATACCCAAGATGGGCATGGAGGTAACCGGCGTGTGGAGGCCGTCCGACACTGCTACCGACGTGAACGCGGAACTGACAGCCATAGCGGCGACGAATCCCCACATTATATTCCCCACTTTCTCAGGCCCCGTGGGAGTTACCTTCAGCAAGCAGGCCGGTGAAATGCAGATACCGGCAGCTATCGTGGGTATCGTTGTGGAAGCCCAGAAATTCGGTTTCTGGGAGGCCACCGGCGGCAAAGGCAACTACGTTATGACGCTTAACACGTATGGGCCAGGTGTTGCGATTACAGATACGACAATACCCTTCTTCACGAATTTCGAGAAGAAATTCGGTCAACCCCCCGCATATACCGCTGCCACCTATGACGCCATCTACATCATGAAGGACGCCATTGAGAAGGGGCAGACGCTGGATGCTGACCTTCTTGTCCCCATAATCGAGAAGACGGATAGGCAGGGCACATCCGGTAGGATCATGTATTACGGCATGGATTTCGATGCCAAGAAGTACCAGGCTCCGCACGACCTGGTGTATGGGCCCGGCTATGTAACCGGTCTGGGCCTGGAGTGGGTCGACGGCAAGCAGGTCGGCGTATGGCCGGCACTGGGAGTCGGGTCCGGAGGATGGGAAAAAATCGATTATCCCGGAATCAAGCCCTACGTTATCAATCCGGCTGTAGTGCAGAAATTCGGTCAGCCGGCAGTTCCAGCTGCAACTCAGTAGCAAGTTTTTACAGGCAATGGCTGGCAGGCTCGTTGTTTCTTCGTGGCCTGCCAGCCTCTATAAATCCGAGCGTTTTAACTGCACCGCAAGGTATCGACTTTCAACAGACTATAGTTGCGCACATACGGCAATATCGTTGCATAAAGAAAAAAATACTGTATAATAAATAAATTTTAGTTGATGGGATGGTTTAGGTAAGCGATGTTTCAGGCCTTTGTGATACAGGCGCTGGTAACGGGTGGGGTTTATGCTCTGCTGGCAGTCGGCTTCTCCCTCATCTTCGGAGTAGCCCGTATGGTTAACCTGGCACATACATCATTCCTCATGCTGGCCGCCTACGGGATGTTCTATACAACTTACAGGCTGGGGTTGGATGTATTCACGGCCATTCTTATTTCGCTGGTTGCCACGGTTGTTATCGGGCTGGTGAGCTACAAGCTGTTCATTGACAGGATACGGGAGCATGAAGTGACCGTTATGCTGATTACACTGGCGCTTGCCACCATCTTCCAGGAATGCATGGTTCTGGCTTTCGGCGCACACTTCAGGGAGGCGCCCACGCTCATCCCGGGTTTTATCGAAGTGCTGGGTGTCAAGATCTCGTATCAGCATCTTTTGACGATCGCTGTTGTTGCGGTGGTGCTGGTAGCCATCTGGTTATTGCTGACCAGGACAAAACTGGGCATCGCCATCAGGGCTACTGCCCAGGATACCGAGGTGGCCAACCTGATGGGCATCAACGTTTCACGGATACTGTTCATTGCGATGGGTGTCGCTGCAGGGCTGGCGGCTATCGCCGGCATCGTGGTGGCGCCGCTGTGGGTCGTCTATCCATATATGTGGATGAACCCGCTGGTTATGATTATGGCAATCGTTGTGCTGGGAGGCCTGGGCAGCATTAAGGGCAGCGTGATTGGCGCTTTTATCATAGGGCTGGTTGAAGCGGCGGTGGTTTTCTACCTGCCCGGTGGCGCATTCCTGCGCGGGGCCATCGCCCTGCTGGTCATGGTGATACTGCTGGTGGTCAGGCCCGAGGGACTTTACGGTATAGTCTTCGAAGAGGAGAGACTATAGGTGTTAAGGAGGCTGTTTAAGGATATACAGGGCGATATATTCGCCATACCCGGCAGATTAATAGCCTTCATCTTTTTAATAACGCTGTTTTTTATACCCCTTCTCACCCAGGAATCGTACATATTATTTATACTCATCCTCGTCAACATCTTCGTAATTTTTGCAGTAAGCTGGGATTTCATCTCCGGCTATACCGGACAGATCAATTTCGGCCACGCATTTTTCTTCGGGGTTGCGGCATATACGGCGGCGCTGCTGAGCAAGAACCTCGGCCTGCAGCCCTGGGCGACCATACCCATAGGAGCGATAGCAGCTACAGCGGCCGGCGTACTGATGTGCCTTCCCGCCCTCAGGTTGAGGGGCCCCTATTTGTCGCTGGTTACGCTGGCCATGCCACTCATTTTGCTGGGGGTGATTAAGGCGTTCCCGGATTTTACCGGCGGCGAGCATGGCATCTCCGGCCTGCCGGCCCTGGCCGGCTCCAGGACGGTTGAATATTATATAGCGCTGGTCGCAATGATTGCCTCCGTATTCATCATGTGGAAGCTGGTTGATGCCAAGAGCGGGTTTGTCAGGATCGGCATCATCCTGCACGCCATCCGCGAGGACGAGATCGCCGCACGAGCTACGGGCATCAATACCATACGTTACAAGCTGCTGGCCTTCATTATCGGCGGCTTCTTCGCCGGTCTGGCGGGCGGATTGTATGCGCATTTCCTCAGGATTGCAGGCCCAGCCACGCTGGACCTCATGCTTTCATTCCAGGCCATAATATGGACGGTCTTCGGGGGCATAGTCAGTATTTACGGGGCCGTGGTGGGGGTTTATATACTGTTTCCTTTGATGGAGCTGCTGCGCCAGTTCGGCGTACCCATCTGGCCGGGATCGGATATCATGTTCTCCGACCTGCGCTTCCTTATCTTCTCGTTCCTGGTCATAATCATACTGCTATTCATGCCCGAGGGGTTTGCGGTATGGGTCAGGGACAAGTTGGAGCGTGAATGCCCGCGATGCAAGCTATCCAATGCGTCATGGAGAAAAGAGTGCAGGGCCTGTGGGGCTGAGCTCCACTAGGTGTTATTGGCGAAATATTTACAGACCAAGGTAGGTCTTTCTGACGGTCTCATCTTTCAGCAGTTCTTTAGCTGTGCCCTCAGCTATGATATGTCCTCTCGACATGACATAGTTCCTGACCGATAACGCGAAGGTAAAGCTCACGTCCTGCTCGGCAAGAAGGATAGTCACACCAAGGTCGTGGTAAATCTCCTCGACCCGCTTGAAAAGGTCCTCTTTCAGCTTGGGAGCAAGGCCGCTGGAAGGCTCATCCACCAGCATGAACTTGGGCTGGCGCATGAGCGATCTGCCGATAGCCAGCATCTGGCGTTCCCCGCCCGATAACGTGCCGGATATCTGTTTCTGCCTCTCCTTGAGCCTGGGAAAAAGCGCGTAAACCCTGGTAAGGCTGGCGTTCACGTCTTTCTTGTTCTTGCACAGATAAGCGCCGGCCAGCAGGTTATCCTCGACGCTCATTTCCACGAACGGCCGGCCGCGCTCCGGGCAAAGCAGCAGGCCCAGTTTGGCGATCTCCGAAGCCTGCAGTTTTTCGATGCGCTTGCCATCGAATTCCACGGTCCCGGTAAAGGTGATATCTTCATCCCGGGTCCCTTTAAGCACTTCCTTTTCCCAGTTGATCAATCCGACTATGGCTCGCAACAGGGTCGTTTTACCGGCCCCGTTGGGGCCGACCAGCCCGACCAGTTCACCTTCTTTGACGTGGACGCTGGCGTCATCCAGCACCATGGCCGTGTCGTAGCGCACGGTTACGTTGTTTACCTCAAGCAATGAGCACCTCCTTGCCGGTATACGCTTCGATGACCCTCTTGTCCTTGGATATCTCCTCGGGCGTACCCTGCGCAAGCACCTCGCCGAAGTTAAGCACAATCACGCGGTCCACGATTTTCATCAGCTCGCTGAGCTTGTGTTCTATGATGAGCATGGCCGGGCCCTCGCTGTGCAGCCGGCCGAAACGGCCGCCCTTGTGCAGCCGCTTGATGGAACGGGCCACCAGCTCGGTTTCCGCCGGGTTCAGGCCTCCGAACGGCTCATCCAGCAGCATCAGCTCCGGCTCGGTGGCGATGGCCCTGGCCACCTCCAGACGCTTGAGGTCGCCGTGCGATAATATGGAGGCGGGCTCGAGTGCAAGATCGGCAATGCCCACGAACTCCAGGGCGTCACGAGCTTTGATCTCGGCCCTTTTGACCCATTCGCCGCGTTTACTGATCCTGGGGCAGAGGCAGCCGACCATTACATTGGCTATGATGGGCAGATGACGGAAGGGCTTGACCACCTGAAAAGTGCCTACCATTCCGCGCTGAACGATCTCCCACGGGCGGCGCTTGGTTATATCCTCACCCTTGAATCGGATTATGCCGGAGTCCGGCTTGAGAATTCCCAGCAGGCAGCGTATGAGGGTCGTCTTGCCGGCGCCGTTGGGGCCTATCAGGCCGACGATCTCATCCTGCGCCACCTGAAAACTTACGTTGTTCACGGCAACGAGGCCGCCGAAGTGCTTGGTAACATTTTCCACTTCGAAAAAGGCTGCCATTTTAGAGGTCCTCCTCTCTGAGTTCGCGCCTTGATACCTTGCCGACGTCGGTCTTGGGGACCTCGCCCCTGAATTCAACGATCTTTGGACACTTATAGTGGGCCAGCCGTTCCATGGTATATACGAGGATGTCCTGTTCAGTCACCTTTCCCCTGGCCTCCGTCTCAAGTACCACAATAGCCTTAACCTTCTCTCCCACGTCTGGATCGGCTACACCGATCACCCCAGCCTCTTTAACCTGCGGATGGCTTGTCAACACCTCCTCCACCTCGCGGGCGAAGACAGCCAGACCTTTGTATTTGATCATGTCCCTCTTTCTGTCGTAGAAATAGAAATATCCCTCCTCGTCCATCCTGGCGAGGTCGCCTGTCCTCACCCAGGTCTCCCCATCTATCTGCACAAACATCAATTTAGTATCCTCGGGCTTGTTCCAGTAGCCCTTGGCTATCTGCGGGCCTTTAAAGGCGAGCTCACCCGTTTCACCCAGAGGCAGGAATTCATTTTTAGCGGGATCCAGGATGCCGGCCACACAGCCTGACATCGGAACCCCGAATGAGCCGATCTTGGGCCTGCCGTAGGGACTTACAATGCCCACCGAGGTGGTCTCGGTCATACCCCATCCCTCATGAATCTTGGTGCCTGTGCGCTTCTCCCATCCTCTGGCGGTGTCTTCCAGCAGCGCATCGGCGCCCGATACAAGGACCTTCAGCTTTTTCCAGTTGACGCGATCCGTCCTGTGGTAGTCGCGCAGCACTTCAAACAGCGCCGGGACGCTGTAGAAAATAGATGCCCCGTAGCTTTCGATGGCGTTGAGGATATCATCGAGGTCAGGTGTCGTGAATATCACAAGTGTATAGCCCTGCGTCATGGAACCCGACATAACCACCGACTGGCCATAGATATGATAGAAGGGGAGGTAACCGATGACCACTTCCTTGCCCTGCTGAACTAGATCTCCCCAGAATATCTGCGCGATGTGCTGCGCGGCGACCAGGTCGAAGTGTGTAATCATGGCGGCCTTGGGCAGGCCTGTGGTGCCGCCGGTATAGGGCAGGGAGACAAGGTCTTCATGGATGTTAAACTCGATCTTGGGAGGCTTGGGAGGGTACTTCTTGAGCAGTTCCTGCAACTGGTAGAACCCTTCACGTTTGAATATCTCCGGAGGCGGGGCGGACATCTTCTGGTATACTGCGCGCAGCATGCTTTTGCCCAGGAACTTCTTCAATGCCGGCAGGTACTCGGCGATATTGGTCAGTATAACCCGGTCCAGCTTGACCCCGGCCCTTTCCACGTTTTCCCACAGAATATCCTGACAGACGATGGTGGTGGCGCCGCTGTCAAGTATCTGGTGCTTGATCTCGGGACTTACGTATACAGGGCTGATGGCGGTAACAATTGCCCCGGCCTTGAGCGCACCGAAGTAGGCTATTATAAATTGCGGTGAGTTGAGGAGAAGAAGAGCCACCTTGTCGCCCTTCTTGACCCCCAGGTCGCAGAGGGCGGTAGCGAACCTGTCGATCTGGTCCCGCAGCTCCCGGTAGCTTATTTTCTGGCCGTAAAATATGACAGCCGTCTTATCTTTGAATTTCTCAGTCGTTTCATCTATGGTCTGGACTACCGATTTCTCAGGGATGACTACGTCGGCCGGGACACCTTTCGCATAGAACTTCAACCACGGCCTCGCTTCATAGATGTCTTTATTGGACACGACTTACCTCCTCAACCTTTGAATTAAGCCAATATAGCATATTTCGGCTTCGTATTCAACGTAGCCGGATCAGAGCACAGGCGTATTACCCAGGATGGATTAAATTATCCGGCGAACATACCCCCGGTCACCACGATGTTTTCACAGTTCACATAGCTCGAATCGTCCGAGGCCAGGAAAACTACTACCTTGGCTACCTCATCGGGCTCGCCGATGCGTCCCAGGGGTATCTGCTTGACCGCCATGTCAAGGATCTCGGGGATCCCCCAGATTGGCTGTGAGAAGCGCGTGCGTATAAATGAGGGCGAGATGGAATTGCAGCGGATGCCGTATGATCCGAGCTCGGTGGCCAGCATCCTGGTCATGTGGATCATACCTGCTTTGCTGATAGCATAGACGGCGAGCATGGGATCAGGCCGCATACCGCCGGCTGAGGCAATGTTGATAATATTGCCGGGTTTTTTATTTTCAATCATCAATTTGGCTATGCCGAGAGAAAGGAAGAAGGGGCCCTTGAGGTTGACCGACATGATCTTATCCCAGAGTTTCTCGTCGGCCTGCAGCACGGGGCCGAAGAAGGGGCTTACCGCCGCGCAATTGACCAGTATATCCACCCCACCGAAATCGGCCTTCGCTTTATCGACCAGCTTATTGACGTCTTCCAGCACTCCCATATCGACACCGGTCCAGACCGCTTTTCGGCCCTTTTTCTTGACTTCATCGGCTAAAGCCTGCAGGGCCTCGGGTTTTTTTTGGCACATCAATATGTCGGCGCCGGCCCCGGCAAGCTTGAGCACCGTTGCCTTGCCGATGCCGCCCCCTGCGCCGGTCACCAGAGCTACTTTACCGAGGAGAGGCTGATAATTGTCTGTCATGGGGAATACCTCCTGAATTTATAAGGGATAAGTAATCTAGGCCGCTGGGTATTCTAACATCTGCTCGAAAAAGGGGTCAAACTAAAGGGAGAGTATATCCGCAACAACTTCCACCATGTGCCGGGCTATGTCAGCGGACTGTGTCTGGAACGGCGGTCAGGCGGTCGGTCTCGAGAGCTTTTCCCATGGCCGTTATGGCCACTTCCACCTGGCTGTCCGTCGGCCTGCGTGTGGTCATGGCCTGCAGCCAAAGTCCGGGCAGCAGCAGCCAGTGGACGAAGCGATTGTTGTTGTATTGGGCTTCCAGTTTGATCAGCTCGTAGCTGAGGGCTGCTATGACGGGCAGTAGCAGGATGCGCGAGGCAATGCTGATCCAGATGGGAGGACGGCCCAGCAGGGCGAAGACGACGATGGCCAGAACCAGGACTACCAGCAGGAAGCTGGTGCCGCAGCGCGTATGAGCGGTGGAATACTTCATCACGGAGGCCACTTCCAGCGGCGCTCCTGCCTCGTAGGCGTTGACGGACATGTGTTCGGCGCCGTGGTAGGCGAAAATCTCGCGGATGTCCTTCATACGTCCTATGACAGCGAGATAGACGATAAAGAGGATAATGCGGATCACCCCTTCGATAACGTTGCTGAGAAAAGCCGAGCTTATAAAGGGGTCCAGCAGCCTGGCCGCCAGCAGAGGCAGGATGAAGAAGAGCGCCACAGCAAGGACAACGCCCATGATCACGCTGCCCCAGATCATGCCCGGTGTTATCTTCTCCTGCTCAGTCTCCGTTGATACCTGCGCCGAGTACATCAGGGCGCCTGTGCCCAGCACCACCGTTTCTATCAGGGCTATCACTCCCCGGACCAGCGGGACATCGCGCCATTTGCCTTTGTACAGCGTGGCCAGCGGCCGGGTGCTGACCTCGATGCCGCCATCCATCCTGCGAACGGCGATGGAGGTGCTGTTGCGGCCGCGGATCATCACGCCTCCCATCACAGCCTGGCCGCCGTAGTAAAAAGGCTTCTCTTTCTTCATCAGGCTAAAAAAAAGGGGCGGCCTTGGTAACCGCCCCTTTAAAGGTCAGATTGCGATTATCAGGCCTTTTTCTCCCTCTTGTATTTCTTATTGAAGCGCTCCACGCGGCCGGCGGTATCGATGATCTTCTGCTCGCCCGTGAAGAAGGGATGGCATTTATTACACAGCTCAACCCTGAGCGTCTGCCTGGTGGACCCTGTAGTGAAGCTATTGCCACACGAGCAGGTCACCGTGGCATCGGGGAAATACTTGGGATGGATTTTCTCTTTCATTATTGCTGTCCCGGGTAAACACTGACCCTTTTCTTGTTCTTGGCATGGTGCTCGAATTTGACTATGCCATCGACCGTGGCAAAGAGAGTGTAGTCCCTGCCGCAGCCAACATTGGTGCCGGGATGAATCCTGGTGCCGCGCTGCCTGACGATAATGGTGCCGCTGTGCACGGCCTGCCCGCCGTAGCGTTTGACTCCCAGGCGCTTGGATTTGCTGTCACGGCCGCAGCGAGTGCTGCCGCCGCCTTTCTTGTGAGCCATTAGTTATCACCTCCGCTGGCTGCCTTTGCCCTGGTGGCTTTTTTCGGTGATTTGCCGCCCGGCTTAACGATCTCCGTGATCAACAGCCTGGTGTAAGGCTGGCGGTGTCCGGTCTTGCGGCGCTCACGCACTTTGTTCTTGTAGCGGAATACAATGATCTTGCGGGCTTTGCCTTCCTCAAGGCATCTGGCGATCACTTTTGCGCCCTGGACCTCGGGGGTGCCTATTACGACTTCATCGCCGTCGGCGATCATCAGTACCCGGCTGAGTTCCACATCTTTGCCTGACTCGACGTGAAGAAGCTCGGTGTTAATGACCTGTCCGGCCCTGACCCTGAACTGTTTGCCGCCGCTCTCAACGATTGCATAAGAATTGCTCATTTTATCTATTCCCTGTGAAAAACGATAACCGTGTAAATATATCAGCCTAAAGGCTCGGTGTCAAATCTGACAGGCAGTCTAAAAAGCCGTGCAGTTCTCTTTTGACGATGAGAGGAATATGAAGGTTATTCGCCGGCGCTGCCATCTTCCCGGCAGGCGATGTCGCAATGTCTCATATATACCAGGTCGCTGGTCACGGTGTCCCGGGCGAGGTATCCGCCTTCCACCTGGCTGACGACCATGAACCATCTTCCTGACTCATCCTGTATTCTCTTGGGCTTGTCCGAAAAATCCATATTACTAAGTTCCTTTTTCACATGTACGGTCGATAATTTTAGCACTTTCAGCCCGAAGTGCAATATCACAGCTTCAGGGCGATATCAGCCCCCTGTTCCACGGCGGCCAGGATCTTGCCCGGCTTGCAGGCGTCGCCTATCACATACACTTCGGGCACGATGTCTTTAACCTGGTCTCCCAGTGAGCCGGCCGGCACCGCTCCGGTTGCTATGACGATGGTGTCGAATGGGCCGAGCCTCTGTTCCCCTCCAGGCGTATCTACAACGGCGAAATCGTCATCGATGGATTTCACGGCGGACTGTGTGAGTATCAGCACCTGCTTTTCCTGGAGCCGCCGGCGCAGGAAAAAGCGTGCGGCCGGTCCTATATCGCGGGCTGTATGTTTGAGCATTTCGACAACGGTTACCGACATGTCCTTTCCCGCCAGGTAATCGGCTGTCTCGCAGCCGACCAGGCCGCCTCCGATTACCAGTACACAGGGTCCGACCTCTTCCGAGGTCAACGCCCTGCGTGCGCTCATCACCTTCTTGCTGTTGACGCCCGGTATATTGGGAATGGCGGACTCCGACCCTGTGGCTATGATCAGCACATCCGGCTTGATCTCCCTGACCATATCGGCCGTCAGCGCCTGCCCGCACTGTATTTTTACTCCCAGCTCCCGGATGGCCTTGATACGGGAATACGCCACTTCCTGGTAGAGGGACTTTGAGGGCGGTATGGCGGCGAGCTTGACCTGGCCGCCCAGGTAGCCCTCCTTTTCATACAAAATGATCTTGTGTCCCCGCAGGGCAGCCGTCCTGGCCGCTTCCAGCCCGCCCGGACCGGCCCCTGCTATCAGCACTTTTTTAGGGGAAGATGTCTCAGGCTGAGAGTATTGCTCCTCCCGGCCGACTGCCGGATTCTGTACACAGGTTATGGAAGGCCTCAGCCAGATGGCAAGCCCTTCTATGCAGCCCTCATTGCAGGACAGGCATTTAACGATATCCTGCTCCCTGTCATCGCGAACCCTGGCAGGCCAATCCGGATCGGTCAGCGACTGCCTGCCGATATGCACGATATCTGCCTCGCCGGAGGCGATGATCTCCCGGGCGACAGCGGGATCGTTGATGCGGCCGGTCACCAGCACGGGTACATCAAGGGCCTGCTTGAACTGAAGAGATGTCTGCGAGTTGAATCCCTGGGGCATATCCGGGGGCGCACTGGTGAGGTGGCCGGATTCGTATACACCTATGGAAACATCGGCGGCGTCGATGCCGGCTGAGACCAGTTTCTTCATCAGCTCGATGCTCTCAGGGACGGTGCGCCCCAGCTGCACAGCTTCTTCGCCGCTGATGCGGAAGAGCAGGGGAAAGTCCGGACCGACCAGTTCTCTGGCCCGCCTGACGATCTCGAGCGGAAAGCGCAGGAATCCGTCGGGCCCGCCTCCGTATCCATCCGTACGCTTATTGGCATAGGCCGACATAAACTGGGCTATAAGGTAGCCGTGGGCCCCGTGGATCTCGGCGGCATCGCAGCCCGCCTCCTGCGCTCGCCGGGCGGCCTGCGCGTATTTCTCCACCAGGTCATTTATCTCGGGGATTGTCAGCATCTGCGGCACCTGTCTGACGATGGGATCGGGTACAGGCGAGGGAGCTATGGGCTGTCTGTTGTTGATAAAGAACGGGAAGGTGCAGCGGCCCGGGTGATAAAGCTGGACCGCGATCTTGGCGCCATATTTATGAACGCTATCACAGAGTCGCTTGAAACCGGGTATCAGGTTGTCCTCATGCAGGCAAAGCTGGTGCCCGCTGCCCAGCCCCCTTTCACCGTCCACTGCGGTCACCTCGATTATAATCAGTCCGAAGCCGCCCCTGGCGCGCGCCTCGTGGTATTTGATCAGCCTGTCGGAAACCCCGCCGCCATCGGCTGCGAAGCCCGTCGCCATAGGTGGTACGGAGAGCCGGTTCTTGATCTCCAGCTTACCGATCTTGATGGGTTGAAAGAGAACCTGGTATTTATCCGACATGGGGGCACTCCTTTGTACTGGCGCTATTTATCAAACATTATAGCCTTTCGCAGGCAGGGAAGTGGAAACGGCCGGCTTTTTCATATGGGGAGCAGGTTGAGCAGCGCGCCGACCGTGAGGCCGGAGACAAGCATTATTCCCAGGGCTATGATCAGGCTCTTCCATCCCATCTCCCTCAACATGATCGTGAAGGTAGCTATACAGGGGAAAAACATAACAAGCACAACGCTGCTGACGACGAGCTGTTTGGCGGATAGCTCGAGCGGCGCCAGCAGCGCCATCGCCGCGTCCATGCGGAAGAAAGCAACAAAAATAGCGGCCACTGCACTGCTGGGCAGGCCCAGCAGTCCGCTTACCACGGGGGCAGCGAAATCGGTTATCGCCTGGAAGACGCCGATCAGGTAGAGCACGTTGATGACGGGGACTGCTATGATCATGATGGGGACGGCCTCTACGATAAAGCCGCGCACCCTGATCCAGAGCTTCTCCATCATCAGCTTCCAGGGCATCAGGCGGTAGGGCGGTATCTCTATGAGCAGCTCCGGTGTAAAACCCTTTACCGCGTGGTTAAGTATGGTCCCGATAATAATCCAGACCACCAGAAGCGTGCCGTATATTAAAGCAACATACTGGATGCCATGCTGTCCCACCAGTCCCAATATCAGGGCCTGCAGCGAGGCGCAGGGTACAGCGATGGCGATCAGCGTCATAGCGATGAAGCGCTCCTTGCGGCTTTCCAGTACGCGCGTGGCCAGCATGGCCGGCACGTTGCATCCGAATCCCAGTATGGTGGGTATGATGGCGTAACCGTGCATGCCGAAGCGGTGCATGAGGGTATCGATCATGACAGCCAGGCGGGGAAGATAGCCGGTATCCTCCAGCAGTCCCAGAGCAAAATAGAAGGTAATGATGTAGGGCAATACCAGGGCGAAAGGCACATACAGCGCCGTGGTCAGCAAGCCCCATGACTGCACGAAGTCGATCTGGCCGTCGAACAGCCTGCCTATCAGGATATCATGCAGAAAAGGCAGGCCGGCTGTCAGGCTGCTGACAGCCGATACCACGGGCAGCCAGAATACGTTGAAAATGGGGGCGGCAATAAACTTGAAGATTGCTTCTCCGCCATAGACCACGAAGGCGAACACAGCCATAGCGACAAGCAACGCAATGATAGTCCCCGGCAGCGGCCGCACCGTAGCGTCGGCCAGCGATTCTCCCAGAGTGTGGTGGCGGTGGGTGACCTTCTGGACCTGCCCGATAATCTCACCGATGCGGGCCCAGCGCTCCTCTCTGGTGGCGGCGGGGTTGGCCCGCATCACCGCCCGCGAAATGCTCTCCACCAGGTATTTGATACCTTCACCGGTGGTGGCCACAGTGGGGATCACAGGCACGCCCAGCAGCTGTTCAAGTTCAGCAACATTAATCTCGATGCCGATATGCCGGGCATCGTCCCACACGTTGAGGGCGACAATAATGGGGATTCTTTCCTCAAGGAGCTCGAGGGTCAGGTACAGGTCGCGTTCCAGGTTGGTGGCGTTCACCACATTGATAATGATGTCCCCGTCCCTCAGCATTTTTCTGGCCACTTCGCCGGCCTGGCCGGAGCTTTCCAGGGAGTAAACGCCGGGTGTATCTATGACCTCGGCGTTCTGATCGGCCACGCGCATATGTCCGGAGGAAAACCCTATAGCAGTGCCCGGGAAGTTATCGGAGGTCACCAGTGAGCCTGTCAGGCGTGAAAAAAGGACGCTTTTGCCCGCGCCCGGATTACCTGCAAGAAGTATCTTCATCGACGAGCCCGTCCGGAATCACGAAAATCTTATCTGCGATGCCGCGGCCCAGAGAGAGCTGCACGTTATCGACGCGAATTGTGATCGGGCCGTGAAGGTACATCGAGCAGAAGCGGGTGATGCGCTTGCCCGGCCGTATGCCCATGGCTGTCAGCTTCTCCTCCAGCCCCCGTCCGCCCTCCACTGCAGACACCACCGCCTGCTGGCCGTCCCGCATACTTGAGAGCGAGATTACTGCGTTCTCCATACCTAACTCCGGCACCTGGAGCAGTAGCCGCTCAGGTTCACTTCGGCGTTGACGATGTCAAAGCGCCGGGCCTTGGACACCTCGTCGTGTATGCGTTTGACAAGGGGATATTCGAACTCTATAACTGCGCCGCAGCCCAGGCACACAAGGTGGAAGTGTCCGCCGTTCTGCATGGGCTCGTAATGATGGTGCTCCTGGCAGAGATGACATTCTTCGACCAGACCCAGCTCCTTGAATTTGCCGATGGCCCGGTAGACGGTTGACAGGCTGATGCCCGGCATCCTGCGCCAGGCCCGGGCGTATATCTCGGCGGCGGCCAGGTGGCTCCCTCCTCTGCTGATGATGTCGAATATCAGCTTGCGCTGGCTGGTAAGCCTGCTGCCCGGCTTCTTTAATATCTTTTTATCCAGTTTCACTGCGGACATTTTAATGCTAATGCGAATTATTTGCAATAAAGATTGTAGCTCTATCTATGTTTGAGGTCAATCTGTGCGGATTTGCCAGGTTAGCCGGAGTCTTTTGCTATACCCGGCTGCAGGCCGTTTCAGGCTGCCGCAATCTTTATCAGGATGCCGCGTGCCAGCGCCGCCGCCCTGCCGCGGTGGCTGATCCGGTTCTTGATCTCCGGCGAAAGCTCCGCGATGGTCCTGCCATATTCCGGCAGGAAAAAGACCGGATCATATCCGAAGCCGTTGCTGCCCCTGGGCTCAATGGCGATATACCCCTCGCAGGTACCCTCGACCGTTTCAACAGCGCCGCGCGGATGGGCCACGGCGATAACACAGCGGAACCTGGCCGTACGCTCTGGTTGTGGGACGCCCTTGAGTTTGCTGAGCAGGAAATCCACCCTGTCTGCATCGGTGGCGTTATCGCCGGCATAGCGGGACGAGCGTACGCCGGGCTCGCCGCCCAGGGCGTCCACCTCCAGCCCGGAATCGTCGGCTAAAGTGAGAAGCCCGCCCAATTCCGCGTAAAACGCGGCCTTATGGCGGGCGTTCTCTTCAAACGTGTTATAGCTTTCGTCGGCTTCTTTGCTGATGCCGGCCTGGTCGAGGGTAACTATCTCGAAATCGAGGCCCTTGAGCAGGTCCCGGTATTCGGCGGCCTTGCCTTTATTGGTTGTGGCCAGCAGCAGCCTGGGCATATGCCGATCTATAATTTCTCGAACCGTTTGGCCAGCTTCTTCATGACCTGGGGCATGGTGGTGTATTCCATCTCGTCCAGCGGCAGCCTGTGAGGCTCGAACGGGCCATGCCTCCTGAGCATATCGGCCATGTCCATGGCCTGCTGACGGGCGTTATTGAAAGCCACATCATCGAACATATCGACCGGCCCAACCAGCCTGCCTTCGGCAAGCTGGAAGCCGGCGCCGATAACGCGCGGCGGGCCGTCGAAACGCGTGGGGTTGCACTCTTTTACGCTGACAGGGGTGAGCGGACCGTTATGTGAGCCGCGCATCCAGCCCTCCACAATGTGCGGACGGGCAAAGGGTTCCAGCACCTCGCCCACGGCAGGGAAGATGCCCTGGGCCCGCACGATGCAGACAGGATCGTCCTTACCGACATAGCGCCCGGCGATGAGCGACAGCTTCTGAGTGGAAGAGGTCGCGGCTATATCACCGGTCTCGCGGGAGAAAACCGACTTAACCGTGTAGCGTGACGGCGCGCCGATGAAGACCAGCATGTCGTAGATCTCCTCGGGGCAATTGAACATGATGCGCTTGCTTTCCTTGACGTCGTGTACTTCGAACTTGAAACCGCCATGCATATTGGCCGAGATGACCAGGCCGATGGTGTTGAACGGATTGCAAAAAATCTCGTAGAGGGGAAGGTTCCAGGCGCCGGAGGCGGTCTTGTCCGCCATGAAGACGATGATCGGCTCAGCCTCGCGCTCGTTTATCTCCATCTCCGCCACGCCGGGGCCCTGTCCTTTGACATTGCCTGAGAAGGCATCGGACAGCAGGTCCTGTCCTGCGCCGTGAAGCTTCAATTTCTTGGCAACGGCGGTGCATCGCTGGAAGGCGTTCCACGACATTTCGTGTATCTTGCGATTGTCAACGCCCTTATTATGCGTCATGATGAACTGCAGGTCATCGCCGCAGCGGGTGACATAATAGTCGATGAGGAGGCCTGATTTTTTAGCTTTGGCCATGCATGCCTCGCCCTCGGCCATAAGATCCGGATGCATACTGCAGTGCCCCACCCATCCCCCGATGTCCGCCTTGATTACGCTGAGAGTGACTTTCATGGGGCCTCCTTTAAGTTATTTAACGGCCCGGCGGCAAGTCCGCATGCTGAGGCGGATTTGCGTACTTGAAGTGAATGCCCGGGCCGGCTGTCTGCCGTGTGGGGTCAATCCCTGAGTCCACCCGGTGTCGAATTTTAACAGAAGCCCGAATTGGGTGTCAAAGTATTGTGCGCGTTCAAAGAGATCAGGGCATAATAAATTCTTTGCGGGGGCTGGCAGTACGAAACGGCTATTGCGCAATATATATAGCTATGGTAGATTTAGCCTGTAATATAAAGGAGGTAGTGTCATGGAAATGATGGCTAAATACTGGTGGCTCAACCTCATACGGGGACTGCTGGCGCTGGCGCTGGGAATCATTCTTCTGGTAATGCCCGCCATTTTCTCTATTTTGCTGCTGGTCATGTTCGTGGGCGCCTATTTTCTGGTCGACGGCATCTTCGCCCTCATCTTCTTCTTCGCCCATCCCAAGACCAATCACAGGTGGTGGATCTTTGCCGAGGGCATAGCCGGCATCCTGGCCGGTATCATAGTGTTTGTATGGCCGGGCATGACGGCGATATTCCTGCTCTATTTCATCGCATTCTGGGCTCTGATAACCGGTATATTTGAGATCATTTACGCTATCGCTCAATGGAAGACACTGCCCGGCAAGGGATGGATTTTAACCGGAGGTATACTTTCGATCATTATAGGATGCATCCTGCTTTCCAATCCTGTGGCCGGCGCACTGGCGCTGATGTGGGTGATAGCCTTCTATCTGGTGTTGTTCGGCATAATGCTGATAATTTTCAGCTTCGTACAACTTGGAAAGGGCAAGTCGGCTGCGCCTGCCGCGACCGCCTGACGTTTTATACCGGATAAATGTCAATGTGCTTGGTGGGCCGGAGCGCCGGCCCACCACTATATTAATGTCACCCGCCGCGGCATTACTCACGTGCTATAATTAGCCTGAGGATGAGTCATGGCGGAGGCCCTGCTCTACGATAAGCTGGACGACCGGCGGGTGCGCTGCAACGTTTGCCTGTGGCGTTGCCTTATCAACCCCGGGAAGCCGGGCGTGTGCGGAGTGAAGCGAAACGAAAGAGGATCTCTGCAACTGCTGAATTACGGCATGGTATCCTCGCTGGCCGCCGATCCCATCGAGAAAAAGCCCCTCTTCCATTTTTTCCCCGGCAGTTCCGTGCTTTCCTTCGGCACGGTCGGCTGCAATTTCCACTGCATCCATTGCCAGAACTGGGAGATCGCCTGCATCGAAGATCCCGGCACTGCCAGGCACAATCTGCGTGAGATATCCCCGCAGGACGCCGTAAAAACTGCTGTTAAAAACGGCTGCGCCGGCCTAGCCTGGACCTATAACGAGCCGACTATCTGGTTTGAATATACGCTGGACTCGGCCAGGCTTGCGCACGAAAAAGGCCTTTATACCGTGTATGTAACCAACGGCTATATGACTCCGGAGGCCCTGGATATGCTCGGCCCCTATCTGGATGCCTGGCGCGTCGATATCAAGGGCTTCTCCGACAAACTCTATCGCGACCTGGCGAAGGTCAGGCACTGGCGAAAAATACTGGAGGTCGCCGAGAGGGCCAGGCATAAATGGAATATGCACGTGGAGGTCGTGACCAACATCATACCGTCCATGAACGACGATGAAAAACAGCTTTCGGAAATTGCGGTGTGGATCAGGGAGGCGCTGGGCGAGCTCACGCCGTGGCATGTTACGCGCTTCCATCCCCACCGCCGGCTGTCGCACCTTCAGCCGACCGGGCTGGCGGCGCTGGAGAGAGCGTACGATATCGGTCGGGCGGCGGGCCTGCGCTTCGTCTATCTGGGTAATGTGCCGGGCCATGCATATGAGAACACGGTCTGCTATAAGTGCGGTGCGTTGGCCATCGAGCGCAGGGGCTATTCCATCAGCTTAAAGGCGGTCAAGGGATCCTGCTGCGCCGTCTGCGGGGCTGACCTCAATATCAGAACCAGTATAAGGGGGTGAGAGAATGACCAGGCAAGCTGCCGTGGCCGGCCAATTCTACCCGGGCCGGCCGGGCGAACTGAGGGACATGATCAGTGAGATGACCGATCCCGGGGCGGAGAGGAAAGATGTTGTCGGTGTCGTATCGCCTCACGCAGGTTTTATATACTCCGGACCCGTGGCGGGCGCGGTATTTTCGCGAATAAAATTCACGGACACGTTTATTATCATCGGTCCGAACCACCGGGGACTGGGCAAACCGCTGAGCATAACTACGGGTGGCAGCTGGAGCACGCCGCTGGGCGAGGTCCCGATAGACTCCGGGCTGGCAAAGGCCGTACTGGCCGCCTCGGAAGGACTTGAGGAGGATACCCTTGCTCACCGCTACGAGCATTCTCTGGAGGTGCAGGTGCCGTTCCTTCAATATTTCAAGCCGGATGTGAAGATAGTGCCCATCGTGCTGGCTCAGGCTGAGCCGAAGGTTTACCAGGGGATAGGACGCTCTATAGCTGCGACGCTTAAATCCAGGAAGGAGGCGGCGGTTATAGTGGCCAGCAGCGATATGACGCACTATGAACCGCATGAGAGCGCGAAGGCCAAGGATAAGAAGGCCATTGAGGCTATTCTGAGTCTGGACGCAGACGAGCTGGTCAGGCGCATCGGCCGATATGATATCAGCATGTGCGGCTATGCGCCCGTCATCAGCCTGATTGCAGCGGCGCTCGAGATGGGCGCAGGCAAGGCGGAGCTGATCAAATACCAGACCAGCGGCGATACTTCGGGGGACTATAGCAGTGTGGTGGGGTACGCGGGAATAATGATCGGCAGGTAAGAGGTACAAAATGAAGCAAGAGATGCATCCTTTAGCGCAGCTGGCCAAAAAGGCAGTGGAGGGTTACGTCAACGGCCGCCGTATAGTGGAGCCGGATGAGCTCGCTCCCGAAATGAAGGAGCGGGCCGGTGTTTTCGTCTCCCTCAAGAAGCGCGGCCAGTTGCGCGGCTGCATCGGCACCTTCGAGCCGACCCAGCCCAGCGTGGCGCAGGAGATAATTCAGAACGCCATCTCTTCGGCAACCGGGGACCCTCGCTTCAGTCCGGTCAGGCCTGATGAATTAAACCAGCTTGAGTACAGCGTCGATGTGCTCACATCTCCGCAGCCGGTGGATGATAAGGCTCAGCTGGATGCGAAGAAGTACGGGGTAATAGTCGAGGCCGGACGCCGCCGCGGCCTGCTTCTGCCTGACCTCGAAGGTGTGGACAGCGTGGACATGCAGATAGATATCTGCCGCCAGAAGGCCGGTATATCCCCGGCGGAGCCGGTCAAACTCTATCGTTTCCAGGTCAGGCGATACAGGTAACAAAGCGGTTGCTATACCCGCAGCTATCTGTTAAGGTATATATCAGAAGTATGAAGCTGGTAGTAATAGGTATCGGAGATTGCGGCTGCAATATAGCCGCGGAGTTCGTCAGGTTGGGCCAGCGTGCCAGGGCGGAGACCGGCGTGGATGTGATAGTGAGGTCATACGCCATTAATGACGATGTGGCCGGATTGGCGGCTCTGCGCAAGGTGGGGGATAAGCTGCTCACCATTCAGGTGCCTGCCACAACCGCTCCGGGCAGGGAAACTGAGGTGGGGGCGGAGTTGATGCGCGCCAACGGCGACCGTATTATAGCCACCATGCGCGCAGGCGAGTTTTTCGAGACGGATGCCTTTATGCTGGTGGCCGCCAGCGCGGGCTGCGTGGGCTCAGGCGGCATATCGATTCTGGCAAGGAAGCTGAAGGAACGCTATGTCAATAAACCCGTCTATGCATTGATCGTTTTGCCGTCGACCGCCGAGGGCAACGTGCCTTCCAGCGTATACAATACGGCGCTCTGCCTCAAGTCCATCGATAAAGCATCCGACGCGGTTTTCCTTTTTGACAACGAGAAGGTCATGTCCGAGGCCAGCGTGAAGTCGGCCGCGGGCAACGACGCTCTCAACAGGGAGATCGTATCGCCCTTCTTCGACCTGCTGCGCGCCAGCGAGAAGATCGATCCCAAATTCCTGGGCACCAGCAACATTGGCATTGGCGACATCATCCAATCGCTCAACGGCTGGAGCGCCATCGGCTACGGAAAGGCGCAGATTTCGGCCACCGGGCTGGCCCTCTTCAGGCGGGGAGACCATTTCGAGAGCAAGGGCGAGGAGACCATCAAGGCCATGGAGGCCCTGAGTTCCGCCCTCAGCCACTTCTCCATACAGTGCAGGCTGGAGGATGCCCGCAAGGCATTGTATCTGCTGTGTGTGCCCGGCAAGAACGCCAATATTAATATGACAAGGTCGGTGGGCAACCGCATGCGCGAATTGACCAATAACGGCGAGGTACGGGGCGGTGACTTTTACGGCGTAAAGGACCATGCGGCGGTGACGCTGGTAGCCTCGCGTATTACGTACCTTGACAAGGTTAAAGACTATTACGAGAGGGCCTCGGCGCTGGTCGAGGGACTCAAGAAGAAAGAGACGCAGGAGCCATGACCCTCTTTGACCTCGGCTCGCCCGGTCTGAAGGGTGATAAAGGCGCCGGGCCGGAGCAGGGTCCACGTTCAAACGATTCCATGCCGCTGGCTGCGCGCATGCGACCCCGCAATTTCGCCGAGTACGTGGGGCAGCAGCACATTATAGGTGAGGGGAAGGTGTTGCGCCGGGCCATAGAGTCGGACCAGCTTCCGTCCATTATATTATGGGGCCCGCCGGGCAGTGGCAAGACCACGCTGGCTCAAGTAATCGCCAATGTATCCAGCTCATATTTCGTCCCTATGAGCGCCGTGACCGCGGGTGTGGCCGACCTCAGGCGGGTCATCGACGAGGCCAGGCGCAGGCGCAAACAGACGGGGCAGCGCACGATACTCTTTATCGACGAGATACACCGTTTTAACAAGGGCCAGCAGGACGCCGTACTGCCCTACGTGGAGAATGGCGACGTGACCTTTATCGGCGCCACCACCGAGAATCCGTCGTTCGAAGTGATCTCAGCGCTGCTATCGCGCTGCCGCGTTTACACGCTCAATGCATTGTTCGATGAGGAGATTGGCACGATCGTGGATAGGGCGCTTATTGATGCTGAAAACGGGCTGGCCGGGCTCAGGATAAAGCTTGCCGATGACGCCCGCCGGACGCTGGTCACCATGGCCAACGGCGATGCGCGTGTGGCCCTCAACGCCCTTGAGATGGCCGGACAGGCGGTCAAATCCGGCGCGGACGGGCAGCGTAATGTGGAGCTAAAAGATATCGAGGAGTCCCTGCAGAAGCGCGCCCTGCTCTATGATAAGGCGGGCGAGCAGCATTACGATCTCATATCCGCGCTGCATAAGACGTTGCGCGGATCGGATCCCGATGCGGCTTTATACTGGCTGGGACGCATGCTGGAGGCGGGGGAGGACCCGCTTTATATCGTGCGCCGTCTTATACGCTTCGCCTCGGAGGATGTAGGCATGGCCGATCCCCAGGCGCTTGTTGTATGCGTTGCCGCCCAGCAGGCGGTGCACTTCATCGGCTTGCCCGAAGGCAACCTGGCGCTGGCCCAGGCCGTGGTCTATCTGGCCACTGCGCCCAAAAGCAATTCGCTCTATACGGCATATGGACGGGTACAGAAGGATGTGGAGACCACACGCAATGATCCCGTGCCGCTGCACCTGCGTAACGCCCCCACCGGCCTGATGAAGGACCTGGGTTACGGAAAGGGATACAAGTACGCCCATGAGTATGAGGGGCATTTCGTGGAGCAGCAGAACCTGCCGGACTCCATGAAAGGGAAGCGGTTTTATTTCCCCACAGAGCAGGGATTCGAGAAGACTATTCTGGCCCGGCTCAAAGTATGGTGGGGGGCGAGAATGGAGAAGAAGGAATGAGACCGCTGCAAATCGTCTTCCCCTGCGGCGATATCAAATTGGAGGGGCTTTTTTACAGCGTCGAGGCCGGTGGTCCGGCGCCGGCGGTCGTTGTCTGCCATCCTCATCCGCTGTACGGCGGCACGATGCACAACAACGTTACCTATGCCATCGCCGACGTGCTGATGAAATCAGGTATCGCTGCGCTGCTGTTTAATTTCAGAGGCGTGGGCAGGAGCCAGGGCAGCTACGGGGGTGGCGTCGCGGAACAGCAGGATGTCGGGGCCGCAATGGACTGGCTGGGATCGGCGAAGGGAGTGGGTAGTGACAGGATGGGCCTGGCCGGTTACTCATTCGGCGCCGGAGTGGCTTTCCCTGTCGGCTGCCGCGATGCCCGGGTGAAGGCCATTGCGCTGGTGTCCCCCTACTTCGAGAGCTCACCCGGCTCGTTGTTCAGAGGCTGCCTGAAGCCCAAGCTTTTGCTGGGCGGCAGCCTGGATGATATGGTGCCGTGCGGGGACGTCGAAGCGTATGGAAAAGAGGCGGCGGAGCCTAAAAAGTGCGAGATTATCGAAGGGCCCGACCATTTCTGGGGAGGCTATGAGGGATTGATGGCGGAGAAGGTCGCGGGCTTTTTCAAAGATAACCTGTAGGGGCGGGTTTTCAAACCCGCCCGTATCGGGCGCACCTGAAGGAGCGCCCCTACGGAACGCCCCTACGGGATATATCCCTTACCCTGCATATATCTTATACTGGCCCGGGCATCTTCGACCTGATTGGGGTCTTTGGAAAGCTCGATTACTTTCTCCAGATCTGCTGCCAGCAGTGTATAGTAACCCGGATTCTTCGTCTGCTGGGCCAGTATGTCATAGGCTGCGGCGCGGTTGATATAGTTCTCGGCGATGGTCGGATCGATTTCAATCGCTTTGTTTATAGCCGCCAGCCCGTTTTCGATGTCGGCATTCGTTAAAAGTATTTCGCCCAGCGTCCCATATTTGAGGGCTGATTCAGGATCGAGTTCAACTGCTTTTTGAGCGTCCTCCACCGCATCGTTAAGCAATTGCCTGCCGCGTTTGGAGATCGCTCTTTCCAGATACATGCTGGACAGGTCGACATGGAATGGATCCGCTGTCATTATCGGAATATTGGAACTCGATGCCAGCACCAGGGCGCGGTTCAGGTCGTCTATGGCCTTATCATAATCCTGGTTGGCGTTGTTCAGATGGCCCCGATATAAGTAGGCCATCGGATCGCTGTCGTCCAGCTCCACGGCCTTATTCAAATCCGACATAGCATTCTGCGGATCCTTGAGGACTATATAGACAAGCCCGCGCATCTTGTAAGCTTCGGCCATATCGGGGTCCAGCTCTATGGCCCTGTTGAAATCGGTTACGGCCTGTGTGAAATTGGTATCGTTTACATTCACTTTTCCGCGGTAATTATAGGCGGGGGCCAGGTTGTGGTTGATGGCCAGCGCAGCATCCATATCGGCCAGAGCGTTCTTCATATCGCCTTTAGCATAGTAGGCCGAGCCGCGGTTGAAATAGGCATCGTACAATTTAGGGTTAAGATCAATAGCCTTACCGGCAGATTCAATAGCCTTATCCCACTGGTGGTTCTGCACATACAACCAGCTCAAGTTGGTGAAGGCCATGACGGCCTTGGGATCGAGCGAAACAGTCTTGTCCAGGTCGGCGATAGCCTGTTCGTATTTCTCTTTGGCCAGGTAGGAGAAAGCGCGGTTCTGGTAGTTGTCCGCCCGGCTGGGATCGAGTTGTATGGCCTTAGTGAGGTCGGCGATAGCCAGGTCCCATTCCGCCCTGGCGTTGTAGACAGCGCCGCGGTGCGTATAGGCCGCTACCAGGTTGGGATTGCTTTCGATGGCTTTGGTATATTCAGCTATGGCCTCCACGAACTGGCCGCGGTCGTAGTATGTATCCCCCTGCCTCAGATATTCAGCGCTGGGGTCGCCGCAGGACGTAAGCACCAGGGAGGCTGCAATAATCAGGGCCATCAGGCTTCCAATTCTACTCATAGGGTAGCCACCTTCCAGTTAATATACTTCGCTGTGTTGTGCCAGAGATAGGCCGGCCTCCAGGGCAGGCGTGCATAATTTATATAGCATAGCAAATTATTTCTTTTAGTGGGAATAACGATCTGGCTTTCATTCCACGGGCAGCTTTTTTAAGGCGACAAGATCATCGATCTGCCGGTGGAGCTCTTCCAGCGTGCCTGAATTGTCCAGGTAATAATCCGCCAGTGCCTCCGCCCTGCTGATCTGGAATTCCCTCTCCTCGTTTTTATCCTGCTCCTGGAAGGCCTCGAGGGTCAGGGGATCGCGCCGCTCGCCGCGTAGCCTGACACGCTCGAAGCGGATAGCGGGATCCTTAATGTCCACCCTGACCAGTATAAAGCCGTCGCCGAACATCTCCTTCATCACGGCCACGTCGTCTGGCGATCTCACGCCGCTGATGCCCGCCACCTTCCAGCCCCGTTTCTGTATCTCCTGGCCCGCCATGCGAACAAAACAACCCCTTCCGATCTCGGTAAAGCAGCGCCTGGATATGGCCTCCAGGTTCTCCCTGGTGCCCACCACTCCTTCCTGCTGGGCCATCTGCCGTACGATGTCGCCGGTGGAGATATAAGGCACGCCGTATTTGTTGCGAAGGTGCTTGAGCACCTCGTCCTTGCCCGAGCCTATGTCGCCCACAACGCCGATG
>DAOUFR010000083.1:0-13704 GCA_034429715.1 Dehalococcoidia bacterium
AATCAAACTCACGTTTCCCTGTTTCAGCAGCACCGTCTCGCCATCCGGTGCCACAAGCACTGCGCCAAAGGGTGGGTGACCAGTTTCCACTGCTTCCTTGGAGACCTCATTGGCCGTTCTCAGATGTTTGAGGACCTGCTCATGATTGAGGGGGAACCCCTCCAGGTCCGAAGAGAGTTTCTGGTCCCCGGATCCGTTCCCAACGCAGGCGCCCAGGGACAAAAGCAGGAATGCGAGCAAAACTGCCATTACGATATTCTTCATTTCAATTCTCTCCTCTCGGTTATTATTTCATGCGGGTACGTGTGACCTGCCCTCAATAATGGTACCACAACTTTAAGTAAGTACTGTTATCATTACAGCTTCAGAACATATCAAGACAGATTCCGAACCTGTTTTTAGATTTATCAATCTTTGTAATGCTGATGTTATCACATCAAATGACACAGGAAATGGTAAATTCTCTCATTTAGTGACAGGGTGGCAACTCTAACTTAAAAGGTGGTACACTCCTTAGTTACGGGGGAGAAAACCGATCAAATGTCTATTGACCAGAGCAAGCAGCTACTTCGGACAAAGTTTTATGTCCCCGCTGTTCGCTCCAATCAGGTGTCCCGCCCCCGCCTTATCGATCTGTTAAATGAGGGGATAGATAGAAAACATATTTTAGTCTCCGCCCCTGCCGGTTACGGCAAAAGCACGCTGGTCGGCAAATGGATAAAAGAAACAGGCATACCTTCTGCATGGCTCTCTCTCGATGTTGGGGATAACGATCCCGCCCATTTCTTGCAATACTTGCTCACAGCCTTTCAGCCTGTTGCTCCGGGCATTGAAGACGACATACCGGATATGCTGCGGCCGGCTCAATATGAAAACATAATCAACCACCTGACCAATCAGCTTGCTTCAGTTTCAGAACCGTTCGTTCTTGTACTGGATGATTTCCATGTCATTAACGCTGAGGCCGTATTAAAAATAGTCTCTTTCCTTATGGAGCATCTGCCAGACCGGATACACCTCATTCTTCTTACACGAATCGATCCGCCTTTACCGCTCTCACGCCTGCGGGCCCGCAACCAGCTCATGGATATACGCGCCGACCAGTTGCGTTTCACGCATGATGAGGTTGCCGCCTTCTTAAATGATATTATGGGGTTGAAACTGTCCGCCGGTGACCTTTCCGCCATTGAGACGCGGACCGAAGGATGGATAGCAGGTCTACAACTGGCTGCGCTGTCGATGCAGAGCAGTAAAGACATTCACGGTTTTGTTTCAGCATTCACCGGCAGTCACCATTACATAATGGACTACCTGATCGAAGAAGTAATCAGGCTTCAGCCCAAAAGCACAGGCGACTTCCTCATGCAGACCTCGATCCTGGACCAGATATGCGGACCGCTGTGCGAGTCTGTCGTCAAGGCGGACCCGGAAGGGCCCATAGACGGGCAGGCAACGCTGGAATCACTGGAGAAGATGAACCTCTTTGTCATTCCGCTTGACGACGAGCGGCGCTGGTATCGCTATCACCATCTCTTCGCGGAGGTATTAAGGAAGCGGCTGGAACAGCATTATCCGGATTCAATCTCCAGTCTGCATCAGCGTGCCTCCCAATGGTTCGAGCGTAACGGGCTGGTCCCAGAAGCCATCGGTCATTCGCTGACAGCAGGTGACTATGACAGGGCGATCCAGCTCATTGAGCAGCATGGTGGTGTTCTGATTATCAGCGGTGAAGTGAACACTCTTTCCGGCTGGATAAAAGCGGTCGAACCGCAGGCCCGGGCGCGTCCCTGGATACAAATTCTAAAAGGCTGGGTATACGCAGTGACAGGATTTCCCGAGCGGGTGGAAGAAACACTGCAGGCTGCGGAGAGAATGATAGCGTCGCAGGAACCCCCGGCAGAACTCAATGTCATGCGGGGCGGGATCGCGACCGCCCGGGCTTATTCGACGTATCAGGTAGGTGAGGCGGCCCGGGCTGTAAGTTTTGCCCGGCAGGCACTGGAGTATTTAACGGAGACCGACCTGACCTCCGGCATCTTACGTACAATCGCTGCGGCTCTCCTGGGAGATGCCAGCGCGATGAACGGCGAACTTGAGGAGGCCCGGCAGGCCTACTTAAAAGCAAAGCAGATCGGCCAGGCCGTTGGCGACATTCACCTGGTTATTCTTGTCAATTCCAACCTGGGGAATGTGCTGGTGGAACAGGGCCGGCTGCGTGAAGCCATGGCGATCTATTCCGAGACACTGGAGATAGCGACGCGCCCCAATGGTAAAAAGCTGGTGATAGCTGGGCGGGTCCTGGGGGAAATGAGCCAGATATCCTACGAATGGAATAATCTGGAAGCTGCAGCTGAGCAGGCCCGCCAGGGCATAACGCTCTGTAACTATTGGGGCGCTCCGGAGTATGAAGCAGTCGGCTTATTGGCGCTGGCGCGGGTGGAGCAGGTCAGGGGTAACCGGACGGCGGCGCTGGAAGCTATGTACAGCGCAGAGAGGCTGGTGAACGAGCATCTGCTTTTGCCCAAGAGTTTAATCTGGGTCAATTACGTCCTGCCGCGCCTGTGGATTGCCCAGGGGGATTTCGAGAAGGCAGCGCGGATAGTTCAGGCGAGCGGATTAACAATCGATGACGAGATTATTTTCCTGCGCGAACCCGAATTTGTGGTCAGGCTGCGTTTGCTTCTCGCTCAGGGAGATTATGATACTTCCCTTTCTTTAAGTAAGCGCCTGCTTGAGAAAGCCGGGAGCGGCAGGCAAACAGGGCGGGTTATAGAGCTCCTGGTTCTGCAGGCGCTTGTCTTCCTGGGCAGACAGGAAACGGAGCAGGCTCTGGCGGCACTGAAAAGGGCGCTCGCGCTTGCCAGGCCGGAAGGGTATATGCGTACATTTTTGGATGAAGGTGAGCCGATGATCAGATTGCTGCACCTGGCCAGGTCACGGCATATTGAGACGGAATATACCACCGGCCTGCTGGCTGCGGTTGAAAAAACCGCCGGCATCGCTCAACCACCACCTGAACTTCTGAATGAACCGCTGACGACGCGCGAGATAGAGGTATTGAAACTCATCGAAGCCGGTTGCTCCAATCAGGAAATAGCCGAGAAACTGGTCATATCCTTTGCCACTGTGAAACGCCATATAAGCAATATCTATACCAAGCTGGATGCAAAAAGCAGGACACAGGCAATCGCCATCGGGAAAGAGCTAAAGCTCTTCGAATAAACTGCTCCGGCAGGCACCTTGATTAGACGGCCGCAGATTATCTGCTGCCGTCTTTCTATTTATCGACCGCTTTTCCCGCGTCCTTAAAAGTACAACCCCGGCTACAACCCCGGATGCAACCTTTTGACGATGAGCCGTTACCCGGAGCCTGTTAAATTGGAACCATGAAAAACATGAATAACGAAAACGGCAGTGAGATGAGGAGTGCCCTTTCCAGCAGCGTTCATGGGGGTTTCTTCGAGATCCGGGTCAAAGGCCATCTCGATGAAAGCTGGTCGGACTGGTGGGGAGGCCTGGAGATGAAGCTGTCGGAGAATGGAGAAATGATGCTTTGCGGGCGCATCCAGGATCAGGCAGCGCTGATGGGGATACTCAACAAACTCTACAGCCTGAACCTGGCGCTGCTTTCAGTGCGAGAGACCGATCAAACGAAATAAGGTAGGTATTAAATTTAAAGGAGGTTATCAAAAATGGAAAACACACTGAGTATCGACCCCAGGCCGGCAACAATGCCGAAGAGCGCGCTCTTCATCGAGAAGGTGCACAGTTGCGCGGATTGCCCTATCCGGCAACTGGCGATCAAGCATCCGAAGTCGGTATTTGCCAGGCTCCATATCTGGCACAAAACTTGGTGGCCGGGCTGGAAGGCCCACCAGATGAGGGCATGCGGCTTCGCTACCGGGACAGGTGCCTGAGAAATCTATGGAACTTTTGAAAAGGTAAATCAAAATAAATCAGCAAAAGAAAAAGAAGGAGGAATTAAAACAATGGTAGACAGTAACCGGAAACTCGAACAGACATGGTCAGCGATAGGGTGGGGATTATTTCTCATACTCGTCGGCGGACTATTCCTGGCAGGCAACCAGGGGTGGCTGAACCAGGGCAGCGGATGGTCATATTTCATCATCGGCCTGGGAGCAATCCTGATCCTCGGATTTGTTGTCCGCTATTTCGGGATCCTGCCGGACCGCAGGAGCGGTGTCGGAGGACTGATCGCCGGGTTGGCCCTGGTATTTATAGGGATTGCCTTTCTTTATGGTTTCGGCAACTGGTGGCCTCTGGTAATACTCGTAATAGGCATAGGCATCCTGGTAAACGGGATCGTGAACCGGGAAAAAGTTCTTGCAGATGGAAAATAGTACCAATAAGAGCATAGGACAGACTCAAAGAAAATATTAAAAGGAGAAATAAAATGGATTGGGGAATTGTAGCATCGGTACTGGTAGCGCTGGCGCTGTTTACTGCTACCGTGGCAGTCCTGGCTTCGATTATGATTGGCCTGTTTGTCGGGCGCCTGAAGAAGCGTGCCGGCAGTCAGGGTGGCGAGGGCTTTAAGTTTCCGGGCTGCCCGTTGACGAAGTCCACTCAAAATACGCCGTAGAAAGAGAAACATAAGGATAAGCAAGGCAGGGGAGCAGCAGCTCCCCTGCGATTAGGGCTCAAAAGGAGGGACCACAAATGAATAAAGAGAATATAGCAACAGGCGGTATATATGGAATAATCGCGGGAATCGTAAGTACGATCGTAATAGATATCGTAGCCCTGATCACGCTTTCAGCTTTGGGGTTATCTTTAGCGTCTTTCTTCGCTTTAATCGGCCGGTGTTTCTTGACCCTTATTGGGGTAGATGCGGTTAACCCGGTCTGGCAGGGAATAGCACTGCATTACTCGATCGCAATTCTGACCGGACTGGCTGTTGGTCTCTTAACGCAGAGATTCCGCAAACTGCGATTCAGCTCATATCGAAAAGGCATATTGTTGAGCGTTGTCATCGCTCAGGTCGAAGGAAACTCGTTATTTTATCTGATGTCCGTGATAATACAGATTCCACAACCTGAACTGATATTTATGTATGGGATGTGTTTTTTCCTTCACCTGATATGGGGCGTGTGTCTTGGGTTAATGATATCTTATGGCCAGCAGCACAAGGCCCCGGGGTGGCTTCACCTGAAATATCAGAAGACTGCCCTGTGATCCTTTTTTACAGGCCTGTCATCTTTTCCAAATCTTCAGGATAGCGACCTCCCGCAACGTTAATCTTATCGAGTGCGGAATTTATATCGCGCAATTCTTTGGGTGTCAATTTAATATCTGCTGCTCCCAGATTTTCAATTAAGCGCTCCAGCTTTCGTGTGCCCGGGATAGGGACAATCCAGGGCTTTTGGGCAAGTAACCATGCCAGCGCAATCTGGGCAGGCGTGACATTTTTCTCTGCCGTAACCCTCTTGATCAAGTCGATCACAACCTGGTTTGCTTCCATATTTTCGGGATTAAAACGCGGAACAACATTACGGAAGTCCGAGCTATCGAATTTCGAGTTTTTGTCAAATCGTCCGGTAAGGAATCCCCTACCCAGCGGGCTGTACGGAACGAATCCAATGCCGAGTTCCTCAAGCACAGGCAGTAACTCTTTTTCAGGACTTCTCGACCACATCGAATATTCGGTCTGAACAGCGGCCAGCGGCTGAGTATTGTGTGCGCGACGGATTGTCTGCACCCCTGCTTCAGAAAGCCCCCAATGCTTAACCTTGCCTTCCTGAATCAGCCCTTTTACAGCTCCGGCTACCTCCTCTATGGGAACATTTGGATCAACACGATGCTGATAAAGCAGATCAATGGCCTCAACTCTGAGCCGCTTAAGCATTCCTTCAACCGCCTCCCTGATGTGTTCCGGACGGCTATTAAGATCAGCCATCTGGCCATTTATGAAGTTATAGCCAAATTTGGTGGCAATGATCACCTTGTCTCGATAGGGAACAAGCGCCTCGCCTACCAGCTCCTCGTTCGTGAATGGCCCATAGATTTCCGCAGTGTCAAAGAAAGTAATCCCGTGTTCAATAGCTGAATGAATCAGCTTTATCATCTCTTTTTTGTCTGCCGCCGGACCATAACCCCAACTCATTGCCATGCAGCCTAATCCAAGGGCAGAAACCTCAAGGCCGTTTTTGCCCAGTTTACGTTTAATCATTTTTTGTTCTTCCTCCAATCATTTTTAATCTGACAATTGAACTCATTGTCCATAGTAACCAGTATTTCAACCCAGGCTGTTCTTATGAAATGATCACCTTCAACTCTACTGCCTTTCGGGAAGATTACACTTTGACTTCAATCCTTTGAGTTATTCATGTTATATTCCCTACTCTATTGATAAGATGGAATTAATTCTTTTTCTTTTTTCAAAAGAGTATTTTCGTATTGTTCTATTTTGTAATTGAGTTTGTCCATCGTTTTCTGCATCTCTTCCATCCTGACCGTAAGTTGTTTCCTCTGCTCAATCAAGATATTCTTTCTGGCCTCAATGGTTTTATCTCCCTGCATTGCAAGCCGAACGTACTCAGTCAGCACTTCAATTGAAAGTCCAGCACCTCTCATATATTTGATGAACTCAACCCAATTTAAATCCGTTTCTCCATAATCCCTAATACCTCCTCTATTCCGTTTTACAGGCGGTATCAGTCCAATTTTTTCATAATAGCGCAGTGTATCTGCGGAAATGTTCAATTGTTCACTTACTTCTGCTATTGTCATTGTTCTACCTCCACCAATAGCTTATACCTTGGAGTTAACTCCAAGTCAAGCCCCCATCTGAACAGTAATTTTCTTATCAGGAAAAGCTAATATGCTTTTAAGTAGCCATTTGTTATCTCTCAAAGGCTCGAAGAGTACACAGCGGAGTATTGAAGCAGTCGTTGGAGTGCTGGAATCAGCTTTTTTCTCTCAAACGGCAGTTCGCGGACTGTCCAGAATGGCCCTCCATGACATATGATGCTTGTAACTTTCAACTCCTCTTCCCGCGGTCTTTCCTTCGATAAGGGCATTGTATATTTCGGTTTTGCTCAAAAGCCTGTCATAATTACTTCTCGGATAAAGCTCTTAATAAAAGGCTTCCTCTCATTAATCGAACTCTCATTGAGTAAATTCAGTTGACAGATGGCCTGTTTGTCAGTATATTTCTTCAGTATACTGAGTGTGGTATAACCATCCGACCGCAGAGAAGATTATTATGAAATTTATACGTTTAAATAGTGACACGCTATCTGAGAAAACCATAGACCAGATTAAGGGATTGATCAATAAGGGCATGCTTAAACCCGGAGACAGGCTGCCGTCGGAAAGGGATCTATCTCTGGAGTTGGGTATAAGCCGTGGCATCTTGAGGGAAGCACTGAAAACGCTGGAAAGCCTTGGCTATTTAAACAGGAAGCCCGGCGGAGGGACGTTCGTCAGGGATCTGGCAGATCACGATCATGATTTAGTGTTGTTCGATTCATTAAAACGTGCCACGTATTTTGATTATCTTGAAGTCAGAGATGTGCTTGAACCAAAGGTCGTTGAGCTTGCTATCGAAAGAGCGTCTGACAAAGAGCTTGATGACCTGGAGAACATGGTACGACGTTTTGAACGCTCAAAGGCAGCTTTCCAAATCTCCGAGCCGGTACTTCAATTCCACTACAGGTTGGCTTTGACAACCAAGAACATAGTACTGAGTAATTTTATGAAAGCCAACTATGAATTCCAGAAGAATTTTGCGGCGACAGTAGATATTGAAGAAGACATACCTAGAAGGAAAATTGTTTTGAGCGAACACAGGGCTATTCTGGCTGCCGTTAAATCGCGAAATCGGAAAAAGGCTCTGCAAGCTGTGACCAATCATCTGAAGAATGCGCGTGATTATTTAGATAAAAAATATGGCGACTTGCGGCTGGCCAGGTAATCTATAATAAATTGCCTGATTAACACAGGCACCCTCTTGACTTATTTGACAAGCTCATTTTCTTCTGGTAGACTGGTTAAACCATTAAACCAATATCATTCTAATATGTTTCTAACTTGACGGATTCTCGCTTCGCTGGTCATGTTAGGATTGGTGATTTGTTTTCGGTTTGTGGTAGGGCTAAAAGCACAGCATATCTAATAATACGGAGGTGGGAACTCTGATGTTTGCACGAAGTTGTCTGAGCGTGCCCGGTAACAATCTGAAAATGATCGAAAAGGCTATTACCACTTCGGCTGACTGTATTGTATACGATCTCGAAGATTCTGTTCCTGCTTCCCAGAAAGGCCGGGCACGTGAGGATGTCAGAACAGCACTTGATCAATATAGAACCAGCGGTAAGTATCTTGTCGTCCGGATTAATAGTATTAATACTGCTTATGCATCCGAAGATATATTGAAGATAGTTGAAACCGCGCCTGATGCGCTTGTGATTCCGAAGGTGAATTCGGCGGAGGATGTTAAAGTGGTGGAACGGATTCTGGACGATGTTGAAAATAAATTTCACTTAAATAAAAAGGTAGCCCTTCAGGCACTAATTGAGACAGCGAAAGGTGTGCAGGCTGTCGATGAAATCGCTACGGCAAGTAAAAGACTGAATGCGCTGGTATTCGGGATGGGAGATTATTTCGCCGATATAGGCGCTAAGAACCCCAGATCAATTGAGGAACTCCGGGCTATTTGTTTGTACCCGAGATCAAGGATAGTGATTGCTGCAACGGCAGCAGGAATCCATCCTATTGATACAATGTACCCAAACTTCAAGGATGCCGATGGGCTGAGAGCGGATGCGGAAATAGCAGTTCGGATGGGTTTCAAGGGTAAATGGGTAATTCATCCCTCACAAATCGATATAGTCAACGAGACATTCAGTCCAACCATCGATGAAATCAAACTCGCTAGGAAGATCTTGGCCGCATATGACCGTTCAAAGGCAGAAGGTATAGGCGCTACGTCTATTGACGGCCTCCTGGTTGATGAAGCGTCTGTCCAACCAGCCATTAAGCTCATGGCGGTAGCCAAACAGTGTGGGCTGTGGGACAAAATTTAAAAAAGGGAGGCAGGAATGCCTAAATACGATCTATTAAATGGCGTCAGGGTCCTGGACCTTACAGTAGCGCTATCAGGGCCGTTTGCCATGCAGGTCCTGGGCGACCTTGGCGCCGAGGTGATCAGACTGGAAGCCCCGAAGGTCGGAGACCTCACCAGGGACACCTTCCCGCGCCTTGGCGAAAGGGATGGCTATTACTTCATTGCGCTTAACCGCAATAAGAAAAGTATTGAGATCGATTTACAGACGGAATCCGGGCATAAGGCGTTTGAGGATCTGGTTAAAGTCTCAGATGTTGTCTTTTCCAATCTGCGGCGAAAAGCGCTGGAGCACCTCGGTGTTAATTATGAAAATCTGCGGAAGATCAACCAATCCATTATTTTTTGCTGTCTGACGGGTTTTGGTAAGGACGGACCATATGCGGATTATCCTGCTTTTGACGATGTTGTTCAAGGACTGAGCGGAGTCTCCAGCCTGACTACCGATGATATGGGAGCGCCGGTCAGGACTGCCGTGGGCAGCGGTGATATATCCGCGGCGATGTACTGCGTTGTCGGAATATTGGCAGCTCTTTACAGCAGAAAAGAGACGGGATGTGGGGCTGAGATAAATACCAGCATGCTTGCTGCGAATATGTCTTTTATCGGCCAGCTTTTCCAATATTACTTTGTCAGCCATAAACTGCCACCGCGTATGGGTACCAAGCATCCTGCTATAGCTGCCTTCGGCTATTTCAAGACTAAAAATAGCTGGATAGCTCTCGGCCCCAGTTGGTCAAGGGTTGCACGTGCAATCAACAGATCAGATTTAATTGATAATCCTGAATACAAAGAGCCCGTAGACAGGTTCCTGCACAAAAATGAGCTGAATGCCGAAATTCAGGCAGCTTTAAGCGAAATTGATACAGATGACCTGTTAAACATCTTTCGTAGTGAGGATATACCGGCCGGACCGGTGAATGACTTAAAGCAGGTGGAATCAGATCCGCAGGTCCGGCACGCACAAATCATCAGGACTATGAATGACCCATCCAGGGGCGAGCTGACCATTATCGACTGCCCGATAAGGTTGGCTGGCACGGATGGAGTAGAACATACCGCACCGCCGCTGTTAGGACAGCACACCGATGAATTGCTGTCGACCGTGCTCGCTTACTCGGCAGAACAAATATCAAAAATGAAGCAGGAGGCCGATAAACACTCGGAGGAGTTACTGCAAAAATCTGTTCGCCGCGAAACAGCCTGACTTTGGATCAATAAGGAGGTTGAGATGTACGTAGCCCGAATTCTGAAGCTATTGCAATTAACGCACATTTGACGTTCCGCAGTTTAGCCATGACAAATATTTTAAAAGTGGGAGATGTATGAAATGGAAGTTATAGGATCAGAAAACCAAAAATACCAGGTAGGTCGTACGCAGAAGGGTCTGTTGCTGATCACACTCACACTGCTTTATATGCTTAATTTTGCAGACCGTTCGGTTCTTTCTGCTGTTCTTCAACCAATGAAAATTGCGCTTAATCTTACTGATACGGAGTTAGGAATCGTACAATCTGTGTTTAGCATAGGTGTTGGGCTGCTTGCACTGCCGGCATCTTTCGTAGTCGATCGATGGAGTCGTCGCAAATCGCTTGGACTAATGGCAATAATCTGGAGCATAGCCACTTTTGCGACTGGCATATCCAGAAATTTCGTTCAACTTCTCTTTTGCCGGGCATTTGTAGGGTTTGGTGAGGCCGGCTACGCACTCGGCGGAGTTGGTTGGTTATCCGTCGTTTTCCCCAGGAACCGCAAGGGGCTCGTTAATGGTATTTATGGCATAGGGGCAGTGCTTGGAACGGTGGGGGGCATGATGCTCGCAGGATTAATCGTAACAAAAACAGGCAATTGGCAAGCTCCCTTCATCTATTTTGCTATACCAGGTGTGTTAATAGGAATAGCGGTATTTTTCTTTAAAGATTATGCAAGCGTTAGAAAACAAAACGAAAGTGCATTTAATAAGAAGTATTTTGTTGATTGGATACAACTTTTTAAAGGTAAAGCATATACTTTGACCGTGATAGGACAGACAATGTTCGGATTCTTTTATTACACTCTCATAGGATTCTTACCGGCATTGCTGATGCGTGCCTACGATATTGATGCTGCTAAAGCTACTTTGATTGTTGGAGGCGCCGCGTTGCTGTCTTTGGTCGGCGCACCTCTAGGTGGCTGGTTAGGTGATAAATGGATGTCTCGTAATAAAGCCGCACGTCCACTTTTCATGGGGATTCTCTTGCTGACATTCTTTTTATCGGCAACTGCCATGATGCTAACGCTTGGTAATCCGCTACCCGTGGTTATCACATTTTTAATAATCTCGAGCATATCGGCATCGATTATAGCTCCCATAGGGCAGTCTATTTTTACGGACGTTTTGCCAATAAGCCATAGAGTGACAGGCAGCGGCACAATTATTCTATTTATGTACTTAGCCGGCGCATCTCTCGGCCCATGGTTGGTCGGTGTCATATCAGATACGTTTGGTGGAGGCGCAATTGGACTCAAAACCGGGTTCCTATTTATTGTTCCTTCACTTCTAATAGGTTCTATTGCGTTTTTTACGAGTGCAAAGTCTTATGTTAAAGAGAGCGCGTTGATAAATGACGAAGCACTTGCCGAAAAATGATTGTGTTTCATAGGTGGACACAAATATAAATAAAATTCTTTGGTTCGATACGTTGATATATCAGGTTGGACAATGAGAGAGAGACGCTATTGGGAATAAAACAATATGGCGTACGATCGATTAAATCGATCGTACGCCATATTAATAATATTGGGTATTATCAGTCGTTTACCGCCAAAATATCAACAAGAATCTTATTAAAGGTTTCAGAAGCTTCGTTCATAGGACAGTGGTTAACATCGGGAATAGCCCTTACCCACGACTCGCCAGCAAAACATTCTTTAACCATTCTGGCAACATCATCGAGAGTCCCGTAGATATAATAGTGAGGAATTGAAGAGTTCTTAAAAATTGAAATGTGATCACGTTTCCGTAGAAATCGACTGATATCTTTTAAAGCGCGTATTACGGCATAAGCTTTTGTCTTTTTCGTTACACGTGCTTCCATTTCCAATATCTCTTTTGTTGGAGCCGCAAATAGCCTCTTATTCAATGTGCGTTTAAATGAAGGAAACACTACCAAATTCAATAACCATTCAGGGTTGTTAAGCAGTCGGCGTCGATTGTCTATATCTGATAGATGCGGTTCACTAAGTGGTGAGTCAACCAACACGAACTTCTTTATAATCTGTGGATATAACTCAAGTAGGGCCATCCCTACGATTCCACCCATTGAATGTCCGATGTATACGACTTGATTAATCTTTTTGAGGGTTAAAAATTCCTGAATTGTCTCACATTGCTTTTCCATTGAATAGTCATAATTTCTTGGTTTATCAGAGTCACCAAATCCAAGTAGATCAATAGCCAGACACCTAAACTTCTGCATTTCACGGTGATTAATAGTTTGCATCCAGTATTCGCACGATTCACTAAGACCATGAACAAACAGAATGACAGGCTCACTCACCGGGCCTGTTTCAAAATAATGGATATTCCATCCGGATGATAGAATCAAATCCAATTCGAGCGATGGTGAATCATTTAGCTTTGTATTATTTTCATCAACCATGATTGCACGTCTCCAATGCAGTATCTTCATAAACTAAAGTCATGCATGTAATTGCCATAGAAAAAGCGCCGTAATCTCGTATAGTGGTTAGATGGTTATACCACATTAACATTAGGGAATAAGATTTGTCAAACCAAAATCTATGCAGCAACAGTCTGGCTATATAATCGTCTTAATTACCTGACATCCTGCAAATCCGTGGACGAGAGGAATATCGAGGAGGACATCCACCTGAGCCGCGAGGAAGCGGACGAGGAAAAGGTCTACGAATAAACAGGCCGCAGCCTCTACACACTGAAGAGGTACTACCGGTATCCCATCGTGACCCCGATGGCGTTGAACTCCTCTTCGATATCAAAGAATGCCTTTACCAGTACCGGATCGAACTGGCCGCCGCTGCCGGCCTCGATGATGCCGCGGCTTTCGGTGCGCGCGAAGCATTTCTTATAGCAACGTTTGGACCGGAGCGCGTCGTACACGTCCGCAACCGCCATGATGCGCGCTTCAAGGGGTATTTTTTCGCCGGCCAGCCCGTCGGGATAGCCGGTTCCGTCCCACCGCTCATGGTGACTGCGCGCGATTGAAATGCCCATGGCTATGAAGGCATTGTTCGGATACTGCTCATGCACTTTCTGCAGGGTTGTCACGCCGATGATGGCATGGGTCTTCATCACCTCGAATTCCTCTGCAGTCAGCTTTCCAGGCTTGAGCAGGATGCTGTCCGCAATAGCCACTTTGCCGATGTCGTGCAGCGGGCTGGAGTTATATATGCAGTTTACGAAATCTGCGTCGATGGCATCCGCATAGGGCGATGCCTCGCTCAGCCGCACGGCCATGGCTTTGCACAATATCTGGACGCGCTCAATATGCGCTCCTGTGTCCGTATCGCGCGACTCCGCAAGCTTCGACAGGGCGAATATGGTCGACATCTGGGAGTTTACGACCTCGCCGATCTTTTCCTGCACCAGGTTTTCCAGC
>DAOUFR010000084.1:0-8506 GCA_034429715.1 Dehalococcoidia bacterium
TCATTCCAGGAAGCTGCCCGGCGCAGGTTAAACAGTCTGACCAAGCCGCGCGGCAGCCTGGGAGCGCTGGAGGACCTGGCCGTACAGATCGCCGGTATACGCGGCGAGGTCATTCCGCGCCTGAAGAACAAGGTGATTATTATTATGGCAGCCGATCATGGAGTGGCTGTCCGCGGCGTCAGCCTTTATCCCCAGGAGGTCACCTGCCAGATGGCCCTTAACTTCGCGGCCGGGGGCGCCGCTATCAATGTCCTTTCCCGTATGGTCGGAGCACGCGTAGTCATCGTGGATATGGGGGTGAAGGGCGGGCTGCCGTCATACGAAGGTATCCTGTGCAAAATGATCGATTTCGGCACGGGGGATATGAGCACCGGCCCCGCCATGAGCCGTGACCAGGCCTTAAATAGTCTGCTGGCAGGCGCGGAGGTGCTGGAAAACGAGCTGGAGGCCGGAGTCGACATTGTGGGCACCGGCGATATGGGCATAGGCAACACTACCTCGGCCAGCGCCATCACTGCGGCCGTGACAGGCGCACCCGTGCGTGATGTGACCGGTCGCGGCACAGGCATCGGCGATGAACAACTGGAGCGTAAGATAGAGATCATCGAGCAGGCCATGGCGGTCAACAGGCCGGACCCCTGCGACGCCCTGGGAGTGCTGGAAAAGGTGGGAGGCTTCGAGATAGGTGGGCTGGCCGGCGCAATGATAGCGGGCGCGGCCAATCGCATACCGGTGGTTATCGACGGATTCATCTCGGGCGCCGCTGCCCTCATAGCAGCGGGCATCTGCCCTCAGATCAAAAACCACCTGATAGCCGCCCATCTCTCGGCGGAGAGGGGGCATGCCGCCTGCCTGAAACACCTGGGGCTGCGGCCGCTGCTCGAGCTCGACCTGCGCCTGGGCGAAGGAACCGGCGCGGCGCTGGGCATATTTTTAGCGGAATGCTCTGTCAACATGATGCGCGATATGTCCACCTTTGAAGGCGCCGGCGTGTCCGACATTCCCGGAGGAGGCGCATCCTGAGTTTCCTGGCCGTGCTCCGTTTCCTGACCATACTGCCGGCGCCGGCGCCCGATTCGGAAGCAGGCAATACGCGCCTGGCTGTTCCATCCGACGGGCAGCGCAGCGAACCTGCCGCAGCAGAGATGAAGACCGTGCTCATACTGCACGAAACGCCGGCGGCAGATGGAGAGATACGTTCGGTCGGGCGTTCCACGATATATTTCCCGCTGGTTGGACTGATCATCGGACTGGCGCTTGTCCTGCTTTATATCGTTTTCCGCACGGTCCTGCCGACGCAGGTGAACTGCGTCCTGCTGATAGGAGCGCTGGCCGTCATCACGGGAGCGCATCACATCGACGGTCTGATGGATACCTTCGACGCCTTCGCCGTTAGCAAGACCAGGACGCAACGGCTGGAGATCATGAAGGACACGCGGGTGGGCGCCTTCGGCATCACAGCCGCCATCCTCCTGCTGCTATCCAAGTACATCTGCCTTTCAGCGGCCATCAGCGTATATGTCCTGCTGACCTTTCCCCTGCTCAGCCGCTGGGCCATCACAGGGCTGGCGCTGATCTTCCCCTCCGCCAGGGACAGCGGCTCCTTTTATACGCTCAAGAGCAGCGCCGGCTGGGGCGGATTTATCGGCGCAACGGTCATAACGCTGGCGGTTGCCATACCGCTCAACGGCCTGCTGATCGCACCGCTGATCATGCTGGGGCTTTTCGGTCTGCTGTACTGCCTGGGCGTGCTCTTCAGCCGTTTCTTCGGCGGCTTGACGGGCGACTGCTGCGGCGCGCTGATCGAATCCGGCGAGGTGATCGCACTGATCCTGAGCATCGCGTCTCTACGCCTGATGCCCTATATATCCAGCTACAACCTGTTCAAAATCACCCTTCCGTTTTGATCGAATATGGCCGACGATAAAAAAATAGTCCTGATTTTAGGAGGAGCCCGCAGCGGCAAGAGTTCATACGCGCAGAAGATGGCCACGGACAGGGGCGGAGGCGTGCTCTTCTGTGCTACAGCCCAGCCACTGGATGAGGAGATGCGGCAGCGTATAAAGGCGCACAGGAGGTCGCGTCCTGCCGGCTGGGACACGCTGGAGGTCAAAGATAGGCTATCTGTGGCCCTGGCAGATAAGACAGAAAGGTATGACACGGTCATAGTGGACTGCATTACGCTGCTGGCCGCCAACTGCGTGGGCCAGACCACCAGCGGTAAGAAAGCTGAAAAATCCGTTGACGCTGAGATCAGCGGCCTCGTCGGTTTGATGCAGCGGTCGCGCTGCAGTTTCATACTGGTCTCCAACGAGGTGGGCAGCGGTATCGTGCCGGACAACGCTCTGGCGCGAGTATACCGCGACGCCCTGGGCAAGGCCAACCAGCGTCTGGCCGCTGCGGCCGACGAGGTTATTCTTATGACGGCAGGCCTGCCGCTGAAGCTGAAATAAGCGCGGCTTAATAATCTATTAATAATCTTCGTACATAATCGGTGGTAGTGCGGGCATTCAGTGCAGCGTACGCGATGGTATCGACAATGCTATGAATTGTCATTATAATACAGTTATAAATGCCCCCGGCCATACGGATTAAGATCGATTGAACAGCTACAGGCGCATTCTTACCGCGACCGTCAGGTTCCTGTCCGTTTGCCTTATTTTGGTCTGCCTCAGTTTCGGCCTGTTTTACAGCAGGGCTGATGCGGCGCCGCCCGTCATCTATGGTTCACCGCCTAACGGAGTGGTGGGTACATCTTATAGCACCAGCTTCTCAGCCACATGCAACGGCACCACCTGTTCCTCGCCTGTCTGGTCTATATCCGGCGTACCCCCGGGTCTGGTAGCCTCCGGCAGGACCATAACAGGAACGCCCACAGCAGCGGGCACTTACTCGATAGATGTAGCGGTCACCGACGCCACCTGGGGCAGTACTACCGGATCCTACATCATATATATAACCGTACCGGCACTGACTTTTACCACGACCAGCATACCCACGGCAGCCGTGAGGCAGGCTTATTCGGCCAGCATCGTCGCCACGGGGGGCAGCGGCACCATCAGCTATGCCATGACCAGCGGCACGCTGCCGTCCGGACTCACCTTCAACAACGGCCAGATATCAGGCACGCCCGCCAGCGGCACGTCGGGAAGCTATTCCATTACCGTCACAGCCACGGCGGGAAGCTCCACGGCACAGCAGACTTTTACCCTGACCGTTGAGAGAGGAAGTTACGATGTGACCGTCAGCATCTCTTCCGGCCTGGAAGAAGGCCAGACCCGTGTTTACATGAACAACACGCCCAGGGCCACGCTGCGGGGAGGCGAATCATACAGGATTACCGGGCTGGATCCCGACACGACATCGACAATATCGGTGGACAATATAGTGACGCCGTCTGGACGGACCGACATCCAGTACAAGGCGGAGTCCAACTCGGCCTCCGTCAGCGGCGGGATCAGCCAGTTACAATTCACGTACTATCCCGAATACGATATCGAGATCACCAGCAGCCCCACCGGCATAGCATCGATGAGCGGGTCCGGCTGGCACCGCGAGGGCAAGCCGCTCAACGTCAGCGCGCCGCAGGAAGTGGCCAAGGACGCCGAATCCCAGTACAGGTTCGCCTACTGGCTGACGCCGACGGGTGAAAAGATCAGCTCGGCCACTCTCAACACCGTAGTAGAAGCAGCCGGTAAGTATATTGCGACCTACGATCTATATTACAGGCTGACCGTGGATTCGAAATACGGCAATACAACGGGGGGAGGATGGCAGAAGGCCGGCAGCACCGTCAAATGGAGTGTGTCCCCGGAAGAGGTGGCCATGCCCGGAATCGCCGGCTTCTTCGGCGGCAAATTCAGGGCGCTGCTCACCTCGGGTTCCGCGCTTATAGAGGGACCTAAGACCGTCACCGTGCAATGGGACCCCGACTACTCGACGCCGGCAGTTACCATACCCATAACCGTGCTGGTGATCGCCGGACTCATCTACGGCATCTATGCCCTGACCCGCCGCAGCCGCGTGCCCCAACCGGTCAACCCCTGGGCTACGCAGGTACAACAACAACCGCCTCCACCTCCGCCACCTCCTCCTCCGATCTATTACCCGCCTTATCCCACTATGCCCCCACCACCCCTGCAGCCACCACCGGCCGCTATACCGCCGCAGACAACGGTGGTTATGATCGGAGAAGGTCTCAAGAAGCCGCAGAGCACGCGCGAGCAGCTCATGGAGAAATTCGGCGAGTTGCTGCAGAAATACGAGGATGAACTGTCCCAGGGCCGTGAGCTGCCGGCGCCGACACTGCAGGAACTGCCCGAGATGGCCACCATGATCGATAAGAAGGAACTGCCCGCGCCTGAATATTCCGGCGCCGTCGACTCCACGGCGAAGGAAGAGTCCACCGTGGAGGAATGCGGCTCGACCTCCAAGAAGCTGTTGCGCACCGTCGTTACGCAGTGGAAGAACGCCGCCATCAAGCCCATTACAGTGATACCGGGCGATAAGAAGAGCGCAGCAATGGCGGGCGGGAGAACGGTCACCTGGACGCGCGAGTCATACAACGAATGGGAGCTGCATATCTGCAAGCTGCCGCTGGGGCACAAGGGCATGCACAAGGGTGTTACCGAAATCGTCTACAGCTTGATCGATACGATCAGCGAGGATATCAACTACGGGCCCAAACAGCCGCTTAAGCCACCCATCCCACACTACACCGACGGGATGCCGGAGATCAATATCCCTGCATCGCAGATCATACCTTCTGACCAGTTGCCGGCCTGAGTAGCCATAAACTGCGCGGCCGGCTGAAACGTTCTATAATCATCAGTAGCCGATGTTTAATCTCCTGAAACGCATGGCCGGGCCGTCGCTGGCGGCACTTTCCCTGGCGCTGTCCCTCTCCCTTTTATCCGTGCCCGCGCAGGCCGGACGCATGATCTGGAGCGCGGTGGACACGCCCGGCAACCAGTTCAACGTCGTGGCCAGCCCCAGCGAGGTCAACTTCCTGGCCCAGTCCAGGAACGGTCTCACTTTTTACGCTTCCGATACATCGCAGAGCCGGCTTTACCGATCGGACGATTCGGGCGTCAGCTGGCTGGAGATCGGCGGCAACCTGCTGGCAGCCGGGGCCGAGCTTCCGGCCTGGAATATAGCAATCTCTCCCGATAACTCTCAGTTTGTCGCTGCGGTAACCAGTTCGGGAAACCGCCCCAGGCAGGTTTACGTCTCGCAGGACGCAGGGCAGACCTGGAACGACACTGCTTTCCCTGCTGCATCCGATATCGGCGCGCTGGCCATATCCCCTATTTACGGAATTTGCGATATCGCAGCCGGCACCCGTTCAGGCGGGGCGGGCGAAGTCTATGTATACAAGGTCGGCAGTATGGGCGGCGCATGGGCCGCACAGGGGTTCGGCGGGGACGTGCTCTCCATTCGCTTTCCATCGTCCTACCGGGCGGACCCTTCCATAGCAGTGCTCTACTCCACGGCGGCGGGCACCTACTTCAATGCGGGCATTCATGATCTGAACGCCAATACGACCGACTGGGATACGGTTTTCAGCGGCAATCCCCCCGAGATAACGGTGAGCGGGGCAGGCGGCTCACCCGGGGCCGCGCAGGTAGTGAGCGGATGTCTTCAGCTCACGGCAGATTACTCGGGACAGGCCCCCGCATTGTGCAGGGCCTACATAAGCATCGACGCTCCGGGTGGCAATGCCGGCATATTCAGGGTGGATGACATCGTGGTCTACCAGCTCATGGCCTCGCAACCCAACCGCCGCATCTCCAGCATAGCCTATTACGGCACCTATTCCGGCGGCAAGCTGCTGGCCGGAGCGGTCACCGGGGACGCCGCACAGGGCACTGTATTGACCTGGTTCACAGACACTCCTATGACCTGTCCCACCGCCTGCTGGTACCAGACCGAAAAACCACCTACCGGCGCGGGCGCCTCCGGCTACGGCATGGCTATTGTTATCTGGTCACCCGACGGCAGCCGCGCTTATTGCGGAACCGGATCGGCGCAGTTCAACGGCCCGGCCGCCTGGCCGGGAGCATATCTCACCGGCGCACCTCTGGACGAATCAGCCTTCTCACTGAGTAAAGATAACGGGAAGACCTGGAATCAACATAGTCTCATAGATACACAGATAAGCTTCCTTTCGGACGTGGCCGTCAGGGCGGACTCCAGCGCGATCTACCTGGCCTCGATCAATGAGTCCGGCGCAGGCCTGGACAGCGTCTGGCGCTCGGGCGGATCGGCCACGGGCAAATCGTGGGAGCGCGTGCTCTGCCTGGCCGCGGCACGCAACGATATCATACTTCGCATGAGCAACTACGGGAACGACGGCGCAATTTTTATGTCCTCGCGCGGCACAGACGACCTGCGCCAGTCGCAGGATGGCGGACAGACCTGGAAGGCGCAACTTCCGGCAATGAACGTGACAGACTTCTCGGTCACCACCATCGATGATACGCGCTATCTGTATGTACTCTCCTCTACCTCCATGCGAAGGGCAAATGCGTCAACGCTGATACCCCACTGGTCGCAGCAGGCGGCCACCACGCTGAGAGGCTGCCATACTATTTTCGCCGCGCCCAGCGGCGTTGTGGTGGTGGGAGGCAACAGCTCCGACAGCAGGGTGGCCGCTTCGTCCGGTGTGGGCCAGTTTGCTGTTACAACTGATTTGCCGTCCTCAGGCAATATACACACAGTCTTAGATTACAGGTTCAGCGACACCGCGGTGATATACGCTGCCGGCGACTCGGCGAACAGCGATATCTACTACTGGCTTGTCGGCTATAGCCACGATTGGGACATCATGGGAGCGCCCTCGTCCGGTTTCTGGGCCCTGGCCCAGATGGGCACGCTCTACGGTGCCGCCTCCACTGCGGGTATGTCCTCCGTTGACAGGACGCTCTATCCGGAAGCTCTGGGGCCTCCCACCATCGAATGGGACGTGCTGGCCACGGGGCTGCCGGCGGGAGTTGCTTTTACACGGGAGCCTGTATCGCTCAAACTGTCATCGGGCGTAAATCTGTGGGCCATAGACAACAGGCCCTACGATTATACGGCGGGCACGGGAAGACTGTGGACCTTCTGCGACTGTCTCTCCCCCACGCCCAGGTACACCCTGCCGACTCCATCGCCTGCACAACAAGAGGTCACTCCCGGGCCATCCCTGCCCGTAGTCCCCCAAACACCTGCGCAGCAGACTGAAATCCCCGGGACATCCGCACCGGGTCCATCAGAAAACATACAATCTCCGCCGGCGACCACGGCGCCGCCCACCACAACACCACCACCCGATGAGCCGGCGCAGTCCGGCGCCCCTGATAACGGCGCGCTCAACCTGGCCGCGCTTTTCGCCAACGACATCTATCTATGGATATGCGCCATGGTGGCTATACTGGTCATCGTGCTGATCATAGTATTGATCGCGACGTCGCTCTCGCGCAGGCATATTTAGCGTCTCGCCATAACGGGAGTGGTGATGCCGTCCCTGTGTCACGCTCCGGGTTGCGGGTGCCGCAGGGCTTTACGCCTGGCGATCACAGACTGTGCCGCCTCGCGGCCGCGTTTGAGCGCCGAAAGATAGATCGCCCTGAGGTTCTGTGATTTGAGCTTCTCGCCTTTGGCGCACCACTGGTAAATAGCCTGCCCGATTGTATAGGTGCCGGCATAAGCCACGGCGATCTTGGGTATGATGCCCCATGCCGGTATCAGCCCGACCAGCATCCTGGCCAGCTGTCTCCAGAGAAAGGCGCCGCCTATCACGGCGCTCATCTTGGGTACGGTCTCCTTCCAGTCTGCCGTCAATCCCATGGCCAGGGATATCTTATAGGCCATGAGGGCCTGGTTCTTGGTCAGTATCACCATGTCGGCTATGTTGAGCGGTACGTCGAGAAATATATTGATCTCGGCCAGGCCCGTGGTAAAGCTGTATGTGCTATTGACCAGGCACGTATCATCGATCAGCTTGCGGCAGACGGCTTCACGCAGCATGGGGAGGTTTCGCGCAAGCTGGACCTCCCGCCCGGGGCAGGCGCGCAATATGGCCGGCGCCAGCACTCCGGTGAGTGATTGGCGGTCCCCTGGATTCGCAACCACCGTCTCTGCATCCTGCCAACCATGTGCATTTATCGAAATAACATCTCCGTCCTGCGGCAGATCGCCCCGGCTGTGACAGACGACCACCGGGATCCTGTCGCGTCGTAGCTGTTTAAAGACATCTCTCTCTCGGGCGCAATCATCGTTGCCGCCAATCATCAGTATAGCCAGAGTGCAGGTGCCAAGCGGCATCCCGGCATCGAGGCCGTACTCTCGAATCCGGGCTATAGACCCACTCTCCAGTGCGCGCGGTCCGGCCAGTAGCTGGCTTATCAGCAAAGTTTTATTCAAGCCCTCACCACCCAGCACAGCCAGATGAAAGGGTGATTCAGCCTGCCGGCGGATGGCATTGAGGTCCACTTCGCGCAGAAGTTTGAAGCCGGCTGCCAGG
>DAOUFR010000085.1:0-49190 GCA_034429715.1 Dehalococcoidia bacterium
CACAAGGTGCTGGAGGCCGCCGTTCGATCGCCATCCGGCATGAACACACAGCCCTGGGAGTTCGTGGTAGCCACCGGCAAAGTGCTGAATGAGATACGCGAGGAGTGCGGCAGGCTCTTTGACGAACATACCATTCCCACTAACGACATGCTGCGCAACCCGTATGAGGGGATATACCGGCAGCGACAGGTGGACCTGGCCATCGAGATATTCAAGATCGTCGGCATCAAACGCGAGGACAAGGAAGCGCGGCACAAGTGGATGCTGCGCGGGATGCGTTTCTTCGACTCCCCCTGCCAGATCGTGATCTGCGCCGATAAGGAGATGCATTATCACCTGGATATGCTGGGAATCGGCGCGGTCTGCCAGACCATTGCGCTGGCAGCCCTGGAGTACGGCCTGGCGACCTGTATCGCCGACCAGGGCATATTATACGATCAGGTCTGGCGGAAATACGCTAAAATCCCCGATAATAAGAGGCTGGTGGCCGGTATCACAATCGGCTATGCCGATCCGGGTTTCCCCGTCAATGATATGGTCACACCGCGCGAGCCGGTGGACAAGATTACCACCTGGCTGGGATTCTGACTCGCTTTTACTAAACAGGGAGGTTGAAATATGGGTGATACCAATAAACTGCCGGAGATAGGTCCGCAGCAGGTCAAAGAGGCCTTTGCCTTCACCGACGAGGTAGTGGAGGGATATCCGAACCGCCTGACCGGCACCGAGTCCTGCCATAAGGCCGGCCGCCGGATCGGCCGGGAATTCGAGAAATTCTGCGATCCCGGCTCGGTTAAAATCGAGGAGATCACCACACATCCCCTCAGCTTTCTCAAGTATATACCCGGCATGGTCGTGCTCTATTTCGCCTGCATGCTGCTGTGGTATTTCGTCCCCTCCCTGGTCTGGATTTCCTTCGCCGGCCTTGCCCTGGGCATCTTCGTCTTCTACGGGCAGTTTTTAAGGTACTGGCACTTGCTGGACCCGCTGTTCCCTAAAGCTAAAGGCTATAACGTTTACGGCTCCATAGAGCCGTCGGGCGAGGTCAGGCAGCAGGTCATAGTCTCGGCCCATCACGATGCGGCATACGTATTTCAGATACTGGATCGACTGCCCAAGCTCTATTCGCCGCTGCTGGCAGGAGGGGTCTTGCTATTGATCGTCGGGCTGCTGGTGACGCTGACAGCCGGCGTGATGCTTTGCTTCGGCATTATTCTGCCTCAGTGGGTGGCGCTGGTGCTGATCATACTGGGCATATTCGAGATTCCCTTTCTTTTCTTCACTACCGGCCAGGTGGCGCCGGGCGCGGGCGACAACATGATCGCCGTGGCCGTCTCCGCCGTCATCGGCCGGCTTTTCGGCGATGCCAAGAAAGCGGGAAACAATCCCCTCAAGCATACCCGGCTGATCATACTTTCCTTCGATGCCGAGGAGTGCGGATTACGCGGCGCCCGCGCCTGGATTAAACGCCATATGGAGGAGCTTAAGAAAACAAAGACCTATGCGCTCAACATGGATACGATATACAAGCTCAAGAGCCTCAACTTCTTCGACGCCGACCTGAACTCGACGGTTAAACTATCGAAGGAGATGGCGCAGCAATGTGTGGATATCGCCGCGGATGTGGGCTATAGTTCCTTCATCTCGCGTATGTCGCCCGGCGGCGGCAGCACCGACGCCGCGGCCTTCGGCGAGGTCGGCATCGAGGCTACTAATTTATGCGCCATGAGCTTTATGGTCAAGGACTACGACCAGAGCTGGGTGTATCACACTCACAACGATTTCAGCAAATATATCGAGCCGGAAGCCGTGGAGGCCTCGCTCAAGGTGGTCCGGGAGTATATCCTGAGGAAAGACTCAGGCTCGTAGATTGCCGGCTGCGCTCGAACAGGTCCCATTTGCAGGAGTAATGCCATACCGCCCGATAATATTAAAAATCTGCTTTATCCCCGTTCTGTTGCTGTAGCCGGGGCCTCGGCCAGCCCGGACAAGTTCGGTTACCGCGTGCTCTTTAACATTGTTCACAACGGTTTTAAAGGTCGGATTTATCCTGTCAATCCGCGCGAGAGCAGCGTGCTGGGATTGGAAGCCTTTTCATCAGTGACGGACATACCGGGTGAGGTCGATCTGGCCGTCATCACGGTGCCTACTGCCGGCGTGAAACAGGTCCTGCAGGACTGTATTCAGAAAGGCGTGAGGGCGGCCATCGTGATCACCGCAGGCTTCTCCGAGATGGGAGGCCACGGAGCGGTCCTTGAAACTGAAATCAGCGAAATGGCCCGCCGGGCGGGATTGGCGCTGGCCGGGCCCAACTGTGTGGGGCTTGTCAGCACGCATATTGATCTCTATTGCCACATGATGCCGTTCTATCCCTCCCGCGGTCCGGTGGCCATCGTGGCACAAAGCGGCAGCGTGGCGGACATGATTGCCAGCCGGCTGGGGGATCATGGACTGGGCACAAGCCATCTTATCAGTGCCGGCAACGAAGCTGTGCTAAATGTGGGGGACTATCTGGAATACCTGGCCGGGGACGAGAGAGCTTCGGTTGTGCTGGCCTATATCGAGGGTATCAGGGACGGAAGACGATTTCTGCAGGCTGCAAAGAAGCTAACGGCGCGTAAACCCCTGATCGTTTTGAAGGCGGGCAACACAGCAGCCGGTGCGCGCGCCGCGCTGTCGCACACGGCTGCACTGGCGGGCGATGACAGGATTATTAATGGCCTGCTTCGCCAGGCCGGCGCTCTCAGGGTGGAGGATATGGAAGAGATGGTGGATGCGGCCTGTGCATTCAACAATCAGCCATTGCCGCGCGGAAATCGGGTCGGGATCATAGCCCCGGGAGGTGGTTGGGGAGTGATGGCCGCCGACGCCTGCACGCAACGCGGACTTGATATCGCCACGCTTGACCGGGCTACGCTGGATAAACTGGACTCCTTTCTTCCGCCTACGTGGTCGCATGGCAACCCCGTGGATACGGTCGCCGGCGTGACGGGTCATGCGGCCGAGATGGTACAGGCTCTGCTGGAGAGCCCGGCTATCGACGGCCTGATAGTGCTGGGAGTGGTCGGCGGGCTGCAATCGATATGGAAATATATCAGGGCCGGAAGCGGCGGCAAAGTTATTACCGACGGTCTCGCCCGCGGGGCCATGGACCACTTCGACACTTATTACCGTGAGATGATGATACTAAAAGAGCGATTCGGCAAGCCGACGGCCGTGACAATCATTCTCCCCATAAAAGCAGAAATTATTACTGAGACAGCGTCCCGTCTAACCCGGGAGACGGGCACGACATGTTATTCCTCGTTTACGCAGACTATTAGAGCCTACTCAGCGCTGAGCGATTATGCGGCGTATTTAAGGAAGAGCAATTCTAATAGCGGGCGGGCTTAAAAGCCCGCCCCTACGTTTTGTCCTGCAGGGGCGTACCTTCAGGTGCGCCCGTGTTCAGGGAACCAGCAATCATGCTATATAGAAATCCCGCCGTCGACGGCAAGTACCTGCCCCGTGATATAGCTTGAAGCATCGGATACGAGGAAAATGGCTGCTCCCACTATCTCGTCCGGCTCAGCTGTTCGTCCGAGCGGAATCATACTGCAAGCAGTCTTAAGCAATTGAGGGTCATTCCACCAGAATTCTGCGAAGCGGGTCCTGGTTATGCCGGGTGCAATGGCATTGGCCCTTATGTTATACACGGCCCATTCCTTGGCCATGACCCTGGTGGCATGTATTACGCCCGCTTTGCTGATTCCGTAAGCCGTTAGAATGGTCGGCCTGATACCTTCGACGGAAGCTATATTCAGGATTGAGCCGCCTGATTGTCCTTTCATAATTCTGGCCACGCCCTGGCTGAGGAAGAAAAGCCCTTTTAGGTTCAGGTTCATAATCGAATCCCAGGCACGTTCCGTGTAGTCTATTGCGGGATCAATAGTGGGATTGGTGGCAGCGTTATTTACCAGGATATCGATGCGCCCGAATTTCTGCATCACCGCATCGATCAAGCGGGTTATATCCTCCATTCTGCCCAGGTGCGCCGCAACAGCCAAGGATTCGGCGCCCAGCCCTGCCAACTCAGCCTGAACCTCATCCAGATCTGCCTGCTTTCTGCTCGTTATGGCTACCCGTGCGCCCGCAGAAGCCAGCCCCAGAGCTATAGCTCGGCCTATACCACGGCTGCCTCCCGTTACCAGCGCCACTTTATCTTTAAGCATGAACTGCTGCATATTAAAACTCATATTCAGCCTCCAAATATAATAGGTGCGTTAACTACAGGTTTTCCTCGACTTTCCAGAGCGCCTGCTTGATATTTTTCGGTTTAGGTATCCAGTAGCGCTTGTTATCGTAATCCCAGTAGTCCACGTACCGTTTGAAGAACAGGTCAGGATCGACGCAGCCTTCCGGTGCAAACACGCCGGGCTTCTTAATCTCGTTATTGATAAGCATATTTGCTGCCAGGGCAATGGAGATGCCTGTTACTCCGATCATATCTCCGCGCGGCGCCCCTCGCGGACCAAATGTATATCTGACTTTTTTACCATTTTTTAGTCCGGAGACGCTAACGATGATGCCCCATTTCAGCGGGCCAAGATGTTCGGCGTGGTCCGGGCGCTGCTGCAACCTTCTCAATATCTCATCGGGGAAAAGCTCGATAGCATGCTCCAGGCTGATCTCATTATTTCTGACTTTTTCGCCCAGGTATAAAGCAGTGTCAAATTCCTCCGGCTCCATGCCGCAGAGGTTGCATGCGCCTTTTATTCCTTTGATGAAATGCGGCAGTGTAACAGGTTCAGGGTGGCCGATATATTTAAAGAAGGCCTTTCCATTGGGAAACGCCACTTCTTCACCCTCCTGCAAAGGGATAACCTCGATAAATTTGCCGTCTTTGAAAATAGGTATTTTCCAGCTTGCGCAGTAAATCAGGTGCCCTATCGCCGCATCGCCCGCCTCCGCTTTAACCAGATCTATGAACTCTTTGGTAAATACGTTGCGCGGCCGTCTGATTCCGCCGGCTATGCCCCAGGCTGTTTGAATATAGTCCACTTCATCCAGCTGGTCCGCAGCATGGCGCGCTATTATATTTGAGATACCGGGGCTGGCGCCCATTCCCTGAATTATTGTTACGCCGGCTTTACGGGCTTCCTTGTCAAACTCAAGCACCTGCTGTGTTGGTTTATAATCATCGTTGATATCAACATAGTTTACGCCTGCTGCAATGGCCGCTTTGACTACGGGCACAGCGTATTTGTAGAACGGGCCGATGGTATTCATCACGACGTCGGCTTTTTTCATCAGCTCCATCAGGGAACCCGTGTCCTGTATGTCGATGTGTGCAACCTGTATCCTGTCGTCTTTAAGTGAACAGGCAAAGGCAGTAGCCTTTTCCCGATTGTTATCGGCGATGATAAGCTGTTCCAGATTACGATTCTCGAGTACGGTCTGAACAGCTTTTTGTCCCATGTGGCCGCTGCCGCCAAGCGCAAGTAGCCTCTTCATAAATTGTTAACCTCCCCTGATAAAATTCCTGATTTGCCTGACCGAAAACCGGAAAACTCATTAAATGATGTCGCGGGGTAAAAGGCTCTTTGTAAATTATGTATGCACAAGCTCCCTGTATTTATTGACGCCGGCCTTGAAGGAATTCAGGTTGGCCTCTGTCCATTTTTTAGGCGCAAAGGCTATAATGCAGCTTTCAACCGCCTCCCTTTTCAGCGGTATAAGACCGGTTGCAAAGGCCGCACCGAGCATAACCATACTCATCGTTATTAAGCCGCCACCTTTGTCGATAGCAATCCCGGTGGCATCAAAGGAATGTATATTATTTATGCCCATGTGTTGAAAGTGATCGATGATGTCTTTAACCGACGGGTGCTTCCATTTGCCTGAAGTCCGCACTTCAGGCGTTACTATCATGCGGGGCACCTCGCGCTCGTTCATCACTATGGTGCAACTTTTGGCTGCATAGCGCATGCCTATTCTCAGGCATTCCAGCGGTTCGAGGCCGACGAGCAGATCAGCTTCGCCCTCGGGGACAACATCGGCATGCAATTTATCGCCTCCCCACCTTATATGGCTGTGAATTCCTGATAAACGCTGGGTGGATGGCGGATAATCGGTGGCCAAGACGTTCTTACCATCCGCCAGCAATGCTGTCGCCAGTACCCTTGTAATAAGTACATCGCCCTGGCCGGTTAAACCCGCAACCATCATATTAAATGTATCACTCATCCGATCATTCCTCCTGTAAGACGATGCTGTCATAGGGACAAACCTGATTACATACGCCGCAACCTGCGCAGGTATCAGCCTCTATCAGCGGATATTCTTTATTCAGGTCTTTATTCAACTCAGGCGCAATGCTAACGCAACCGAATTTGTATAGACAGATGCCGCATGTCTTGCAGTTCAAACAGCGTTTGGCCTCACCAACAGCCATATCCTCAGTCAGGCCGGTCTCAGTCTCGTCGAAAGAGCTGATCCTTTGTGCAACAGGCAAAGACGGCATCGACACCCTGGATCGATGAATTATATCTCTGGGTATCCGGTCAGCGCCGGTAACCGGAGCGGTGCCGCTGTCCGATGGCCGCAGCAGGTTTCCGGTACGGAGATAGATATCGATATTATCGGCTGCTTTGTGCCCCTGCCCGATCGCCTCAACCACTGTAGATGGACCTGTTACAGCGTCGCCTCCGGCGAAAATACCGGATATGGTTGTGGATAGAGTGCTTGCGTCAGCGATCACGGTGCCGCGCCGGCTCGGCTTGAGTTTATTGGAAAGCGTCTCGATATCAGTGGATTGTCCGGCGGCAATGATAACAGTGTCTGCCGGGAGTGAAGTTTCACCTCTGGAGCCCTCGATGAGTTTCCAGCAAATTCTGCCGTTTTCATCGATGGAGGTTGATTCAACGCGGTTAAACAGGACGCTTCCGACGTGACTTTTATCCGTCGATATGAATTCCTGCGGAGCCAGCCCGGGATGAAATATGACGCCTTCTTCCATGGCTTTTCTTTTCTCTCCATCAAAGGCCGGCATACTGTGAAGATCCTCAAGACATGCCAGGTGAACCTCATCAGCGCCGCAGCGCACCGCGGTACGAGCAGTATCCACGGCGACGTTGCCACCTCCTATGACAAGTACCTTACCCTTCAGCTTCACTTTTTTGCCGTGTTTTACATCCTGAAGGAAAGGCAGGGCGGCCATGACTCCTTTGAGCTGAGATCCAGGAAGGTTCAGATTAATGGACTTTTGCGCTCCCCCGGCGAAGTAGACAGCCTTGTAGCCCTGATTGAATATTCCTTCGATGGTGATGTCTTTTCCAACCGTAACACCGGTGCGTATTTCGACACCTGTCAGCTTGATATACTCAATGTCGCGCTCCACGGTATTAAGTGGAAGCATAAAATCAGGTATAGCGGCGGTCAGCATGCCGCCCGGGAAAGGCCTCGACTCAAATACCGTCACAGTATAGCCTTTCCTGACCAGATCGTAGGCAGCGGTAAGTCCCGAGGGGCCCGAGCCCACAATGGCTATTTTCTCCTGTCGGGTTCTTTTTACGGGATGCGGTTTTTTATCGCCGTACTTAAGATCGAAATCTGAGGCAAAGCGTTTGAGCGCCATTATGGAAATGGCCTCATCGATCTTTCCCCTTTTACAGGCCATCTCGCAGGGATGGTTACAGACACGTCCGCATACGCTGGGGAAAGGGTTCTTATCTCTTATTATTTCTATCGCCCGCTGGAAATCTCTACCGGCGATGGCCTTAATATATGCTTCGATATCTATCCCGGCCGGGCATACAGCCTCGCAGGGCGATTTTTCGACCGTTTTAGCCAGACATCTCGATTCGTCTATGCGGGACTGCGGGCCAAGAACACGCACTCCTCTTATAGTCTTGCCGATCTGCCGTATCACAATCTGTGTACAGGTGCGGCGCAGGATGACAACGCGAACTCCTTTCATCTTGAGTACCCTGGAGAAAACCTCGCGTGATTGAGCCTGGTTGAAGGGATCCGCCACTTCCAGGTGATCAACCTGGAAGGCCTTTAAGATATCTACGATATCCATAATTTTCGTCGGTTCATATGCCGCTGTAAGTCCGAACGCGCCGGGATGAGGTTGATGACCGGTCTGCCCAACGGAGCGGTTGTCGAGAATTACTATAAGAAGGTTGCTCTTGTTATAGACGGCATTGACTACGTTGACCATACCGTGATGGAAAAATCCTCCGTCTCCCATCAGCGCAACCACTACCTGGTCTATCCCGCTCATGGCCAGTCCGTGTGCGCCGCCCACGCTGCCCCCCAGCGGCAGCACGACGTTTTCGAGCTTGAGAGGAGGCTGCATGACCAGATCGAAACAGCCGTCACCGCCGAAACCTAATATATTAACGTTGGTCTCTTCCGCGGCCTTTTTTAAGGCATACAACCCCGCATATTCCGGGCAGCCGGGGCACATCTTGGACAGTTCCGTCGGATCTCCGAATTTGATCTCTTCGCGAAGTATTTTCTTGCCCTCGTCTATCCTGCTTCTGTTTCCCTTCGGCCGGAATTTTTTACCTGTGAGCTTTTCCAGCGCTTCTCCGATATGGTTGCGCTCGATCTCTCCGAGCGTAGGCAAATGATGTGTTAACTTACCGAATATGACGGCATGCGACGGCATTGCGGCGGCAATCGAACGCACACCTTCTTCGATAATGGGCTCGATTTCTTCGACAACCAGCACCTGGCCGGTCTGTTCGAGCATCGTTTTAATCAATCCATAGGGCAGGGGGTTGGTTATGGCCAGCTTGAGTACCGATACCTCGTCCGTCAAATGCATTACATCGAGCGCTTCCAGCACAAGGGTGTGGCATCCGGCCGTGATAATGCCGGTTGTTGCCTTCTTTCTCAGATTCATCTGATGAAGAGGGGAAGCTTCAGCCACCTCATCCCTGAAACGCAGGTTGGGCAGTTTTCCCACCTCATTGATGACGTCTTGCGAGGCTTCGTTGTGCAAACGCAAACTGGTGGAAAACCAGACAGGATAGGGGGCGATCCTCAGGACATCCTCTCCCTTTTGACGCGGTATCCCATATCCTTTGTGAAATCTGGCAACATCGTACGTATCACAAACGGCCTTTCGTTCTCTGACATCATGTTGTATCGGGCCGAGTATGACAGGCCCGCGACCCCAGCCCGTCCTGTCTCTAACCCTGACAAATATGGTCATGCGTAGAATTTCGGAGAGATCGAAGGCGGCCACGATCCAATCCTTTAACTCCTGCATGGTGGCCGGCTCCAGTACGGGGCACAGGGCATATTTGGGGATATACCTGCTGTCCTGCGTATTTCCTGTAGTTTCGGCATTAGGGTCGTCGTTGAATACGACTACTGCGCCGCTGATACCCATATGCGTGGTGGTAAGCAGCGGGTCTGCGATGTAGTTCATACCGGTATTCTTGAAAACGGACATGGCCCGCACATTGCCCAGCGTAGCCCCGATCATAGTTTCAAATGCGCTTTTCTCATTGGCCGACCATTCGATGTGCATGGATGGGAAAATAGGTTTAGGCCAGGCCAGGCTATCGAGGACGTAATTGACCGGTGAACCCGGATACGAGGTGATCACACGCACTCCCGCCTCGATGGCAGCCCGCGCGATCGCCTCGTTGCAATTCAGCAGTACCAGTTCCCCGCACTTATCCCTGCCCAGGTTTTCACTCGAGTACTTCATGAAGGTTCTGGTCGCATATTTTTCATCCTGTGCCTTCATGCCGGTTATCTCAGACATCGTTCGCCTCCTTATTGCTGCGTTCTGGAGTGGGGACAGACAGATTTCAGCGTTTCAGCTTGTACCCGGCTTTTTCCCTGTCCCAGGTGTTTTCACTGACCGTTTTAAGCTCGTTTTTCTTGACCCTGCCCAATTCAGATCTGGCGAAATCCTCAACAAATTCGACAAACCTGGGCACCATGAAGTAGGCCATCTTCGGCTGGCAAAAGTCCAGCAACTCCTCCGGCTTCAATTTTTCACCCTCTTTCAGCCGAATGATCACTTTTACCTCGTCCTCTCCCAATTCCGAGGGAACCGGCACCGCGACCATTTCGGCGATCTTGGGATGGCTGCCGATTATCTGTTCCAGCTCCTGGGATGATATATTCTCACCTCGCCTTCGGATAGCGTCCTTTTTCCTGTCCACAAAATGGATGTAGCCTTCAGGATCAATCAATCCGAAATCGCCGGTGTGAAACCACAGATTTCTCCATGTATTCAATGTTGCTTCCGGCTGCTTGTAGTAGCCGGTCATCATGATAAACGGCAGTTTAGGCCTGCATACGATTTCGCCCACTGAGCCGCGGGGCAATTCGTTATCGTAATCATCGAATATTTTGATCTCGAGCTCCTCAATCCCCTTGCCCAGAGTACCCGGTCTTCTGTCGTCCCAGGCCTGGATACTGACTGGTTCGATTTCGGTCAGACCGTAATCGTCCTGTAATATGATATTGAATCTTTTCTCAAAGGCTTCCTGTATGTCTTTAGGCACCCATGCGCAGATCATGTTTTTGACCTGGTGATTCCTGTCGTCGGGCGATTCCGGCATGAGCATTAACAGTTGCAGTATCTGGCCGAAACCGCCGGTAGCCGTGATTTTAAAACGCCTCAGATCGTCCCACCATTTGCGCAGGCTGAAAGTCTCCACCATGTACATTGTGGAATCACTCAGCAGAGTACTCATAGTTGCGTTCCCCATCCCTGAGAAATGATACATGGGGAACCAGTTGTAAAAATTTCCACCCTCGGCGCCGTGCGTCACCTCGATCATTTTTTCGCCCGCGTAGACATATTGATTATGCGGCTGCATGATCGCCTTGGAAGCTCCGGTGGTGCCGGAAGTGAACTGCATGCAAAAAATGTCACTGTAGTGTATATCGACCCTGGGAGTCTCATCTCCGGCCTTCAGCATCTCCGGCCACGCAATGGTATCAAACCTGAAAGAGGGCGTACCATCGTTATCGGGGCAGATAATCAGCTTTTCAAGGTTCTTCAATTCACCTTCAATAGCTTTCACATTTTCAACAAACTTTTTATGTACAACAAGGGCTTTGGCATCGGAGTTATTGATCATGTAGGCAAGGATATTCCCCTTCTGGTGGTAGTTGATTGAAACCATCGTAATGCCTGATTTGGCGAGGCCGAACATGGCATAAAGGAATTCAAGGCAGTTAGGTAACAGGACGCAAACCTTGTCACCTTTCTTCAGCCCCAGTTTTTGGAGGCTGTTGCCAACCCTATTGGCCGTCTTGTTCAGGACTCTGTATGTAACCAAGGTATCTTCGAAGTAGCAGAAGGGCTTATCACCGTTCTTTTCAGCCTTGAGTTCCAGCACACGTCCGACAGTCCTGTCTTTATTCTGATACTTATCCATTTTCAACCTCCTTTACCGTTATTCTATCCGTATAGGCGAGTCAACCGAGTTTAGCCGTATTTACGATCTGTCTCTTTCTGGTTTCTATTTCATTTACAGGGACCCTCAGTTCTTTGAGGAATGAAGCCGGCGAGAAGGCGCCTTCCGGCGCCATCACTCCGTGTTTGCTTACTTCGCCGCGTGCCAGCAGCAGCGCCGCCACTGCCGCGGGAGTGGCAGTGCCCGTGCGCACCGAATCTGTCATCAAGTCGTAGGTGTATCTGGTGGGGTCACCATCTTTCTGCCCGCTTACCACTACCTTGGTGGCGCCGGCACAGCCGGCATATCTGGCCATCTCTTCATTATATAAATCCAGGAAAAACTGGGGAGCAAAGCGGGGCAAGGCGCGCAGAAGCCTGACCGACAGCTCTCTAACCGGAATCGAATATCCCTCGGGAAGATTGAAGGTTTCCGCACTGCCGAATCCCAGCTCTGATAACATCTTATATACATCAAGCATGCGTGAAGGGAAGACGGCTCCCTTGATGGTCACATCTTTAACACCTTTGATGAAACGGGGCAGGCTCACCGGCTCAGCGTGACCGGTATAGCAGACCTCCAGTTTTCCCAGAGGAGGCATAAACTCGACAACCTCCGGCTCGGATAGGCCTTTGACGTTGACCCAGTCGCCGTTGATATACATGGGGACTTCCCCGGAAGTGATATGGAACCAGTGTATCATCGCGGCGGGGCCGGCTGGATCGGTGGCGCTCTCCGCCCAGTAGAGTCTTATCTCCTCCACTTTATCGAGTTTGTCCGCTCCGTATCTGGCCATGATATTGGTCACTCCCGGGCTTGCGCCGCATCCGATGATGACTGTCACACCCGCTTTTTTAGCCTGGGAGTCTATCTTGAGCGAAGCCAGAGTGGCGTCGAAGTCGTCATCGATGTCGACCATATTGACATGGGCGGCGATGCTGGCTTCGATTATTTTGGTCGCATATTTGTAATAAGGCCCGACCGCGCTGACCACCGCGTCCGCTTTTTTCATCTCGCTGATAAGGCCGTTCGAATCGTCGACATTTACGACTGCTGTGTCGACTCTTGATCCCAGGCGTTCGGACAGCTTCGCCAGCTTGTTGGCAGCGGCATCAGCTACAGTTATCTGAACATCGCTGCGCGAAATCAGTTGATTCACTATCTCCTCGCCCATGAGCCCTGCCCCGCCTAACACCAGAATACGCATTGTCATACCTCCACTTACATGATTGTACCTGTGATTAAAGGGATGAACGTCCGGCCAGGTTAACCGGTTTGACAGCATCGCGAATAGCTATTTCTGCGATGTAACTCCTTTAAGAATGATATCCGTTATCAGTTCGGTGTACTGCTTTAGCGAGTACTTATGACGGAAATACCAGCGCCTGAGGCACCACGTATCACAGAGCACGATAATGGAGTGCGCCTGGACATCAAGGTCCTTGATTGTGAAATCGCCCGAGCGAACGCCCCAGGTAAGGATGGACTTAAGCATGTCCGCCAGTTGGATCTCCTGAGATATAAGCCTGCCGAGCTTTTCCGGTTTCAGATTTCTGGATTCCTGGTGCCAGAAGACAATCACGTCCTGCAACTCGTCACAGTATTTGAGATACATTTCTATTGCCTTACTGAGCGCCTCTTTGGGAGGAATATGCTGCAGCATCGGCAACGCGTCCCTGGTGAATTGAGACATTGATTCCGTGACGGAATCAAGATACAGCGACAGGATATTCTCCTTGGAACCAACGTAGTGATATAGAGTAGCCAGATTCATGTCGCACTCTGCAGCGATATCCCTGACCGAGGTGCCCGGATATCCCTTTTTGATAAAAAGCGCCGCGGTCTTATTAACAATTTCCATTTTACGTTTATTGCTTTTGACCAGAACGACGCCGGAGCCGGCTTTCTTATTTGTTGATTTCATCGCTACCTCATCAGTAATTCTTTATCAATCGATTGATAGTTTATTATAAGAGTGGATGTTTGTCAAGAATAAATCAGGGCATTGAGGGCCGTATTTATACTAAGATACAGGTATTGACAGGCGTCAGGGATGCTGGTAATATGGTGATAATAATCAAACGCTTGATAAACAAAATAGTGTAATACTATATCCTTATATTCTGATGGCGTGAATTAGTGGAGCGATGGAAACAAAATTCATTATCAGGGGAGGTCAAGTGTGGAACAGTTAGCTTTAAAGAGGAACATCGGGTTGCTGGGGTCGATAGCTTTAATAACCGGAACTGTCGTAGGATCTTCAATATTCATATTGCTGCCTTCGCTGGCGGGATTGACGGGTCCCAGTGTGTGGATAGCCTATGCGCTGGGTGTGGTGCCCGCCCTTTTTACTATTCTCTATCAGATACAGTTGACGGAGACATTACCTGTAACAGGGGCAAATTATGTGTCGGTTACCAGGATGCTTTCTCCGTTCTGGGGAGGTATCTGTTCCATTGCCGGTGCTATTGCCATTATAACGGCCAACGTATTTGTGGCAGTCGGTTTTGCCAAAATCATCTGTGTATCTGTGCCGGTAATCCCTGAATTGGCATGGTCGATCGGTCTGATAGCGATTTTCGCTGTGATTAACTATTTCGGTATCTCACTATCTGCCCGTATTCAGGCCCTGATGTTCGCGCTTTTCATACTGGGCATATTGATCTTTGGAATAGGTGGGGCAATAAATGTTAATCCTGCTAACCTGAGTCCGCTTTTCCCAAACGGGGTGTTGCCGTTCATACTGGTGATAGTTGTGGCATCTGTGGGGTGGATCGGTTTTATTGCACTGGCTGAGATCGGGGGTGAGATAAAGAATCCGCGGCGCACAATACCTCGCGCATTAATTATTTCCCTGGTTATCATCTTGATACTCTATGTGCTGCAGTCTTTCGCCCTTGTGGCTACCATGTCCTGGGATCAAGCGGGCAAAGCGGGAAGCGATGCGATCTGGATCGCTGCCGCTACATTTCTTTCGCCACCGCTGGTAATCCTTCTGTATGTTGCTTTCACCTGTGCCGTGTTAACCACGATCAATGGTCTGACCATGTCCGGGGCCCGCACATTTGTGGCATGGGCCAGGGACGGTCTAATCCCGCAGGCTGTAGCTAAAATCGATAAGAAGTACTCTACACCCGGTATTGCCATAGCGCTTGTATTCGTACTGGAATTAATCGGCATACTGGTTGCCGCCAGCATCGAGCAATATGCCCTGGTACAGGTGCTGGCAATTATGATAGTACAAATACTGGGCGCCACTGCCGTGCTGCTGATGCCTAAAAAAATCCCCGCTCTGTACAGCAAGGGTACTTTTCAATTCAACAAATTCTGGCGATGGTTCACCTGGATAGGTTGCATAGTGCTTTTCTCGCTGATATTTCTTTTCGGCATAGTGCTTGATATGCTGGACGACAAAGGCGACATCACTAAAACGCCTTATACAATAATGGTACTTGTCGGGATACTTCTACTGGGAGCTATATGGTGGTTCATCAGGAAGGCATATTTAGGGAAAAAGGGCGTAGACCTGAGCGAGCAGATGAGAAGCACGTCGGGGGCCTCAGTGATGGAAGCACAGGATTAAAGGATTTGAATACCGGCTGGTATTCTTTTACTGATAGCGGGCGGGTTTAAAAACCCGCCCCTACGTTTTATCCTGCAGGGGCGTACCTTCAGGTGCGCCCATGTTTTAAGATACCAATTTGAAAACCGGACGGGCGATATCGCCCGAGGAGTACCTGTCACCGGCGAAGACAGCCGTGCTCTCCATTTGCACTTTCCGGCCCATGATGTCCATGGTTGCCTCCTCCGGCTTGATTCCAACGATGTTTCCCATGATCCAGGGCCCCTCGTCCAGCTCCACGATCGCTACGATGTAGGGCACCTCGGACTCCCGTCCCTCGGCGGCGACGTAGTTGACGGTGAAGGTCTGTATGGCGCCGCTCCCCTTCAATTCAAATGTTTCCAACAGGCTGCCGCCGCATTTGGCGCAGATCAGCCTGGGCTGAGCCGATACCTCCCCGCAGCCGCTGCATTTAAGTCCGCTCAGCCTTCCCTGTTTGAGGTTCTCGTTATATTCTTTGAAAGTGAGTTTAGCTTCCACTTCATTGCTCCCTTACGTTTATATTACCAGCCGCGCCTGAGTATCATGTTGCAGAGCGTGCCTCCGTCCCCTCCCAGCGTATCGGTCATTCCAACCTTAGCTCCCTCCACCTGGCGTTCTCCGCACTCGCCGCGAAGCTGCCTGACAATCTCGTAGGCCTGAGCAGCGCCCGTTGCGCCCACCGGATGTCCCTTGGCTTTGAGCCCGCCTGAAGGATTAAGCGCTATCTTGCCCCCGATCTTAGTCTCACCTTTTTCCACTGCCCGTCCGGACGTCCCGTAGGGGAAGAAGCCCAGTCCCTCCAGCGCGATCAGCGCGGCGATGCTGAAGCAGTCGTGCAGCTCGACCACACCGATATCCTTCGGTCCCAGGCCGGACATTTTATACGATTGCTCCGCCGCCAGCTCACGCGACCTTATGCGCGGCAGGAACTCTTTCTGGCTGAGCAGGTTACCTGCGGATGCCTGCCCGACGCCGGCAATCAGCACGGGCTTTTTAGTGAGCTTCCTGGCCGCCTCCTCAGATGTTATTACCAGGCATGCTGCCCCATCGGTGAAGGGACAGCAGTCGGCCAGTTGCAGGGGTGAGGCCACCAGGGGGCTTTTACGGGCGTCCTCCAGAGTTAGCTCCTTCTGAAACTGGGCCTTAGGATTGCGCGCCCCGTAGTAGTGTGAGTTGATAGATACCTGGTAGAGCTGGTTTTTTAGCGTTTCCAGTGGAATGTTATATCTCCTGGAGTAGAGGTGTGCCAGCATGGCGAAGACGCCGGGGAAGGTTACCCCCGCAGCGTATTCATAGCGGCTGTCGCTGGCCATGGCGAATGTGCGCGTGGCCAGCGGCGTGCCCATCTTGGTGGCGCACTCGGCCCCGCCGGCCAGGACTATATCGTATTGTCCCGAGGCCACCCAGATGAAGGCGTCGCGGATGGCGGCCGAGGCCGATGCGCAGGCGTTCTCGTACCTGTTGGCCGGTATGCCGGCCAGGCCCAGGTAATCGGCCGCAAAGGCCTGAACATGCGCCTGCCCTTCCTCGAAATCGCCCATGAAATTGCCCATGAAGAGGGCCTGAACCTGTTTGGGTTTGATGCCGCACTCGTTAATAGCTTCCGAGGCGGCATCCCCGAAAAGCTCTATAGCCGTCCTCGGCTGCTTGCCCGTGAATCTGGTCATGCCGGCGCCGGCGATCACCACTTTACGCATGTGAAACCTCCTGGTTTTGATGCCCGGCACGGCCGGGAAAACAGTCTATTGTAACGCTTTGGACAGTGCGTTTGCCATCTCGCTGATGGCCTGCCCCGCCTGCGGCAGCAGTCCGGTGAAGGACAGAAATCCATGTATCATACCATTGTACCTGTGTAATTTACATGGTATACCTGAATCCGACAACCGGGCCGCGTAAGCTTCACCCTCGCTCATCAGCGGATCGAACTGCGCGGTTATCACCAGCCCGGGCGGTAATCCCGTGACATCGCCGGCCAGCAGCGGCGAGACGTAAGGGTCAAGCACATCGGAATGCCTGTTTATATAGAGCGGGATGACCTGTTCGATGATTTTCCTGGTCAGGTAATAGCCTTTTTCGTTAAGACGGTAAGATTCCCTGTTCAGGTTAGAGGCGTCCACCGCCGGATAGGCCAGCGCCTGGAAGCGTATGGGCGGCCCTCCACGGTCACGGGCCACCAGGCATACTGCTGCAGCCAGGTTGCCCCCGGCGCTGTCCCCTGCCACGGCCAGACGGCCGGGGTCGCCGCCGAAGTGACCTGCCTTCGTGTGAGCCCACTGCAGGGCGGCGTAAACGTCCTCCAGGCCCGCAGGGAATTTGTTCTCCGGCGCCAGCCTGTAGCCCACCGAGACCACGATAGCCCCGGATCGGTTGGCCAGCTTGCGGCAGACGTTATCGTGAGTTGCGATACTTCCCTCCACCCATCCGCCGCCGTGGACAAAGACTATTATCGGGAGTCCGACCAGGTCCGACGGCCTGTAAATCCTGACGGGCAGTCCATCATGTACGCCGGCATCGGTTACGCTGAATATTTTTTCGCTGCGTCCGGCGACCAGGCGGCCGTCCCGTTCAATAATGCGGCGGTTGGCTTCAGGAGAAATCTGCAGATTGTAGAATTCCTTGTGAATCGGGCGCATCGCGGCCAGCATCACGGCGATGCGGGCGTTCAGCTTTCGTCTTTCATTCATATCAGGATCATCAACAGGCACCGGCAGTATATACGTCAGCCTGCAATGTGCTACCATTATAATATATGGTTACAATCACCCGCACTCTACTGACCCGGCGGCGCCGATAAATTTCCACAGGAGTACCTCTTGTCTGCTAAATTCCGTGAAGATATAAGAAATATAGCTATTGTCGCGCATGTCGACCACGGCAAGACCAGCCTGGTGGACGCCCTGCTCAAGCAGAGCAAAGTGTTCCGCGAGAACCAGCAGGTGGGCGAGCTGATTATGGACCGCAACGCCCTGGAGCGCGAGAAGGGCATCACCATACTGGCTAAAAATACAGCGGTGATGTATCGCGGCGTCAAAATCAACATTATCGACACGCCCGGCCACGCCGATTTCAGCGGCGAGGTGGAGCGTGTGGTCAACATGGCTGACGGCTGCCTGCTTTTAGTGGATTCCGTAGAGGGGCCCATGCCCCAGACCCGCTTCGTGCTGCGGCAGGCCTTTGAGAAAGGTCTCAAGCCCATCGTGGTCATCAACAAGATCGACCGCGAGAATGCCCGCATAGCCGAGGTGGTCAGCCTGACACAGGACCTGTTTCTGGAGATCGCCACAGACGCCGGCCAGCTCGATTTCCCTGTTTTATACGCCAGCGCCCGCAACGGGACATGCACGGCCGACCCGGCTGTGGAGGGCACCGACATGGTGCCGCTCTTCGAGGCCATACTCAAGCAGGTGCCGCCCCCGACTATCGATGACGGCCCTTTCCGGATGCTGGTCTCCAATCTCGATTACGACAGTTACAAAGGGCGCTATGCCATCGGACGCGTGCTGAGAGGCAGCGTTCGGCCGAAGGATATGCTGGCGGTCATCGGCGCCGACGGCGATCCGCGCAAATACGAAATAGATGATGTTTTCACATTCATGGGGCTTGCCCGTATGCCGGTCGAGGAGGCCTCGGCCGGGGAGATAATCTCCATTACCGGGCTCGATGAGGTCAGTATCGGCGATACTGTAGCCGACCCGGAGCACCCTGAAGCGCTGCCCCGCATCGAGATCGGCGAGCCCACCGTAAAGATGACCTTCGGCGTCAACGGCTCCCCCTTCGCAGGCCGCGAGGGCAAGTATTGCACCTCCAGGCAGTTGCGCGAACGCCTCTATCGCGAGCTGGAAGTCAATATCAGCCTGCGCGTGGAGGATACCGACAGCCCCGACCTGTTCCTGGTATCGGGCAGGGGTGAGCTTCATCTGGCCATACTGGTAGAGACCATGCGCCGCCAGGATTACGAGTTTGAGATATCGCGTCCCGAAGCTATCACACGTGAGATCGGAGGCAAGTTGCACGAGCCGATTGAACAGCTTACATTGGATACACGCGAGGACTATATCGGCGTGCTCACCGAGATGCTCAGCAAACGGCTGGGCAGGATGACCAATATGCACAACGACGGGCGCGGCAACCTGCGCATGGAGTACCGAATTCCCACTCGCGGCCTGATCGGTTTCCGCAGCGCCTACCTTACGGCCACCCGCGGCGAAGGGGTGATGAACACGCTTTTTCTGGGCTACGAGCCATATGCAGGGGAGATATCCTCCACACGCAGCGGCACGCTGGTGGCGGCCGAGGATGGGGTGTCGGTGACCTATGGCCTGAACAACGCCCAGGAGCGCGGCATCACATTTATCGATCCGGGCACACCGGTTTACGAAGGTATGATTGTAGGCATGAACTCCCGCCCCACCGACCTGGCCGTCAACGTCTGCAAGGAGAAGAAGCAGACCAATATCCGCGCTTCCACAGCCGATATCGCCGTCAGGCTGACTCCTCCGCTTAAAATGAGCCTGGAGGAGTCGATGGACTTCATCAACGCCGACGAGCTGGTGGAGGTCACTCCCAAGAATATACGCCTGCGTAAGCGGCTGCTGACCATGAACGAACGTTTCAGGGCCAGGAAGGCATCAGAAAGGGCTGCGCAGGAGGACTCGTAGGGGCCGGGTTTTCAAACCCGCCCGATTGCGGGCGCAGCTAAAGGTACGCCCCTACGGTGAATATATAGGCAAAACGAGCAAGTGCGAACAAGGGGGTATGTGTAAATGAGGACAGTGTATACGTTGCTCTGTGCGATTCTGCTGGTATGCGTTTTCCAGGCATGTGCGGGTCAACAGGCGGAAGTAGTTATGCGGACACGTGCTGAGGCCATACCCGCGGGGGCGTTAAAAGTATCACCGTCCACCGATGCCCATCCGCCAATCCTGCACTCCGATGAGTTCGATCAGCCGGCGCCGCTGGCCGGCGTCGTCAATACGGCCGGTGGCGAAGACTCGGCTTTTATCCTGCCTGACGGGAGTACAATTTATTTCTTCTTCACTCCGGATGTGGGGATACCGGCGGAGAAACAGCTGTTTGACGGCGTGACCGGCATCTGGGTTTCGAAAAAGGGTGCGGGAACCTGGCAGCAGGCCGAGCGGGTTGTGCTGCAGGATAATAACCAGCTTGCATTGGATGGGGCAGCGTTCGTTCAGGGCAACACCATGTGGTTTGCATCCGCGCGCCAGGGTAACCTGCGTGGTATGGATATGTGGACGGCCACGTACAAAGACGGAAAATGGGGTGGCTTTACCAATGCAGGCGAGAAGTTGAACCTGGAATACGAGATCGGTGAGATGCACATCACGGCTGACGGCAAAAACATGTATTTTCACTCACCCCGCGCCGGAGGCCAGGGCGGCTATGATATCTGGCTCACCTCATTAAAGGACGGCCAGTGGCAACAGCCGGTCAACGTGACCGAAGTTAATTCGGGTGAAACAGACGGATGGCCTTTTCTGACGCAAGATGGTAACGAGCTGTGGTTTACGCGAACATACATGGGCACACCCGCCGTCTACCGGGCTAAAAAAGTCGGCGGAAAATGGGGCGAGCCGGAAATGATCGTGTCACAGTTCGCCGCCGAGCCGTCGCTTGATAACGACGGCAACCTCTATTTCAGCCACCACTTTTTTAAAGACAATAAAATGATCGAGGCTGATATCTATATGGCCCCGCGGAGAAGCCGCTAGCTCAGCTGTATTTTGACCTGTAGGGGCGGGTTTTTAAACCCGCCCGATTGCGGGCGCACCTGAAGGTACGCCCCTACATGTACCTATCCGTTGTATGGGATCAATCCCACCATTCGGGGAACATGGCCAGTTTCTGGGCCGAATCATGGCCGAAGATGACTTTAGCATCGTACAGGCCGGCTATACGCCTGATTTTCTCGACGCTTTTTACGTAATCATCCAGATTGATTGCGGCGCCGGGCAGCCTGGCCGGCGGGCCGTAGCTTTCGGCGGTGTAAACCGCATCGCTGGCTATGATCAGGTCACCCGTTTTTTTCGTCTCGATCCTGGCGCCCATCTCACCCGGAGCGTGGCCGGGGAGAAAGAGGAGGTGCACGCCGGGCAGCAGGTCATAGTCGCCGTCGATGACCACCCAGTTCAGGTCCGAGAATTGAAAATCGGTACCCAAGTAGCCCGCATAGGCGATGTCCGAGCGGTTGGTGTAAACGGCCGACATGGCAACATGCGCCTCGGTTTTCTGCACCACTATTTTGGCCTTGGCGCCCCTGAAGGAGGACAGTCCCCCCGCGTGATCATAATGAAGGTGCGACATTATGACGTAATCGATGTCCTGTGGCGTCACCCCCACCTTTTTCAGTTGATCAACCATGAAACTCGGCCTGACATACGGCAGGAATTCGTTCAGCAGTCCCCAGGTCTGCTTGTAATCGGGACTGCAACCGGTGTCGAACAGGATTTTGGTTCCCGAGGCCGTTTCGATATAGAAACCGGGTATGGGGAAAACGAATTGCTCCGAGGGTTTGTCCGCAAAAAACAGGTTCGTCAGTCCCTGCTCCTCGCCGTAATCCAGACAGGTGACCTTGCAATACGGTGATACTTTGCCCATCCTGTACCTCCTTAATTCTTAAAACGTTCTTCGATATAGTTGACGATATCTCTGGTGGATGTGCCGGGGCCGAAGACCGCCTGCACCCCGATTTTCTTGAGCCTGGGTATGTCCTCATCCGGGATGATGCCGCCGCAGATAAAAAGACTATTTTTTTTGCCTTTTTTAGTCAGGCCTTTAATGATCTCGGGGAACAGCTCCATATGCGCTCCGGAGAGAGAGCTCAGTCCCACGACGTCGACGTCTTCCTGGATGGCGGTTGTGACGATCATCTCCGGTGTCTGGCGGATGCCGGTGTAGATCACCTCCATGCCTGCGTCCCTCAGCGCCCTGGCCACCACTTTGGCGCCGCGGTCATGTCCGTCCAGGCCCAGCTTGGCCACCAATACGCGTATCTTCTTCGTTTTCTCCATGATTAATCCTATTTCTTTATAGTGAGTTTTACCAGGTTGGCTATATTATCGAGCTTATCCAGGCTGAATATGGCGTTTTCAAGCTCTTCCGCCTGTTTTTTCGACAGGGTACGGGTGGCCTGCGCCTCGAAATTGGCGATCACGCGCTCGTCGTTCATGACCTCGAGGTCTTCCATTTTCTCGTTAATAACTTTACCGCCCTTCAAGGTGACGGTTATCTCGCATCCCTGCTTCTTGGGATAGGCGCCGGAAATGGAGTCGTCAACATCGACGGTAGCAAGGGCAGCCAGCTTGTTAACACGGGGATCGGTGAATTTTTCATAGTTTGACTGTGTCAGCTCCTTGAAAACGAAGACGGCAGCTACCGAGTACTGCTGGCTCATTTTGGACTGCGCGATATCCGAGAACGGGCCTTTATAATCAAGTCCGGGGAACATCTTACCCATAGGAAACGTTTTTATGCCAATTTTCTCGATCGATTCCGGGTCAATATCATATTTGCTCAACATTCTGAGGGCCAGAGATGCCGCCGGTTGCACGTACGCGCAGGCCGGGGCCGGTTTGCAGAATACCTTCATTATCTCGAAGGATTGACCCAGACACTCGGTGATTTTCTCGGCCAGGGGTTGTTTCCCATAGGTGTTCCAGGCGCCCAGGAAGCCCTCCAGCACCTGGTGTGAAGCTTTTACACCCTGTTTGCCCAGCAGCGCGGCCGAGATGCCGTTTCTGCAGGCAAACCCGTTCTGATAAACCAGTTCATGGGTGCCCTCAAGCGCCCACTGCATATTGCCGCACGACAGTGTGCCTGCCATACCGAGTCCATCCACCATTTGTTCTTCGCTGAGCTTATAGAGTTTGGCCGCCGTGATTGAGGCACCGTAAGGGCCGAACATGCCGCTGGGGCGGAATTTCTTGGAAAAATCAGGGGAGAGCATGCTCATACCGATGCGCCCGGTGACATCGTAGCCCAGAACGGTGGCGGTGATAACGTCCTTTCCGTTGCTGCCAAGCTCCTCGCCGACTGCGAATGCCACGGGTATCATCATCGATCCGCAATGGCAGGATGAATCCGCGTGCATATCCTCCTGCCCCGTGCTCTGTCCGATCACCGAGTTCACCAGGGACACCTCCCAGGGCGGCCCTTTGATGCCGTCCACGAAAGTGGAAGCTTTGCCGCCGAGCTTTAAATCCCTGAGGTAATTGGGGGCGGGCGCGATCAAATCCTGGCGGCGGCCGGCGAAAGTACAGGCCAGCGCATGGAAAACACATATCTTGACCTTATCAACCACCGCTTTGGGAAGATCTTCGTACTTCAACGAGGCAGCCATCTTTGCCATGGCCTCTGTCACTGTTACTGCATCACTCATAACACTACTCCTTACCTTATTTATCGGACGGCAACCCGCTAAATTTCCTCACTACACTGCCGCCAACCTGAGAATTTGCAAAATTCTTTATATTATTATAATGTTATGATAATAATTTGTAAATAGCCTGCCGGGCTTATAATTGTTATAACAATTGCCCGGGCAATTCCTGTATAATGTTGAAGTAATGATATGATAATACCAATTAAGGAAGAGGGATGTTAACAAGAGAAAAAGGGGTACCCCTGTATTATCAGCTCGACACCATACTGAGAAAGAAAATATTGTCCGGTGAGATAGCGGCCGGAGCTCCCTTTCCCACCGAGGATTTACTGGTTCAGCAATACAATATCAGCCGCATCACCGTGCGCCAGGCGCTGGCGTCGCTGGAAAAGGACAGGCTGATCATCAGGAAGCAGGGCAAGGGCACCTTCGTGGCGGAGAAAATCGAGAGGGCTGAATTGCCCAAGCTGTCGGGTACCGGGAACGACCTGGTCGACATAAGCTCTCACGACTCCAGGCGTATCAAGATCATGACTAAAGTCATCGGGTTCTCCAGGCTGCTGGCCAATAAGACCATCACCGATTACCTGGGAATCCCCGAGGGCAATGAGATCATCCGTGTCGAGCGGGTCAGGCTTGCCAACGAGAAGCCGCTGTATCATCTGCTGAATTATCTTCCCATAGACATAGGTGAAAAGCTGAACGCCAGGGCATTAAAGAGCAAGACACTTACCCATCTTATGGAAACCGACCTGAAAATAACCATAAAAAAAGCCGTTCAAACTATTGAAGCCGACATCGTCGACAGCTATATCGGCACTATCCTGGATGCCCGCGAAGGGGACCCCTGCCTGATTTTGAGAAGGGTGGTATATGAAAAGGACGGCAGGGCCATCGAATATTTAGTAGCCACATTCAGGGCCGACAGGTACATGTACACCAATATGCTGCTGAGACACAAGAAGGGCAAGGGTTACGAGTGGCTCAACACAGAGTTTTCAAAGCCGGCACAATCCCGCCTGTCCGGACCCAGCGACCCCCTGATGAACGAACATCTCCCTTCCATTGTCCGCACTTAAGGGACATCAACATCGCCCCCCATAATGCGCAGTCCCGGCGCATGCCATGTTTCCCGGCTAAATCTACCCAATCCATACACACTTGATCATTGACAAGCAGGTGTTGTTGTTATATGATGATTTAAAGTAAATATGATATAACAATAATACAATATAACATTAGTATCATGTTACTCGTAGATCTCTGACTTTTCTCTAGTTTATATCCATCGGTTTGTGCGGATTAAATTAATAGTAAGAGGGAGGTAACAAGGACAATGGCGAGGTCAAACAAGGTAGCTGTAATTACGGGAGGAGGAAGAGGCATCGGCAAGGGCATTGCCAGGATCTTCACTCAGAACGGCATCGATGTGGTGATTGCCGGCAGGAACTTCGAGAAACTGGAAAAAACAGCGGCGGAACTGAAATCCCCCAAAGCGGAAATATTATGTGTTCAGACCGACGTATCGGTCCAGGCACAGGTGGAGCGCCTGTTCGACAAGACGCTGGAGAAATTCGGCAAGGTGGATATACTGGTCAATAATGCGGGCATCGCCGAGCCGATGGCGCCCATCACAGATATCGATATGAAGCTGGTAGACGACATCGTCGGCATCAATTTTAAAGGTGTTTACTACTGCGCCCGCAGGGCGGTCAAGGAGATGAAGAAGCAGAAAAGCGGCAACATCATCAATATCGGCTCGGTCGAAGGGCTGATCTCTTTGCCGGGCATAGCCTATGGGCCCATGAAGGCCGCAGTGCACAGGTTTACCAAACTGCTGGCCAGTGAGCTGGCCGCCATACCGATCCGGGTTAACTGCATCTGCCCGGGGCTGGTCCTTACCGAGATGATGGAAGAGCTTTCCGACCGCGATGTCGAGGTGTTTCTGGTGCATATCCCCATGCATAAAGCGCTGGTCCCCGATGATGTGGGCAAACTTGCTTATTTCCTGACATCTGATGATGCCAGATATATCACCGGCTCCATAATCGCGGCCGACTCGGGCATCACCGCTGCAACGACAGGGTTCAATAATACATTGCCCGGCGTTGAAAAATGGACTAGGACCGCTGTCAGTTAGTCATATAAATGGCATGAGGTTCCAAATTAAATGGGAGGTGTAAGTTAATGGTAAGGTCAAATAAGGTAGCTGTGATCACCGGTGGAGGAAGCGGCATCGGCAAGGGTATTGCTAAAGTATTTACGCAGAACGGCATCGATGTGGTGATAGCCGGCAGGAATTTGAAAAAGCTGGAAAAGACGGCGGCAGAGTTGAAATCCTCCAAAGCGGAGATATTATGTGTTCAGACGGATATAGCGGTACAGGTTCAGGTGGAACGCCTGTTCGATAAGACGCTGGAAAAGTTCGGCAAAGTGGATATACTGGTCAACAACGCGGGTATCACCGAGCCGATGGGGTCGATAACCGATCTCGATATGAAGCTGGCCGAGGACATAATAAACATCGATTTCATGGGCGCCTTTTACTGCGCCCGCAGAGCGGCTAAAGAGATGAAGGAGCAGAAAAGCGGAAACATCGTCAATATCGGCGCGACCGAAGGGCTGGTCTCCCTGCCCGGCACGCTGTATGGCGCCATGAAGGCCGCCATATCGCAATTCACCATAGTCCTGTCGCGCGAGCTGGCCGCCGTTCCCATCCGGGTAAATTGCATCCGGCCGGGAGTGGTCATTACAGAGAAGACGCAGGGGCTGTCCGCCAGCGACCTCGAGGCGTTTCTTAAGAACGTCCCCATGCATAAGGCGCTGTATCCTGAAGATATCGGTAAGCTCGCTTTCTACCTGGTCTCGGATGACGCCAGATATATCACAGGCGCCGTTGTTTCGGCCGATGCGGGCGTCTCCGCCGACGGCGGATGGTTTGCCTTCGGTCTGTAAATCCAAACTAATAACACAGGAGGACTCTCATGGATCTTGGTCTAAAGGGCAAGGTGGCGATCGTGACCGGCGCCGGCCAGGGTGTTGGCGAAGGGATTGCCGTTACTCTGGCAAAGGAAGGGGCCAGAGTCGTGGTGAATGACTTTTTCCAGGAGCGCGCCGACAGGGTTGCCAGAGACATAGCTGCCGCAGGCGGAGAAGCGATTGCGCTGCAGGCGGACGTGTCGGACTTCGACTCGGTCACGCAGATGGTCAAAAAGGCCCTGGATAAATTCGGCCGCATAGACATCCTGGTCAACAATGCCGGTGTCCCGGCCCCTTTGCCGGAGGGTGATTCCCCCTCATCAATGGATAATACTTTCGATAAGGTGGACCGTGCGCTCTGGAAACGCTATATCGATGTCAACATATATGGGGTGATGAACTGCACGCGGGCCGTGCTGGATGGAATGATCAATCAGAAGTACGGCAAGGTCATCAATATCATCTCCGACGCAGGCAGGATCGGCGAGCCCAGGCAGGCGGCCTATTCCGCCAGCAAGGCCGGCGTAATGGGTTTCAGCAAGGCGCTGTCCAAAGAGGTGGGGAAGAGCTGTATCAATGTTAACTGCCTGGCCCTCGGCGCCGTGCCGCATCCCGGCCTTGACAATCGCAGAATCGGGATGATGGTCAAGATGGGCATGACCGAGGAGCAGGCCAGAGACATGATCAAGGGTATTAGGGAGAAGGCCATCAAACTGTACCCCATGGGCAAGGGGCTGGGTCGGTTCGGGACTACTCAGGATGTCGGTAATGCCGTAGCTTTCTTTGCTTCCGATGCGTCTGTCTTCATCACCGGCCAGACGCTGAGCATCAGCGGAGGATATACCACCATAGGCTGATCGACTTCGATCAAACCGGCTGCAAAATCTAAATAAAAGGGGAATTTCATACCTATGGAATCGACATCTGACGAAAAAAGGCTATACCAGGTAACCAAAGGACAGGCGGCCAGCATCCTGATCGTGATGACCGTCCTGTATCTCATCAACTATGCAGACCGGTCCATCCTGTCCGTGGTGCTGCAGCAGATCAAGGTATCGCTTAATATCTCAGACACCGAACTGGGCGTGGTGCAGTCCGTTTTCAGCGTCGGCGTCGGCCTGTTAACCATCCCGATCGCCTGGGTTGTTGACCGCTGGAGCCGTCGAAAGTCCATCGCTATAATGGCCCTGCTCTGGAGCGGGGCAACCTTTGCCACCGGCCTGGCCAGGAACTTCGTGGGTCTGGTGTTTGCCCGTGCCTTTGTGGGGTTGGGGGAGGACGGCTTCAGCACCAGCGGCTCCGGCTGGCTGTCCCTGGTATATCCCAAGGCGAAGAGAGGCCTGGTAACGGGCATCTTCGGCATCGGCTCAGTGCTCGGCACGGCGCTGGGCATGATACTGGGCGGCATTATCGTGGTTAAGACCGGCATGTGGCAGATGCCGTTTTTCATCTTTGCTATCCCGGGCTTCATCTTCGGCATCTGGGCCTTTTTCCTTAAAGATTACGCAACTGTAAAGAGCAAGGGGGAGTCAGGGCTGAGTAAAGAGTACCTGTCGAATTGGATCAAGCTCTTTAAGATCAAGACGTATACCTTTACCGTCCTGGGACAGCTCTGCTTCGGCCTGGTTGTTTTTACCTGGATCGGCTGGCTGCCGGCCTTCATGATGCGTGCCTATAATCTGGATGCGGCACAGGCCGGTACGATAATCGGTCTAATCGCGGTTGTGGCCGTGGTTGGCTCACCCATAGGCGGCTTGATAGCCGACCGCTGGCAGAAGAAGAGCAGGGGCGGGCGCGGCTACATGATGGCGCTGGTGCAACTCGGGATTTTCCTTGCTCTGTCAGCCATCGTCTATTTCTTCGGCGCCATCACCATGCCGGTCTTGATAGCCCTGCTGGTCGTGCAGTTTATCTTTGTGGCCATGGTGGCCCCTCTGATCTTCTTGCTGATGACCGATGTCGTGCCTGCGTCGCACCGCATGGCCGGCCAGGGGATGATGGTCACCTTCGTTTATGCAGCCGGCGCCGCGCTGGGTCCCTGGATCGTGGGCGCCGTTTCCGACTCGGTGGGGGGTGGCGCAGCCGGAATACGTGCCGGGTTCCTTGCGCTGCTGCCGATAATGCTGTTGGCCGTGATCTTCTACTCTATAAATTCTAAATTCTACCCGGATGACAGCGAGCGCATCAGCGATAGGGTATATTCGGAAAAATAGGCTGTAAAGCCGCTTAATGGAGTGATGTTGTGATGAAGATCAATACTGTGCTGGGACCGATCTCTCCCCAACAAATGGGCAAAACGCTGGTGCATGAGCATTTCGTCTGTGGCCAGGTCGGCTGGTATGCAGTGGAGACTACAGATCCGTATGACCGCAAAGCGGCTCTGAAAGCCAATCTTGCAGTCTGCCAGACCGCCAAAGATGTCGGCGTTAAGACCATAATCGACTGCACTCCCAACGATCTGCCCAGAGATCCCGTGCTCTACAAAGAGCTGGCCAAGAAATCCGGGATCAATATCATCTGCGTTACGGGACTGTTCAACGAACATACGGGTGGGTCACATTATTGGATTATCAAGACCTGGTTCAATACGGATATCTCCAGACTGATGTCGGAGATGTTCATCAGGGAGCTCACCCAGGGAATCGGCAAAACAGGTATAAAAGCGGGTGCTATAAAGGTCGCCTCAGGTGAGACCGTTTCGGACTACGAGAAAAAGGTGTTTAAGGCTGCTGTTGCAGCCCAGAAGGAGACGGGCGTCCCGATCATCACGCATACCGAGGGTTCCGCTCCCGTACCCGGGCTGGAGCAGGCCGACCTTTTCATTCAGGAGGGCGCCGATATCAGCAAGGTAATGATCGGGCACGTCTCCAATACTACGGATTTCAATTACCAGAAAGCGATCGCAGACAAGGGATTCTATATAGGTTTCGACAGGCTTGGCTGCACTTTCTTCACCCAGGACGATATCTGTATCAAGAATATCGCGGAGCTGTGCAAGCAGGGCTATGCCGATAAAATCATGCTCTCACACGACACGGTCAACTTCTGGGGAGGGCGCCCCGTGCCTGCAGACGTGCCGGCGGAGCTCGCTGCGACATTGAGCAAAAACTGGCGCGTGGACTACGTCTGCCGGGAAATAGTCCCCGCTTTGAAAGAGGCGGGAGTCAGCGACAGGCAGATAGAGACCATGCTGGTGGATAACCCGCGCAATCTGTTCACCGGCAAATAAGATTATTAAATGAGGAAGGCGGCACGGTTTCCGAACCGTGCCGCCTTGATTTTATCGGCCTATTTAACTCCTAATTTAAAATAGATTGGATTCCTTATGTGTTCCGAACACCTTCCTCAGCACATCGCACATCTCGCCCAGCGTCACGTAGTCGGACGCACAATCTATTAGCGCCGGCATTACATTCTCATTGCCTGCGGCCGCCTTTTCCAAACGGTCCAGACAGCGTGCAACTTTTCTATCGTCCCTTTTGTTCCTGACGGCAGCCAGGCTTTTCTGCTGGCCGGACTCGACCTCAAAGCCCACCCTGTGCAGGGATATCTCGGGTGTTTGCGAGACGTACTTATTCACACCCACCACGGTCCGTTCGCCCTGTTCGACCTCCTTCTGGTAGTTGTAGGCGGCCTCCTGTATCTGTCCGGTCTGGTAGCCGTATTTTATTGCGCTGGCCGCTCCTCCTAATTTCTCTATATGCTCAACGAATTTATTGGCTTCGGCCTCCAGGCTGTTGGTCAGACTCTCAAGGTAGTAGCTCCCGCCCATGGGGTCGACAACATCGGCCACTCCGCTCTCGCTGGCAATGATCTGCTGAATGCGCAAGGACTGTGTGGACGCCTCCTCGGTCGGGATGCAGATTGCCTCATCGTAGCTGGCAACCGCCATCGATTGGACGCCGCCCAGCGCCGCCGCCAGCGCCTGGATGGTTGCCCTGGAGATATTATTGAGAGGCTGCTGTGCGGTAAGAGTTACGCCCCCTGTCTGGACGTGGGTGCGGAACATCAGTGAGCGCGGATCTCTGGCCCCGAACCGCTCCTTCATGATCCTGGCCCACATGCGCCGCAGGGCCCGCAGCTTGGCGACTTCCTCAAAGAAATTGTTGTGAATCTGAAAATGCCAGGACAGCCGTGGCGCGAATGAATCGACATCGAGGCCGCGGTTTACCAGGGCGTTAACGTACTCGATGGCATTGGCCATGGTGAATCCGATCTCCTGTGCCGCGGTCGAGCCCGCTTCGCGGATGTGATAGCCGGAGATGCTGATAAAGTTCCAGCGGGGGAGGTTTTTGCTGCAGTACTCGGCTATGTCGGCGACCAGCCTGAGTGAAGGTTCAGGGGGGAAAATGTAGGTATTGCGGGCGATGTACTCCTTGAGGATGTCATTCTGTACCGTCCCGTCCAGTTTGGCGAGGTCGATGCCCGCCTTCTGAGCCAGGCATATGTACATGGCGAGCAAAGGGGCGCAGGTGGAATTGGCTGTCATTGACGTGCTGATTTTATCCAGCTCGATGCCATCGAACATCACTTCCATATCATGCAAAGTGTCCACGGCAACTCCCACCCGCCCCACCTCGCCCCGCGCATAAACGCTGTCGGAGTCGTAACCAAGCTGCGTGGGCAGATCGAAGGCTATGCTAAGCCCGGTTTGCCCCTGCTTGAAAAGGTAGTGGAACCTCTGGTTGGTATCCCGGGCGTTCCCGAAGCCGGAATACTGGCGCATGGTCCATAGTCTGCCGCGATACATCGCAGGATGTATGCCCCTGGTATACGGATATTGTCCGGGATAGCCAAGGTCCCTGTCATAGTCGAAACCGGCCAGGTCCTCCGGCGTATACAATGCCTCCAGTTCGCCTCCCGAGCTCGATTTATATGAGGCCTGGCGAGATTTGATCAGTTTTAAAGCCGGATTGAGCATTTCCTCAATCCATTTTACTTTATTGCTCATATTTACACCTACTCCGCTTTCCGTATTGACAAATCAAAAAATGTATTATAAAATTCTGCCATCAATGTATTAATAATATTACAATATAACATTATTATATTAAATTAATTCGAGCCGGGTCAACCATACTAACAGAGATTACAGGGTGGAAGCCAGTTATTAATAGTTGCGCGATGTAAACCAGGAAATAGATTTTATACGGGAGAGATGAGTATGTCTGAGAGATTGTTCACTGAAGCTGAGCTGCAGGAGCTGGGAACCGAGACAGTCGACCTGGTCGAGCGGGCAATCGATGCGGGTGATCTGCAGAAGGCCAAGAAACTGAACCGCCGCCAGTATAAAGAATTTTTCTCCATGCACGAGGGATTCAGGGACTGGATCGCCACGCTGATGTCCTATGTCTACAACCGCATGGGAGATGAGGCCCTCTACGAGGTATTACACGATGTCTTCAAGGATTTCACAATCCTGGCACAGATATACCGCGCCGAGAACGTCAAGCGGCAGGTGCAGATGCTGGCCGCCGGTTTCCGAGGACACCTGACCAAGTTGCAGATAGAGGAGGATGACGAGAAGGTTACGGTTATGATGACGCCCTGTGGCAGCGGAGGAAGAGCCGTGCTCAACGGTATCTATAATCCTCCCAAGAATTTGGCCAGGGTGAAGAAGGCCCAGCGCATGACGTTCGGCCAGACGGATGTCCCGGTCTATTGTGTGCACTGCGCCCTGCAGGACATCATACCTATGGAGGAAACTGGCTATCCTATCTGGATCATTGAGCCGCCCAAGGAGTTTGGCAAAGACCCCTGCCGCTACATGATATATAAAGACCCGGACAAGATACCTGCCAAATATTACGAGAGGTACGGTCTGAAAAAAAACGCTAAACAGGCGTGAACTATATTCGTTCCGGTTCAGGTCAGCACGATTAAATTAAATTATGGAGGTTGGTGATCAATTGAGTAATGCTGCCGACAACGACGAAAAAGTAATTTTACCGCTGCCTACCTGGAAGGTATGGTACATGATGGTGGTCCTCTACATCCTTTATCTGCTTGATTTCGCCACCAGGACCGTTATCAGCCCCATGTTCCCCATCCTACAGAAAGAGCTCGGCCTGACGGATACTCAACTCGGCTGGTTGAGCACCATAGTACTGGCCATGGTTGGGCTCCTCTCGATTCCCCTGTCCTATGCTATCGACCGCTGGCGAAGAAGCAAAATGATCTCGCTGATGTCAATTGTGTGGAGCATAGCTTCATTCTGTTCCGGACTGGCGGCCAATTTCGGCCAATTGATATCCGCCCGGGCTGTGCTGGGAGTGGGCGAGGCCAGCTTTAATTCAGGCGGTCAGTCATTGCTGATGGCCTCGATAAAGAAGTCGAGAAGGGCGACCCTGACCGGCATATGGACCACTGCCGCCGCCGTAGGCACCGCCGTTGGTATGATGTTGGGAGGAGCGATCGCAATTAAATATGGATGGCGCATGGCTTTCATGGCTGTGGCCGTCCCGGGCATCCTATTCGGTATACTGGCATGGTTTATTCCCGACTACAAAAACCAGCCGAGAAATGCCAACGGGCAGGCCAATGACAAATCACTCAGCTTCGTCGGCATCATGAAGGATATACTTAAGAATAAAACACTGATCACCCTGTTTATATCTTTCGGCCTGGCCTATCTTTTCAGCATGTCGATCATGTACTGGCTGCCAACCTATTTCAACAGGTTTATGGGCATGGATGTGGCCAAGGCCGGGACGTTGACCGGCGTCATAATGCTGACCGCACTGGTCGCCGCCCCGGTGGGTGGAATTATCGGGGACAGAATTTCGAAAAACAAGCCGCGCAATAAGATTCTTCTGTGCTGGGTGAGTATAATCATCTCTCTCATCTCTTTCGCTGCTGCCGTGTTCTTTAACCTCTGGTGGCTGTTCTTCATCGTCATATTTTGCCAGTTTGCGTACATCCCTGTGCAGCACACGGCCAGCCAGGAAGTGGTTCCTTTCTATCAGCGCGCAACCACCTACGGCGCCTATATATTCGCCATGTTTTTCTTCGGCGGCCTGTGGGGGCCGGCGGTGACAGGCGCTGTGTCGGATGCGTCAAACCTTCAAATAGCATTCTGGGTTAATGCCGCCATACTGCTCGTCGCTTCCTTCGGGTATTTAATCATGTACAGACTATTCGATTCCGACTACTATAATGCCAGGAAGAGGGAGGAAGGCGTCGAAGCTCAGGTAGGTTAATACAGTCAGCAAACCCGCCGGTTCAACCGTAAACACGGTTGAACCGGCGGGTGCCATGCAATAAAAACAAGGAGTGATCATGGTTCAAGCATTGGAAGGTCTTAAAGTTATCGACATTTGCCGGGGATACCCGCCCGCATTTGCGGCCATGCATCTGGGCGATTTCGGCGCGGACGTGATCAAGGTCGATCCCGTCGGATACACTATGGCGCTGCCCATGGAGGCGGCCGCTCAGACGATGTCTGCCTATACCTTTATCGACCGTAATAAGCGCAGCATCAAGGTGAACCTGAAATCTGAGCAGGGGAAAGAGGTCATTTATAAACTAATAAAAAAGATGGATGTCCTGGTTGAGAACTCCAGACCAGGCACAATGGAGAAGCTGGGTATAGGATGGGACACCCTGAAAGAGATCAATCCCCGTCTTATCTTCTGCGCGGTGAGTGGATACGGCCAGACCGGCCCATACAGGGATATCGTCGGGCACGATGCCAACTTTATGGCCATCTCGGGCGCTTTAAGCCTGATCGGCCCCAAGGACGGGCCGCCCTGCTGGCCGAGCAACATGGTTGCGGATTTTGCCGGCGCCGGGCTGCATCCTCTAATAGGTATTCTGATAGCCCTGCAGGCCAGGGAGCGGACGGGTAAAGGGCAGCTGGTGGATATCGCTTATCTCGATAGTGTCTTTTCGCTCATCTCCTTCGATACCACCATGTATATGGTGTCAGGCGAAAAAAGAAGGCGTGGTTATACTCCTCAAACCGGCGGTGATCCCCATACCTCCACCTACCTCACCAAAGACAGCGAATACATTACAATCCAGTTCATCGAGACACCTTTCTGGAAAAATTTCTGCGAGGCCATTGATCGGCCCGACCTGATTGCCAGGCAGTGGCCGAAAGATGAGGCCGACCGTAAGGAGATGTTCAAGATATTAAGGGAGCTGTTCCTGACCAAGACGCGCGATGAATGGTGGGAATGGGCCAAACAAAGGCAGGTATTCTTCGGCCCGGTGCTGTACATAGAGGAAGCGATGGAAGACCCGCAGTTGAAAAGCCGGCAGATGATCATGGAGAAAGAGCATCCCGTGCTGGGCAAGATAAAGCAGCTGGGCAATCCGCTCAAATTGTCTGATACCCCAGCCCAGTTCAAAAAGTATTGTCCAATGCCGGGTGAGCATACGGACGAGGTATTACAGGAGATGGGGTACAGCGCAACCCAGGTGGAGGAATTGAGAAAAGCAAAGGCCGTCGAATAGAAAAAATCCTTTGTGGAGGTAATGATATGTTAAAAGGCGTAAGAGTCATAGATGCAGGCGGCTGGGGCGTCGGGCCGATCGCCTGCTGCCTGCTGGGGGCCCTGGGAGCTGATGTCATACGTTTCGAGCCCCCCAAGCTGGACGGGCTGTACCACGCAGGCACCATGCAGGGCGGCGCTGGCACAGCTTATATCACCGCGCATTTTAATGAGCGGAACATAATCCTTGATCTGAAAAAGGAGGAGGACCGGGATCTCGCCTTAAAAATAGTTGCCACAGCCGATGTGATAATCGAAAACCATCCGCCTGGGACAATGGCGAAGCTGAAATTCGATTATGAAAACGTCTGCAAAGCGAATCCCAATATCATCTACTGCGCCAGCTCCAGCTACGGAGCAACCGGGCCGCTGGCTAATTCGCCCAGCAACGACCCTCTGATGCAGCTCGCCTCGGGTTTCGCCAGTTTGAACGGCCCTCCCGACAGCCAGGGCGAGATGTTTCGCTACGTTGCATCGGTCGACTTTACCACCAGTTTGAACATCGTCCAGGCTGTGCTGCTGGCGCTGATGGCGCGGCAGGTGACAGGTCGCGGACAGAAAGTGGAGATGTCCCAGCTTGAAGCTACGCTGGCACTGCAGACCACCAGGATATCCGAGTATTTCGCCACGGGGAAAAGCCCGCTGCCCATGGGCACGGCCAACCCCACTATCGTGCCGTCGCAGGCTTTCAGGACGTATGACAACAGGTACATTAACGTCAGCATTTATCGGGAGGAGTTCTGGCCCAAGCTGTGCAAGGCTCTGGCGTTGGCCGAGCTTGAGAAAGACCCCAGGTTTGCCACCAATGCGGACCGTGTAAAGCACAGGGAGGAGCTCATACCCATACTTGAGGAGAAGTTCGCTGTGGAACCTGCCAGGTGGTGGATCATACTATTACGCCGCAATGGTGTGCCGGTGGGCCCCATCAACACGGTGGACGAGATATACAACGACCCCCATATCAGGGAAAACAAGATGATTGTCAAATGCAACACCACCTGGGGTCCGGCGCTCTTCAGCAACTTCCCGCTGAAATTCAGCGATGCGCCCGAACCGATCAGGATCACCGGCCCGGTCAAGCCGGATAAAAATAGAAAGGAAATTCTTGCGGAGATCTCCGGCAAGGCCGGAAAAAGCAAGGGTAAGCGATAGGAGGATCTAAAGATGACACCTCTGAAAGGAATAAAGGTTCTGGATTTAAGCGAAGAGATATCAGGTCCGTTCTGCTCGATGCAGCTCAGCGACGGCGGCGCCGAGGTTATCAAAGCGGAGCCTATCGAGGGAGATTGGACGCGCAAACTGGGTGAAAAGATCAAAGGTGAAAGCGCGCTCTTTATGGCATTGAACCGCGGCAAGAAGAGCATCGCGCTCAACCTGCAGGAAGACAGGGGCCGGGAAATAGTCCGCAAGCTGGCTAAAAAAGTAGATGTATTGATCGAGGATTTCGGGCTGAACAAGGCAGACGAGATGGGCATCGGTTATGCTCGGCTAAGCAAAGACAATCCCAAACTGATATATTGCGCGATCTCGCCTTTCGGGACGGTCGGCCCCTATGCTAATATGCCGGCCTCGGAGCTCGAAATACAGGGCATGGCAGGTTACCAGTGGTTCCTGGGTGAGACGGGTGGAGAGCCGGTGCGCCTTGGCGTGGACATAGTGGGTACAACCAGCGGGATATGGTCGTTTATAGGTATCCTTTCCGCCCTTTTCAACCGTAAGGCAAGCGGTAGAGGCCAGAAGATCGACAGCTCACAGTTCTTGAACATGATCATGATGTACAGTTATATTATCACCGCCCACCATAACCCCGACCTGCCGGGCGGCTGGCACTTCACAGGTCCGTTCGACCACCAGGAGAACGGCTATAAAACGCAGGACCGGGCCCTGATGTTCGGCATGCCGATCGACGCGGAAAAGGCACAGAAAGGATGGGAGGAATTCTGTAAGAAGGTTGGCCTGGACGCCTTGCTGGAGGACCCGTACTTCAAGGAGAAGGGCATGAAGATGATCGGGATTGGCAGGGATGCACAGGAGTTCAAACCTGTCATCGAGCCGGCACTGGAGAGCAAGACCGCTGCAGAGATAAAGGCCATCGTAGAAGGCGTCGGCGGGTACAGCGCCGTTTTCAAGACAGTCGAGGATATACTGGGCGAGCCGCAGGTGGCTGCGGTCAACATGGTCCAGGAGCTGGAACACCCGGTCGCGGGTAAGATAAAGACCATTGGCATTCCCTGGAAATTGAAGGACACTCCTCTTAAAATGCAGGGACCGCCTCCCACGCTTGGTCAGCATACCAATGAGATTCTACAGACCATAGGCTATGACGTTAAAGAGATAAACGCTTTGAAGGGATCCAGGATCGTCGCTTAATAAATTGGAGGAATAAAACATGATTGTTGATGCGCATACTCATTTCTGGTTCAAGGGATTCATGCCGACGGCGTTCCACAGGAATACGGCGGAGGAATGGGCCAAGAAAGAGGCGGGACGCAAGCCGGAGATGATCCTGCCCAAAATCGAGGAGGGAGTTACCGATCCCGACGGCACGGAATATATAGCCAATATGGATAAGGCCGGCGTGGATGCCAGCATCATCATGATGACCGATTTCGGCACTCACTGGACCGGTGAAGAGCCGGCCGTACCTTACTCAGAGCAGGTAGTACTTTTCGGCGAATTTCAGAAGAAATACAGGGGCAGGCTATATGTTTGCGCCTATGTGGACCCGCGAAGGCCCGACTGTGCCAAGATCATGACCAGGGCCATTAAAGAGTGCGGATTGAAGGGCTGCGGCGAATTCACCACCAAAAGCATGCTGGTAAGCAGCGATGAGGCAAAGCCGCTGGTAAAAGTGTGCGCAGACCTGGATATACCGGTGGTCATCCACACACGCGCCGGGGAAGGAATCAATATGGTCGGCGCGGATTTCACCATACCGAACCACAATCATCCGGGCCACATTGCAGCGCTTCTGAAAGCTTATAAAGGACTGAAAGTCGTTATTGCCCATGCCGGTTATCCCAAATGGTGGGAAGCGGCCATACAGGTAGCCAAAGGACATCCCAACTGTTACCTGGAGCTGTCCAACTGGAATTTCGGCGCAGTCAATATGGATGACTTCGTGCCGATCCTGGCCAGTATGAGGGACAACCTCGGCGCCGATCACATACTGTTTGCCAGCGACCATCCATCGGGCAAGCGCTACCGCTCACTGGGTTTCCTGCCCGGCTGGGTCAACTATTTCAAGGAGCTTCCTGAAAAAGCAAAGAGCCTGGGATACGAATTCACCAGGGCCGAGGTCGATCTGATACTGGGCGATAACGCAAAGAAACTATTCAAACTTTAAAGAAAATAATGGAGGAGATGTAAAGATGACTACATTGGTTACGGGAGGAAAAGGTTTTATCGGCGCCAGGGTGATTAAGAACCTGGTAGAACGCGGGGAAGAGGTGGTCTGCCTGGAGCCCAAGCTGACGCCGGGCAGGCTGGGCGACCTTGCCGGCAAGATCAAAATGGTTGAAGGCGATATAGTAAATTACAATGTCATCGCTGATATTCTGAGCAAGTACAAAGTCGATAAGGTGGCGCACATGGTGTTCTTCTCGGCGGAGGAGCGCGGCGTGAGCGAGCGCCCGGAGAAGGCCGGCGACCTGTACAGGCAGATGATGATCATGAACACCGGAACATTTAACATTTTTGAGGCCGCCCGTCTGGCCGGTGTAAAGAAATTTGTTTACCCGAGCTCGATCCAATATCATGGGATACCCTGGGACGGGCCCGAGCCCGTCAATGAAGACTCTCCGGCCAGGCCGAACAGGGGTTACGGCATCGGGAAGTTTTTATGCGAGCACCTGGCCCATGAATATAACAGGCTGCTCAAGACCGACATAGTCACCATCAGGATACCCGGCGTTTACGGGCCTGGCGTTAGAATAGGCGGCAGGGGCGTAAACCTTATAGGCACAGCGGGAGCGCTGGGTAACGAGGTTCCCTTCCCGTATCCGTCCAAGCAATACATCGTGCTGGCGCATGTGGATGATATAGCCGAGATGGTTGCCAGGATATTATTTGGCCCTAAACTGCCGCATGAGGTATACCACGTCGGCGGTCACTATGCCTCCTACGGCGACATGGGTGAGATCGGCAGGAAGATCATCCCCGACATGAAGGTCACCTTCGACGAGAACGGTCCTTATGGTCATATGTTTCATATAGATGACAGCAGGATGACGAAAGAGATAGGCGTGAAGCACCGCAGCCTGTATGATGGGTACTTCGAGCTTGTCAACCTGACACGTAAGGAAAATAACCTGCCGCCGATAGAAAAGAAATAGCTTACACGTATAAACGGGAGTATAAAATGAGCGAAAATGTAGCGGGTACAGAGAAAAAGACAGTTCCCCTGCAGGAAGGCCTGTTTGAAATGGGCAGCGACGGCAAATATCACCTGGTTGCCAGCCGCTGTAAAGGCTGTAAATTGACGTTCTTCCCCAAGAGAAAGTACTGCGGAAAGTGCGGGTCTCCGGACGTGGAGGTGTTCAATCTGAGCGACCGCGGCAAGGTCTATACATTCAGTCAGGTCGACAGGAAGAGTATATATACCATTATCGAGCCGCCCTACATGGAGGCTGATATCGAGATGCCGGAAGGTGTCCATATATATACGATACTGGATAAATGCGACCTCAAGACTGTCAACATCGGAATGGAAGCCGAAGTCTACGTGGACAAGGTCAAGCAGGATGAAGAGGGCAACGACGTCGTCGCCTTCAAATTCAAGCCCGCGGCATAGTAGTCGAGGCTTAATTAGCTGAGTTTAACGGAGGAAACAGAACAATGAATGAAGTAGTAGTAATGGGAGTGGGCACTCTGCGTTTTGGCAGATGGCCGAACAAATCTGTTATCGAGATGGCCGAAGTGGCCATTGAGGCTGCGTTGAAGGATTCAGGCATCCCGTTTAAGGATATCCAGGCCGCCTACGTCGGCAGCGAGCTGGGCCATTTCCCCGATGCCAGGATGATCGTACAAAACTTCGGCTGGACCGGCATTCCCATCAGCCAGATGCAGCAGGCCTGCGCCAGCGGCTCAGCCGCACTCAGGGAGGCCTTTTACTCGGTGGCCTTTGGCAGGTATGACGTCGTCCTGGTGGCAGGCTATGAAAAAATGGGGAAGGGCCTGATCCCGGGCGGCGTGCCCGAGCAGGATAAGGAATACCACCTCCATTACATGGGGCTTGATGTAACGCCGGCCCGCATCGCCATGGCCATTAAAAGGAGGATGCTGGACTATGGCGATACCCCTGAAATGCTGGCGGCCGAGGCGGCCCAGTGCTTTGAGTACGGGCCGCTCAATCCGTACGCGCATAATCAGAAAAAATACACCGCGGCAGATGTGCTGGCGTCGCCCATGATCTGCTCTCCGCTTACTCTCCTGATGAGCTGCCCGATCAGCGATGGGGCGGCGGCGGCCATCATCTGCAGCAAGAAGAAAGCCAAACAATACGGGGCAAGCCGGGCGATCACAATCGCCGCGAGCGTTGCGGGGACACCGGATTACAACGACCTGCTGGGAGGGCCGGGCCCGCATATCGGCGGCGACTTCAAGGGGGGCAAACTGACTCGCAGGGTGGGCTATGAGGCCTACGAGAAGAGCGGGATGGGGCCCAAAGATATCAAGATAGTCCAGTGCCACGCGCCCTTCGCCGGCGGTGGCGCGATCTGTATAGAGGCGCTCGATTACTGCAAGGAAGGCGAAGGCGGAAGATGGTTCCTCGAGGGTAAAACAAAGATGGACGGAGTGGTGGCCGTCAATACGGACGGCGGCCTGATAGCCCGAGGACATCCTCTGGGAGCTACGGGCGTCGCTGAAATAGGCGAGCTTACCCGCCAGCTTAGGGGCGAAGGCGGCAAACTGCAGATACCCAACAACCCCAAGGTAGCCATGGCGCACAATACAGGGCTGGGCTGCGTAAACATCCATATTTTGAAGAAGTAACGGCTCTCTGTCACCTGCAGGGCGGGCCAAAATACTTGACCGTGAAGTATAGTATACCTGATATGATATATCGTTTAAGAAAATTGGTTTTGCGATGAAAGACGAGGAATATTTCAGGCAGATGTTCGCCTCGCCGCCGGAGGGCCGGGATAAAGTCGTCAGCCTGCGCGAAGCGCTGGAAAAGAACCTGAAAGAGGGCATGTCCGTCTTTTTAGGCTGGAACGCCAACGCCGCGGTCTGCGAGATCATACGGCAGTATGGAGGCAGCAAGCCCGGCTTTACCCTTGTCATGTCCCTGACATGGGACATGTCGCTAAATCTGGTCCACTGCGGGCTGATTAAGAAGATCATCTCGGGGGGCTGTTCCTATGCTGCGCCCAACCCGGCGCCCAGTCACGTCATACAGAAGGCCTGTCGCGAAGGGACGGTGGAGATCGAAAACTGGACTCTCTATTCCATGCAGCAGAGGTTGATGGCGGGAGCGCTGGGAGTGGGGTTCATGCCCACCAGGTCAATCACCGGAAGCAGTATGGCAGCCGAAAACAGCGGTTGCTTTACGGAGATGGCCGACCCCTTTGACAGCAGCAGGAGGATCGGAGCAGTCAAAGCGTTGAACACGGATATAGCCATTGTCCACGCTCTGGCCGCCGACCGGTATGGCAACGCCATCATGTCGCCTGTTTCACAGGACACGCTGTGGGGACCCAGGGCCGCAAAGGGGGGCGTGATCGTAACGGCCGAAAGAATAGTCGACTCGGATTTCATACGCCGTCACGCCCATCTGGTCGGCATCCCGGGATACCTGGTGAAATCGGTTTCGCTGTGTCCGCTGGGAGCTCATCCGCAAGGTCATTTCTCCTGTATCGATGGCATCGACAGCTACGGCGAAGACTACGAATTCATGCTCGAGCAGAGAAAAATGAGCAAGGGACCGGATTTGCTGGACTCCTGGTTGAAACAGTGGATATACGATGTCGGCGATCATGAGGAATACGCGCGCCGCCTTGGCCTCGAACGTATCTGCGGCCTAAAGAGCAAACTCGACACGACGTATCGGCAAGGCGGCCTGTCCTCCCGGGATTCGGGTAAGGATGCCGGCCGCACGGAGGCGATGATCATCGCCGCGTCGAGAGTAATCGCCGAGCGGGTAAAAGAGGCCGGGTATCAGGTTCTGCTGGCCGGTATCGGGATACCGGGACTGGCCGCATGGCTGGCCTATTACCGGCTCAAGGAGGACGGCATAGATATAAAGCTGATACTTGGTTCGGGGGTGCTTGGATATCAGCCTGCGCCGGGCGATCCGAACCCGTTGAGTGTCTGCCACGTTACTTCCGCAGCAATGCTAATCGACACAAGCGAGATGTACGGATTCATTATTTCGGGCGAGGGCGCAAGGTGCCTCAGCATAATAGGCGCCGCTCAAATCGATGAAAAAGGAAATATCAATACTACTCGGGTTGGTGCAGATACTTATATCAGCGGATCGGGCGGAAACAACGACAATACCAGCGGCGCCGCAGAGGTGATGGTGGTGACGGCGCAATCGAAGAAGCGTTGCGTCGAGAAACTGGACTATCTAACCTCCCCGGGCGATAGGGTCAGTACTCTTATTACAGATATGGGTGTTTTCCGAAAAGGCGCCGACGGGAAATTTGTACTGACGGGCTATATTGTCGGGCCTGGTAGTAATAATACGGCGAGTAAGCACCATGAAATCCAGGATAACTGCGGCTGGAAGATCAATGCTGCGCCATCATTGACGGCCGTAGCCTCTCCCGCCGAACGTGAACTTGCGCTACTCAGGATGTTCGATCCCCACGGCTATGTGTCGGGAGGATAGGTGTATGTGGGGCCGGACATCGGAGGATATGGCCATTTGAGAGAGAAGGATACTCGGGAAATCATGCCCGGGGACGATCTGACGCTGGCCAGGCTGATCAGCCTCATCGAGAGGGACAGCCCGCAGGTCCCCGAGATCATGAAGTCGCTGTCCTCGCAGACCGGAAGGGCATATCGAATCGGCATCACTGGGCCTCCGGGGGCCGGCAAAAGCACGCTGATCAACGGCCTTACAACACTTTTAAGGGAGAAGGGTTTCAGTGTAGCGGTTCTGGCCGTGGACCCGACCAGTCCTTTTAAGGGAGGGGCCATACTGGGTGACCGTGTGCGGATGCAGAAGCATTACACCGATAAAGGGGTGTTCATACGCAGCCTGGCCACCAGGGGCGTGAAAGGCGGATTAACCGGAGCGATCAGTGAGATCATCGACCTGGTCGACGCCTCCGGCAAGGACTATATACTGCTTGAGACTGTCGGCGTGGGTCAGGGCGAGCTGGATATCGTCAGCCATGTAGATACGGTTGCTGTAGTGCTGGTGCCCGGCGCTGGGGACAGCATTCAGGCTATGAAGGCCGGCATAATGGAAATCGCCGATATCTTCGTGGTCAATAAGTCGGACCTTGCCGCTGCCGATGAACTGGTCAACAATCTGAATATAACGCTTGATCTGAGCAAAAAACGGGAGCAATGGCAGATTCCGGTTTTGAAGTGCCGGGCGGACCAGGACGAAGGGATAAAAGAGCTTCTGGATAAAATCCTGCAGCACAGGCATTTGCTTGAGAGCAGCGGGTTGCTGGAGGAGAGGCGCGGACGACAGCGCCTGCAGCAATTCCAGTCTATGCTGGAGAAGAAAGTCCTGGAGGAAATTAGGGTAAAAATACTGGAGGACGACAGGATTAAGAAGATCGGGGAAAAAATCGAGAAAGGCGAGTTGAGCCCCTACGCAGCCCTGAGCAGGATTTTTAAAACAGGCCTCCCCTCGCTTTCCACCAAAAGGATACACAACAGTTCAGAAAGAAGGAGTAAGAAATGACCGGTGAGCTAATAATCGAACGTAAGGATTATATCTGTACTATCACTATCAACCGGCCCGATAAAAGAAATGCCCTTAATTACGAGGTTCTCAGCGGAATCACCAGCGGTCTGAGTGAGCTTGTGAAAGAAGGCAAGACGAGGGCGATCATTCTGACGGGCGCCGGCGATATGGCCTTCAGTGCCGGTATGGATCTGACGTTTGTTAACAGCCAGAGGGAGGTCGCCGATAAAGCGCTGGCGGATGCGTTGAACAGCCTGCTAAATTGTCCCATACCCATCATAGCCAGGATACACGCGGACGCCCTGGGCGCGGGTTGTGACATTACGACAACCTGCGATTTCAGGATAGCCTCGGACAATGCCCGGATGGGCATCCCGCCGGTAAAATTCGGCTGGGTATATTATCCCCAATCCATCCAGCGCCTGATCAATCTGATCGGAGTACCCTATACCAAGGAGCTGTTTTTGACCGCTCGTTTCGTGCCGGCTGCAAGGGCCAAAGAGATCGGCCTGCTGCACGCGCTGGTCTCCCGTGCCGAGCTGGACGGGACCGTAAACGCGCTGGCGCAGGAGATCGCCGAGAAGGCGCCGCTGGCCGTACAGGGTACGAAATACGTGATCAACCAGCTTTTCGATTACCAGAAGCTGGACAGGGACGTCGAACAGGAGATAGCCCGGCTGATCAAGAAATGCTATCAGTCGGAGGACGCAGCAGAGGGCAACCGGGCGTTTAAAGAGAAAAGGAAGCCCGATTTCAAAGGGAGATGATCATTGTAGGGGCGGGTTTTTAAACCCGCCCTTTACACTCAACATGTCATTGCGAGGAGCCGCAGGCGACGAAGCAATCTGATTGCCCGCAGGGGAATATGGTCAAGCCCTTTTTAATGCCAGGTATAGCCGTTCCAGCTGTTCAGCGACGCCCTCGATTTTACTGACTTCGCGGGGCTTTTTAGCCAGGGCTGTAACGCACCCCGCCCAGCTCATGCCGCAGACCGCTGCGTAGGTTTTAAGGTTATCGATGGCTGTGCCGATGCCCTCTTCGGCCACAGCTATGCCGGCGAAGCGTTTATCTTCGAGCCTGGGCCAGACCGGGCAGGTCCTGTCCATAAAGTTCTTCAGCAGTCCTGAGACCATCTCGAAATATACAGGTGTGCCGAAGACGATGGCATCGGCCTGCATCAGCTTTGGATAGATGCTCTGCATGTCGTCCTTGATAGCGCAGAGGCCTTTCCTGTTTTTGCCGCCGGCTTCGCAGGACAGGCAGCCGTTGCACATTTTAACATCGAGCTTGCGCAGCAGCAGGAGCTCCGCCTCTGCGCCTTCCGCCACCGCCAGGCCGTGGAGATGTTTCAGCATCCACTCGGTATTGCCGCTCCTGGGCGAGCCGCAGATAAGGATAAGGTTCATTGATGAATCGGGCCTCCGGTTGTTAATGATACATTATCACACCACACAGGATTGCTTCGCTTCGCTCGCAATGACACTGATATATACCCGGGCGCAGCTAAAGCAACGCCCCTACTCTAAATCCTTTGCGCTGAATCCCGTGAAGAAACAGCTCCGCTCACCTGTGTGGCAGGTGGGCCCGGCCGGCTCGGCCCTGACCAGCAGGGTGTCCGAGTCGCAGTCCCTGGAGATTGATTTCACCTTTAATACGTTGCCCGAGGTGCCGCCCTTGTGCCAGATCTCCTTGCGGCTGCGGCTGTAGAAGACCATCTCGCCCTTCTGCAGCGTCAGTTTGAGCGATTCTTTGCTGGCGTAGCCCAGCATGAGCACCGTGCCGTCCTTAACGTCCTGCACGATTACAGGTATGAGTCCCTTTTCGTCGAATTTCAACATAGAAAATGCTCCTGTTTTATAGGCTGCTGCCTGGTATGCCGGATCAGGATACGGCCAGGGCTTCCTTGAGGTCGATATCGCCCGTATAGAGCGCCTTGCCGATGATGACGCCCTCCACGCCCAGCGCCGCCAGCTTCCTGATGTGTTCGATGGAGGAGATGCCGCCCGAGGCCACCACCGGTATCTTCAGCTTGCTCACCAGCTCGGCCGTTGCCTCGTAGTTTGGCTCGGTGAGCGTGCCGTCACGTTTGACGTCCGTATAGATGATGCGCCTGGCGCCGATGGCGGCCATAGTCTGGCTGAGGTCCAGCACAGTCATGGTGGAGATCTTCATCCAGCCGTGGGTGGTCACATACGAATCGCGGGCGTCGATACCGACCACGATTGCCTCACCGAACCGCTTGATAATGCGTTTGGTGAGCTCGATCTGCTCGACGGCCACCGTGCCCAGAATAACCCGTTTTACGCCCAGCTTGATGAGCTGTTCCACCACATCCACCCGTCTGATTCCGCCGCCCAGCTCCACCTCGAGGCTGGTGTTTTTCACGATGTCCTCAATGGCCTTTGTATTACGGACCTCCCCGGCGGCAGCGCCGTCCAGGTCAACCAGGTGCAGCCTGCTGGCGCCCTGCTCCTGCCATCTGAGCGCCGTGGCTACGGGGTCGACCGAGAACACCGTCTCCTTGCTGTAATCGCCCTGGTAGAGACGCACGCATTTTCCGCCTTTGAGGTCGATAGCCGGTATGATATCCATGATATTAGTTCTTTAAGATTACCCCCTTCTGCGCAAGTGCGTCAATCCCGGCCCTGTCATATCCGAGCTCCTCGAGTATCTCAACGGTGTGTTCGCCGAGCAGCGGAGCCCTGACGGCCTCTATTCGCTCGATGTCCGAGGGCCAGGCTGGCAGATTGGCAAGCTTTACTTTGCCGACGCCCGGGTAATCCATGTCGAAAAAAATGTGCCTGGCAGTCACCTGCGGATCGTCAAGCACTTCCGGCACTTCGCGTACGGGCGCGCAGGGGACACCGGCTTCCTCAAGCTTCTGTAATATTTCACCCGAGGGCAATTTGCGAAGGGCTGTGGCGATCTTTGCTGCCAGCTCATCACGGTGCTCCAGCCTGCTTTGCGCGCTTGAATATTCCGGACGCCGTGCCAGGTCGTCCAGGTCCAGCGCGCGGCAGAAGGCCTGCCAGAACTTGTCGTTGGTGACGCCGATGAAAACATATCTGTCCGCCGACTGGAAACACTGGTAGGGAGCGAAGGCAGGATTAGCAGTTCCCATCCTTGACATTACATCGCCCGTCAATGCGTAGCCTGCGATAAAGGACGACATGAAATAAACAGCGGTGTCGAAAAAGGCGGCGTCTATCAATTGACCCTTACCGGTTTTCTCCCTCGATAAAATGGCCAGCAGCACGCCGTAGGCGGCCAGAAATGCAGTGGGGAGGCCGATAATATTGGAGGGTATACGTATCGGCGGCCCGTCTGCTTCTCCTGTGATAGACATCAGGCCGGACATGGCGTGCACCACAGGGTCGTAGGCCGGCTTTTGCCTGTAAGGTCCGGTCCGGCCGAATCCGGAGACCGAGCAGTAGATGACGCGGGGATTGATCTTGTTGATCTCGCTGTAGCCAATGCCCAGCCTGTCCGCCACACCCGGCGTGAAGCTCTCGATTATTATATCTGCCTGGGAGGCAAGCCTGTGTGCTATCTTCCTGCCTTCGGGTGTTTGCAGGTTGAGCGCAAGGCTGCGCTTGTTGCGGTTTATGTTATAAAAGGCTATGGAAGTCGGGCCATGTCGGAAAGGATCACCCTGGGGAGATTCTATCTTAATCACGTCCGCCCCTGCCTGCGCCAGCATCAAGCCGCAGGTCGGGCCGTCACCTGCATGTGAAAAATCAAGTACCTTCAATCCCTGTAGCGGATACATACTGACCTCCTTGCCAGGCGAGAAATCGAAAGTATTTATACCACTATATATCGTTGTTTACAATGTCTGGAACACAGTATATATTATTTTTACCATTGACTTAGAAAAATGGGAAATGTATACTGAGGTCAAATTGATTACGGGGGGAATTCTATGAAGCTGTCGTGTCTGCAGGAAAATCTGAATAAAGGCCTCGGCATCATAGGCAGGGCGGTAGCATCAAGGACGACTCTGCCCATTACCCAGAATGTACTTATATCCACCGATGAAAAGCAGCTCAAGCTGGCGGCCACCAATCTGGAGATAGCCATCAGCTGCTGGATCGGGGCAAAGATAGAGAACGAGGGTTCCATCACCATTCCTGCACGCGTATTGACCGAGTTCGTAGCTTCGCTACCCAGCGATGTCATCAACCTTAACCTCAAGCATCATACACTTGAGCTCAAGAGCGGCCGTTACGAGGCCAGGATCAACGGGCTGGATGCTGCCGATTTCCCTCCGATCCCCCAGGTGGGCGACGGCTTCAGCACGAAGGTCAAGGCCGAGGACCTCAAGCAGGCCATCAGCCAGGTGGCATTCGCCGCCGCCACAGAAGAGTCGCGCCCCGTGCTCACCGGTGTGCAGACGGAGTTCGAGGGCAACAAGCTGACCATGGCTGCCGCCGACGGATTCAGGCTGGCCGTGCACCGTACCGCCCTGGCCGAGCCGGTTAAAGAGAAGGTTGCTATGATCATACCGGCCAAGGCCTATCACGAGCTTAACCGCCTGATGGGCGCCGATGACCAGGAGATAGAAATTACGCTCAATGCGCAGAAAAGCCAGGTGCTCTTCAAGCTCAAGGGCATTGAGATGGTCTCACAGCTGATACAGGGAACCTTCCCCAATTACTCACAGCTGATACCCCAGACCTATGGCACCAAGGCGCGCATCGACGTCGCCGAGTTTCTGCGCGCTATTAAAATGGCGGCCATATTCGCACGCGATGGCAGCGGCATAGCCAGGGTCATAGTTACGCCCGGCGCAACAGTGGAGGCGGGCAAGATAACCATCTCGGCGCGCGCCGATGAGATCGGTGACAACGTGGGTGAGATCGACGCGCTGGTGGATGGCGAGGCGGCCAAGATAGCCTTCAACGCCCGGTACCTGGCGGACGTATTATCAGTGGTCAAGCAGGCGCAGGTATCGCTGGAGGTCACCACCCCCTCCAATCCAGGTGTTATCCGCCCTGTTGGCGTGGACAACTACGACCACGTGGTCATGCCGATGTTTGTTCAATGGTAGTACATTCCAAAGGCACTGCAGTTCGGATTTTCATCTTTTCCCGTGTTGCCACCACTTGAACGTCAAGGGTATCCAGAGCTCCCATGAAATAATAACCGAGAGGAGAGAATTGAAATGAAGAATATCGCAATGACAGTTTTGCTCGCATTCCTGCTTTTGCCCCTGGGCGCCTGCGTTGGGAACGGATCCGGGGACCAGAAACTCTCTTCGGACCTGGAGGGGTTCTCCCTCAATCATGAGCAGGTCCTCAAACATCTGAGAACGGCCAATGAGGTCTCCAAAGAAGCAGTGGAAACCGGTCACCCACCCTTTGGCGCAGTGCTTGTGGCACCGGATGGCGAGACGGTGCTGCTGAAACAGGGAAACGTGAGTTTGATT